>CAZWAK010000377.1:0-1506 GCA_964631865.1 uncultured Heliobacteriaceae bacterium | reverse complement strand
CCCAACACGAAATTTAACCCAGAGAAGACTTTACACAATGTGTCCTGACTTCAGAATGAGGAGGTTTTCGACCCATGAAAAAGTTACTTGTTTTCGTCGGCATTCTGATTTGCGTCGCGGGCTGGGCGTTCCAGCAAAAATCGAAAGCGCCGGAGCAAGGCTATGTGCCCGCCGGTTGGTATCCGCACGAAGGCGGGCTGCTCAAATATCGCGTTGCGATTCGCTTCGGCGAAGAGCCGGACACGATGCCGGACGGCTGGAAGTTTGGTCGCGTCTCAGCAGTCACGACCGACTCAAAAGGTGAAGTGTATGTCTTTCATCGCGGCAAGAAGGCCGATGCGTTGATCGTCTTTGATGGCAAGGGGAATTACTTACGCTCGTGGGGGCGGGATTTCTTTGGCAATCCGCACGGCTTGCGGGCGGATCGAGACGACAACATTTGGGCGGTGGATAACGGCAACCATCAGGTCTACAAATTCACGCGCGAGGGCAAGCTCTTGCAGACTTGGGGCATCAAAGGGCAGACCGGAACCGACGACAAGACTTTCAATCGCCCCACCGATATTGCGTTTGCCGCGAACGGCGATTTCTACGTCTCGGATGGCTATGGCAACTCGCGCGTCGTGCAGTTCGACAAGCAAGGCAAGTTTCTGCGCGCCTGGGGCAAGCGGGGCAGTGCGCCGGGCGAGTTCCACACGGTTCACTCAGTCGCCGTGGACGCGAAAAGCCGCGTGTACGTGAGCGACCGCGAGAACAATCGCATTCAAATCTTCAACGCCAACGGCGAGTTTCTGAAACAGTGGACACACTTGGGCGCGACGCAAGGCCTCTTCATCACGCCGCAGGATGAAATGTGGATCATCACGCATCGCAACAACGTCGAGAACATCACGTACGACACGCTGGCAGGCCGGATTATGAAGATTGAAGTCGAAACCGGAAAAATTCTGGGCGCAATGGAAAGCCCCGGCCACATGCTGACGATGGCGAAGAGCGGCGAACTCTTTGTTGCCAGCCTGACGGGCAATCTCTTCCGCTGGTATCCGGCGTGGCTGACGACCAGTGCGGCAGCCGAGGCCGAAGCGAAAGGGCCGCCGCAAAAACACTGAAATTCTGCCGCCCCAATACGAACCGCATCCAGCACAAAAGTTATAGCTCTTTCCACTCGTATTCCATCCAGCGCGCCGTTTCTGTGGCAACCTCTTTGCCCAATAATCGCGCGACGATGTGGAACGAAAGATCAATGCCTGCCGAAATGCCTGCCGAAAGCAGGATGCGCCCGTTGTCCACGAAGCGTTGTTCCGGCTGCACGGTCGTGTTTGGTGCAACATCGCGCAGCAAATCCATCGCGGCCCAATGCGTCGTTGCCGCCAAGCCTTCGAGCAGGCCCGCCTTCGCCAACAACAACGCGCCTGTGCAAACCGACATCACCAATTCAGCGTGCGCGGCTTGGGAGATAGAATCAAAAGTGGTGGAAATAGTATGAGGCGGTAGGAAAAGAAAAAG
>CAZWAK010000376.1:0-1571 GCA_964631865.1 uncultured Heliobacteriaceae bacterium | reverse complement strand
TGCCTTCCCACCTCCACACGCCGTTTTCCTTGACCAATAATCGCGCGGCGCTGCCGGCGACGGGCGGCAGATTTGTTTTCGGCAACCAGCGCGCGTGCTCCTGCTTCACCTTCGCAAAACGTTTGTCGCGCGCCAGATTCGTCCATTCATTCGGATCGTTGCGATGGTCATACAACTCTTCCGAACCGTCGGCATAGCGAATGTAGCGCCAGCGTTCCGAGCGCACCGCATGATTGTTTTGATTGTGCGTCGTGAGCGCAGGCCAGGGCCGCGCGGCGTTCGGATTTTTCAAGAGCTTCGCCAAACTGTGGCCTTCCAAGCCTGTTTTGACAGGCAAGCGGCTTAACTCCACCAACGTCGGATAGAGGTCGAGCAATTCAACAGGACGATGGCTCTTCGCATTCGGCTTGATGCCCGGCCCCGCGAATATCAACGGCACGCGCGTCGAGCGTTCCCACAACGTGTTTTTGCCCGTGATGCCTTTTTCGCCCAAGTGCCAGCCGTGATCCGACCACAACACCACAATTGTGTTGTCTTGCAAACCGCTCGCCGCCAACGCATCCAGCACGCGCCCGACTTGCGAGTCCATCAAACTGATCGTGGCCAAATACGCGCGCACCAGCGGTCGCCATTGGTTGTTGGCTTCGAGCCACGACAGACGCGGCTCCGGCAACTTCCAATGCAAATACCACGCGAATTCGGGCACATCGTCGCGGTCATCGCGCTTGACCGGCGGCATCACCAATTTGTCTTCCGGGTACAAATCAAACCATTTCTGCGACGCGAAACACGGCACATGCGGCAGGCGAAAACCGACGCCTAAGAAAAACGGTTTGTCGCGTTTGGCCTTCTGCAAATACTGAATGGCGGAGTCCGCGATTTTCCAATCGGCTTGCGCTTCGTCGTTTTCGGGGAAGACACCCCAATCCATTGCTTTGATTGGATCAGGCGAATTGACAAATTTTTTTGATGGATACGGCATCGGGCCTGGCTCGCCCCAAGTATCAAACTCTTGCGCGCGCTCATTCGGTTTG
This sequence comes from uncultured Heliobacteriaceae bacterium, assembly GCA_964631865.1. Classification (GTDB taxonomy): domain Bacteria; phylum Acidobacteriota; class Blastocatellia; order RBC074; family RBC074; genus JAFDVL01. The sequence goes on along the minus strand of CAZWAK010000376.1, from coordinate 537 downwards.
AGCGAACCGTCGTGATAAATCTTGCCCGCCGTGAAGGTCGCGTAGCCGTGCGCCGCCAAATACTGCGGCAACATCACGTGATCTTTGAGCGCAGGCACAGCGCGCACGCCCGGTTGCAACGTGTACAAGCCGGTCGTCGAAGGTCGCAAGCCCGACAGCAAACTCGCGCGCGACGGATTGCACAGCGGCGCTTGCGTGTGCGCGTTCGTGAACGTGACGCCGCGTCGTGCCAAACGATCTATGTTCGGCGTTTTGACCTGTGGATGCCCGCCGAGCACGCCGATCCAATCGTTCAAATCATCAACGGCGATGAAGACGTAGTTGGGTTTGTTGGGCGTTTGTGCAGTTGTTGCCACCGTAGTGATGAGCAGTAAACACCAGCCTACAAGCAAGCGACTTTTGATCGTAAATTGATTCATTATGTTGTCACCGGAACGCGGATAGAGAGGCGTCAAGAGTTAAAGCATCAACTTGGTTTTTTTTGTTATACAGGCAAAAAACAATATGAAGCATTAAATCTTGTCACCTCATATGAAG
>CAZWAK010000375.1:0-1600 GCA_964631865.1 uncultured Heliobacteriaceae bacterium | reverse complement strand
CATTCAACTGTTCGGCAAGATCGTGCTGGGCATTGATTCCGAAAAGTTCGAGCACATTTTTGAAGGCTACAAACACGAACTCGGTGTCAAAGAAGACACCGCCGTTGGCGCGGAAACGCTCGCCAAAGTTGTTGCGGATTACAAAGAACTCGTCAAAAAAGAAATCGGCAAAGACTTCCCGACCGACGCCAAAGAACAATTGCAATACGCGATCAAAGCCGTGTTTGCTTCATGGAATGGTCGTCGCGCGAAAGATTATCGCCGCATCAACAAAATTGCCGACAACCTCGGCACTGCCGTCAACGTGCAAACGATGGTGTTCGGTAATCTTGGCGAAGACTCCGGCACGGGCGTCGCCTTCACGCGCGACGTCGCGACGGGCGAGCGCGTGATTTACGGCGAATATCTGCAAAATGCGCAGGGCGAAGACGTCGTCGCTGGCATCCGTACGCCGAAGAAAATCGCGCAACTGCACGAAGAAATGCCCGAAATGTATCGGCAATTCGCCGGACTCGCGCAGAAGCTCGAAACGCATTACAAAGACGTGCAAGACCTCGAATTCACGATTGAAAAAGGCAAGCTCTACATGCTGCAAACGCGCAACGCGAAACGCACCGGAGCCGCTGCTGTCCGCATCGCCGTTGAGATGGTCAACGAAGGCGTGATTGACAAAAAGACCGCGATCAGCCGTGTCGAACCCGCGCAATTAGATCAGTTGTTGCACCCGATGATTGACCCGAAAGCGGAAGTGAAGGTCATTGGACAAGGCTTGCCCGCCTCGCCCGGCGCAGCAACCGGCAAAGTTGTTTTCGATCCTGACGAAGCCGAAGAATTGGCGAAGACGGGCGAAAAAGTGATCCTGTTGCGCATCGAAACCTCGCCCGAAGACTTCCACGGCATGGTTGCCGCGCAAGCGATTTTGACCGCGCGCGGAGGCATGACATCTCACGCGGCTGTGGTCGCGCGCGGGATGGGCAAATGCTGCGTCGCGGGTCTCGGTGAATTGAAAGTGGATTACAAAAATCAATCCGCCGAACTCAACGGCAACACAATCAATAAAGGCGATTGGCTGACGCTGAACGGCTCGACGGGCGAAGTGATTTTAGGCCAAGCACCGCTCATCAACCCAGAAGTTAGCGGCACGTTCAAGACGCTGATGGATTACGTCAACGAGTATCGCAAGCTCGGTGTGCGCGCCAACGCCGACACGCCGCACGATTCCGAAGTCGCGCGCAGCTTCGGCGCAGAAGGCATTGGCCTCTGCCGCACGGAACACATGTTTTTTGAAGGCGACCGCATTGACAGCGTGCGCCAGATGATTTTGTCTTCGACCGAATACAAAGCCATCGAAGCGCAATTGCTCGCGGCACAAGCCGACGTCGAAAAAGCTTCCGGCGAGAAAAAGAAAGAAGCCAAAAAGCGCGTCAAAGAAATCGAGAAGAAATTCAAACGTCCGAGCGAACTTTACAACGGTGCGCTTGCGGCCTTGCTCGAACTGCAACGCGAAGATTTCGTCGGCATCTTCCGCGCGATGAACGGCTTCCCGGTCACGATTCGCACGCTCGATCCGCCGCTGCACGAATTCGTTCCGCACGATGAC
>CAZWAK010000374.1:0-1603 GCA_964631865.1 uncultured Heliobacteriaceae bacterium | reverse complement strand
ACCTTGTAATAAGGTCATGATTTGCTTGTGAGGATAAAGCTTCGTTGTAAATTCCGCCTCAGCCCGGCTTAAAATCTTTGTCAAGATTCTGACGTGCCGTTTGTGATCTCGGTTTTCTTGCCGGGAAACAACTCATAAATGCGGCGATGGTACGCGAGCGACCACTGATCGTCGCGCGCGTAATAGCCCGTAACCCATTCGATCAGCCCGGCGAACATTGCGTCCTGCGCTTCCGGCGATTCGTATTTGTGCGGTTCCCAGGGCCGTCGGCGATTGTTGGCTACGCACGCTTCCACCCCCGGATTGAGAAACACCAATTCGGTGCAATGCGCCAGGACTAATTCGATCAGTTCACCGTAACAACCTTCGACGACCCATTGCTCGTGCGCGGCCAGGAAGCTCTCGACGGCGGTGACGATGTCATGGTGTGGGCGCTGCACAGCGATCTGACCCGGTTCCCAAACGACCATATCCAGTTCGAGCATCGGGATGCCATGCCGCTCGGCCAACGCGCGCGCCATCGTGGATTTGCCGGAACCAGAATTGCCGAAAATAGCGATTCGCATGGTTTCTCCTCAAGCTCCCATCGGATTACGGGCGTATCACTTTCGTGAAATCAAACGCGGCGGGTTGCGGCTGCGCGACGCGCAACGGTTGTGTGTCGCCTGCTTCTGCTTGCTTCTGCTTGAGCAAGGTCATCATCTTTTCGACTTGCTTGACAAACTTCGGATCGCGCGCCAGATCGCGTGTTTCCGCTGGGTCATTACGCAAATCGAAAAGCTGCGTGTGATTGATCTGCGGATACACGATCAGCTTCCAGCGGTCGTCGCGCACCGCCCGTTGCACGTTGCGATAGGCCGTAAACAGTGCGGTGCGGCGCGTTTTTTGTGTCCCCGTGAGAACCGGCGCGAGACTCAAGCCTTCGACGCCGCTCGGCGTTTTCACACTCGCCAAATCACACAGCGTCGGAAACAGATCGAGCAAGTAGGTGAACGCCTCGGAGCGTTTGTTTTTCGGCACGCCCGGCCCGGCGAGGATGAGCGGCGCGCGCATCGAATGTTCGTAGACATTTTGCTTGCCGAACAAGCCGTGACTGCCGATGGCGAGGCCGCTGTCGCCTGCGAAGACGATGATCGTGTTGTCGTACTGTCCGGTTTGTTTGAGCGCCGCAAGGATGCGCCCGATTTGCGCGTCGAGGTACGTGATACAAGCATAGTAATCGGCCAGATGTTGGCGCACGATCTCCGGCGTGCGCGGCCAGGGCGCAAGCTTTTCATCGCGCACTGTCAACTCGCCGTTATTGAACGGATGCTGCGGCAGAAAGTTGGCGGGCAGCGGCATCTTCGCGGCGTCGTACTGTTTGTGATATTCCGGCGGTGCAGTGCGTGGATCGTGCGGCAGCGTGAAGGCGACATAGAGCGCGAACGGTTTGTTGCTCGTTTGCTTTTGCAAAAACTCAATCGCCGTGTCGGCAAACAACTGCGTCGCGTGCCGGTCGGAATTGCGTTTGTCGCCGAGCTTGTGATCGTCATTCAAATCCTGCACTGGGATGGTGTACGGATCGTGCATGCCGCCGAAGAACACGGCTTTGCCTGCCGCAAAC
>CAZWAK010000373.1:0-1669 GCA_964631865.1 uncultured Heliobacteriaceae bacterium | reverse complement strand
CAAAGCCGCTCTTATGTGCGCCCTGGCTTCAACGCACAATGTAAGCGGATGGTGCCGAAAAGGGTGTTGAAGTGGCTGGTTTCCTGCACATGAGTAAAGCCTGCCTGCTCAATAAAAGCGGGCAGCCGTCCGGCAAAGTTATCTATTGTCGTTGCCCCATCGAACCTGACAATTGCTTGTGAGGCCACTTTCATTAGCCCATTCTGCGGCATGCCCCAATCGGCAACGTGAAATTCGCCACCCGGTTTCAGCACGCGCCAGACTTCGGTCAGCGTTCGCCGCTTATTTTCGGGCGTGAGATGATGAAAGAAGAGGCTTGATAACACGCGGTCGAAAGATTCATTGGCGTAGGGCAATTCATACGATAACCCTTCATCAAGCTGCACCTCGACATTCGCCTGGTGCGCTTTGGTGCGGGCCAAGTGAAGAATCGCCGGATCGCCATCAATGCCCACGATAGTAGCGCCCGCGTGCGCTTGCTTGATCGCAATTGTCAGCGTTGCTGTGCCACAGGCCAAATCAAGCACGCGATGTCCACAATAAATTCGCGCTTGTGCCAGCAACGCCGATTTGAACGCGGCCTCGCGTGTCGTCAGCCGGACAACCGGGTCATAGAGAAACGTTAGCCCGTCATAGCTGAGGGCGGGAATATAATTTTCATCTTTGTGCTTCATCGTCACCATCAGTAGATAATTGTGAAGCTGCCATCTTTCTCCACGACAACGGCAGCAAAGCTCCAAACCGGAATCCCCGGCATCTCGCTTTTTGCGCCGACGGGCTTTCCGTTTGCATCGTAACGCTGCCACGCCAGCGAGCCGCCTTTCTTCCACCCCGTGCCTTCTGTCCAGACCAGCATTGTCTCCTTGCGTGCATTTGTGGCAATCACGGGATGCTTACTTTTTCCCGCCATACTAGTTGCTGGAACGGGAGAAATTGACTGCGGCTTTTTCGGATCAAGCGAAGCAAAATAGACTTGCCCTTGTGTCTCCCACGCCGCGCGTAACCCATTTGCTCCATCAGCCAACGTTGCCGAACTCATGGGACAGACGTCCAACTTCCACTTGTCGAGCAGTGTTCCTGAAAAACTCTGCCCGTGATTGTCGGAAGTCAGCAGATACATATCCCGGTTCACATTCTCTCTGGCAGCGCGATACAGCAGATGCACGCGCCCTTGCGGATCGCTGAAGGCACGCATTCCGCAGCAACCACAAGCGCCGGTCGGCTCGTTCCACGCGGGAACTTCGCGCGCGAACGTCTTTCCGTCATCCGTCGAACGAGCAACCCAAACGCGGCGATGCTCTTCGCCGGTCTGCTCTCCTTTGCCGTGCCAGACGACGAACACGTTGCCCGATTTATCCGCCGCGACCGACCCGCCGCCATCCAGCCCGCCAGAGAATTGCATCACGTTGCGCTGGGATTCAAAGGCTGTGCGCGCATCGTTCATTCGCGCGTAAAACATTGCTGCTTCGTGACCGGGTTTGTGTGGCCCGTTCCAGGCGACGTGAACGCGCCCATTTTTTCCAATCGCTAAATGCGCCCCACGAATCGTTCCGGTAGCGACGGCAGTATTCGGCTCGCTGTTAATGCGAAGTGGCATGGTGAATTCAGTTTTGCCGGCATCACGCCGCACGTAATAGAGATCGCCGCCACCCGGCTCGCCCACAAAATA
>CAZWAK010000372.1:0-1672 GCA_964631865.1 uncultured Heliobacteriaceae bacterium | reverse complement strand
GTCATTGCGCCGATCACGACCAATAAACAAGGGCTGTTTTTGCAGACGATCTATTTCCCGCTGGTCGAATTTACCAAACAGAAAGGCAATCAGTCGCTCGACACGTTTGTCTCTGCGCCGACCTACAAAGTCGGCAATCGTCCGGCGCTGAAATATCTGGACGTCTCGACGACCTACAACGCGGGAGAGAAAACGATCTACGTCAACGTGCTGAATCGCAGCAAGGACAAAGACATCACGACGCGGATTGACAATCAGGAAGGCCAACTGACGAACGCCATCGCTGTTTGGGAACTGAATCATCCTGATCTGAAAGCGACGCACACGTTTGGCAATGACAAGAAAGTTCGCCCTGTCACGCGCAACGTCACGGCGACGATTGAAAACAATGGCTTCAATTACACCTTCCCAGCGCATTCGTTGACGATTTTGCGGCTGCGGTTGAAATAAAAAAGCAGACCTGAAGGCTTATCAGTAAGCAAACAAGGAGAAAACAGATGAAAAGGTTTTGGAATCTTCTATTGGCAAGTCTCTGCTGCGCATTTTTTGCGGGACTCTGTTACGCACAAGAGGCGAGCGATTTTCAGCCCGCTACGACTAATGTGTGGGGAGCGGAATATCCTCGCGTTGATGGTCAGGGGAGGGTTCAGCTTCGTGTGAAAGCTGCCGACGCCATGAAAGTCCGGGTCAATTTCTGGAGCGGCCCGAAAGCCGAAATGACGAAACAGTCCGATGGATTCTGGACGTTCACGACGCCCCCGCTGGTTCCCGGCTTGCATTACTACAACTTCGTCGTGGATGGCGCGGAAGCCAGCGACACGGGCAGTCACGCCTTTTTTGGCGGCGGCAAGCACGCCAGCGCGGTCGAAGTGCCAGAGCCGGGGGCGACCTATTATTCGATTCAAGACGTGCCGCACGGTCAGGTGCGCGAGGTTTGGTATAACTCGAAAGTAACCGGCAGTTGGCGACACGCGCTGGTCTATCTTCCGCCGAGTTACGAAGCGCAAACCAGGCAACGCTTTCCCGTGCTTTATTTGCAACACGGTGGCGGCGAGGATGAAACGGGGTGGATACGACAGGGACGCGCCAACTTCATCCTGGATAATCTGATTGCGGCGGGAAAGTGCAAGCCGATGATCGTCGTGATGGCGTATGGCTACGCCCGTCGTGCCGGTCAGACTGCGCCCGCTTTGACCGGCCCTCCCGCTGGCTCGCCCGAAAGAATGAGGGCGATGCAGGAGATGACGTCGGCGTTCTCGGATGATGTCACGCAGGCCTTGATCCCATTCGTTGACAAAACTTACCGAACGCTCGCTGACCGCGATCACCGCGCGATGGCAGGCCTTTCGATGGGCGGCATGCAGACGTTTCAGATCACGCTGAAACATCTCGACCTCTTTTCTTACATCGGCGGATTTAGCGGCGCGGGCGGCGGGATGGCGACTTCGCCGCTTGACCTCAAGACCGCATTTGGCGGGGCCTTGAGCGATGCGGCGGCCTTCAATAAAAAAGTGCGCTTGGTGTGGATCGGGATTGGCACGAAGGAGCCGGAGCGGATGTATCAGAGTGTCAATAACTTTCACCAAACGCTGGAGAAGGCAGGCATCAAACACATCTATTACGAATCGCCCGGCACTGACCACGAATGGCAGACCTGGCGGCGCTCGCTCGC
>CAZWAK010000371.1:0-1708 GCA_964631865.1 uncultured Heliobacteriaceae bacterium | reverse complement strand
ATGCCGCTTTGATGCAACCCGGTCGCCAGCGAGCGTGTGCGCTCGCCGTGATGATCGGCAATCAAAGCGAGCGCAGCGGGAATGTAACAGGCTTCGCTGACGCCCATCAGCGCGCGTGCGCCGAGCAGTTGGTTGAAACTGGTGACGTGGCCGGTCAGCCATGTGACCGCCGACCAGACGGCCAGACTGAGGATGATGATTTTTTTGCGGCTGTAACGATCCGCCAGAAAACCGCCCAGTGGGCTGACGAGTCCGTAAACCCAAAGGAAAAACGTACTCAGCAAACCGAGTTGGGCGGCGGAAACTTTGAATTCCTGTTGCAGCGGCGGGAATAGGGAAAAGATTACCTGCCGGTCGAGGTAATTCAGCAGCGCTACGACCCACAGCAGCGCGACCAACGCCCAGGCATAGCGCGCGGTCTTCATTGTTCTGCTCTCCGCGCAAAAAGCGTGGTGGTGAAATCCGTTCCGGCGATCATTTCATCCAGGCGGGCTTCTTCTTCTGCCGTCAGGCTACGACGCGGCGGCAGGCACTGACCGCAATCAATCCCGCGTCGCGCGACCATCGCCTTGACTGCCGGATGCACGGGAAAGCGCAGCCCGATGGCGAGCAGTTCGTTGATTTGCTGTTGCATTACGCGCGCCTGCTCCCACTCACCTTGGCGCGTCAATGCCCAAAGCCGGACGAAAAGTTCGGGGGCGACGTTGTAGAAGCTGCCGATGCCGCCATCCGCGCCCATCGCCAGTCCAGCGATCAGCATTTCATCCGTGCCGTAAAACACCGTCGCGCCACTCTTCTTCACTTCTGAGAGCAAAAACAAATCGTTGGCGGTGAATTTCAGTCCGCAGACGTTGGGAATCGCGCACAGGTCGAGAATCAGATCGAGGCTGTTAACGCTCGGCGCATAAGCCGGAAAGTAATAAATCAGCAGCGGAATGTCGGACGCCGCCGCAATCGCCGTGTAATACGCTTTCACTTCGGCGAAGGAATAATTGCCGATAGGCGGCAGGGCGCTGACCGCGTGCGCGCCGATGCGGGCGGCATGATTTGTCAGGTCAACCGCTTCCGCCGTACTCATCGCGCCCGTGTGAACGATGATGGTTTTGTCTTTGGGCGAATGTTTCACCGCAACTTCGGCGACGCGCTTGCGCTGCTCGGCGCTTTGCTGCAAGCCTTCGCCCGTCTGCCCGCAGACGTACACGCCATCCACGCCGGCGGCGTAGCAGCGTTCGAGCAATCGTTCAAATGAGTCAGTGCGAAACTGGCCTTCTGCATCGAAGGGCGTGATCGTGGCCGGCAGGATTCCCTGGAATTTGGTCATGATGATTTTCCTTATGAATGGTTAGCGACGGCCTTTGAGCAAGGTCGGCAGATCGTCGCTGTTCGATTCGATGAAATGGTTGTAAGAATGTGCGAAGTGTTCCCGCACGACTTCGGTAATCCGTTTCGCCTTGCGGCTGCGCAACGCTGCGACGATGGGTTCGTGCGGATCGCCCGTGCGCCGTTCTTCGGCTCCCACCTGCCGCAGCAGCCCGATGAAAGCGAAGAGCGGCAGCGTCACCTGTTCCAGCGTCGTGCAGAGAATTGGACTGCCCGACCGTTGCCAGATGTAGCGATGAAACTGGAAATCAATCTGGCTGGTTTCGTAAAAGTTATAGTTGGGTGTCTTGTAGTCTTTGGAAATTTCCTGCGCCAGCCGTTCGAGATA
>CAZWAK010000370.1:0-1778 GCA_964631865.1 uncultured Heliobacteriaceae bacterium | reverse complement strand
GCCGCTGGAAATCGCCCAGATGTAGGTGAGTTTGGCGCTGGCGGGTTTTCCCGCCAACGAAGCGCGCAGCGTAACGAGTTCGCCTTCAATCACGGCTTGCGCCGGAACCGTGAGTTCCAGCGATGGGCAAGTGATTTTTCTGGTCTGCCCCGCGACACTACTGCACAGCACGAGCAGCGCGCTGCTGAGCAACAAAGCTTGGTGAAGAAGCTGCATGAAATTTGGATACTACAGGAGGGGCTGCACTGAGGGGCGCGAGCGAGAGCGCACTCTATCACAATTGTCGGCAATTGCCGCCAGGAATTTCATTGGTTGCGACGAGTTTTTGCGCGTATAATCCGGGCTTCCGATTCACCACAAGTAACCCATTCATCAGGAGAATCCGCTATGTTCCGTTTCGATGCCAACCGACGAGTTCAGCTTTGTGATGAGTTTGGCCGCCGCGACTTTTTGCACGCGGGCGCATTGTCTATGCTCGGCCTGAGTTTGGCTGACACCTTCAAACTCAAAGCAATGGGCGCAACCAATGCTGACAGCAAAAACTGCATCTTCCTGATGCTCGTCGGCGCACCGAGCCAGTTGGACACGTGGGATATGAAACCGAATGCACCCGCCGAAATTCGCGGCCCCTTCAAGCCCATCAAGACGAACGTGCCCGGCATCGAAATCAGCGAAATCTTTCCGAACATCGCCAAACACGCCGACAAGTTTGCGATCCTGCGTTCGATGTATCACACCGCTGCGGCTGTCCACGACACCGGGCATCAGATGATGCAAATCGGACGCCTCTTTCAAAACGGCATCGAACATCCGCACGCCGGTTGTGTGCTCGGCAAGCTGCGCGGCGGACGTGGCGATGCGCCTGCGCACGTGTTGTTGCCGCGTCCGATTGGCAATACCGGAGGCAATATGCCGCACGGGCAAAGCGCCGGATTTTTGGGCAAAGCGTTCGATCCGTTCGTGCTGAATTCCGACCCGTCGCGCCCGGATTTCAAAGTGCCGGACTTGCTGCCGCCGAATTACATTTCCGCCGTGCGTACCGACCATCGCCGTCGCTTGCGCGAAATGGTAGACGCCTCGGTCAAAGGCTTTGAGGCGAGTCAGGATGCGAAGTTGATGGACGAAAACTTTCATCAAGCCTACACGCTGATGTCGTCCGCGAAGATGCGTGAAGCCTTCGATTTATCGCAGGAATCTGACGCGAACAAAGACCGCTACGGGCGCAATCGTTTTGGGATGAGCTGCCTGCTCGCGCGCCGCATGATCGAACGCGGCGTGCGCTTTGTGACCGTGAATATGTTCGAGACGGTTTTCAATGAAATCACGTGGGACATTCACGGCTCCGCGCCCTTCAGCCCGATTCAATGCTACAAAGATCAAGTCGGCCCCGCGTTTGACTTGGCCTATTCGGCACTGCTCGAAGATTTGCACAACACCGGTTTGCTGAAAGATACATTGGTCGTCGCAGGCGGCGAATTCGGGCGCACGCCCAAGATCAACCCCGCCGGAGGCCGCGATCACTGGCCGCAATGCTGGTCAATGCTGTGGGCTGGCGCAGGCATCAAAGGCGGCAACATCGTCGGCGCATCGGACGAACTCGGTGCATATCCGAAAGACCGCCCCGCGAATCCCGCCGAAGTCGTGGCGACGATATTCAAAGCGTTGCAGATTGATTTGGACACCGAATTGCCGGGCTTGCAAGGAAGGCCGATTCGCGTGGTCGAACACGGCGTGAATGCGATCAATGAGTTGTTTTAAGAAAAGGATGAATCAATGAG
>CAZWAK010000369.1:0-1821 GCA_964631865.1 uncultured Heliobacteriaceae bacterium | reverse complement strand
AAGGGTTTCCTGCTTCACCTCAACATTTGTTTGGAGACTTAGAACTGACATAATTTTCCTCCTTCTTGCCAAGACTTATGAGCAACTGCAATCGGAGCAGGTTTCCCCACGCAATGCTTCCAGCCCTTCTTTAGCGATAATCGGAACCATCACCAGCGCGGCAATCGGATCAGCCCACCACCAGCCGAAAAGCGCATTGAGCAACAATCCGCCAATGAGAATGGCTGAGAGGTACGCGCACAGATCGGTTTGCCGTGAATCTGCTTGTAAGGCCCGGCTGTTAAGCAAAGCTGCCACCTGACGTTTTTTTCTGGCGAGTAGCGGCATCACAAGCAACGAGAGTAAGGCGACGGCAATGCCGACATAGCTGGCTTCCGGTGGTTCGCGGCGCAGGAGCGATTTGGTGGCATCAAAGGCGACATACCCCGCCAGAAGCAAAAAGCTAAGGCCCACCAATTTTAAGGCAGTCGGTTCTCTTTCTTCGCCCTTCGCACCATCGTGCAGACGCCAGAGCAGAATGCCCCCGGAGGCAGTTTCAATCAAAGAATCAAAGCCGAAGCCCACCAGCGCAATGCTCCCGGCGATCAGTCCTGCACCAAGCGCAACCATGCTTTCCAGGCAATTCCAGATGATGGTGAAGTATTCCAGCCGCCGCCCGCGTGTCACGGCGTGTGCGCCGGAGTCAATCGTCGTCTCTGACAGCGGTTGATTCATGAATCCGGCTTCAGGCGGAGGCTGGTTGATAATAGGCAATTTGTTCATTTCATCGCTTCCTCTTTTGTGAGCGGAGTTGGCTCGCTAAATTTTGCCGATTTCATCTTCCCCGGCCAGTTTTAGCTTGAGACTCCGCTGCAAGGATTCAAATTCCCGTTGCAGTTGAATGAGCGTCACCATTTCTCGCATAGGGTCTACGTTTGACATTTCCAGCACTCCCTGCCGTAACTGGGTCTGGTTGTCTGCTTGTGGCGTTACGCCTTCGGCTGTGGCAAAGAATGTCCCGCCTTCCGGCACGAGTTCGGTGCCGGGATGCGAAAATCGGACGACCTTCAGACGACCAGCCGATTTTCCCTGCACCGAAATTGTACCGTCTTCACCTATTGTGAGTTCCCCCGCAGGAATCGTGATCGGCCCGGCTTCGCCAACCACCAGGCTGCCGTCTTGCGTGACAAGTTGCCCATCCCGATTGCGGGTCAGATTTCCCGCGCGCGTATACCGCTGTCCCCGCGCGGTCTGAACCACCAAAAAACCGTCGCCCACCAGAGCCACATCCAATGGTCGCCCGGTTTGACGATAAGCTCCCGGCAGCATTTTGAGTACCGTTCCGCTCATCACTCCCAGCACGCTGCTCTCTGCTTCCGGCGTAGGCGAGACCTGTCCCGCCGACTGTCCCGGAAGTAATAACCGATCCTTTCCGTCAATTAACTGCTGGAAATCAATCTCGGCTTTGAAGCCTGTCGTGGAAGCATTAGCGAGATTATTCGCCACGACGTCTAACGAACGCATGCGGGTCTTCATGCCAAGGTATGCAATAACCAGTTGACGATCCATATTTCATTTCCTCCAACAGGGCAAAAGTCTGAAACTGACTGACAACCAACGCAGTCGCCAGCCGCGATAGTTATAACTTTCGGTCGTCTCGATACCAGGGATATTTGCCACGCATTGCATTAGCAAAACTGCGCCCCGGATTGAGGAAGCTGCGCACGAACAGCCGCACCACCCGATTGTTGGTTTTGTTTTCGATCCGGCGAATCAAATAGTGATCAAGCGTATCTTCCCCTACGAGCCAGGCTGTTCCGACCGTAGGCGTGATCACCATGT
>CAZWAK010000368.1:0-1831 GCA_964631865.1 uncultured Heliobacteriaceae bacterium | reverse complement strand
CGGCATCACGCCGCACGTAATAGAGATCGCCGCCACCCGGCTCGCCCACAAAATAGATGAGTTGAAGCGTGCCGCCCGCATCTATCACGGCCTGTGGTTGCAGCCCATTGTTGGGAACACGAAGAAGCTTTACGCCGCCACCTGATTGCGCATTGAGGTGAACTGTCAAAGCAATCAGGAAAAGCGTCAGGGAAAAGAATTTCTGGTAAGATCGGTGTTTCATCTGATCCTCTCTATTGATCTTTGAGCGGCAATGTTGCCGTTGGTACGCGCGCGCCAGTCCACGCAATTTGCCAACTCGCGCCACGCCTTTATCCAGCGATTTTTTGCTGGGGTGCTTATAAATCAACCTTGCGCAATCGCAACGCATTGGCGATGACCGAAACGGAACTGAATGTCATGGCGGCGCTGGCGATCATCGGGCTGAGCAATAGCTCAACAAACGGATACAAAACGCCTGCGGCAATAGGAACGCCCAGAACGTTGTACAAAAAGGCGAAGAACAAATTTTGTCGAATATTGCGCATCACGGCCTGGCTCAGTTTGCGGGCGCGAACAATGCCACGCAGATCGCCTTTGATCAAGGTAATGCCAGCACTCTCCATTGCAACATCTGTGCCTGTTCCCATCGCCAGACTGACGTGTGCTTGCGCCAGCGCAGGCGCATCGTTGATGCCGTCCCCAGCCATCGCCACAATTCTGCCCTCGGCTTGCAGTTGTTTGATGACTTCGCTTTTTTGGTTTGGCAACACCTCCGCGATTTCTTCGTCTAGCCCCAGCTTGGCAGCAACAGCGCGCGCGGTTGCTTTGGAATCTCCCGTCAGCATCACAATTCGCACCCCATCGGCGCGTAAGGTATTGATCGCCTCTGGCGCAGATTCTTTGATCGGGTCAGCCACACCGAGCAATCCGGCTAAGCGATTCGCTACCGCCAGAAACATCACTGTTTGCCCTTGCCGACGAAGTTGATCTGCCTGCACATCCAGGGCGGCGTCAATCGTGATCGCAAGATCGTCCATCAACGTGCGATTGCCGAGTGCAAGGCTCTTGCCATTGATTTTCCCGTTGATTCCTTTGCCCGTGACAGACTGAAAATCGGTGACTTCGACGGACTCGATCTGGCGTTCTTGTGCTGCCGCCAAAATCGCAGCGGCCAACGGATGTTCGCTACTTCGTTCAAGACTGGCGGCGAGGCTGAGAATTTGTGCTTCGCTGTAACTCGCTTGCGGAAGGATAGAAACAAGTTTCGGGCGACCTTCCGTCAACGTGCCGGTCTTATCTACCACTAACGTATCTACTTTCTCCATCGCTTCCAACGCTTCGGCATTTTTGATGAGAACGCCTGCGATTGCGCCGCGTCCCGTCCCCACCATAATGCTCATTGGCGTGGCAAGTCCGAGCGCGCACGGACAGGCAATAATCAACACTGCCACCGCATTCACCAGCGCATACACAAAGCGCGGCTCCGGCCCCGCAACAGCCCACACGATGAAGGTCAAAATCGCTACCAATACAACCAGCGGCACGAACCAGGCGGAAACCAAATCGGCGAGCCGTTGAATCGGCGCGCGGCTCCGTTGTGCTTCCCCCACCATCCGCACAATCTGCGCGAGCAAAGTGTCGCTGCCGACACGTTCCGCCTGCATCACGAATCCGCCTGTCCCGTTGACCGTTCCGCCCGTGACTCGGCTGCCGGCTGTTTTCTCAACCGGGATCGGTTCGCCCGTCACCATAGATTCGTCCACGCTGCTTGTGCCTTCGGTGACGATGCCATCCACAGGAATTTTCTCGCCGGGACGCACGCGCAACAGATTTCCCGGCTGCACTTGTT
>CAZWAK010000367.1:0-1869 GCA_964631865.1 uncultured Heliobacteriaceae bacterium | reverse complement strand
CGCTGATGTGGCAAGCCTTCCACTTCAACGAAGACACGCCCACGACGACGACGCCGGGACGTTTCACGGTCAGCGAGCCAGCGCGCACGAGCCGAACGCTGCGTTTGAGTCAGCGTTCGGCACGAACTGCCGTTCCGCCGCGACCATAGGAAGAGCAACGAGCAGGGTAGGGCAATCAGCTATGGTTGCCCTACCCTCACGATAGGTCTGAGTGCAACATCACTCTCACGCTGAGCAAGGAGACTCCAATGACGAGCCAACCCTTAGTTCAATACTTCGGACATTTTTTGAGGCCCGAATCCCCGTAAGTTGTTGATTTGCCGTGATGGCGCGAATTAAATGAAAGTAAGGAGCCAGGCAACTTGCATTTAATTCATTTTCGACTCTGTAAACCGCTGATTTTCCAAGAGCTATAGCCCCTAAAAAATGTCTGAAGTATTGTTAGTTAGCAACGTTTTGATTTTATTCGTCCAAAGGGGGATTGTCTGGGCCGTACGGCCCAGACAAAAGCAGAGAGGTTCGCAAAATCCGAATGGTCTGTTCACTTTGCTGCGCCTCCGTTTCCAAGAGCTGAAGGCGTTGGGCCAGCGTTTCTGCCGCCCGCCGCGCCAAGCGCTGCGCCATCAAGGGCGGGCGATTCAAATGGAGCAAGCGAATATTGAAGGCCCCCGTCGCCGTCAACGGTTCCAACTCCCCGGTCAGTTCGTTAGTGCGATAATGCAGTGCGATGTCGTGCTGTTGTGGATGAAGAACGATCAGACCAGCCGCCGCTTCTTCTGGTGTCGGCCAATAGTCGCTTTTGTACTGATTACAACGATGACAAGCGTAGACCAGGTTCGCCAACTCATCCCCGCCACCTGCTGCGCGTGGTTGGTAATGGTCTACCGTCAGTTCCGCGCCGACCCAGATTTCATGCACGCCGCAATAGGCGCAGCGATACACAAAAGCACGGCGCACTTGTTGATGCAACGGATGAGCCATTTAGAGTTCCAGACCGAGCGGCTCGCCTGTGAGCGCCCGATAGTTGCGTTCCAGTTCGGCAGCTTGCGCGCGCAAGGCTGCTTCTTCTTGCGCCAGTTGTTGATTGCGCGCCGTGAGAGTACGCAACTGCTCCTGCAACGGGCGCAACAACTCCGCCAGAGGCGGTCGTTCGGCCCATTCTTCCGCCTCCAACTCGGCCAAGCCGGCTTGGTAGGCGCGTTCTTCTTCGTCCGACAATGGCTCGCCCACAGCGGTACGGCGATGCAATTGCCACCAAACTTTATATTGCCGTTCGTCCATAAAACTTCCTCCGATTGGCTTGTCCTGCGGCAGTATAGACGAGCCATCGGCTTCTAACAACGCTTCGTTCCCGAAAGGAGTTTGCCATGTCCAATCACGCACGATTCAGTTCTCACGCCTTTACGCTGCGCCGGGTCACAATGGGCGGCGGCCTGGTGTTATTGTGCGTCCTGGTCGCGTTCACCGCTGTCGTGTGGCGCAGTCACGCTGCTACGAGTTCAATCCGCCATCCGCCATCCGCCATCCGTGATCTGAGCGTTGAAGACCGCATCGCGTATCAACGTGCCCTCGAAGCGGTCTACCATCGGCATCGCCTCTGGCCGCAAGACAATCCGACGCCGAAACCTGCGCTTGAGGCTGTGTTGCCCGAAGCCGCGCTGCGCGCCAAAGTCGAAGACTATCTGCGGCAATCGAATGCGCTCGCACAGTATTGGCAGCAACCCCTCACGCCGGAACAATTGCAAGCCGAGCTGGAGCGGATGGCACAGCACACGCAACAGCCCGCCGTGCTGCGCGAATTGTGGGCGGCGCTCGACAACGATCCGTTCGTGATTGCGGAATGCCTGGCGCGACCGTTGCTGGCCGAGC
>CAZWAK010000366.1:0-1872 GCA_964631865.1 uncultured Heliobacteriaceae bacterium | reverse complement strand
ACAGCGTCTGCCCACCAAAGTTGTTGTCGCGGTCGGCAGCAGTCACGTGCATCGGAATTTCGTAGCGATCTTTTGACCACGTGTACCCGTTGTCGTCGGAATATTTGAAGGCATAGACGCCGAGCGTATCTACGCGCTTGCTGGCGTTGGCGGCGTTCGGGACTTCGCGGAGGTTGGCTTTGTTGTAAGTGTAGAAAACATACACGCGGCCAGACGGCGTTTTGAAGGGAACTGCCCACGAAGCTTCGGGGCCAGTGGCGGGTTCGATGTCAATGGGTGCCGACCACGAACGGCCTTTGTCGCGGCTGATGACGGCGACGACGTGTTGCCCGCCTGCGCCTTCCGTGCCTTTGCCGGTCGTCATCACGCACAGCCACGCGCCGTCATTCGTGATGACGACATAAGGCTGATCGCTGTAGCCTTCGTCAGGAATCACCCAGCCGTGTTTGATATTGCGTGGATCAGAGGCGAGGTTGGTTTGCGCGCTCGCAATCGCGCAGAGCAATAGTGATAGGCAAAAGGAGCAAATGGGTTTGATGTTCAGCATCACTCGGAAATTCTTTTTCTAAAAGCTACAACCCCGCCCGCAAATATGCGATCAAATCCGCCATGCCTTGCTTGTCAATCAACATCTCGAACGCGCCCGGCATCAGCGACATGTTTGAGGCTTTGATCTCTTTGATGTTTTTGCGCAGGATCGTCGTGTCGCCGTCCAGACCACGCAACGTCAGCGCGCCCGGCGTTTCGTTGGCCAGGATGCCGTTGCGGATGCGGCCATCATTCGTCGTCACAATGTAGTTCACAAAGCGCGGCTCAATCGCGTAGCTCGGATTCAAAATCGAAGTCAGCAATTCGTCTTTCGTTTTGTTGTTGACGCCCGAAAGATCAGCGCCGATGCGTCCGCCTTTTTGTGGGAGGTGGCATTTCGCGCAGTGCTGCTCAAAGACGGGCTTGCCGCGCGCTTGATCGCCATTGAGTTTCAGCACGTCTTTGTAATTTGCGACCGCAGCCCCGCGATCATCGCCGGAGCCTTTAAAGACGGCCTTCGCGCGTTCCGCGACTTCTTTTTCGGGATGTTCGTAGAGCCGCGCGCGCATCTCTTCGCCGAACGCGGTCTTTTCGACGCGGGTTTCTTCGATGGCTTTGAGCAGGACTTTCATTCGTTCCTTTTCGCTCAGCATTGCATCGAGCACTTTCGCACGCACGTCGGGCGTGTACGAAGCCCAAGCGTCGAGCAATGATGACGCGACCGAAGCATCATCGAAGGATGACAACGATTCGACCGCAGCGGCTTTGACTTCGCCTGCATCGCCCGATGCTAAGACTTTTTGCAGCACAGGCGCGACCGCCGCGAATTGGCCGCCGCGCAACGCACGAATGGCTGCGACTTTTTTCTTCGGGTCCAAATCCGCTTTGGCAAGGTCAGCGAGCGCCTTGTCAATCAAGCCTTTCAACTCAAAGAAGCGCGCCGTGTCCCACGCGGCTTTGCTGACGGCTTCGTTTGTGTGATTGAGGTACGGCGTGAGCGTGGCTTCGATGCTGGGCGCTGGCAGGTTTTTCACGCCTGCGAGTTGCAAGCCTTTTGCCAAGCCGTTCAATCCTGCTTCCGCTTCTTTCAGTCCGTTCAATCCTTTCACGAAGCTCGTCATCTCCGCCGCATCGTGCTTCGCGCCAATCAACGAACCGAGTTGCGCGATCATTTCTTTGTTGTCGAATGACGGATGTTTGGCGCGCAAGGCAGCAAAGAATTGCGATGCAGAATCAGCGACCGAACTCAAGATGGCGAGGCGAAACCATTGATCGTTGCTGCGTTCGGACGCCATTTTGACGAGGGCATCGAAGGCTCGGTTGTTTTTGAATTCACCTAAAGTG
>CAZWAK010000365.1:0-2087 GCA_964631865.1 uncultured Heliobacteriaceae bacterium | reverse complement strand
CCCAGCATTGGGTGAAGACGATGCGCGGTCGCAAACGTCGCAACGCGCGCACAACTTGAATGCGAGAGTCTTCGTTGACCCAGATATGTGAATCGCCCAGGTCTAAATTTTCGCGCACGGACACGCCTAAGATTTCGGCGGCGGCTTGTGCTTCGGCGGCGCGAATGGCGGGTGTGCCGCGCGTCCCTGCCTCGCCGCGCGTCAAATCCAGAATGCCAGTTTTATAGCCTGTTTGCGCTAATTTCACGAGCGTGCCGCCGACGCTCAATTCCACGTCGTCGGGATGCGCGGCAATGGCTAAGACGTCAAGTTGGGCGGCGGCGCTAGGCAAATCAAATCTCCTTCGTTACAATACGCAACTTCTTTCTACAACGACATTTTGCAAATAGCAATCAGGAGAAGAAATGTCCTCTGGCAGATTAGCAGTATTGGTAGGCGGCGGCCCCGCGCCCGGCATCAACGCCGTGATTTCTTCAGCGACGATTGAAGCGGTCAATCAGGGCTTTGAGGTGCTGGGCGTGCAGGACGGCTTCAAGTGGTTGATTCGCGAAGACACGTCGCGGCTGCGTCCGTTGGCGATTGACGATGTCTCGCGCATTCACTTGAAAGGCGGCTCAGTGCTCGGTACGGCGCGCGACAATCCGACCAAAAACGAAAAGCACATGAAGTCGGTCATTGACACGTTGCGGCGCGTCGGCGTCACGCATCTCGTCACGATTGGCGGCGACGATACGGCGTTGTCTTCGAGTTATGTCGCGGAAAAATCCGGCGGCGAAATTCACACCGTTCACGTCCCGAAAACAATTGATAACGACTTGCCGCTGCCAAATCACATCCCGACGTTCGGCTTTCAAACGGCGCGGCATGTCGGCGTCGAATTGGTGCGCAACTTGATGGAAGATGCGCGCTCGACAAAGCGTTGGTACATCGTCGTGGCAATGGGGCGACAGGCCGGGCATCTCGCGCTCGGCATCGGCAAAGCGGCGGGCGCAACGTTGACGATCATTCGCGAAGAACTCGAACAGGAAACCGTTCCGTTTGCACAAATCTGCGACATCGTCGAAGGCGCGATCATCAAACGCCGCGCGATGGGGCGCAATTACGGCGTGGCGATTCTGGCCGAGGGCGTGATTGAAAAGCTCGATCCAGCAGAACTCGCCGATTTGCAGGACGTCGAACGCGACGAGCACGGGCACATTCGCTTTGCCGAAATTGACCTCGCGCGCAAAGTCAAAGTCGAAGTGCAAAGCCGTTTGCTCGAACGCGGCATCAAGTTGACGATCACGAACAAAAACATCGGCTACGAACTGCGCTGCTGCGATCCGATTCCATACGACGCGGCCTATTGCCGAGACTTGGGCTACAGCGCGATTAAGTTTCTGGTCAATGGCGGCAGCGGCGCGATGGTCACGGTGCAAGGCGGCAAGCTCGTGCCGATGTACTTCAAAGACCTGCGCAATCCGGTGACGAACAAAACCCGCGTGCGCAACGTGGACATTCGCAGCGAAGGCTATCGCGTCGCGCGGGAATATATGCTGCGGCTCGAAACCAAAGACTTCGAGTATTCGGCGTGGACGGAAAAATTGGCGGAAGCGGCGCATCTTTCGGTCGGCGAATTCCGCAACAAATTTGAATATCTCTGCGTGGATTTCACGTCAGGAGCGTAATTTAGCGTAGACGGTAGACCGTAGACGGTAGACAGTAGGTTCCTGCTACCGACTACCGTCTACCGACTACCGACTACTCAAGAAATTATGTCTATCAAAAAACTTGGCATTGTCGTGGGCGGTGGCCCGGCCCCTGGGACGAATGGCGTGATTGCCGCAGTCGCGATTGAAGCGATCAATGCGGGCGTCGTGCCGATGGGCTTTCACGATGGTTTTGAATGGCTCGCCGAACGTTATACCGATGAATGGCACGAACTGACGATCAACGAGGTCTCGCGTATTCATTTGGACGGCGGCGTTGTGTTGGGTGCATCGCGGCGCGACATCACACGCGATCCTGAAGCTTTGGACAACACGATTGCGGCGCTCAAGAAACTCGGCGTCGAAGCCTTAGTTGCTATCGGCGGCGACGATATGGCG
>CAZWAK010000364.1:0-2104 GCA_964631865.1 uncultured Heliobacteriaceae bacterium | reverse complement strand
ACCGATGAATTCTTCGCCGCCATCCGCGAACTCTACAATCGCCGCACCGAAGACGCTGAATTGGAACGCCTCACGTTTTGCTTGTTGGGCGTAGCGACGCCGTCGGATTTGATCCGCGACACACGCACGACGCCGTTCAATATTGGGCAGCGCATCGAACTCAACGACTTCACCGACGACGAAGCCGTGCCACTCGCCAATGGTTTAGGCCGCGACGAACGCACGGCGAAGACGCTGCTCGAACGTATTCTGTATTGGACAGGCGGGCATCCATATTTGACGCAGCGTCTCTGCCAAACCCTCGCCGCCGATGCGAATGTCCACGATGCGGGCGGCGTAGATCGTCTCTGCGAAGAGTTGTTTTTCACCACGCGCGCCCGCGAACGCGATGACAACTTGCTCTTCGTGCGCGAACGATTGCTGAAAAGCGAAGCCGACCGCGCGGCCTTGCTGGATTTGTACAAAAAGCTGCGCGAGAACAAGCGGGTCAAAGACGACGAAACGAACCCGCTCATCAGCGTGCTGCGCCTGTCGGGCATCACGCGCGTGGTGGAAGGGTTGTTGTACGTGCGCAATCGGATTTATTACCGCGTGTTTGATCGGGAATGGGTGCTGGCGAATCTGCCAGATGCGGAAGTGCAACGACAACGAGCCGCGTATCGGCGCGGCGTGATGCGCACGGCAGCGATTGCAGCAGTGATGCTGGCAGTCGTGAGCGGCTTGGCGTTTGTGGCGCTGCGGCAACGCAACGAAGCCAAGCAGCAGGCCGAAGCGAATCGCAAGTTGGCGTACACGGCGCAGATGAATTTGGCGGGAAAGGATTTGGAGAATGGCAGTTTCGCACGCCTGCGCGAATTGCTGAACGCACAGATGCCCGCCGCTGGGCAGGAAGACCTGCGCGGGTTCGAGTGGTTTTATCTTTGGCGGCAGGCAAACGGCAACGCTCGAAAGCTGAACCTCGATGCCAAATTAAGGAGTGCGGCGCTTTCCGCTGACCAAAAACTATTGGCGGTTGCGGATGAGAAAGAAAACCTCACCTTGTGGGATACCGCCAACTGGCAAAAGCAAAAGACCTTCAGCGGATTTCGCCGGGTTACGTTTTCACCGGATGGTCGCCACTTGGCGTCGTTGAGATTGCAAGGCAATTTACGCCTGCTGGATTGGGCTACTGGACAGGATCGTACGGCTCCTGAAAAAGTTTCCCTCAACGCTCGCTGGTATGTGTTTTCGCCGGATAGCCAGAAACTGGCGATAGGGTATCTGAAGGGAATCATCAAAATCTGGGACGTGAATACGTGGCAGGAATTGGTCTCGATTACTGCATACCCGGAGATTGGAATAGACGAGTGGACGACTCTCAATTATTCTCCTGATGGGAAATTTCTGGCTACTGGCAGGTCAGACGGGATCGTAAAGATATTGGACACCGTTACAGGCAAGGAAATCCGGTCGTTCAAAGCCCCCGGACCAGGACTCTCTTTTCCTTCTTTTTCGCTTGATAGTCGCAGCTTGGCTTACGGTGTCGGGTCCTTCGCGATCTACGACGTGATGACGGGGAAACAACTCATAAAGATTGAAAATGCCCAGGACATTTATCCTCGCCATCCCTTTTCACCCAGTGGGCAGATGATTGCCGGTGCGACTGACAATACCGTTAGAGTGTGGGAAACCAGGACAGGGCGTGAGCTGCTCGCACTCAAAGAACTCAGCGACGTTCCTGTTTTTATTGCTTTTACCGAAGGGGAGAAAAAATTGCTGGCGATTGGCCAGGATGGAACGATTCTGAATCTGGAGATAGCGCCCACCTCCGAGCCAGAGAAAGTAGTAACGCGGGAGGTTGCCTGGGGAATTGAGTGGTCTCCTGATGGAAAGACATTTGTCGCGCGGACGGATGATGGCAAAGTGCAAGGTTGGGATGTGTTGTCAGGCCAAGAGCGTTTTGCCTTCAGCGTAGTTACCGGGAAAGATGGGGGGACAGCGGCCTTTACCTCTGATGGGAAAAGGCTGGTCACTTAAACTTTTGCGTATCTCGATCATAGCTCACCCGCTGAGGTCAAAATCAGGAATCTGGAAACGCAGCAACTGATGCGAAGTATTCGTCCTC
>CAZWAK010000363.1:0-2107 GCA_964631865.1 uncultured Heliobacteriaceae bacterium | reverse complement strand
TTGAACGCATTGATGAACTCGGCGCGGAATTCGAGGTTCTTGTTTTCCCAGAGTTCCGTCTTCTTGATGATCGAAAGATCAATGTTGCTGATCTGGTCGCTGCGCAAGAACGGCAACCGCAGCGGAGCCGTCCGCACATTGCTGGCCGGTTGGAACGACCCATCGCGGTTGAAGCCGGTCGGATTCGCCAGCGGCGTGCCCGGACAACTCGTCGCGTTATACGTCGTCTTGCACGGGTCGTTGAAATCCACCCAGATCGGTTGTCCGGCGGCGTTACGAATTACCGTTGAGCCGTTGCGCAACGCGACGAAGCCTTTGGTATTGAACCATTTCGCCACCGTCTGTTGATCGCTCGGCAAAGCGATGTCCCGCAGGTCGCCGAAATAAAACACGTTGCCGAATCCAATCGGTACGCCGCTTTGGAACTGATACACGCCCGACACCTGCCAGCCGCTGATCGCATACGAAAGCGCGCGAGGAACGTTCGCGCCCCATTTGCGGCCTTTGCCGAACGGCATTTCAAAGATGCCGCTCGCCGAAAAACGATGCGGGCGATCCGAACCGGAAATGACTTCGACTGGATCAGGATCGGCAGCATTGAGAAACTCGACGGCTTCCATGAACTTCGACCACGTATAGTTGAAGCCCAGCGTGTAGCCTTTCGAGAAGCGTTTATCTAAGCGCGTTTGCAATGAGTGATACCACGAATAGCCTTCGTTGGTCGTCGTGTTGATGTCGCCGAATTGCGGGTACGGTCGCAGCAATTGCGAACGCGCAATGTTTGCTGCCCGGAAGCCCGCGCCCGCATTGCTCGGCATCAATCCCACAAACGGATTGGGCAGCAGCGCACTCAGGTAGTTGTTGCGCGTGTCGTCGCGCGTCGTCGCCGTGCTCAGGTATTGCAACGGCAAGGCGTTGATGTTGCGCCCTGTTTCGATATGCGTGCCGCGATTGCCGACGTACGCCGCTTCCGCGACCCAGCCTTTGAATTCGCGCTGCAAGCTCAACTCCCAACGCTGGTGATAAGGCGACAGCGGGTTCGGGTTGTAAAAGCTGATGCCCTGCCCCAGAAAAGTCTGAATGCCGTCCGCTGCGCCGCGCGCCACGTTCAAGCCGTTCTGAAACGCCGCGAACGGATTCGACAATGTCTCGACGAAGGTCAGTCCGTTGTTGAGCGAAGGCGTCAGCGGTGTGTTCGTGCTGAACCCGATCTGGTTCACGTCACCACGCCGCTGCCCCAAAAAGCCATAGAAAATGCCGTAGCCACCGCGCAGCACCGTCTTGTCGTCGAGTTTGTAGGCAAAGCCCACGCGCGGCATGAAATTGCTCTTCGGTGTGTTATACAGCCCGCGCGGGTTGCCGTTCACGCCTGCGAAGGTCAAGCCGCCGCGCACGTTGAAATTCGCCGCCGGGACTTCCGGCGTCGGGTTGCGCGTGTAGGCCGTGCGCGCCGCGGCTTCAATCGCTTGAGCGGTGGTGTAATCGAAGTTCCGCACGCTCTTGTTGTAGCGTTCGGTCAGCGCGCCTTCATATTCCCAACGCAAGCCCGCGTTGATCGTCAGGCGCGGACTGAACTTCCAATCGTCCTGTAGAAACACGCCCCAGGTCGTGGATTGCTCGGCGTAATCCGCTGGTTGATTGATGGAGCCGGAAGTCGGCAGTCCCAACAAAAACGCCGCGAAGGAAAAGCCCAATTGCGTCGGCACGGCAGCGTTGTCCAACGGCCCGCGCACCCAGGCCGAATCGAAGTTGAATTGCCCTGTCTGGTTGTTGCCGAAAAACTTGTCGGTTTCGCGGTACGAACGGAATTCCATGCCGTACTTCAGCGAGTGCGAATTGACGACGTGATTCATCGTCGAATTGAAGGCGTGCGTATCGGTCGGGCGCAATTCGCCGCCGACGCCTGTGCCTTGATAGCCCGAAATCTCAAAGCGCGGGAAACGTCGCGTGTCTTCGCCAATCAGCTTGTTGTAATAGGCGGGAAAGTTCAGGCTCGTGAGATCGAAGCCGCGATTGCCGGGATTCGAGTTGGTGCCGCGAATGAAGCGGTTGTAGCCGTAGCGCGTGTTGACGACCATCGTCGAATTGATCGTCCAGACGTGATCGA
>CAZWAK010000362.1:0-2114 GCA_964631865.1 uncultured Heliobacteriaceae bacterium | reverse complement strand
TTTTGCCGTGATCCACGTGCCCAATCGTCCCGATGTTCACGTGCGGTTTCGACCGGTCAAATTTCTCTTTCGCCATGATGATTTCGCTCCTTAAAACAAAGTGGAATTTAAGGTACGGAGTAACTCCGCAGTTATTGTTCGGAGATTTACTCTCAAATCTCCAATGTCAAATCTACAATTGGGCCTCAGCCTACTTGGCCGTGCCTTGTACTTTGGCAATGATCTCTTCGCTCACGCTCTTGGGCGCTTCTTCGTAATGCGCGAAGTGCATTGAAGACGCCGCGCGGCCTTGCGTCATCGAGCGCAAATCCGTTTCGTAGCCGAACATCGAAGCCAGCGGAACCATCGCCTTGATGATTTGCGTGCTCATCCGCGCTTCCATGCTTTCGATGCGCCCGCGCCGCGAACTCAAATCGCCCGTGATGCTGCCCATGTATTCTTCAGGCGTCACAATCTCGACCTTCATCACCGGTTCGAGCAGCACCGGAGTAGCTTTCTTCGCCGCTGTCTTGAACGCAATTGAGCCAGCGATCTTGAACGCCATTTCAGACGAATCAACTTCGTGGAAGCTACCGAACACTAGGCGGACTTTGATGTCCACCATCTCATAGCCCGCCAGGATGCCGCCTTCCATGGCTTCTTCCACGCCCTTTTGCACGGGGTTGATGTATTCTTTCGGAATCGCACCGCCCACGATTTCATTGACAAACACAAAACCGGAACCGGGTTCGCCGGGTTCGATTTCGAGCACTGCGTGACCGTATTGACCACGACCACCGGTTTGACGAGCGTATTTCTCTTCGCCTTTCGCTGGCTTCTTGATCGTTTCCCGATAGGCGACCTGCGGTTTGCCGACGTTGGCCTCGACGTTGTATTCGCGCTTCAAACGATCCACGAGGATTTCCAGGTGCAATTCGCCCATGCCGGCGATGATCGTTTGATTCGTTTCCTGATCGGTCGAAACACGGAACGACGGGTCTTCCTGCGCCAGTTTGCCGAGCGCGAGGCCAAGCTTCTCTTGATCCTGCCGCGTCTTCGGTTCGATGGCGAGAGAAATCACGGGGGTCGGGAATTCCATCGCTTCGAGGATCACGGGTTTGTTGTCGTCACAAATTGTATCGCCCGTCGTAGCTTGTTTCAGACCAGCAATTGCGACGATTTCGCCCGCGTACGCTTCGTCCACGTCTTCGCGTTTGTTGGCGTGCATTTTCATAATGCGGCCCACGCGCTCTTTGTTTTCTTTCGTGGAGTTGTAAACGTAAGACCCGGCTTTCAGCGTGCCGGAGTAAATGCGCGTGAACGACAATTGTCCGACGTGTTTGTCGGCCATGATCTTGAAGACCAGCGCCGAGAACGGCTCTTTGTCATCCGCTTTGCGCTCGACTTCGTTGCCGTTTTTGTCCGTGCCCGTCACCGCGTGAATATCCATCGGCGACGGCATGTAATCCACGACGGCATCCAACAACGTCTGCACACCTTTATTTTTGAAAGCCGTGCCGCAAATCACGGGGAACAGCTTGATGGCAATGCAGCCACGCCGCAGCGCGCCACGAATTTCGTCATCGCTGATCGTTTCGCCTTCCAGGTATTTGGTGGCGATGTCGTCGTCTGCATCGGCCAACGCTTCGATCATCTGCTCGCGCGCCGCTTCTGCCGCCGCTTGCAAGTC
Organism: uncultured Heliobacteriaceae bacterium; assembly: GCA_964631865.1. GTDB lineage: Bacteria > Acidobacteriota > Blastocatellia > RBC074 > RBC074 > JAFDVL01. The sequence continues at coordinate 445 of CAZWAK010000362.1, read as the reverse complement.
CGCCGGAATGTCTTCAACAGAATAATCCGCGCCCATCCGCTCGTCTTTCCAGAGGATGGCTTTCATGCCGATCAGGTCAATGCAGCCTTTGAACTGATCTTCCGCGCCAATCGGCATTTGAATCGGCACCGGCTTCGCACTCAGGCGCGTGCGAATCGTGTCAACGGCGTGATCGAAGTCCGCGCCAGGGCGATCCATTTTGTTGATGAACGCAATGCGCGGGACATTGTATTTATCGGCTTGCCGCCACACGGTTTCCGATTGCGGCTGCACACCTGCGACCGCATCAAAAACGGCGACAGCGCCGTCCAGCACGCGCAAACTGCGTTCGACTTCGATGGTGAAATCCACGTGACCGGCCGTGTCAATGATGTTGATGCGATAGTTCTAGTTCTTGCGCTTCCAGAAACAGGTCGTCGCCGCCGACGTGATCGTGATGCCGCGC
>CAZWAK010000361.1:0-2199 GCA_964631865.1 uncultured Heliobacteriaceae bacterium | reverse complement strand
TACGGCTTGGTCGCGCGCGTATTGGGCGTCGGATACGATGCGCGCGCGATTGGCAACATTATGTACGCGACGCCCGATGATGGCCGCAATATCCCGTGGCATCGCGTCATCAACGCGCAAGGCGGCTGCTCGACTGCCGGGCAAACGTCGCCGCCCGATTTGCAACAACGCCTGCTCGAAGGCGAAGGCATCGTCTTCAACGACAAAGGCAAATGCGCGATTGAAAAATATCTGTGGACGCCGCCCGAGCACGAAGCCTACGAAGCCGAAGCGAGCAACCCCAACCAGCCGAATTTGTTTTGAGCAACGACTATGGAAAACAAACCCACGCCCTATCAAGTCGCCCAGCCCACGTACTCCGTCGCGCATCACATGGTCACGACGGCGTTTGAATTGCCGGGCTTCCGCATCGTGCGCAATCTCGGCGTCGTGCGCGGCATCACGGTGCGCTCGCGTTCGGTCTTCGGGACGATTGGCGCAACCTTTCAAACGGTGGTCGGCGGCAATATTTCGCTGTTCACGCAACTCTGCGAAAAAGCGCGCGAAGAGGCGTTTGAAATCATGATCCAACATGCTTCGGAAATCGGCGCGAACGGCATCATCGGCGCGCGCTACGATGCGAATGAATTGATGAGCGGCGTGACGGAAGTGCTGGCCTACGGCACGGCGGTGATTGTGCAACCGCAGGAAGCCGCGAGCTATCAGCAATAAACGCCTGTCATGAAACGTACCCTCCTCTTTCTTCCAATGTTTCTGCTACTGCTTGTGCTGAGCGGCGAACTCGTCCCGGCGCAACGCAGCAAGACTCCGAAAAAGCCTGCGAAAACTGCTGTGAACGCCGTTGCCAAAACCTATTCCTTCTCCGCCGCGCAAAGTCAATTGACGCTCACGCTCGTTCAGGAAGGCGTGCTGCGCAAGCTTCATCCCACGCATACCGTCGGCGTCAAAAGCTTCAGCGGACGTATTCAACTCCCGGCGGATGAAACCAAAGCCTCCGCCGAACTCGATGCCGAAGCGAAGTCGTTCGCCAATATTGACAAGGACATGAGCGATTTCGAGCGCAGCGGCTTCCACAAAGTTTTGCACGACGACGTATTGGCGAGCGCGCAACATCCGACCATCAAATTTCGCTCCGTCTCGATCACGAACGTCCAAAAATCGGGCGACCAACGCAGCTTCACCTTGCACGGCGATGTGACGTTGCGTGGCGTGACGCGGCGCGTCGCCTTCCCCGTCAAAGTCACCATCATTGGCAATCAACTGCGCGCGACGGGCGAAGAACATATCAAGCAAACTGACTTCGGCATCACGCCGTATTCGGGTGGCTTAGGCACAATTAAAATTGGTGATCAACTCAAAGTCAGCTTCGTGATCGTCGCGCAAGCTTCGTGAGGTTTTTCTATGGCACAACCACTTCGACTTGAACCACGCCCGGTCATCGAAATTCATAGCCCGGCAACGCTCAACAAAATCGGCGAGGTTGCAGTAGATTCTGCCGCAGACGTGCGTGCTGTGATGGCGACGGCACGCGCCGCCTTTCGCCAATGGAGCGCGCTCGACATCAAGCAGCGCGCCAACGTTTTGCTTTCCGCGCGTGATCTGCTGCTGGCGCGACAGGAAGACATCCTCCAAACCATCTGCGCCGAAAACGGCAAGCCGCGACTCGAAGCGATTTCAGAATTCTTTTACGTCTGTGATGTGATCACGTTTTATGCGAAGCAGGCCAAACGGTTCCTCAAACCCGAACGCATCACGCCGCATCTGCTGCGCAACAAAAAGGTCACGGTACACTGGGAACCGCGCGGCGTGATCGGCTTGATTACGCCCTGGAATTTTCCGTTTATTCTCACGATTGGCGAAGCGATTCCGGCGTTGATGGCGGGCAATGCGGTCGTCATCAAACCTTCGGAATGGACGCCGCTGATTGCGAAATTGGGCTGCGAGATTTTGCAGCAGGCATTCACGAATGCAGGTTTGCCCGCAGAGATTTTGCAGATCGTGAACGGCTACGGCGAAACGGGCGGCGCGCTCGTAGATGAAGCCGATATGATCGCGTTTACAGGCAGCGTCAACACGGGCAAGCGCATTGCCGAACGTGCGGCGAAACGATTGATTCCCGTCAGCCTCGAACTCGGAGGCAAATACCCTATGATTGTCTGCCGCGATTACGATGTCGAACTTGCGGCGAACGCTGCGGTG
>CAZWAK010000360.1:0-2259 GCA_964631865.1 uncultured Heliobacteriaceae bacterium | reverse complement strand
CGCGACGTTGTCGAGCGCCACGACGCCGGGAAAGCGTTTGCTGATGCCTTGCATTTGGAGAAGGGGAGAGGTCATAAAAAGGAGTTCGCTACATTGCAACCTTACAAGGTAGCGCGAAGCGTTTGGAGTGCTGCGGCTTGACGTCGCTTTCGCTACGAATGCAGAAGCGACGTCGAGACCGTCGCACTCCAAACGCTTCGCGTGTTACATGCGACCGCGCAGTTGATTGATCTTCGTGATGAACGCTTCGACGCCGTCTTTTTTGATCGCCAGCGTTTCGACGAACTTCTGCTTGCTCGCGGGCGCGACCGCTTTATCGCCGCCAATGTACGCCGCCATCATTTTGATGGATTGATAGCCGAATTCGTAAGGCTGTTGCACAACGGTCGCGTAAATCGAGCCGTCTTTGATGCCGACGAGCGTTTCGTCTTCTTCATCGAAGGCGACGATTTTGACTTTGCCGATTTTGTTGGCTTCTTTGACGGCGCTCAAAATCGAGGGGCCGTTGTACGACCACAAGCCCACCATTCCGGCGATGTCTTGATGCTTGACCAACGTGTCCGCCGCATTGGCTTTGGCGCGCACGCGGTCGGTGTTGTCGGTTAGCACGTCGAGGATTGTGATGTTCGAGCCTTCCAAGGCTTTCTTCAAGCCAGCGAATCGTTCCTTCGCGTTTTGCGCATCAATCTGGCCGACGAAGACCATGATGTTGCCGCCTTGTGGCAAGGCTTCCTTCACAAGCTTCCCGGCTTGTTCGCCTGCCGCGACATTATCTGTGCCGATGTAGAAGGCGCGTTTGCTGTCGGGCGCGTCACTGTCTTGCGTGACGACGAGGGCTTGCGCGGCGACACGATCCAGCAATTGTTGTTGGTTCTTCGGATCAACGGGGCTGATGGCGATGCCGTCCACGCCTTTGGCGACGAGGTCGTCCACGAGGCGTGTCTGATCGGCAGCCGTGCCTTCGTTGATCTTGAATTCGACTTCGGCGTTGGGCAATTCTGCCGCCGCTTTTTCGACGCCTTTGCGTGCAATAGTCCAGAAGTCGGAAGGATTGTTCGTGACGAATGCGAGGCGCGTTTTTTTGCCGCCGCCTGTCGTTGTCGTGCCGCCGCTGCCTGCGTTGTTGCACGAAAGCGATGCGAGCGCGAATACTGCGAGGAAGAGAGTAGGGAAATACCGGTTGCGACCGGAGTTCATAAAGTTAGCCTCCTGAATGGTAAGTTGAATGCGAATTGAGCGCCGCGATTGTATACGGACTTGGATGAGATGAAAAACGATGCTGCGCCTACGCCGCCGATTTCACGCAGCGAAACCCCACGTGGCTCGCCCCGCTGTCTTCCGCGCCTTTGCCGCGCGAACCGACGTGATAGCGCGCGCAGTATTGATCGCTGCACATCAGCGAGCCGCTTTTTTGCACGCGCTTCGGCACGCCGGGTTCTTGCGGATCGTAACTGTCGGACGGGCCACGCGGATTCTTCACCGCTTCTTTCGCTGCGATTTTCTCGAAGTAATCCGGGCGATACCAATCGGCGCACCATTGCCACACGTTGCCGCCGACGTCGTACAAACCAAAGCCATTCGGCGGAAACGCGGTCACGGGCGAAGTCACAGTTTTATAGCCGTCTTCGCCCGCATCGGCTTCGGGGAATTTGCCTTGCCAGATGTTCGCCGCCCATTTGCCATTGGGTTTGAGTTCGTTGCCCCAGGCAAATTTGTTGCGATCCAGACCGCCACGCGCGCCGAATTCAAACTCCGCTTCCGTCGGCAAACGCTTGCCCGCCCACTTCGCATACTCGACCGCATCGAGCCACGCGATGTGAACGACGGGATGGTTTTCGCGGCCTTTGATCGAACTCTTTGGCCCTTCGGGATTCTTCCAATTTGCGCCCGCTTGATAGCGCCACCAGACATACGCATTGTCGAGCGGCACGGCTTGTTTGGGCGGATTGAAGACAGCGGAGCCCGCGATGAGTTTATCAAGCGGCACACCGGGAAAATCTTTCGGATCAGGTTTGCGTTCGGCAATCGTTTTGTAGCCCGTCGCGGTCACGAACTTTGCAAACTGCGCGTTGGTCACAGGCGTTTTGTCTATCCAATAGCCGTCCACCGAGACCAGATGCACCGGCTCGGCATCGGGCATGTTGCAATCATCGCAGCCCATCCAAAACGTCCCGCCGGGAATCCAGACCATGCCTTCGGGCGCAGGGCCGGGGGGCGGCGTTTGGTTGATGCTGGCCTGCGCGGCACTGGTTGCGTCCA
>CAZWAK010000359.1:0-2338 GCA_964631865.1 uncultured Heliobacteriaceae bacterium | reverse complement strand
TCGGGAAATTTTTCGAGGAACAGTGCCGCGTCGTCCGAAGGCAATTCCTGCAAGACCTGCGCGATGTCTTCGGGCGGCAAAGTATTCAAAAGCTCAATGCCTTCTTCGACGCCGAATTCGCTGAGGCTGGCGGCGGCGAGTTCTTTGTCGTTTTGCGAAAGCACCGCAAACACGGCGTGCCGATCCAGTTCGTTCAGGCCGTGCAACACCTGCGCCACATCCGCCGGACGCCCTTTGTGCAACACGTTCATCACACGCTGCGTCGCGCCGCGCCGGATCAGTCGCCGTGCCGAATCGAGCATCAATGTGACTTTTTGCGATTGCATAGAAAAGCACTAAAAAAGGACGAAAGATTCAATCAACTTCTCTTTCGTCCTTCGCGTTTCCTGACCGGATTGATTGAGCAAATTAGCGTGGTAAAAAGTACAGCACCCAGGCGATGCCAAATCCGATGCCAACGAAGGACCCGAAGACTTTCAGGCCATAGAGAATGCGCCCGCGCGTGTCGGAATGTTCCGAAGAAAGCGCGCCGAATGCGATGCCAACGAGACCGCTGAAAATGATGAGCGCCGTGAAATGAGTCATTGCTTCCTCCCGATGGCGATGTCGAAGGCATCCATCGCAGCCAATAAATTCAAGGCTCCCGTGACGGCCAGAAACGTGTTGCCATATTCCGCCGTTTGAATCGCATCCTGCGGCGTAAGGCCGAAGCCCGTCGCCAAACACAGAAAATACGGCAGCCCCATCCCCATATTCAGCACCGTGTAGACATACGACAGTTTGACGTCGGCTATCGGCGTAAAGATATGGCCTTTCATCAGCAGCCCCAGCACAAACATCGCGGTCAAACTGAGCGCCAAGAGCACGCCTCTGCCCCACCGACCGAGCACGAGATGCCCCAAACCGGGAAACACCATCGCCGCCAGACACGCCACCGCCGTGCGCGCCGGAGAGGAAGCAGGAACTGAGTTCATAAGTTTTTCTTGCTGCAAATTCTTGTCCGCCAATCTTTGGGGTGTGAAAACAAGCTGCCATTCTAGGAACGCACCGCAGGGCTGTCAAGAAGGGGCAAAAATAAAGCCGGATGAAGCGTGCGATTGCGAATGTGTTATAAATGAGTTGGCCCACGTTCCTTACTGCCGTCCCCCACCCGAACCAAGAGGAGTTCTATATGAAACCGCTCATCCCTTCTCGTTTCCGCCCCGTATTACTTTTCCTAACAGCGAGTTGCGTCGCTTGGCTGGTGGTTGGGTGGCTGCGCCATTCCGCGCCACCCGCCAGCCCCCAGGCTGCCGTTCCCGCACTGTCGCCGAGTTATGGCCAGATACCGTTGAGCTTTGAGGCGAATCAGGGGCAAGCGAAAGACCCCGTGCGGTTTCTGGCACGCGGGACGAATGCGACGTTGTATCTGACGCCGACCGAAGCCGCCCTGGAACTGCGCGCCGCAACACCGACCACCGACCACCAGCCACCGACCACCACTTTGGTGAAGTGGTCAAGTCCCGCAGGACACAAAACTCACGCTCCCCTCTAATTTTTTCTCTTGGCTTTTTTCCTTCCTTGCCAGTTCTTTTTCAAATTCCAGCGGACTCAAATAGCCGATCCCGGAATGCCTGCGGATGCGATTGTAATATCCCTCGATATAACTGAACGTTTCACTGCTGGCTTCCTCCACATCTTCAAATACCCCGCCTTCTACCAATTCGGTTTTGAACCGCCCAAAGAAACTTTCCGCTTGCGCGTTGTCCTAGCAATTGCCTTTTCCGCTCCTGGATTGCCGCAAGGCGTGTCGCCCCAACAACTCGCGGGAACTATCCGACACATATTGACTGCCCCGGTCGGTATGGATGATCGCCTTTTTCCCGATCAACCCACGCCTTAATCCCATTTGCAAGGCATTAACAACCAATGCTGCGGTCATATCCTCTCTGATGACCCACCCCACGATGCGCCTCGTGTATTTGTCCTGATACGTCGCCAAATAACAAAACTTCCCATCTCTCAAAGCCAAATACGTGATGTCCCCCACCCTCGCTTGCCCTTTCTGATACACCTCTACTTGATTACCTTTCAACAATACTTCGGACATTTTTTGAGGCCCGAATCCCCGTAAGTTGTTGATTTGCCGTGATGGCGCGAATTAAATGAAAGTAAGGAGCCAGGCAACTTGCATTTAATTCATTTTCGACTCTGTAAACCGCTGATTTTCCAAGAGCTATAGCCCCTAAAAAATGTCTGAAGTATTGTTTCAATAAATTCGGGGAAATTCGCCCGCCGTGTTTGGCATCGGTCGTGCGCGGCACATAACTTTTCGGCTGGATCGCCTGCAAGTTTTGCT
>CAZWAK010000358.1:0-2391 GCA_964631865.1 uncultured Heliobacteriaceae bacterium | reverse complement strand
GCCCTTGAACTACAAGATATGGTGGCTTACCACCTGAGTTCTTGGAGAACCAAAATGTTAGCATCGGGAAGCTCCGATGCTACGACGGGAATCTGGTCAACCGAGACAGATAAATTGCTGGTCAGATTAATCTGTTTGGCTGATGACGCCTGGATCGCTTACACATCAGATGGGTATTTTTCATGTCCGGAAGGTGCCTTGAAGTACATAACTTGGCGCATTGATAATCAGATTTACGACAATAGTAAATTCAAATCCCGCTTCTATAAGCAGCACGATTTGGTTTCATCTCAGTTGAGAGGCAAGTAGTTTGCGGGACCGTCGGAGGAATAAGGCAGAGAACTTGAGGACTGCATATTGAGTGAATTCTATAAGACAATACTGTGGACATTTTTCAGTGTGGTGGTGAAATGAAACAACTTTGCGCCCTGCTTCGGCTTGCCGCGTGCGCCAATATGTAAACATTGCGTGAACGTCATAATTAAATTTCGCTGCCATTTCCTCGCGGACGCGATGTAGTTCTTCAATAATTGGATCTGTTGTCATAGTAGAGATAAGAGATTTACCAATTGCCAAGAAACTCAATATTGTTGTGCATTGACTCTGCTGATTTGCTCTTAATCAACCGCAACAAGCGTCGAATCTGTTCGCCGATGCTGTAGCCTTGACGCGGAATGATGATGATTCCGGCATGCGTTTTGCCGCTGCTCAAAAATTCGGTGTGAAGCTGAAGAAAATCTCCGACATTCCCCGTGCAAATCACACGGCCCTATGATGTCGCAAATTCCAATTGCTCAAGATCGGACAAGCCTTGACGGCCTTCTTCCGCGACGGTTGTTACATCAATGCCGCGCAAGCGCAGGTTATGTGCCAGTGCTTTTGACATCGAATCTTCGTCGAGGTAAAGCGGAATTTGCATTACGCCTGTTTCCTCGTCTGCAACTGTTCCGCTGCAAGTCGTTCATACAACGCCTGCTCTTGCGCGATGTCTGCATCAATCTCCGCTTGATTCGTGTGATAGTACGCGAGCGCAGCATAAACTTGTGCGATGGAAAGCCGCTCAAATTGCTGGACGATCTCTTCTGGCAAATAGCCTTGTTTGTAACAACTGGCAATGGCGCTCACTGAAACGCGCGTGCCGTCCACACGCGGGCGTCCGCTAAGAATGCCCGGCGTGCTGGTGATGATTGAGCCGATGTTTGTGTTCATAAAACTCTCAAGGGGGAATGATTTTCGTCTCTTCGCAACGCATGCTAGCGCAACCCGACCAGTACGCCAGATTAGAGATCGTGTCAAGAGTTGTGGAAATAGATTTTCAGCCTTTGCGGATCCTTGATCTGAAAGCACCATTACGAGGCGGCCTGTAACGCTAAATACGACGGCATTTTCACTGCGCGCAACTTTTCCGGATGACTCAAGCGCCGCCATTTGCTTTCCTGCCGCCGCAATAATTGAAAGATCAGATGTACCCCACTGCGCACCGTCCGTAACCGCTTCATCGCATTCGTGCGCAACCGAATCGTCGCAAACGGCGATTCAATCGGATTGGTCGTGCGCAAATGGTGCCAGTGCTCCTGGGGAAAGTCATAGAACGTCAACATCCGTTCCAGATCATCCAACAAACATTCCGCCGCTTTGTCATACAGCCCCCGCCATTCCTTCGCTAACGCTTCCGTCAGCCGCCGCGCTTCCGCTCGGTTCTGCGCCAGGTAAATCGCGCGCAACCGTTGCGCCGCCGTGTCGCGTTCGCGCTGGGGGAGTTTGTCCAAAATGTTTCTGACCTTGTGCAACCAGCAGCGTTGTTGTTTTGTCCAGCGCCAGCACTCACTGGCCGCTGCCCAAAACCCTAACGCCCCATCCCCAATCGCCAACGCCGGTTCATTCATTCCCCGCGCTTTGAGTTGCCGCAACACTGCCAACCAACTCTCTTTCGACTCCCGAGAGCCTTCACTCAACGCTAACAAATGCTTCTGGCCCGTCGTGTCGGCCCCGAGCACGACCAATAAACACGCGCGTTCGGTGCCGATCCCCGCTTTCAGATAAATCCCGTCCACCCACAGATAACAAATTGCCATCCCACTCAAACTGCTCTTCATCCAATCCTCATATTCGCCCTTGAATTGTTGATTCAACCGCACAATCGTGCTCGGCGAAAGCGGCGCTTCGGCCCCCAGCAACGAACGCAAGGCCGGTTCAAAATCGCGCGTCGCCAGCCCTTCCAAAAAGAGCTTGGGGAAGACCTCGTCCAGGCTTTGGGAACGTCGTTGATAGGGCTTGACCAGCTTAGACGTAAACGGTTCCTGCCCCGCTGGCACATCCGCCACGCGCGGCACTTGCAGCTTGATCGTCCCGCTCCCGACCGTCAAAGAACGTTCTTTCCCGACCCCATTG
>CAZWAK010000357.1:1231-2445 GCA_964631865.1 uncultured Heliobacteriaceae bacterium | reverse complement strand
TGGAGCAAACAATGAAGAAAACACTTTTGGCAATCGGATTGGTTGGATTTGGATTGGCGCTCGGTTTCTGGCTCGGACGCGGCACGCCGAGCGAAGCTGCTGCCAATCGCGTCTATGAACTGCGCACGTATTACACCAACGAAGGCAAGCTGCCCGATTTGCAAGCGCGCTTTCGCAATCACACGACGAAGCTGTTCGAGAAACACGGCATGAAAAATGTGGGCTATTGGGTTCCGCAAGACGCGCCCGCCTCGGCCAACACGCTGATTTACATCATCTCGCACGAGAGCCGTGACGCCGCGAAAAAATCGTGGGCTGCATTTGTCGCCGATCCCGAATGGAAGAAAGTCCGCGACGCCTCCGAAGTCAATGGCAAGATCGTGAGCAAGGTCGAATCCGTGTACATGGACGCGACCGATTATTCGCCGATGAAATAAGGCTGGCATGAACTTAGGACTGAAAAATCGCGTGGCCATGATCGCCGCCGCCAGCAAAGGCATTGGCAAAGCCTGTGCCATGGCGCTAGCGGCGGAAGGCTGCAAGGTTTCCATCTGCGCGCGCAATCTGGCGGAGTTGGATGAGGCGCGAGCGGAAGTCGCTGTGCTGGGCGATGTGCTGGCGATTCCCGCCGACGTTTCCAATCCGGCAGATTTGGCACATTGGCACATCCGCACGCTCGAACGCTTCAGTCACGTGGATATTTTGGTGACGAACACGGGCGGGCCGCCGGTCGCGCGCTTTATGAATTTGACGGATGAGCAATGGCAATCGGGCGTGGAATCTACGTTGATGAACGTCGTGCGGTTGTCGCGCTTGCTGATTCCCGGTATGCAAGATCGCAAATGGGGGCGCATCATTCATCTGACTTCATTGGTGGCCAAACAGCCGCAAGATGAACTCACGATTTCCAGCACGTTGCGCGCCGGGCTGTCAGGGTTGACCAAAACGATGGCGAATCAGCTTGGCCCCGACAACATCACCGTGAACGCCGTGTTGATGGGCTTTTGCCTGACAGATCGTTTGATTCATTTGGCCGAAGTGCGGCACAAAGAACAGGGCATCACGCTCGACGAATATTACCAAAACGCTGCCGCCGACATTCCGCTGCGCCGCTTTGCCCAGCCGAAAGAAATCGGGGAAGCGGTCGCGTTTCTGGCATCGGAGCGGGCGAGTTTTATCACGGGCGTTTCGTTGCCGATTGATGGCGGGATGAT
>CAZWAK010000357.1:0-1131 GCA_964631865.1 uncultured Heliobacteriaceae bacterium | reverse complement strand
GCGTCCTTACCGCTATGCAATTTACGGAAACTCTCAAACTCGCGCTCGATGCTATTTGGGCGCACAAACTGCGCTCGGCGTTGACGCTGCTGGGCATGATTATTGGCGTGACGGCGGTCGTGATTGTGGTCTCGCTGATTCAAGGCTTCAACCGCTACATCGAAGAGAAAATCGCAGGCATCGGCGCGAAGACCTTCAGCATTCGTCGCTTCAGCTTTGAGGATTTCAAAAACACCGATACGATCACGCTCGCGCAACGCCGCAACAAAGAACTGACCTTCGATGATTACGATTACGTTCGGTCGCGCGCGAAGTTGGTTGACAAGTTGGGCGCGAAGGCGCAAGGCACGCCGTCCAACATCAAACGCGGCAGCGAAACGGTCGAAAGCGTCAACGTGGATGGCGCGACGCCGAATTGCGTGGACATTGATAATCTGGACATTGCGGACGGACGATTTTTCACCGAGCCGGAATACGAATCGGCACTCAACGTGGCTTATCTCGGCGCGGATGTCGCCAACAAATTGTTTCCGCTCACGCCTGCTGTCGGGCAAGAGGTCACGATTCGCGGCTTGCCCTATCGCGTAGTGGGCGTCGGCGTGGCGAAAGGCACGATTTTCGGCATTCCGCAAGACAACTACGCGACTATTCCGCTGAAGACGTACGTCAAAAACTACGGCCCGCCCGTGCGGCAACGCAATTTTTATATGGTCGGCACAGCCGTCAATGACGATCAATTCAGCGACGCCGTCGAAGAAGTACGCTTTTTGATGCGGTCACGCCGGCAGTTGAAAGAAGGCGAGCGAGACAACTTCGGCATCGGCACGCCGGATGCCGTGCTCGGTTTTCGGGATCGTTTGTTGGGGCCGATTTTTATCGTGGCGATTGCCGTGCCCGCGATTGCGTTGGTCGTGGGCGGCATCGTGATTATGAACATCATGCTGGTCAGCGTGACCGAGCGCACCAAAGAAATCGGCATTCGCAAAGCGTTGGGCGCGCGTCAAATGGACATTCTCAAACAGTTCCTGATTGAAGCCGTCGTGCTCTCCGCGATTGGCGGCACGGTCGGCGTGCTGATCGCATGGGGCGTGGGAAAAGTCGTGACCGCCGTGTTTTTCCAAACATAAATTT
>CAZWAK010000356.1:0-2516 GCA_964631865.1 uncultured Heliobacteriaceae bacterium | reverse complement strand
TTTGGGCGCAGCGTTGCGGGAATACGTTGTTGAAGGTGAATTGCGGATTCGGCCCTTCGTAACACGGCCAGCCGAAGTTTGCGCCGCGCCCGCGATTGATCTCTTCAAACTTCGCCGCGCCCACATCGCCGATGTAGACTTCGCCGCCGCCGGGTTTGTGCGTGAACCGAAACGGGCTGCGCAAACCGTAGGCATAGACTTTCGAGCGCACGGAATTCGGATTGCCGTCATAAAACGGATTGTCGCTCGGCGCAGTGCCGTCGGGGTTGATGCGCAAAATCTTGCCGTTGTAATAATTCAAATCCTGTGCGCGAAACGATGCTTCGGTCGCTTCGCTGAAGGACGATCCATCGCCCATCCCGACGTAGATTTTTCCGTCCGGCCCGAAGCGCACCGTGCCAATCGTGTGCGCGCCGGAATCCGACGCCATGCAATCGGAGCCAACCGCGTACTGACTGCACGGCGGCGTGCCGAGCTTGCCCATCAACACGACTTCGCTGTTCGCCTGCGCCACATCCGGGTTCGCCGGGTCAGCCTGCACGCGCGTGAGCCGTGCCGTGCGCGGGCCAGTGGCGGTCGGATTGCCGCTGTTCTCAAAGGTGTAGAGCAAATAGACAAAGCCGTTGGTGGCAAAGTTCGGATCGAGCGCCAATCCAATCAATCCGCTGTCTACGTTGGAGTAGACGCGCGAACGAAGATCGAGAAAGGGCGCGGGCAACAAGACCCCGTTTTTGATAATGCGTACCACGCCGGGCTTTTCCCACACGAAGATTCTGCCGTCGGGCGCGAACGCAAAACCGACCGTATTGAAGCGCGTGACCTGCGCGACCGTTTCGGTGGCGAAACCGGCTTCGGTAAAGGTTTGGGCGAAAGTTGCCATGCAGAAAATAAACAAACTCAAAACCACTGCGCACACGCGCAGCACAGTAACGTTGGTGGGGCACGTCATAATTCAGACTCCTGTGAAGACCTAAGAGCGCACGCGCGCTCTCAGGGGAAATTACGCTGCCCCTTTGCCGGTGAGGACAGCAGGTATCGTGCGCAATAAAATGCGAAAATCTAAACCGAGCGACCAGCGATCAATGTATTCGAGGTCGAGTAACATCCATTCCTTGAAACTCAAATTGCTGCGGCCCGACACTTGCCACAAACAGGTGATGCCGGGCTTCACCGAAAACCGCCGTTTTTGCCACGCCGCGTTCAGTCCGAGCGCATCGCGCATCGAAAGCGGACGCGGGCCAACCAAACTCATATCGCCGAGCACGACGTTGATGAGTTGTGGCAATTCGTCAATGCTGGTTTTGCGCAGCAAGCGACCCAGGCGCGTGATGCGCGGGTCGTTTTTGATCTTGAAAATCGGGCCTTCTTTTTCGTTGAGATGTTCGATCTCTCGCATCCGCGCTTCGGCATCTATGACCATCGTGCGGAACTTGAAGAGTTGAAAGCGGCGTTTGTTGTAGCCCATCCGTTCTTGAATGAAGAACACGGGGCCGGGCGAATCCAACTTGATCGCCAGGGCCACGAGCGCGAACAACGGCGCGGTCAGCAGCAACAACGCCATTGCCGCGAGCAGATCGAACAAGCGTTTGGCTTCGGTACGCCAGCCGCCCGCCGGAGCACTGTGCAGCGAGATGAAATTCATACCTTGCAGTCGCGCGGGATGAATGTAGGCCAATTTGTTCTGAAAGAAATTCGAGAGCAAATGCGTGGTGATGCCTTGTTCTTCGAGCAGCGCAATGATGCTTTCCATCTGCTCGTAGTGCGATTTGATCGGCAGCGCAATGACGACCTCGTCAATCACTTCGGCGGCAATGATGGCGGGTAACTCGTGCAATTTGCCGAGCTGTTGGAGTTGCGGCAGCGCGCCGTTCACGTTGGCATCATCCACGTATCCAATCACGCGATAGCCGAGGTCAGGCCGTTCCAACAAGCGCGCAATAAAGTGCTGTCCGCGCGGCCCACCGCCAATCAGCAACAATGTTTTGGTGTTATGTCCGCGTCGCCGAAACCAGCGCAGCACGTACTGCTGAATGAGGCGAAAGCTGCAAATGAGGAAGAAGCTCAGCGCGGCGAAGGAACTGGCTTCCCACACCGTGATCGTCGGCCAACGCCCGATTTGTGCCACCAGCAACAGCGCGCCCGCGCACCACAACACGGCCAGCGCGAGTTCCCGCACTTCTTCGCCGAGCAGATGCAAGCGCGTCAGCAAATACAAGCCGCGCAGGCTGAACGCCTGATGCCAGACGAACAGCAGCAATCCGATCAAGACGGCATTCGTTACCTTGACGCGATCCGTCACAAACGTGATGGCATAGGCGCGATAATTGTCTTCGGCGTAGTTGAGCATGATGGTCAGGCCGAGCGCGACGACCATCAGCGCCAAATCCATGCACTGAAGATAGAGCAAATACAATTTGCGATACGGGGCGGGCATACGCTTTTTCAGTAAGTGCCCTGGCGAGGGCGGTGGGCGGGTGGGTGGTACGGGGTATACCTTTTGTCACGGAAGGTGTGTC
>CAZWAK010000355.1:0-2535 GCA_964631865.1 uncultured Heliobacteriaceae bacterium | reverse complement strand
GAACTCAGGACTTACGGCGCTTTAGCCGCCTGATTTCTGGCTACAGTATTGTTATAGAAAAGAAGGACTTTTTGATTACGAACACAGCAGACTGGGAAAAACTTTGGAAGCAAAAAGAATGCGATCAATTCAAGATAGAAAATGGTCAGCGCATCCCCATTATCATTCCAGCCCCCCCCCTAGATTTCACGCAAAAATACGTCATTGCGGTGTTTGCAGGGCGAAAGAGTTCAGGCGGATTTACTATTGAAATCAAGAATGTAATTCGCGGTGAAAAGTCGGTCGAGGTACAAGTTGAAGAAGTTAGCCCTGGCAACAAATGTGGAGTCACCGCCGCATTTAGCGTTCCATACCATATTGCAACGATTGATAAAACCGAACTCAAAGTCACTTTTACCCATACGCAAAGAACGCGCCAGTGCGACTAATTCTGAGCTTACTGTTGCTGCCAACTACTTCAGCGGAATTGCAGGCAAGCGTTTCAAGGTTTGATTGGCGGGGTCAACTAAAATTCCGACCGACTCCAACGCCGTGACGCCGAGTAAGGGTTCGGCATTGTCCGGGCCAAAGATCACACGCCCGGCGGTGATTTCGCCCATAAATTCGATTTGTGCGAGGCCGAATTGATATTCCTGCAACGTGCCATCGGCCAATTCGTAGGCCATCTTACCGACCGGCGCGATCCCGATTTTGCGCAGTTCGGATTCGGGCGCTAACGAATCGGTCGCGCTTGTGTCCACGAGGAAATTGGCGCAATACATTTTCTTTTTCTTGCCGGCGGCTTTTAAGACCACTGTCACATGTGTCAATCCCATAGTCATTCTTCTCCTGAAAAAAGCTGCGTGCGGATTTGTCAGTCTGAAGGTAGACGATTATTATAACTGCCGTCAAATCAAACGTATTTGCCCTTCGATTTCTGATAAGGAAGTTCGCTATGAAAAAAACGATTCTGACTCTCGCCTGTTGTCTCATCTCCTCATTTATCGGCTTCGCCCAAACCGAACAACCTTTGTTACTCCGCAAACCGACGATCAGCAAAACGCAGATCGCCTTTGTCTATGCAGGGGATTTGTGGGTCGTTGGACGCGACGGCGGCGAAGCGAAACGCTTGACGACCGGCCTCGGCAACGAAACCGATCCGCAGTTTTCGCCCGATGGTTCGATGATCGCGTTCACGGGCGAATATGACGGCAACACGGATGTGTTTGTGATTCCCGCGACGGGCGGTGAGCCAAAACGAATGACGTTTCATCCGGGCAACGATGTCGTCAAAGGTTGGACGAATGACGGCAAAGCAATTCTCTTTCTTTCATCGCGCAGCGCGGAGTCGGGGCGCACGGCGCAGTTGTTCACGCTGCCGGTAAAAGGCGGGTTCCCCACGCTCATCCAATTGCCGATGGCGTACGGCGGCGCGTATGCGCCCGACAGCACGCGCCTGGCGTATGAGCCGTTGCCGCGCGCGTTTGCGGCGTGGAAACGCTATCGCGGCGGACGCGCTTCGGCAATCTGGCTGGCGAACCTGAGTGATGCGAGCCTGGAGAAAGTGCCGCGCACCGACTCGAACGATTTCGAGCCGATGTGGATTGGTGGCAAGGTTTACTTTCTGTCAGATCGCAACGGCGCGATCACGTTGTTTTCGTATGACACGACGACGAAAAAAGTGAATCAGGAGCTTGCCAACAACGGTCTCGACATCAAATCCGCCGCGGCGACAAGCGATGCGATTGTCTATGAACAATTCGGCTCGCTGAACCTCTTCGACCTCAAAACGGCGCAGGCGAAAAAGCTCAGCATCACTGTTGCAAGCGATCAGATGGCGGTGCGTCCGCGTTACGAAAAACTGGAGCGGCAAATCCGCGATGTCGCGTTGTCGCCGACCGGCGCGCGGGCCGTTGTGGAAGCGCGCGGCGAAATCATCACCGTGCCCGCCGAGAAAGGTGCGCCGCGCAATTTGACCAACTCTTCCGGCGTCGCCGAACGCAGTCCCGCGTGGTCGCCGAACGGCCAATGGATTGCGTATTTTTCGGACGAAGCGGGCGAATATGCGCTTCATCTCAAGGATCAGTTGGGCGCGGAAGCTGTGAAGAAGATCAAGCTTGAACCGTCGTTTTACTATTCGCCCGTGTGGTCGCCCGACAGCAAAAAGATTGCCTTCGCGGACAAGCGGCTGAACCTGTGGTACGTGGACATCGAAAAAGGCACACCCGTCAAAGTGGATACGAATCGTCGCAATTTGGGCGGCGGCTCTACCTTCAACGTCAATTGGTCGCCCGACAGTCGTTGGCTGACCTACACGAAACAATTGCCGTCGTGGTATGGCGCGATCTTTGTCTATTCGCTCGAACAAAGCAAAGCCACGCAAATCACCGACGGCTTGAGCGATGCGCAGTATCCGGCTTTCGACAAAAGCGGCAAGCATTTGTATTTCACGGCGAGCACCGACATCGGCCCGAAAATGTTTCAGTTCGACATGAACAGCTATCCGCATCGCCCGACGCGCAGCGTGTATGTCGCGGTGCTGAAGAAAACCGATCC
>CAZWAK010000354.1:0-2611 GCA_964631865.1 uncultured Heliobacteriaceae bacterium | reverse complement strand
ATTCACGACAAGATGGCTGAGGACGAGGCGCGGCTATCGTTGTGTTAAGAGCGCCTCATAGCGTTGAGAAGCGAAATAGACCAGAACCAACAAGACAAAAATTAAGGTCAGCGGAAAAGCAAAAAAGAATCGTTGACGCATAGCAGGCTCCTTCGGCGGGGCACCATTTTTATATGGTGAATCCTTTCTAAGTTCCAAAAGGATGACACCCAAAGGATGACGAACGATGCGCCAGTTCCACGCTCTGACGTGCGCCCAAGCATTGTGTTGCCCTCATGTACTTGGAATCTCCGGCGCAGAACCCCCGCGCGCCCCTCGTTCGTCATCGTGTCCATTGTCGCGGATGGCGTCGAACAAAAACACGGGTTGAGCAACAGTGAAACGCGCGGAAACGCGCGCGGCGCAATTGTGGAAATCCACAGACAACGGGTTTCGCATTTGGAGTTTTGCGTTAAGATGTCGGTTCTCGAAACTCAAAACCCGAAAGCTCGAAACTCAAACCATGATTACCGGAGAATTAAAATCACAAGTGGATCGGCTGTGGGATGCCTTCTGGGCCGGCGGCATTGCCAACCCGCTCGAAGTCATCGAACAGATCACATACCTGCTCTTCATCAAACGGCTCGACGATTTGCACACTGCACAGGAGAAACGCGCCAATCGCCTGAATCTCCCCATCGAAAAGCCTGTCTTTACTGCCGATCAGCAACGTTATCGCTGGTCGCGCTTCAAGCACGAAGCGCCGGCGGAAATGTACAAGCTCGTCTCGGAACAGGTCTTTCCCTTCATCAAGGAATTGCAAAACGACCGCGCCGATTCGACCTACGCGCATCACATGAAAGACGCGCGGTTCACAATTCCGACCGCCGGGCTGCTCGCCAAAGTCGTCGAGATGATTGACCTGATCCCGATGGAAGAGCGCGACACGAAAGGCGATTTGTACGAATACATGCTCAGCAAAATCGCCAGCGCCGGACAGAACGGCCAATTCCGCACGCCGCGCCACATCATCAAAATGATGGTCGAAATGATTGCGCCACAGCCCACAGACATCCTCTGCGATCCGGCCTGTGGCACGGGCGGGTTTCTGGTGGCGGCCAGCGAATATTTGCGCGCGCAGCATCCAGAGATTTTCACGACCGATGCCTTGCGCCAGCACTTCAACGAGACGGCGTTTCACGGCTTCGATTTTGACGCCACGATGTTGCGCATCGGCAGCATGAATCTGTTGCTGCACGGCATCGAAAACCCGAACATCCGCTACAAAGATTCGCTCTCGGAAGACCACGCGGGCGACGAAGAAGCGTACACCGTCATCCTTGCCAATCCGCCGTTTGCCGGGTCGTTGGATTACGAAAGCTGCGCCAAAGATTTGCAGCAAATCGTCAAAACCAAAAAGACCGAATTGCTGTTCATCGCGTTGTTTTTGCGCTTGCTGAAAACGGGCGGCAGAGCGGCGGTCATCGTGCCGGACGGCGTGTTGTTCGGTTCCTCGAACGCGCATAAAACCTTGCGGCAATCGCTCGTCGAAGACCACAAATTAGACGGCATTGTTTCGATGCCTTCGGGCGTGTTCAAGCCGTATGCAGGCGTTTCCACCGCGCTGCTGCTGTTCACAAAAACCAACAGCGGTGGCACGGACAACGTGTGGTTTTACGATATGCAGGCCGATGGGTTTTCGCTCGACGACAAACGCAACGAACTGGATCACACCAACCACGCCACCGACAACATCCCCGACATTCTGCACCGTTGGCGCAATCGCACTGCCGAAACAGATCGCCCGCGCACCGCGCAATCCTTCACTGTGCCGAAAGCCGACATCGCCGCGAATGGCTATGACCTGAGCATCAATCGCTACAAAGAAGTCGTGTACGAACAGGTACAATTGCCCGCGCCGCGCGTGATATTGGCGGAGTTGCAAGCGTTGGAGCAGGTAATACAAACGGAGATGGCGGAGTTAGAGCGGATGTTAGAGATGTAGCGCGATTTGCTAAATCGCGTGCGTTCTGAAGTGAAGCCCCGCGATTTGCCAAATCGCGTTACAAATCGCGTAACCTGAAGTGAATGAATTAGAGGCAAGACCCAGATGAAAAAAACAGCGACCCGAAAAGCAACCAAAGCGTTGGCAACAACCAAGACGAAAAAAGCACTTGCCACCCAAGACCTCGAAGCCTCGTTTCTGGAAGTCGTCGAACTGATTCAGCAGGCGCGGCAACAGGCATTTCAAGCGGTCAACACCACGCTGATAGATTTGTATTGGCGCGTCGGCGCGTACATCAGTCGGCAGTTGGAAACCGCCGCGTGGGGCGAAGGCGTGGTGGATCAACTCGCCCGCTTCATCGCGCGAAAACATCCCGATTTGAAAGGCTTCACACGCCGCAATCTGTTTCGGATGCGGCAATTTTATGAAGCTTATCGGGACGATGAAAAAGTGTCACCACTGGTGACACAATTGTCGTGGACGCACAACCTCATCATTTTGTCGCAGTGCAAGCGCGCGGAAGAACGCGAGTTTTATTTGCGCTTGGCCATTCAGGAACGATGGAGCAAACGCGAATTAGAAAGGCAGATTACGATTGCGTTATTTGAGCGCGCTGTTCTGAATCCG
>CAZWAK010000353.1:0-2618 GCA_964631865.1 uncultured Heliobacteriaceae bacterium | reverse complement strand
CGCCGCCGCGAAAAAATGGGGGCATTCACGAGAGCGCATCATTCTCGCCGAAAGTGGCGACGTGATTGAACTGGATGAATTTGGCGGGCGCGTCGGCGAAAAAGTGCAAGTCGGGCGCACGCTGATTGACGATTCGCGTTCGGGGCGCATTGATGATTTAGTCATCCGCGACCGCAAGCATCTGGCCTACGACGGCGTGGTGTTGCCGATTGTGGCGATCAACAAAATCTCCGGCGCAATGGAAGCCCCGCCCGAAGTCGTGCAACGCGGCCTGGCGCTGGCCGATGATGGCAACGGCTTTTTGCAAAAAGCGCGCCTCATTGTCGCCGAAACCGTCAACAAATCGCCGCACGACGAGCGCGTGGATTGGGCGCTCATCAAAGAAAAAATCCGCGTTGACCTCAAACGCTACATTCAAAAAGAACTCGGACGCCGCCCGATGATTATTCCGGTCGTGTTGGAAATCTGACCCGATTGGAGAAGGGGAGAAGGGGGAAATTCTTCTCTCTTCCCCTTCTCCCCCTCTCCCTCTCTCCCTCTCTCCCCCTCTCCCTCTTCCCCTTTTCTGGAAACCCCGCCGCATTACATCTATCCAACAGTTGTCGCAGAATGCAATCATTCAAAGTGACTGAATCGGCAAAAGGGAACAAGTGGCAGCGTAAGTTCGACCCCTCGAAACGACCCCCGTGTCCTCAAGTTCCCGCCGACGTTGTAGAGCGCCCGCTCAACAACGTACAGGTGAGGAGGAGGGTTGCGCGGAATCGCCCCGAACCGCGCGACCTTCCATTACAGTTTGTTCGCAGCACTTCGGATTACTCTGGGAAAATACGTCATAAGGAATCGGTAGTCTGAGGTTTGATGGACAACACAAAAAAAGGTGAGTCAGACCTGACTCACCTTTTTCTGTTTTGATTCTGACCTGAAGCGATCACGCTTTCGTCGCCGCGACGACTTTTTCTGCGGCGTCTTTCATCCCATTTGCCACGAGAAAATTCATCCCCGACTCCTGCAACACGCGCTGGCCTTCTTCGACGTTTGTGCCTTCGAGTCGTACCACAATCGGCACTTTGACGCCGAGGTTTTTCGCCGCTTCGACTACGCCGCGTGCGACCATATCGCAACGCACGATGCCCCCGAAAATATTGATCAAAACCGCTTGCACGTTCGGATCTGCAAGCAGAATCCGAAACGCATTTTCGACGCGCTCCTGCGAGGCACCGCCGCCCACGTCGAGGAAGTTCGCCGGTTCGCCGCCGGCCAATTTGATGATGTCCATCGTCGCCATCGCCAAGCCTGCACCATTGACCATGCATGCAATGTTGCCGTCGAGCTTGATGTAGTTCAGATCGAATTTGGAAGCTTCGATTTCGAGTTCTTCTTCTTCGTTCAGATCGCGCAGCGCGGCAAAATCCTTATGCCGAAACAGCGCGTTGTCATCAAATGTGATCTTCGCGTCGAGCGCATAAAACTCGCCGTCTTCGGTCAACAAAAATGGATTGATTTCCACGAGCGACGTATCCAGTTCAATCGCAGCTTTGTAAAGCGCCAACATGAATTTTACGGCTTTGCCGACGAGTTCCGGCGCAAGGCCGAGACCGAATGCCAGCTTGCGCGCCTGAAACGCTTGAAAGCCAACCGCCGGATCAATGTATTCCTTCAAGATTTGTTCGGGCGAATGCGCGGCGACTTCTTCGATGTCCATGCCACCGGCTGCCGAAGCCATAAACACGTTGCGCGACGCGGCGCGATCCAACACGATGCCGAGATAAAATTCCTGTTTGATCCGCAAGCCTTCTTCGATGAGCAACGTGCGCACAGTGCGACCTTCGGGGCCGGTTTGATGCGTGACCAAATTCATCCCCAAAATCGCGTTGGCGTGTGCGGTCAAGTCTTCTGCCGTCTTCGCCAATTTGACGCCGCCGCCTTTGCCACGTCCGCCCGCATGGATTTGCGCTTTGACAACGACCGGGAAAGAACCCAGCGTCGCGGCGGCGGCTTCGGCCTCTGCGACGGTTGTGGCCACGACCCCGCGCGGCGTCGCCACATTGAATTTGCGCAACAGTTCTTTCCCTTGATATTCGTGAATTTTCATAAATAAGCCTCAATGAGAAGTTGATTATTTTGAAGTGGGCGAGTCTACGGGCGGAGCCAGTAAAAATCAACCTCTCGGAAAGAGAACGGCTGACTACCGACTACTGACTACCGCCTACCGCCTACTCACTGATCCGACGACGTATGATCGTGCGTGATCTTCCAGCCCTCTTTTTTGAAGTGCCGCAAGATGAGCGTGTACAAGCCGCCCAGCTTCTTGCCGTCTTTCATCGTCAAATCCCAGCGCCCGCGCACGACTGCGGCCTTCTTGCCGAGCAATTCAATATCCAGATTGCTGAAGACGAGCTGGCCCATTTCCTTGCCTTCGCTTTGATAGGTTTTGCGATAGCGTTCGAGCACAGCGTCGTAGCCCGCGCGAATGTTGCCCGACGAATAAAACGTCAGCTTCGGCGAGCGCCAATAGCCCTTCATAAACTCTTCGAGATGGCCTTTGTTCCAGGCTTCGTTTTGCGCATCGAGCACCGCGCGGATGGCGGCTTCGGCTTGCGCGTTGCCCGCTTTCTTTT
>CAZWAK010000352.1:0-2702 GCA_964631865.1 uncultured Heliobacteriaceae bacterium | reverse complement strand
TTTGTTGGGACAACGGCTCGGTTTTTAATGTTGGCGTTTCGGACGGCAATCATGGTTGCGGCGTGCGCTCCCAGGAGTTAAGTTATGGCAGACCTAAGCGTAAATTTTGCAGGTATCCAATCTCCCAATCCCTTCTGGCTCGCTTCTGCGCCGCCGACGAATATGGGGTCAATGGTTGAACGTGCCTTTGATGCGGGCTGGGGCGGCGCGGTGTGGAAAACGCTCGGCGAACCGATTGTCAACGTGTCATCGCGGCTGGCGGCAATGGATTACGGCACGCAGCGAATGATGGGGCTGAACAACATCGAACTCATCACGGATCGCCCGCTCGAAGTGAACTTGCAAGAAATCCGCGACTGCAAACGCAAGTATCCGAAACACGCGCTCATCATTTCGCTGATGGTCGAATCCAAACGCGAAGCGTGGCAGGAGATCGCCAAGCAAGTCGAAGACACAGGCGCAGACGGCTTTGAATTGAACTTCGGTTGCCCGCACGGCATGTCGGAACGCGGGATGGGCGCGGCAATGGGGCAAGTGCCGGAATACACTTGTATGGTCACGGAATGGGTCAAAGAAGCAACGAATTTGCCTGTCATCGTGAAGCTCACGCCGAACATCACCGCAATCAATTATCCCGCACGCGCCGCTGTCAAAGGCAAAGCCGACGCGCTCTCGCTCATCAACACGATCAATTCCGTGATGGGCGTAGACCTAGACACGATGATTCCGCATCCGAACGTCAACGGAATGGCGGCGCACGGCGGATACTGCGGGCCAGCGGTCAAACCGATTGCGCTGAATATGGTGTCGGAACTCGCGCGCGACGCGGAAGTCAACATTCCAATCAGCGGCATCGGCGGCATTTCGACCTGGCGTGATGCGGCGGAGTTTTTGTTGCTCGGCGCAACGACCGTGCAGGTTTGCACCGCTGTGATGCACTACGGCTATCGCATCGTCGAAGATATGATTGACGGGCTGTCGAATTACCTCGACGAAAAAGGCTACGCGAGCGTCAACGACATCATCGGCAAGAGCGTCCATCGCGTGACCGATTGGGGCAATCTGGATTTGAAATACAAAACCGTAGCGCGCATTGACCACAGCAAATGTGTGAACTGCAACCTCTGCCACATCGCCTGCGAAGACGGCGCGCATCAGTGCATTCATTTCACCGACGTAAACGGCAAGAAGTTTCCGGTTGTGGACGAAGGCGAATGCGTGGGCTGCAATTTGTGTCATCTGGTTTGCCCCGCGCCGGGCTGCATTTCGATGGTGCGTGTGGATGACGGAAGTCAGACGATGAGTTGGCGTGAAATGACGGGGCAAGGAGCGTAAACTGCTGGAAAAGCATTGTTGCTGTAAACATTTCGGTGATGTGCTTTGCGGCTATGCCGCCTGCTGTGCGGAATGGCTACGCCTTTCCGGTGCGCAAGATCGCATCTAAGAGAAGCAGGCGCAAGATATACACTTGAGGAGGTGTCTGAATGCGTTGTATTGCATGTGGGAATTCGTCTCTCGTTGAAGGGAAGATTGCAACTGAAGGAATGGATATGAGCTTTAGCCCGTCTGGCGACTCGAAACTGAAAAAGGCGTTAGGGTTAAGTAGACGCCCCGTCCGTGCGTTCGGCTGCCCGCGATGTGGACACCTTCAATTCGCTGTGGACTTCAACGAGGATGATCTTAGGAAGTATCAGAGTTTTGAAGGAGAGCAACAACGCAGCGTAGTAGAGCAAAGAGAAAGTGAATAGTTCATGGTTAAGGGAAGCCGCGTCTAACCGTGGCGTTAGCCTCCCGTGCATTCAATGAGCACTAATCAAAAACAACTCGTCGGCCAATCCGTGCAGCGCAAAGAAGGGCGCGACAAAGTGACGGGCGCGACGCGCTACGTGGATGATCTTGTGTTTCCCAATATGTTATTCGGCGCGACGGTGCGCTCGCCGATTGCGCGCGGGCGCATTCGTAGCATCGAATTCACAGGCAATCTGCCGTGGCACGAATTCACGATTGTGACGGCGAAAGATATTCCCGGTGCAAACTGTACGGCATTGATTTTGGACGATCAGCCTTGTCTCGCGGATGAATTTGTCAATCATCCCGAAGAGCCAATCCTGCTGCTCGCGCATCCTGATAAATACTTGCTCGAAGAAGCACGGCGCGCGGTCAAGATTGACATCGAACCGTTGCCAGCAATCTTTACGATGGATGATGCACTCAATCAAACCGAAATCATCTGGGGCGATGACAATGTTTTCAAAACGTTCCTCGTCGAAAAAGGCAACGTGGATGACGTATGGGCAAGCGCGGATTTTATTGTCGAAGAAGCATACGAAACGGGCGCGCAGGAACAGCTTTACATCGAACCGAACGGGATGATTGCGATGGCGAACGAGGATAGCGGCGTGACGGTGTGGGGTTCGCTGCAATGCCCGTACTACGTGCATAAGGCGTTGCTGAAGCTGTTCGGCTTGCCGCCGGACAAGGTGCGTGTGATTCAGGCGGCGACGGGCGGCGGCTTTGGCGGCAAAGAAGAATATCCTTCGATGATTGCGGGACACGCGGCGTTATTGGCCTGGAAAGCGGGCAAGCCAGTGAAGCTGATTTACGACCGCGCGGAGGATATGGCGGCGACGACGAAGCGGCATCCTTCGCGCACGCGCCATCGCACGGCGGTCGGCAAAGGCGGCAAGCTGTTGGCGATGGAC
>CAZWAK010000351.1:0-2709 GCA_964631865.1 uncultured Heliobacteriaceae bacterium | reverse complement strand
AGTGATGCGCAATTAACAGGTCTGGCATCAGTTCGAGCGCAAGGACGGCAAATAAAGCCCCTGCCGCAAAGACCTGGAGGCGGCTGAGCCAGAGCGCGCTTATTGGTCGCACGAGAAACAGACTGGCCCCGACCAGAACGACTATCACCGCCAGGCTTCCAGAGATCAGTGCATTGCGCAAAGTTGTATCCATTAGCCACCCTGCTTTCTTTCATGCATTGCATTGCGCAAGGCTAAGCGAGCGCGATGCACGACTCGTCGCACATACGCCTCCTCCGTGCGGAGATAGGTAGCGATTTCCTCGTGACGCAAGCCCATCACATCGTGCAACACAAACGCGACGCGCCAGTAATCAGGCAGTCGCAGCAGATGTGTTTCCAGGTCAATCGGATAGGACGAGGGCACAGTTGCCTCTACGGGAGCATCGCTCTTGTCTGGGATAAGCAGTCGCTGCTGTTTGCGCAGCCACGCCAGCGAACGGTCTATCGTCAACGCCAACAGAAAACGACGTTCCTCGCCTGTCTGATTGGGTACGCTCTGATAAGCGCGCTGAAAGACTTCTGCCGTGACAGCCTCCGCCTCATTGACATCGGCCAGCAGCCGCAACGCCAGGGTGTACACCTGCCGCGCGTGCCGTTGCCAGAGGGTTTCCAGTAAACCAGTTTCGTTGGTCGTGGGGTGCGGCGTGACTTCCTGCGGCACATCTACATTGGTTCGGAGACTTAGAGTTGACATATTCCTCCTTCGTGTTAAGGCTTAGGCACCACTGCAAGTTGAAGTGGTCATAATCTCCGGTCATCTCGATACCAGGGATATTTGCCACGCATCGCGTTGGCAAAACTGCGACCCGGATTGAGGAAGCTGCGCACTAATAGCCGCACGACCCGATTGTTGGTTTTGTTTTCAAGGCGGCGAATCAAATAGTGATCGAGCGTATCTTCCCCTACGAGCCAGGCTGTTCCGACCGTAGGCGTGATCACCATGTCTACAAACGCCTGCGGATGTTGGGAGGCTTTGGTAGGACGCAAGCCCACATTACCGAGCGAAGATTCACTCAAGGGGCCGAGTTCAAATTGCTTGCTGTAGGCGGCACTCCACCAGAACGCGCGCGTCCGGCTGCGCACATAAGCTCGATTGAAGCCCGGCTTGGGTTTGATTCCGAGTGGATCGTTCTGAATTTGAATGAAGCCGGTGACTGCGCCCTGCATTGCATGGCCGATGTAATTCACGATGAAGGGGTCGCCATCGCGCCAGCCGCGAATATTCGAGGCAGATTCAAACCAGTCGCGGAAAAATGGCCCCTTCAAATCTGCCCGTGTTCCTGGTTCAGTAGCAAAGCGAAAGCCGTGTTCGACGGCCAGAAAAAGGAGCGACTGCTTCATGGCAGATCGCCAACGAAATCCCTCAGTCGGATCGGACTGAGGGGCGGTTGGCGTCGAGGTAGTCGGAGATGGGAAAGGAAAACCATTCCGTTTCTCTTGTTCCGCTTGTTCCGCCGGTTCGAGTTTCTCGTTGGGTGCTGCTGTCGTGCGCGGCAATTCGGTTGGCGACGATCCCACTACTTCCGTAGTCGGGGTCACCGCAGGTAGCGATTGGGCGCTGACCCCAATTGGCAAGGGCAAAACAACGAGCAGCAATCCAATCCGTTTTCTCAACTTCTGCATTCAATTCTCCGTTCCAGTCAGAGGCGATTTTTTTATTTCTGTTACGGTACTGCCTGCACTTCCGCCACATCACTTTCTTCAGCGGCGCGCTCTTGCGATGAAGTGAACTGCGAATTTTCGTTTGGTTCTCGCTCAAACCACCGATAGAGCATCGGTAGAATTAACAGGGTGAGAATCGTTGATGTAATTAACCCGCCGATGACAACCGTTGCCAGCGGGCGCTGCACTTCCGCACCCGCCGAAGTCGCAATCGCCATTGGAATAAACCCCAGGCTTGCCACGAGTGCCGTCATCAGCACAGGACGTAAGCGGGTGGACGCTCCTTCACAGACGGCGTCATCTACGCTGCGGCCTTCTTCGCGCAGCCGATTGATCGCGCTTACCATCACGACGCCGTTCAGTACCGCGACGCCAAAGAGCGCAATAAAGCCCACGCCTGCGGATATGGAAAACGGCAGTCCACGCATTGCCAGCGCAAACACGCCGCCGACAATGGCGAACGGAATGCCGGTGTAAATCAACACGGCTTGCTTGAGCGAATTGAACGTCGTGAAGAGCAGCACGAAGATCAGGAAGAGTGCGAGCGGCACGACGATCAGCAATCGTTCCGACGCGCGCTCGAGGTTCTCGAACTGCCCGCCCCACTTGATGTAATACGCGGCAGGCAGCTTGATTTCGCGGTCAATTGCCGCTTGCGCGTCTTTGACGAAGCTGCCGATGTCGCGCCCTCGCACATTCAATTCGACCACAATGCGGCGGCGCGTGTCTTCGCGCGAAATCTGCGCCGGGCCTTCGACGATAGAGATGTCAGCCAATTGTGTGAGCGGTATACGCGCGCCATTGGGGGCCGAGACGAGTAACCCTTTGATCGTCTCCACATCGCGGCCCGCGGCTTCGTTCAGGCGCACGACCAGATTGAACCGCTGCTCGCCTTCGTAAACCAAGCCCGCCTGCTTGCCGGCGACGACGGATTCGACCAAATCGTTGACGGCCTCGACGTTGATGCCGTAGCGCGCAATCGCCGCGCGGTCAGGTTTGATCTGCA
>CAZWAK010000350.1:0-2836 GCA_964631865.1 uncultured Heliobacteriaceae bacterium | reverse complement strand
CAAACGGATCTATCCGTGCTAATCCGCCTGATCCGTTCAATCCGCGTTCTATTCCGCATCAAGGAGGAATCACCAATGAAGCGAATGAGAGTCGTGCTAATGACAACGATGGCTCTGTTAGCTTGTGCTTGTCTTTACTGTCCGATCTTTCACGCGATGCCGCGCTTTATGGATCGCTACGACGCCGATCAATTCGCCAAGCCTGATTTGAAAGGCAAATGCACAGTTTGTCACACGAATGACGAAGGCTTCGGGCCGCTGAATGCGTTTGGCAAAGCGTTTGCCGAAAGCGATTACAAGATCACGCCCGCGTTGCGCGACAAAGCACCAGAGATGTTTGCGACCGGCAACGCCGCCGCGAAACCAGCACAAGCGGAATTCGATGCGAAAGCCTTTTACGCAAAAAGCTGCGCGGCCTGTCACGGCAATGATGGCAAAGGCGGCGACAGGATGATGGGCATTCCGAATTTCGCCGACGCTGGCTGGCAGCAGCGCCACAGTGATGAAAAAATGCGCGAGGTCATTGTCAAAGGCAAAGGCCAGATGCCCAGCTTCAAAGACAAATTGACCGACGACCAATTGCAAGCCGTCATCGGATACATCAGAAAGTTTCCGAACTAACGTGGGTGCGCCCGCATCCTGCGGGCAAGCTTGATAAGCGATTCACTCACAGGAAAACAATTTGCTCACTGGCATTGCCCGCAGGATGCGGGCGCACCTAAGAGGAGTCAAGCATGAAATCCATCACGATCACCCTATGTTTATTGGCTTTGCTCGTCATCGGCTTCGCTGTCAGCGCCAATGACGCTGCGAAATCTGCCGCCACGCAACCGACATCCGTCAGCACACCCGGTCGCATCAGCGCCAGCCCGGATATGGCTATCGGCGCGGACGGTAGCATCAATTTGCTGTGGGTAGACAAAGGCGAAGCCAAGCCCGAAGACCACAGCGCCCACGCCGCGCCGAAAGCTGGCCCCCAAGCGGGCGGCCATTCGCACAAGGCGTACAACAACCTCTACTTCGCGCGTTCGACCGACGGCGGTGCGACATTCACGAAGCCGCTACGCATCAACGGACGCGACGGCGAACTCTGGGGCTTTGCGACGAGTAAGCCGCGCATTGCCGTCAGCAAATCGGGCTTCATTCACATCTTCTATCAAGGCAATCGCAACGATGCTTCCGCTGCGCGACAAGCCGTAGACACGCGCTACACACGCTCGACCGATGGCGGCAAAACGTTTGAGCCGGTGCGCACGCTGAACACGACAGGCGTAAAAGGCTTGGACGATGGCGAACTCGACGAAGCGCATTGCTTCGGCACGATGGGCGTTGCACCGAACGGCGATGTGCATGCCTATTGGATTGACACGCGCTTGATGAAGAAGAAAGACGACAACGGCGCAGTCTACGGCATCGTGTCGCGCAACGAAGGCAAAACGTTTGAGAAAGAACGGCTCATCTTTGAAAACGAAGCCTGTCCGTGCTGCCAATTGAATGTCGCGTTTTCTCCAGATAGTAAAGATAACAAAGTCTATTTGTCGCTGCGCAGCGTCTATGCCGATGGCTCGCGCGATGGTGCGATTGCGCGCTCGGATGACGGCGGCAAAACGTTCGCGCCGCGCGTTCGTGTGTCGGACAAATCGTGGAAGATTCAAGGCTGCCCGCTCAAGCCGACGATGATGGCGATGGGCAAAGCCGGACGGATGTACGCCGCGTGGTTTGCGGGCGAAATGCAACCCGCAGGCGCGTTCTTCGCGGCTTCGGAAGATGGCGGCAAAACATTTGCGAAGCCTGTCGCGCTGCATCCTGAAGCCAAAACCTCTGACCACGCGCAAATGACCGTCGCCGCCGATGGCACAGTGCATGTCGCGTGGGATGCGCGCGTCGGCGATGTGCGCAGAATCTACTTACGCTCTTCAAACGATCACGGCAAAACGTTTGGCGCAGTGAGCGAATTGGAAGCTCCAGCAGGCGCGGCGGATTACCCCGTCCTCGGCACAAACAAACAAGGCAAGCTCATCATCGCGTGGCAGCAGAATGGGCAAATTCTGTTGCGCACAATGCCAACGTTAGTCGCGCAAAAGTGAAGCCGCTTTTTTTCACCGCAGAGGCGCAGAGATAGCGCAGAGGAAACGCAGAGACAAAACAGAGAAAGAAATCTCTCTTCCGAATCCCTCTCTGCGAATCTCTGCGAGACCTCTGCGCCTCTGCGGTGAATCATCTTCCGAAAAAATGAAAATCACCCACATCCAAGCCTATCGCGTCGAACTCCCGCTCCACGAAGGCAGTTACAAATGGTCGGGCGGTCGCAGCGTAGACGTCTTCGATTCGACCGTCGTAGCGATTCACACTGATGCAGGCATCACCGGCTACGGCGAAGTCTGTCCGCTCGGCCCCGCGTATTTGCCCGCGTATGCCGCAGGCGCACGCACGGGCATCGCCGAAATTGCGCCGCACTTGCTTGGCTGCGATCCGACCGAATTGAGCCGCATCAATCAACGCATGGATCAATCGTTGCGCGGGCATCCGTATGTGAAATCCGCGCTCGATATGGCGTGCTGGGATATTCTCGGCAAGGCGTGCGGACAGCCTGTCGTGACGCTGCTTGGCGGACGGTATGGCGCAGACTTCGCGTTGTATCGCGCGATTTCACAGGACACGCCGGAGCAGATGGCTTCAATGGTTGGCAAGTATCGCGCGGAAGGCTACACGAAATTCCAGCTCAAATCCGGCAGCGATGTCGAAACCGAGATTGCGCGCATTCACAAAGTCGCCGCCGAATTGCAGCCCGGCGATGTGCTAGTCGCCGATGCCAATTGCGGTTGGACGCAGCACG
>CAZWAK010000349.1:0-2837 GCA_964631865.1 uncultured Heliobacteriaceae bacterium | reverse complement strand
CCGGACTGCCATCTTTTCTTTCATGCTCTCCCCTTCTTTTTGGCGAAGGTATTGTTAATAAGTACGCTTTTTATTTCTCTTGCGTTGGTTTGTGGCAGCACAATAGTTGGAATCATTTTGGGATTGCTTTATTTTCTCTTGGGGATCAATACCATTCCTAACCAGACAGAAAGAATGACTCATCAGGGAATGGGAATCGCTTTAGGGGCAGTAATAACAGGGGCATTTATGGGCTTTCTAGCTGGCCTGTTTTTTAGCGCCATTCACATTGCAAAAAAATATGACAAAGCGAAACGTGCTACCTAACAAAGCGTCAGTCCTGTCCCACATGTAAGTGGTTGATTTAACAGCGGTTCTTTGAAAGCCTGGGCAACGAAGATCGTTCTCGGAGACGAATCCTCCCGGCGTCAGGTACACTGACGCTGCTCAAAACTAACTCAGGAGGATTCGCTCTTTGCAGTCTATCATAACGGAGTCGTTGACCTTAGTAACCCTCGTCGTCCGGGCCGTCGAACGGGTGGCCACCCAGACGATCTTTGCCCGCGATCCCTACGAAGCGCGGCGCACGGCGCTGCCCGGCACACGCCTGCTCAAGATGTTGGTCTTCTATCAATTCACCAAAGACCCAACCCAGGCCGGCTTGCGCCGCGTCGTGGACGAGTCGCCAGCGGCGCAGGAATGGCTCGGCGGGACGCTCGCCCGCAATACGTTGGCCAACGCTTTAGCGCAGCGCGACCTCGACCAGATGATTGAGGCCTGGCTCCTGATCCTGGCCCACTATCGTCCGTGCCTGGCGCGCAGCGGCAAAAAGTTTGCCCGTATTGCGGCGGTGGATGCCAGCTTGCTCAAGCTCTCGCTGGCGGCCTTTGACTGGGCGCACTATCGCGAGCAAACGGGCGCGGCGAAACTCACCTGCGTCTTCGACTGGGTGCGCGGCGTGCCCCAACAATTCGTCTTCAGCGCCGCCGGGAAAGCCCACGATCTCGTCGCGGCGCAACAGTTAACCTGGTCACGACATTGGACTTATCTGTTTGATCGCGGCTACTTTTCGTTCCCCTTCTTGACCACCATCATCAATGCGGGGGCGCATTTTGTGATCCGGCTCAAAGTCGGCGTGAACTATACCATCGTGCGACGTCATGCCTTGCCGCCGATGAAATGGCCCGCGGGGATCAAAGCCTTGACCAGCGATTGGTCCGTGCGCTTGCCGGGCTGGGAACCGGACTTGCTGCTGCGCCTGGTCAGCTATCAGTTGACCGATGGCAAGCGGCTTCGTGTCCTGACGACGCGCCACGACCTCAGCGCCCTGTCCATCGCAGAGTTGTACAAAGAACGTTGGACGATTGAAAATGGGTGGCGTTGGCTCAAACGCATCTACAAAGTCAAGGAACCGTTGGGGCGCAGCGCCAACGCCTTGCCGCTGCAAATCGTCGCCGCCTTCGTGACCGATTTGGTCTTGCGCGCCTTCAAGCACAGTGGCGGCTTTCGCGGCAGCCTCTATGAATTTGTCACTTTGTGCCGTGACTTGGCGCTGGTGCCGTTGGCGCAATTAAAGAGTTTGCACTACGTGTTCTTAACTGCCGCCGGTATCTTAGGGATACCTTTAACTGACTCTCCGTTAACTACTTGAGAGTACCTTTTCAATTACTCCGTCATATGGGACGGGACTGAGGCTGGCCGTTCTGCGTTCTGACCGCCGTGTTGCTGAGGCGATTGCTGACCTGCGCCGGTTCCAGCAGGCTCGGTTCGTGGTAGCTGTAATCGCGCGTCCATCCGGGGTGCGACGGGTTGCTGCCGCGATGTTGCATCTCCAGAAAATTCCCAACGGCGTCATACACGTAGCGCTCTTCATAACGCCCCATCGCCTTGTCCTCGTTGGGATGCGGCAAGCGGACGCGCCCGGCGTCGTTGTGTGAATGCGGCATCGGCGCGCCGCCGACCTGGCCGAGATGCTCGCGTCCCTTCGCTTCGAGCAAACGATAGAGCGCGTCGTAGGTGTATTCCGCATGCGGCTCGACGACCTGATTCTTGAAAAAGATCGTCTGCTGCGCATCGTCGCGGATGTGCGTGATGTTGCCAGCGGGGTCGTAGGTGTAATGCAAATCCTGCAACGCCTCGCTGCCGCGCCGGGTTTGCAGATGGCGCAAGCGCAAGGTCAGTAGGTCATACTCATAAGTCGTGTCCACGCCGTTGCCAAGATCAATCCGCGTGCGCTGGCCTTTGGCATCGTAATCAATATCGGTGACGAAGGGCGTAGCCGTCGCCGCGCCGCGCAGATTCACTTCCACTCGTTCCAGCAAACCGGCTTCGTTGTAAGCGGGGCGGATGATGCTCTGGTCAGGCGCGGTCGTTTCCGTCGGGCGGTTGAGCGCGTCGTAGCGGGTGCGGCTGGTGAAGATGTCGGCTTCCTGCACCGCGTTGGTGTAGCGGGTTTCGGTGAGCGTGAGCAGAATCGCTTTTTGCTTCGCGCGGTCAGCGGCGGTAAGCAGCGGGTCGGGATCATCGAAGCGCCGTCCATAGCCAATCGCTACGGCTTTGCGCACATTGCCGAAGTCATCAACTTCAAGCACGGCATTATGCGTCACGCGCGGGTCGGCGCGTTTCTGACCGGCGATTTCATAAAGCTTCCGCTCGTAATGGAAGTTGATCGCCT
The DNA here is from genome assembly GCA_964631865.1 of uncultured Heliobacteriaceae bacterium. Taxonomy (GTDB): domain Bacteria; phylum Acidobacteriota; class Blastocatellia; order RBC074; family RBC074; genus JAFDVL01. The sequence goes on along the minus strand of CAZWAK010000349.1, from coordinate 184 downwards.
CGCGCGCGTGAGTGAAGAACACCGCAGGCCGGTTGTCGCCGCGCGGCTGCAGTCGTTTGATCGTGTAGTTACTTTCGGAAACGCTGTAAGGACGGTCTGATTCCTCTGTTTTATCGAGAGCATAAACCTCCAGACGAAGGACCGCGCCTTTGAGCGAGCGACAGGCTTCGCGCTCTTCTTCCGC
>CAZWAK010000348.1:0-2841 GCA_964631865.1 uncultured Heliobacteriaceae bacterium | reverse complement strand
GGACGAATGCGGCTTTCGGCGAATGCAACGTCTTCCGGCACTTGTGAATTCAGGTGATGACAGACCATCAACATATCCAAATGCTCGGCAATCGTGTTGACGGTATAAGGCCGCGTCGGGTTGGTCGAAGACGGCAGGATGTTGGCGAAGCTTGCAATCTTGATAATGTCCGGCGCGTGTCCGCCGCCCGCGCCTTCGGTGTGATAGGTGTGAATCGTGCGTCCGGCAATGGCGGCGATGGTGTCTTCGACGAAGCCTGCTTCGTTGATCGTGTCCGTGTGAATCGCCACTTGCACATCGTACTTGTCGGCGGCTTTCAGGCAAGCATCAATCGCAGCAGGCGTTGTGCCCCAATCTTCGTGCAGCTTCAATCCACAAGCGCCTGCCACGATTTGTTCTTCCAGCGGCGCAACATCAGACACATTGCCTTTGCCCAGAAAACCGAAATTCATCGGCCAGGCTTCCGCCGCCTGCAACATCCGCGCGAGGTTCCATTCGCCAGGGCTGCACGTCGTCGCATTCGTTCCCGTCGCCGGGCCAGTGCCGCCGCCGATCATCGTTGTCGTGCCATTCGACAACGCGGCGTAGACCTGCTGCGGCGCAATGAAATGAATGTGGCTGTCAATCGCGCCCGCCGTCACGATCAGGTTTTCGCCCGCGATGACTTCGGTTGCAGCCCCAACAATCAATTCAGGATCAACGCCAGCCATCGTGTCGGGATTGCCTGCCTTGCCGACTTTCACAACGCGCCCATCACGAATGCCGATGTCGGCTTTGACGATGCCCCAATAATCTACGATCATCGCGTTGGTGATGACCAAATCGAGCACGCCGTTCGCGCGTGTGCCGCTAACGTTTTGCCCCATCCCATCGCGGATGACTTTGCCGCCGCCGAACGTAATTTCATCGCCGTAATGCGTGTAGTCGCGCTCGACTTCGATAATCAATTCCGTGTCCGCCAAACGCACGCGGTCGCCCGTCGTTGGGCCGTACAAATCTGCATAGGTGCGGCGCGGGATGTTCAGACTCATGCGTTTGCCTCCTGCTTCTTGATGGCTGCGTCTTTCACCGCAGCTTGATCCAACGCGCCTTCGGTAAAGCCACGATGGCCTTGCACGATGCGCGCTCCGGCGAAAGCGACCAGCGCAACTTCTTTCTCTTCGCCCGGCTCAAAGCGAACGGCAGTGCCTGCGGGAATATTGAGTCGCATCCCGTAGGCTGACGCGCGATCAAACTTCAGCGCGCGATTGACTTCAAAGAAATGGTAGTGACTGCCAATTTGGATCGGGCGATCTCCGGTGTTGCTGACCAGCAGCGTTGCCGTTTGCCGCCCCACGTTGGCCGGAATGTCTGCGGATTCGAGAAAGTATTCGCCGGGTTTCATCATGTTCTATTGAAGGTAGCGCGATTTGCTAAATCGCGGCGTTTTTAGTCAGGCAACAGCGATTTGGCAAATCGCGTTACATCTATTTGATTGGGTCGTGAACCGTGACCAGTTTTGTGCCATCAGGAAACGTCGCTTCGACTTGCACGTCATGAATCATTTCCGCGATGCCGTCCATCACGTCTTCACGTTTCAAGATCGTCGTGCCAAAGGACATAATTTCGGCAACAGTTTTGCCATCGCGCGCGGCTTCCAAAAGCCCTGCGGTGATGATGGCGACCGCTTCGGGATAATTGAGTTTGAGGCCACGTGCTTGCCGTTTGCGCGCCAAATCAGCGGCGACATAAATCAATAATTTCTCCTGTTCGCGCGGTGTCAAATACACGAATCTATCTCCTCAAGAAAGTTCTTTTCACCGCAGAGGGAACGCAGAGGAACCGCAGAGAAATCTGAAAACGCCTCTGCGAATCTCTGCGAAACCTCTGCGTCTCTGCGGTGAAATATGGTTTCAATTCCTATCCCGTCGCCTACCAGATTTTTCTTGGTAGGACGGCCACCCGTCCATACAACTTTTGCTTTGCAATCCGCCAAAACTCGACCAGCCTCGGCAGAATCTTTCGCCCATTCACACTCAACGCACGCACAACCAAGCCGTGTGCGGATAGCGTGCTCACGCCCCACAAAATTTCATTCGGCACGGAAAGCTGCATTGCCAATTCGTTCAGTTCCTTTTCCATTGCCAACCATTGCCCGGCTTCCAGCCCGACACGAAGAATGTAAAAGCTGGCGAAGTGCGAATACGCGCCCAGTCGTGCGATTGAGCGAAGCGCGTATTGCTGCGGCACAAGCTGACTGCGCTCTAACGCAACTATCCGGCCATCAGCCTTGATGGTCAGATTCAATTGCAATCGTTCATACGCAAATTGTTCGCCGCTCGCCTCACGTCCCGGCGCAACGATTTCCCACCAAAACAATCCCGCGCCTTGTGCCAAATGGATCGTCGTCTCCTGGCGATAACGAACGCCTGCAAACGGAATTAACGTATCGGGCAAATATTCGAGCAACGCATTTTCCCGCACAACGATGTCATTCGTTTGCACTGCACCAGGCATTGCCGCTTGCGGGCGATACAGTCGCGTTGCACTGGTCGTTGTCAATTGCGCGCTCGCCTCCGGCCCGACATCAACAAACATTGCAAGCTGATCGCCACCCAGCACACCGCCCGAAACATTGTGCAAATGCACGAGCGCCGCGCTGTCCGCCAACGGAAACGCGCGAATCACTTTCAAGGGCGGTTGTTGCTCGCACGTTTGTAAAACCGTCTGTTGCAAGGTCGAGTCATACTGAAACTGCAAGCGCAGCCGACCCTGCACGCGCGGCAATGGAAGTGCGGGATGGGGCTGATGGACGGGATGAATTCGTTGCGTTTGTTCTTCCGACAAGGTCGTAAAATCGTT
>CAZWAK010000347.1:0-2858 GCA_964631865.1 uncultured Heliobacteriaceae bacterium | reverse complement strand
GGTTGCCATTAGGGATCAAAATCTGGCGGCGGGGTGGGGTGAGCAAAGTGGTGTTAGGGTTGACGGCATAATAGACGCGACCCGCAATCATTTCATAGGAGCCAACATTCCCGAAAGATCGTCCGCCAAGCCAGTCCGCGCGTTTGGTGACCTCAATGCGGATGACCTTCGCGTATGTGACGCTTCCCAAGTCAAAAATGGCAGATAAACAAATTATTGCTAGAGCGTGCGATGCTAACGTCGTTATATTGCTAGCTAACTTCCTCATTTGCACTCCTTCAGTCAAGCTTTACTGTGCGGCGATATAATTTTGCGTGTTGACAGCATAACGTGTCCTCAACGCTAAACGTTGATGTACTCGCGTTGAATCGAAGCTACAGGGTAAACGTGCTTTAGTACTGCTGAAAGACGTGTACAGTGTAGGGTGGGTTGGTGAAGATGACAAGACCGTGCAGGGGAATGCTTCGTCCCGTTGATGGATCGCCTCTGACAATGGCGCAGCGTAGCTCAGTGTTTACGTGAACCGCTGCTGCGGCTGTAAAAGAGCGACGTTTTGGTCAGCGCAAATCCAGCCAGAATTTAACTGCGTCTTCGACTTGCTGCATTTGCTTGTCGGTCAGGCTGCCAAGTTTTCTGATAAGTTTCGCGTGCGAAATGCTGACGATATTTTGCGCATCAAACGCGCCTTTTGGGAGAAAACGAACAGGCAAAGAAACTTCAAAGCGTGTGCCTCTAACGCTTGTCGTGTGCAAAACAACCGTTGTCAGCGCGCGGTTTGTGTCTTCGGCTTCGATGCTGAAGGCGCGGACGAGTTTTCGCGGCATAACCCAAATCTACCAGCCAAACTTCGCCGCGTTTGGCATACGCGCCTGCGCTCATTTCGTTTGCGCCTCCAAGGCAGCTTCTTCTTGATCAAGCGCCAGAAACAAATCTTCCGCCGCCAAAGCCAGTTCGTCGTCGGAAAGGTCGGGCGAACCGAAAATATCTGTGCGCCGCACGATCTCAATGGCTAGATCGTGTTTTTCGCTTTCGGTTAATTGCTCGAAAGAAACAAGCAGATTTTCAACTGTTACGGTCATCGCTTTTTACCTCAAGTAACATTGAAAGCGAAAACGCCACAAAATTCAACTTTTCCAAAAGCGAAAGGAAGGGAACAAGAAAAGCTGCCCAACAGTGCGGTTCAACGACAGCGGAGCGGAGCGAAAGCAGCAAAGCCATCTGCTGGAAACGCACTGTTGGGCAACTCACATTTCTATTCTGATTTCGACCGCCTCGCTACTTCACGGTGACGGTAATTTTCTGGGTCATGCCCTCGCCTTGAAGCGCAACGTGTGCTCCGTCGGTGCCTTGTAACAGGAGCGTGTGGGTGCCGGGGGACAAGGTCAATTCCGCTTCCTTCTGTCCCTGACCGTAGTGGTTGTGCTTTTCGTCTTTGGGTACGACCTGTCCGACGGGTATGGCGGCGGTGTCTACCAGGATGTGGAGATGGCCTGCTCCCGGTCGCACGGCCCCGGCAGGCTCGACGATAAAGTTTGCGGCGTCCATCGTGATTTTCACCGGGCTGGTGACGGTGGCACCATCGCTCGGCGAGGTAAAGAACACGCGGGGTTGTTTGGGATCGGGCGCGGAGCAGGCGGCCAAGCCGGCCCAGAGTAGTAGCAGCATCCAAGCCAATGTTGATCGTGAAGTTTGTTTTGTTAAGCTCATTCTATGTCTCCTGATTGATTCTTTGGGCCATTGTCTACGCTGGCCCGGCGGTGTAAAGGTGGTACGACTGGTCTCTCGCTTTTTCTGCCTTCTCAAAGCGGAATGTTGGTGAGCCTCGCGTTGCATCGAAGCCACCAGACTACCGTATTTCGATACTGCTGAAAGGCGTGGACAGTGTAGTGCGCACTTGTTGAGAAACGCAAGATCGCACCTCGCTAGCCGATGGCTAAGGACAAGACATCGCCGACGCTTTCACACATCTTCACTCCCGGCAACTGTGCAAGCCGTGCTGGATTCGTGTAGCCCCAGGAAACCGCCGCGAAGTCTAGTCGCAACGCTTGGGCTACTTCCGCATCCCGCATCTCGTCGCCGACACAGAGCACGGCTTCCGCTGGCACGCCGGAAGCCCGCAAAACCGAACGAGTCTTGGGGCGCTTGCCAAAAACCGAAGCGCCGCATCCGAAATGGTCTATCAGATTGAGGTTCTCATTGCCCAGCACACGCTCGACATTTGCCTGCGCATTCGAGGTCACGATTGCCACCTGAGCGCCTTCGGCTTTCAACTGTCGCAGCATCACGTCAATGCCATCGAACAACTGCACCTGTTCGATGCGCTCGCGCATAAACTCTCGCGTATGGCGCACGACGGCGGGCAGCTTCCACCACGGCAGCCCCACTTCGGCGATGATCGCGCGCGCACTCGAACTCCGCAGTCGTTCGAGATCAGCGTCCGCAATGGACTTAAATTGAAAGCGTTCCGCTGCGACTTTCGCCGCCTCCAGGAACAGGGCAAACGAATCCGCCAACGTTCCATCGAAATCAAAGATGATCAGCTTATATCTCAGCAAACGACCTCCAAATTGCTGTCTCACGACCAGGCTTCGCCGCTTCGTAATTTGCTTCATAGGCGATTGTCTGCGCGCAAGTGGGTCGCTAAGCGACTGTATTCATAGCATGTGATTTCGTAAGGATTCTCGTCAGGATCACGAAAATATAGCGACCAGGAAACGTCGTGATCGGCCAACTCGACGGCGAGTTCCGGCACGCTGCGTAAATGCTCGTGCCACGCCAGAAAGTTGTCTGCCGTGACCGCCAGCGCAATCGTCGCGTGTCGGCTCTGCGCCGGGCGCTCAAACAACGCGAGATGGATT
>CAZWAK010000346.1:0-2935 GCA_964631865.1 uncultured Heliobacteriaceae bacterium | reverse complement strand
TTGCCGATGGCGCGGGCAAGGCCATCTTCGGCGGCTTCGGCCTTGACACGATTGTGCGCGCGCGTTCGGCCACGCCGGTCAATGTGCTGTCAGGCCGCGACCCGTTCGGCTTGGGCTTCACGACGGTTTCGCGTCCTGACCTGGTGGCGGGACAGCCGCTCTATCTGAATGACCCGTCGTTCGCGGGCGGCAGGCGTTTCAACCCAGCGGCCTTTGACGGAGCGACGCCCATTGCGCAAGGACGGCAAGGCACGCTCGGACGCAACGTGTTGCGCGGTTTTTCGGCCAGTCAAGTGGATGTCGCGTTACGCCGTGATTTCAAGCTGGTCGAATCGCTGAATCTGCAATTCCGTTTTGACGCCTTCAACCTGTTCAACCATGCGAACTTCGCCAATCCCACCGGCATTCTGACGAGCGCGATCTTTGGGCGCGCGACGCAGATGTTGAGCAGCGGGCTGGGCGGCTTGAGTCCGCTCTATCAAATCGGCGGGCCGCGTTCATTGCAACTCGCGCTGAAGCTACAGTTTTGAGCGGCTTATTCAAGCGTGAGACGGGCTGGTTCGTTGCCCGTCTCACGCAGTTCGCCGACTGCGAATGGACTGTGGCCACACCAGAGAGGATCATCTGCATGAAACATAGACTGACAGTGGCTGTGCTGCTCTGCGCAAGTTTGCTCGTGACCACACGTGCGCACGATCTGTTTCTCAAACCCGACAGCTACTTCCTGCAACCCAACAGTAAAGCGTTAGTGCGCTTGCTCAACGGTTCGTTCCGCGCCAGTGAAAACCCGGTCGCGCGCGACCGGATGGTTGATGTGAGCATCGTCAATGGGGCTGGCGGTCGAGCGAATCCATCGGCTGCGGACTGGCGAGACGAAGGTAAGATTGCGCTACTCAATCTGCAAACCGGTGAGGCGGGAACATACGTTGGCGGCGTCTCCACCAAACCGCGTGAGTTTGCGCTCAAGGCCGCACAATTCAACAACTACCTTTTACACGACGGTGTGCCGGACATCCTGGCGGAACGGAAGAAAAACAACGAACTGGCGAAGGATGTTCACGAGCGTTACTCGAAGCACATCAAAGCCATTTTTCAAGTCGGCAACGCGCGCACCGACTCTTTCAAAACCGCGCTCGGCTACCCGGTTGAGATTATCCCGCAGCAGAATCCCTACGCGTTGAATGCGGGGCAGACGCTGGAGGTGTTGTGTGTGAAGGATGGTCAGCCGCTCGCGGGGCAGTTCGTGCTGGCCGGACGTGAGTTGAATGGGAAGGAACTGGCAGCACCTGGTGTGCGCACGGATCAGCATGGCATCGCGCACATCGCGCTGAAGGGCAAAGGCAAATGGTACGTCAAGTTCATTCACATGACGGTGGTTAATGATTCGCAAGTCAATTACGAATCGAAGTGGGCGACGCTAACCTTCGAGGTGAAGTGAGCCTGTATTGCGCGGCACCCCTTTGGCCGCGTGTCTTACGAAAGCATTGATGAAAGGAAAACCCGGAATGAAAAAGTTACTGATGATTGTTGTGGCCAGCTTGTGGTTGTTCTCTGCTCCCGGCTTTGCGCAAGTGCGCGAACTGCCTTCGCCTGCCGGAACGGGTAGCGGTCAACCCAATCTGGCCGTATCGCCGGATGGTCGCGTTTACCTGAGTTGGATCGAGCGGCTGGGCGAAGGGCGCGTCTCGCTGCGTTTTTCCGTGCTGGAAAAGGAAAAATGGTCAGCACCACAAACCATCGCGGAAGGCTCGAACTGGTTCGTCAACTGGGCGGACTTTCCTTCGATGATTGCCTTGCCGGACAGTTCGCTGGCAGCGCATTGGCTGGCGAAGAGCGGGCCAGGGACGTTTGAGTATGATGTGACGATTTCACGGTCATTCGATGGCGGCAAAACGTGGGGCAAACCGTTCGTGCCGCACCGTGACGGCGTGAAAGCAGAACACGGCTTCGTTTCCTTATTTGCCGCAAAAGACGGCAATCTGGCGGCGGTGTGGCTTGATGGGCGCGAGATGAAACCGGGCGAGGGCAGTCACGATCATGGTCACGGCAATATGACGCTGCGTTATGTGAAGATCAAACGCGACGGCACTCTGACCGATGAAACGTTATTGGATACGCGCGTGTGCGAATGCTGCCAGACCTCGGCGGCGATGACGGTAGATGGCCCGGTTGTCGTTTATCGTGACCGTTCCGAGCAGGAGATTCGTGATACCTCTATCGTGCGCTTGCGCGACGGCAAATGGAGCCAACCCGTCTCCGTTTTCAAAGATGACTGGCAGATCAATGGCTGCCCGGTGAACGGTCCATCGGTAGCGGCTGCTGGTCGCCGCGTCGCAGTGGCTTGGTACACAGGCGTCAACAATAAGCCGCACGTAAAACTGGCTTTTTCCAATGATGCTGGCGTGAACTTCGGCGAGCCGATCACGGTGGATGATGGCAACCCCGCAGGGCGTGTGGAAACGTTGCTGTTGGCGGATGGCAGCGCACTGGTTTGTTGGCTGGAAAAGATACAAGGCGGTGGCGAAGTCCGTGTGCGGCGTGTGAAACCGGATGGCAAATTCGATCCGGCAATGGTTGTTTCTACGACTGGGGCGGCACGCTCGAATGGCTTCCCACAAATGGTGCGGGTTGGCAAAACCTTGGTTTTTGCGTGGACTGGCGCGCGCGTTCTAACTGCAATATCACCGCTCAAAGATCAATAGAGAGGATCAGATGAAACACCGGCCTTGCCAGAAGTTACTCATTCTTACGCTTTTCCTGGTTGCTTTGACAGTTCACCTCAGTGCGCAATCAGGTGGCGGCGTAAAGCTACTTCGTGTTCCCAACAATGGTTTGCAACCACAGGCCGTGATAGATGCGCGCGGCACGCTTCAACTCATTTATTTTGTGGGCGAGCCGGGTGGCGGCGATCTCTATTACGTGCGGCGTGATGCCG
>CAZWAK010000345.1:0-2972 GCA_964631865.1 uncultured Heliobacteriaceae bacterium | reverse complement strand
GTGGGCGAGCCGATTCGCTTCAAACTGCAACGCGGCAACGTCAGCAAAGAATATCGCTTCACCGTGACCGGCAATATGAAATCGTGGTCGGAGCCGCTACAAACGGGCTTCTGAAGAGATCGGAGCATTTATGGATTCGCAAGTCATGGAAGAACTCGTCCCTGTCACCGCCCCCTCGCCCACCACGTCCAGCCGCATCTTTGTGCCGCTCGCGGACAACGGTTTTGCCATCACCGCCAGCTTTCGTTCGGACATCGGTCGTCATCGCGAAGGGAACGAAGATTGCTGGTTGCTCGAACAACCGCGCGACGAATCGTTACTCAAACAAAAAGGCATCCTCGCCCTCGTCGCCGACGGGATGGGCGGTCACGCGGCAGGCGATGTCGCCAGTAAATTGGCCGCGAGCGTCATTCGTGCGAAGTATTACGACAGCGATGCACCGCCCGCGCAGGCCTTGGAAGAGTCGTTGCGCGCGGCGAATCGCGCGCTCCATCAAATGGCGCGCAAACAATCGCATCTGCGCGGGATGGGCACGACCTGCACGGCGCTTGTCCTGTGGAACGATGTCGCGTTGTCGGCGCAAGTGGGTGACAGTCGGTTGTACTTAATTCGCAACGACCAAATTTATCTGATGTCCGAAGATCATTCCGCTGTGATGGAAATGGTGCGGCGCGGTGCAATGTCGCTCGCTGATGCGCGCCAACACGAAGACAAAAACATCATCCTGCGCGCGTTGGGGCCGCAACCAACCGTGCAAGTCTCGACGTGGCAAACGCCGTTTCCGTTGCGTGACGGCGATCAATTTGTGCTGTGTTCCGATGGTCTGTACGATCTGGTGCGCGATGATGAAATCCAACAAACCATCAGCACGCGCGCGCCTTCGGAAGCGTGCGAACACCTCATTGCCGTAGCCAACGAACGCGGCGGGCACGACAACATCACGATAGGCATTGTGCAGATCAACGAGATTGGAGATTGGAGATTGGAAATTTGAGATGGCGGGCTGATTTCTCAAATCTCAAATCTCAAATCTCAAATCTCAAATCATTTTTCCTGAGCCACTTTTCCCGCCGTTTGCACATGTCCTCATGAACACAACAACCAGCGAGGTGAAATTATGCTCGGACAAATCATCGGCACATTCCGCATCGAACAAAAAATCGGCGAAGGCGGCATGGGCGCAGTCTTTCGCGGTCACGACCTGATGCTCGAACGCGAAGTCGCCATCAAGGCGTTGCGCCCCGAATTAGCACGGCAACCCGAACTTGTCGCGCGCTTTCGCAGCGAAGCCGTCACGCTCGCTAAATTGAATCACTCGCACATTGCGACGCTCTACAACTTCCTGCGGCACGGCGAAGACTATTTTATGGTGATGGAATTCGTGCGCGGGACAACGCTGGACGAAGTGATTCGGCAAGCAGGCGCAATCGAAGTCGAACGCGCCGTGCGCTTGTTTTGCCAGGCTCTCGAAGGCATCGCGCACGCCCACGCGCTCGGCGTGATTCACCGTGACATCAAGCCTGCGAACCTGATGCTGACGGCAAATGATGAGGTGAAGGTGATGGACTTCGGCATCGCGCGCGTGCTCGGCACGGCACGGCAAACCAAGACCGGACGCTTGATCGGTACGCTCGAATACATGTCGCCCGAACAAATGCGCGGCGCGGAAACCGATGCGCGCTCGGACATTTATTCGCTCGGCATTTTGCTCTATGAAATGCTTACGGGCCGCGTGCCGTTTCAAGCCGACAGCGATTATGAGTTGATGCGCGCGCAGGTCGAGCAAGCGCCGATTCCGCCGCGCGACTTCAAAGGCGAAATCCCGCTTGCCGTCGAAGCCGCGATTTTACAGGCGTTGGCGAAAGACCCGGCAGCGCGCTTCCAATCCGCCGCCGAATTTCGCAGCGCGTTGATTAGCGCGGTTCCAGCGGCGGCCTTGAAGCCCGAACCCATTCATCCAGTCGAAGCGGAACCCACGCTCAAAGCCACGCGCGTGGCGGGCAGCGAGATGGAATGGCAAAGCCTGGATCGTCCTTCGCAAGAGATTCCGCGCCGCGATTCCGGTTTTGATCGCACGACTGGAACGTTCACACTGAAGCTGCCGTCGTTTGTGCTGAATGCGCGACAAGCCCTCGAAGCCAAAGTCGGCCCGCTCAATTGGAAGCATTACGGCGGCGCAGCGGCAGCGATTCTCGCGGTGGTGTTTGGCGTATCCGCATTGCGCGACAATCAACCCACGCCGCCCAAACCGGAACCGCCGCAACCCGTCGTGGTGTTGCCCAGCGCGACGCCAACGCCTGCGCAACCAATGCCGGAAATTCCAGCCGTTGTGCCTTCGCCGCAGGAAGCAAACGTGTCACCCGAATCGAAAACTGTGGCGGAAGAAAAGCCACAACCGCGCGCCAACACCGTGCCCACAGCGGCTCCGAAGCCTTCGCGCCCGCAGGTCGCCAACAATAATCGTCCGCAACCTGTCGTCAAACCAACGCCGACGCCAACGCCTGCGCAGCAAGCACAGGCCACGCCCAAACCGAGCAAGTGGGGCAAGATTCTGGGCGGCGTGAAGCAAGCCGGACAAGCCGTTGGCGTTGTCAAAGAAACCGTCAATGACCTGCGCAAAAAGAACTAAGTCTGTGCAGGACGCGAAGCGTTTGGAGTGCTGCGGCTCGACGTAGCTTTTTAGTGCGTCGAATGCCAAAGCGATGTCAAGACCATCGCACTCCAAACGCTTCGCGCGCCTGTCGCCATTCGTATAACCTGATCTAAAGGGAACCTTTGCCATGAACCAATTCATTTGCATTTCCGGCCCGGACAAAGACAAACGCATCCCGCTCAACGGCCAACCGGTGCTGCTCGGCGGCTCGTCTTCGTGCCACTATCGCAGCGACGATGCGGACTTCGGCAGAGAGAAACTTGAGCTAAGTCAGTATCGCAAGATAAGTTGAGCAATTTCTAGACTACTTTTACAATTA
>CAZWAK010000344.1:0-3040 GCA_964631865.1 uncultured Heliobacteriaceae bacterium | reverse complement strand
CACAAATTCGCTACGATGGAAGCGTCACCTCACAAAAGCTTAGCACGCGAGCCGCGTGCGCTCCCAGGGCTACGCACCCGCAAATTTCACCGTTTCGCCCATCAAGAACTGATGAATGCCCATCGCCGCGTGTTTGCCGTGTTGTGCGGCGTCTACGGCTTCGGCTCCGCCGTTCACACAATCGCCGCCTGCGAAGTATTTCGGATTGTCGGTTTGCATCGTCGTTGGATTGACAACCACGCGCCCAGCCGCATCAACATTGATGTTGGGCACGCGGGCGAGAAAGCTGCGTTGCTTTTGTTGCCCGATGGCTTTGATGACCATTTCGACAGGCAAAACGAATTCAGAGCCTACGATGTTGGTGAGCTTGCCGTCTTGGAATTCGGTTCTCACGCAGCGCAACGCGGCAACCTGCTTGCCTGTCGCATCGGCCACAATTTCAAGCGGCGCGGTTTGCCAACGAAATTCGACCGCGTCCTGTTTCGCTAATTCGTATTCGTAATCGTACGCCGACATTTCGCTTTGCGTGCGGCGATAGATCATCAGCACTTGTTCTGCGCCCAATCGTTTGGCTTGCGTGACGGCATCAATTGCGGTGTTGCCTGCGCCAATCACCGCAATTCTTTTTGCCATTGGCACGCTTGCCCAATCTCGTGTTTTGACGTGTTCGATAAATTCCAGTGCGTCATACACGCCCGCCAATTCTTCGCCGGGAATACCGAGCTTGTTCGTCGCACCTAAGCCAACGCTAAGAAAGACGGCATCGTGCGCGCTTTCCAAATCCGCAAACGTGACATCGCGCCCAACTTCGCAGTTCAGTCGAAACTGCACGCCGAGCCGTCCAATCATCGCCACTTCGTCCGCCGAATGCTGTTGCGTCATTTTATATTCGGCCATTCCGTACGTTCCCAAACCACCCGCTTTCGCGCGTCGTTCGTATATCGTCACCGCATAGCCGAGCCGTGCCAGATAAGTTGCGCACGAAAGCCCGGCTGGGCCGGAACCAATAATCCCAACCGACTTGCCATTCGACGCGCCTGCTTTGAATACGTCAATCTGTTTGTTGATGACGTGATCCATCGAGTAACGTTGCAGGCGCGCAATTTGAATCGGCTGTTTCATCAACGTGTTTTCAACGCACACACCTTCGCACAAGGCTTCGACTGGGCAGACGCGCGAACAGGTCGAACCAATCGGATTCGCATCCAGAATGACACGCGCCGAGCCGGTCAGATTTCCGCTCGCAATTTTCTTAATGAACGACGGCACATCAATGTGCGTCGGACAGGCGCGCGTACACGGTGCGTCATAGCAGTACAAGCAGCGATTCGCTTCAAACAACGCCTCGGCAGACGACAACGCCGGTTCGATTTCGCTGAAATTTTTCGTGATTTGCTCGCTGGTCAGAGCAGGTCCTGATCCTTCAGGCATCGGCACACTCCTTTGATTTTGCCTTGCTTGATTTGGATCATTCGGCATGAATGATCTGGCGGGAATTGTATCCGTTGTGCGAGGAAGCGCAAGCATTTAATCTGGCGGCTTCAATGTTCGTGATCGTGCGAATGATCGTGCGTGTGTGGCTTACCGAGGTACGGCGCGTGAGCATCAATAATCGTACGACGTTCGGATGATGGCGTGCGCAAATAGCCTTCCAGCCAATCTACCACCGCAGGCAATCCTTCGCCGGTTTTCAGGTTGGTAAAAACGAAAGGTCTGTCTTGTCGCATCCGGCGCGCATCGCGTTCCATCACTTCGAGCGAAGCTCCGACGTGCGGCGCAAGGTCAATTTTGTTGATAATCAGCAAATCCGAGCGCGTAATGCCAGGGCCGCCTTTGCGCGGGATTTTGTCGCCGCCCGCGACATCAATCACGTAAATCGAAACGTCCACTAACTCCGGGCTGAATGCTGCGGCTAAGTTGTCGCCACCGCTTTCGACAAAGATCAGTTCCAGCGCGTGCAGATTGCGTTCGAGTTCCGCAATCGCTTCCAGATTCATCGAAGCGTCTTCGCGGATCGCGGCGTGTGGACAGCCACCGGTTTCGACGCCGCGCACACGTTCAATCGGCAACGTTCCCTGTCGAATCAAAAACTCCGCGTCTTCTTTTGTGTAGATGTCATTCGTAACAACCGCCAGATTCACATCCGGCCAAAGCTGTTTGCTCAAACAATCCACCAACGCGGTTTTGCCGCTACCCACTGGGCCAGCAACGCCAACGCGAAAAGCTCGTTCGTGATGATGCATGAATGATTCCTCAGAAAATGTAGCGCGATTTGGCAAATCGCGTTATTTCATCTCTCAAAACAAAAAATAGCGTTGCGCCATCGGCAGCACCTCTGCCGGAGCGCACGTTAACAACTCGCCGTCGGCGCGCACCTCGTACGTTTCCGAGTCAACTTCGATGTTTGGCGTAGCGTCGTTGTGAACCATATCCGCCTTGCCAATCTGACGGCAGTTCTCGACTGCGACCGCAGTTTTTTGCAAGCCTAATTTGCCCGGAATGTGACCATCCATCGCGGCGCGCGAAGTGAAGGTCAGACTAGTGGCTGCCGTTGCTTTGCCAAAGCTGCCGAACATCGGACGATACAACACAGGTTGCGGCGTCGGGATCGAAGCGTTCGCATCGCCCATTAAACTCCACGCAATCATTCCGCCTTTGACAATCATCTCCGGTTTGACGCCGAAAAATGCGGGTCGCCACAACACCAAGTCTGCCAGCTTGCCCGGTTCGATTGAACCAACGTACTTGGCAACGCCGTGCGCGATGGCGGGATTGATTGTGTATTTTGCGACGTAGCGTTTGACGCGAAAGTTGTCATTGCGTGCGGAATCTTCTGCGAGCGCGCCGCGTTGCATTTTCATCTTGTGCGCCGTTTGCCATGTGCGTAAAACGACTTCGCCGATGCGTCCCATTGCCTGGGAATCGCTGGAAATCATACTGAATACGCCGAGATCGTGCAGGATGTCTTCTGCTGCGACGGTTTCGGGACGAATGCGGCTTTCGGCGAATGCAACGTCTTCCGGCACTTGTGAATTCAGGT
>CAZWAK010000343.1:0-3100 GCA_964631865.1 uncultured Heliobacteriaceae bacterium | reverse complement strand
CTTGGGCTTCGATCACCTGCATCGCCTCGCTCGTTTGCGGAGCCACGACGACGGGCACGTTGGCTTTGAGGATGCCCGCTTTTTCGGCGGCAATTTCGGCGAGTTGTGCGCCGAGATATTCCTGATGATCCAGGCTGACAGGTGTAATCGCGCACACCGTCGGCGCGCAAATATTCGTCGCGTCCAAGCGCCCGCCCAACCCGACTTCGAGAATCGCCAGATCAACTTTTTGCTCGGCAAAATATAAAAAGCCAATCGCTGTGACCTGCTCAAAATACGTCGGCAACGCGGGCAGCGTCTGGTTTCCCACAAGATTTTCACAAGCCTTGCGAACTTGTGTGGCCAAGCGCGCGAACTCATCGCGCGTGATGTCCGCGCCGTTGACGCGAATGCGTTCGGTGATCTCGACCAGATGCGGCGACGTGTACAGCCCCACGCTGTGCCCGGCAGCTAAGACAATCGCTTCAGTCATTGCCGCCGTTGAGCCTTTGCCGTTCGTGCCTGCAATGTGAACGTTCGCGTAGTCAAGCTGCGGATTGCCCAGCGCCCCGCACAACGCCGCGATGCTGTCCAACCCCAATTTCATCGCCAGCGTTTCGTGGCCGAGGCTGTAGAGGTAGTTGAGAGTTTCGGGGAAGTTCATACGAAGTAGACGGTAGACGGTAGACGGTAGACGGTAGGTAGGAATTTATCTTCGGTCGAAAATTGCTGATGGGAACCGAAGGATGCCGACTACCGACTACCGACTACTGTCTACTTTCCAACAAATACCGCTTTCCGCTTTTCCATAAACGCCGCGACGCCTTCGCGGAAATCGGCGGAACGAAAACATTCGCCTTGATGCACGGCCTCAAATTCGAGCGCGCTGGCCAAATCGGAATTCAGCGCGTGATTGAGACCGGCTTTGATGTTGGCAACGGCAATTGCAGGCGCAGCGGCGAGGCGTTCGGCCATCGCATTCACCGTCGCATCGAGTTCCGCGAACGGCACGCATTTGTTGGCAATGCCGATGCGTGCGGCTTCGGGCGCGGGGACGACTTCGCCGAGCGCCATCAACTCGAATGCTTTTTGATAGCCGACCATACGCGGGAAAAAGTACGTGCCGCCGCCGTCGGGCATCAAGCCGATGCGCACGAACAGTTCGGCAAAATACGCTTGCTCTGACGCGATGATGATGTCGCAGGCGAGCGCGTAGTTGCAGCCGATGCCTGCCGCCGGGCCGTGAACACGCGCGATGATCGGCTTGGGCATCGCGCGCATTGCCAAAATCGCGGGGTTCGTCCGCTCGCGCAGCGAAGTCGTGACATCATGATTTGCCACATCCATCGCGTTGAAGGAACTGAGATCAGCGCCGGAGCAAAACGATTCGCCCGCGCCGGTCAAAATGATGACGCGCGATTCGTCCTGCACCGCCTCCACCATCGCTTGATTGAATAACTCGAAGGTTTCGGGATCAACCGAGTTGCGTGTTTTCGGGCGATTGAACGTAATGCGCTTGATGCCGTTTGCGAGCGTGACAAGCAATTTGGGTTCTTCAGACATGACTGGATTTCCTTTCGTGGGTTCAGCGATAACCATTGCCGGGTCATTGTCGCTTAGGCACAAACGATTTACAATCGGCGCGCTCTGAAACCACAGGAGCCGCCTAGCAATGATGAACCTACGGTGTAACGCGATTTGGCAAATCGCGCTACCTTTTCTGAGAAGGGATTGTTACCGTGCCAGAACTCAAGCAACTGTTCGACTTAACCGGCAAAGTCGCGCTGGTCACGGGCGGCTCGCGCGGGCTAGGCTTGGAGATGGCGGAAGGTTTGGCCGAAGCGGGGGCGTCGTTGATGTTGCTCGCCCGGCGCGAACAGTGGTTAGCGCCTGCGGTCGAAGGGCTGAAAAAACGCGGCTTTCGCGCCGAAGGGGCAGTCTGCGATGTGGCTAATCCTGATGTCGCTCCGGCAGCCGTCGCGCGCACGGTCGCCACGTTTGGGCGCGTGGATATTTTGGTCAACAACGCAGGCGTGACGTGGGGCGAACCCGCCGAAGCGTTTCCGCTCGACAAATGGAATATGGTGCTGGAGATTGATTTGACCGCCGCGTTTTTGTTTTGTCAGGTGGCAGGCAAAGAAATGATGAAGCAACGCTACGGGCGCATCATCAACGTCGCGTCGGTGATGGGGATGATCGGCACGCTGCCGGAATTGGATCATCACTTGTCCGCGTACGTCGCCGCGAAAGGCGGCTTGCTGGCGTTGACGCGCGAACTCGCGGCGAAATGGGCGCAACATAACATTCGCGTCAACGCCATCGCGCCGGGCTTTTTCCCGTCGCGGATGACGGAAAAATCGTTGGAAGGCTACGGCGACGCGCTCGCTGCCACGACGCCGATGAAGCGCGTCGGACAAGCGGGCGAACTCAAAGGCGTCGCGGTGTTTTTAGCCGCCGATGCTTCCAACTACATTACCGGGCAAGCAATCGTTGTGGATGGCGGGATGACGATAGTTTGATTCTTCATCTCAAATTTCAAATTTCAAATTTCAAATTTCAATGGACAATTCACCCAAATACGACGAACGCCCCTGGGGCACATTCACCGTTCTGGACGAAGGCGCAACCTTCAAAGTCAAACGCATCGAAGTGTACGCAGGCAAACGCCTAAGCTATCAAAAACACGCGCAGCGCGCCGAACATTGGTACATCGTGCAAGGCGTGGCGAAGGTCACGCTCGATGGCCGCGACATTTTGTTGCAAGCGGGCGAGGCCGTGGACATTCCGCAAGGCACGGCGCATCGCATTGAAAATCCCGGTGCAGAAACGATGACGTTCATCGAGGTGCAACGCGGCACGTACTTCGGCGAAGACGACATCGTGCGGTTGGAAGATGATTACGGACGCAATTGACTTGGCTTCGCAAACCAGCTAGTTTTTGCGCTGCAAGACATCCCCAAAGTCTGTAGAAATCAAAAGGCAAAAGGCAAAGATCAAAAGGCAAAAGTCTGTTCGGAATGGCTCCGCCACTTTTATCAAAGGAAGAAGGAAGAGCCGCTTTTAGCAAAAGAAAAAAATAAAGTGCCGACCTTTTAATTTTTGCCTTTTGCCTTTTGATTTT
>CAZWAK010000342.1:0-3101 GCA_964631865.1 uncultured Heliobacteriaceae bacterium | reverse complement strand
AAGAACTCAGGACTTACGGCGCTTTAGCCGCCTGATTTCTGGCTACAGTATTGCTTCGGAGAACACATCAATTTTCGGCTTCGTCATTGACGCTCTCCTTGAATTGGAATCGTAACGGACTGTCCACTTCCCCGCTGGGAACACGCAAGTCCAGGTTCATCGCAGTCCACTGCTGAATCTCTTCGTGATTGAAGGCTGACGATGCCAATTGTCCATTTTGCAAATTCAACCGAATCGCCAGCAAATCGTCCGCTTTAATTGCCTTCTCGTTTACCAAGCGAACGAACTGCGCTACGACTTCGATGCTGTGCGTGGCAATGAAAAGTTGGATGGGTTTATCTTTGATGAGTTCTGAAACCTCGGCCAAGAGTTTTCCTAGAGATTGCGGATTTTGGAAAAGCTCTGGCTCTTCCCATAGTAGAACCCCCGGCTTTAATTGTTCTGCCAATTCAGACAGGGCAATCAGCGGCGTGAGTAATTTGAATGCGCTACGCGAACCATCACCATAATCATCTATCGTCAATGCGATTTTGTCTTCGAGTTCAATACTTCCCTGAGTTAAATGAGCGGCTTCAGGAGGTTGCCAAAAACCCACATGGAAGTTCTCTTTTATATCGAATAGGCGCTTAAAGCGATTGCCAATTTTGAGTGACCAGCCAGGAATGCTGTCCTTCATCGCGCGGAAAAATTCAAAGGGCAAATGGCTTACCATGTTTTGAACATCAAAAAAAAGTGTATTTGATGCCCAAGGAAGAAGCCCTTTAATCATCCACCTTGCATCACCTCTCTGGAAATGAGTTAGTCCTTTTTCCCAACAATGAATGCTTATAAAGCCAGACACCCCATCAGACTCTCTAAAATCACCCTCCATCAAACTTGTACGAAAGGTATAGGTAGAGCCGCTATTGTGTCCCATTTGCTCCAACGTGTAAGCGGCGGCAATATCCATCTCTGAAAGTGAAAACAACGAAACAGAGGCGGCTGGCTTGTTCGGGATAGAAACAGCAGACAGTAAATCTAAGTCAAGCGGCGGGATTCCTTTTGTGCGGAACCTTTGAGGAAGTCCCATATTTTGCATTTTTTTCAGATGGCGCTCACAAACACGCTGCATCGGATCGGATTCTAGTAGGTCTCTCTCAGCAATCATCACCTCACGCAAAATACCTTGCACTTGTAGCGAAGCAGGGCGACTCGCTGTATTCGCCAGATAAATCGTCTCTAACACCGCCGACTTGCCCGAATTATTCGGCCCCACCAGCAAATTGATTTTGCTGAAGCGATCAATTTTCCCGTCCTGAATCCCGCGAAAGTTTTTGATGTGAATGCTTTCGATCATAGCTGGTTCGCTCCTCTCCGAACGGTTACAGTACCGCGACTGTTGCATCGCTGCAACCCTTCTTGCGCATCGCTTCCCGCCCCGTTAGAATCCGTAGTTTGCATCCAGAACCAATAATTCGCCGAAAGCAATCTGTATGGCTATTACGAAAATTTCGGTGCGGGGCGCGCGCCAACATAATTTGAAAAACATCAGCGTCGAAATCCCGCGCAACCAATTGACGGTCATCACCGGCCTCAGCGGGTCGGGCAAATCGTCGCTCGCCTTCGATACGATTTATGCCGAGGGGCAGCGGCGGTATGTCGAATCGTTGTCGGCGTACGCGCGGCAATTTCTCGAACAACTTGAAAAGCCTGACGTAGACGCGGTAGAAGGGCTTTCGCCAGCGATTTCGATTGAGCAAAAGACGACCAGTCGCAGCCCACGCTCGACCGTTGGCACGGTCACGGAAATTTACGATTACCTGCGCTTGCTGTTCTCTTCGATTGGGCAGCCGCATTGTCATTTGTGTGGTGAGCCGGTTGCGCGGCAATCCGCCGATCAAATCATTCATAGCATTCGCGAATTGCCGCACGGTGAGCGCGTGATGATCCTTGCGCCGATTGTGCGCGGGCGCAAAGGTGAGTTTAAGAAAGAACTTGATGGCTTGCGCGATGGCGGTTTTACTCGTGCGCGCGTGGATGGCGAGATGGTTTCGCTCGATGACGAAATCAAATTGGACAAGCGCAAAAATCACACGATTGAAGTCGTCGTAGATCGTTTGATGATTAAGGACGGCGTTGGGCAACGATTGGAAGAAGCCGTCAAAATCGCTACGAAATTAACGGACGGCGTGGTCGTCGTGTCCATCGTGGACGGCGAAGAAAAGATGTATTCGGAGCGGATGGCGTGCGTGAATTGCGGCGTTTCGATTCCGCAATTGGAGCCGCGTTCGTTCTCGTTCAATTCCGCGTTTGGAGCCTGCAAAGAATGTCACGGCATCGGCAGCAAGCACGAAGTTGATCCACAAAAATTGATTGTGGATGAAACCGTGCCGATCAACAAGCTGACGTTCTTTGACAATTCGTATCTGGATTTTTATGTGGGCGAAGGCTTGCTCGCCATCGCGCGGCATTATGACGTTGCGGCGGAAACACCGTTTGGTGAATTGCCAAAGAAAGTGCGCGAAGGCTGGTTTTACGGGCTGCCGGACAAGCTGACGTTTCATCACGGCTCGTACAAATACGAAGCGAAATGGAAAGGCGTGAAGCAGTGGCTGCACGATCAACTCGACAAGCAATCGGCGGAAGCTGCGAAAGGCGAAGAGAACGAAACGCATCGCACGCAGTTCGATGAATACGTGGCGACGGTGAAATGCCCCGAATGTCAGGGGCGACGATTGCGGCCTGAATCGCTCGCGGTGCGTGTGGACGGGCATTCGATTGCAGAGTACACCGCGTTCACATTGGGCGATGCGGCAAAGGCGTTCGACAAACTGAAACTCAATGCGCGCGAAGAAATCATCGCCGGACGCATCCTGAAAGAAATCCGCGAACGGTTGAGTTTTTTGCAAGCGGTGGGGTTGGGCTATCTGACGTTGGATCGCGCTTCGGCTTCGTTGTCGGGCGGCGAAGGGCAACGCATTCGGCTCGCTACGCAAATCGGTTCGCAACTGCGCGGCGTATTGTATGTGCTGGATGAGCCTTCGATTGGCCTGCATCCGCGCGACAATCAAAAGCTGCTGGACACGTTGGAAACGCTGCGCGATGTGGGCAACACGGTCATC
>CAZWAK010000341.1:0-3105 GCA_964631865.1 uncultured Heliobacteriaceae bacterium | reverse complement strand
ATCACAGGCGCAGGCTCCGGCATCGGGCGCGCAACCGCACTGCGTTTAGCCCGAGCTGGTTCTGCCCTCGCCATCAGCGATGTCAATGCGAAAGGCTTGGACGAAACCGCGCAGGCCGCAGCAACGTTTGGTGTCAAAGTCACGCCGTTTGTCGTGGATGTGTCGGACAAAGAAGCGATGCAGGCGTTCGCCCAGGAAGTCGCGCAACAACACGGGCGCGTTTCGATCCTGCTCAACAACGCGGGCGTGGCGATCTATGGCACGGCGGAAGAGCTTTCCTTGGAAGACTACGAATGGCTGATGAGCATTAACTTCTGGGGTGTTGTCTACGGCACGAAATTGTTTCTGCCGCTGCTCAAACAACAACCCGAAGCCTACATTCTGAACGTGTCGAGCATCTTCGGCATCATCGCGCCGACCGGGCAATCCGCGTACGTCGCCAGCAAATTTGCCGTGCGCGGTTTCACCGAATCGCTGCGCCACGAATTGCAAGGCACGAACGTGCGTGTGGCGACGATTCATCCCGGCGGCATCAAAACCAATATTGCCGCGAGCGCCAAAGTTGGTGCAGGGGCGAACCCCGACGATCACAAAGACGGCGCAAGCAAGTTCGAGCAGATCGCGCGCACGACGCCGGAGCAAGCTGCCGAAGTGATTGTGCGCGGCATCCTCAATAACAAAAAACGCATTTTGATTGGTGCGGATGCACGTGCGCTGGCTTTGTTGCAACGCTTGCTGCCCGTCAGCTATTGGCGCGTGATGGGGCCTTGGTTCGAGAAACAATTTGGTTCATAAACGCGCGCCTCTTCCACGAAAAAACTGCTTCCGATTTTCCACGAACTCGTTATAATCCGCCTTCCTCGTGCCCTTGAATTGAGACACAGCCAACGTCATTAGGAGGAAAGGTTATGACGAATCGAATTTGGCTTCAGCCATTTGCCATCGCACTTTTATTGCTGCCCTTCACGTTGCAAGCGCAACAGCCTTGTCAGCCGCCCACGCCCGTGCTGCGCGAAAATATCTTCACGGAAGAGCAGGAAATGTTTCTCGGCGAAGCCATTGCCGAACATATTCAACGCAACTTCAGCGTCGTCCAAAATGACGAACTGACCAACGATTTGCGACGGCTTGGCGAGCGGCTCAGCAAACATTTGCCACCGCACAAACTGCGCTTTCAATTCTTCCTGATCGAATCGTCGGACGCGAATGCGTTTGTCTTGCCCGGCGGGCGCATTTATGTCACGCGCAAACTGATTGCCTTTATGCAAAGCGAAGATGAATTGGCCGGCGTGCTCGCACACGAGATGGGACACATGATCGCACGGCAAGGTGCGAGTGATATGACGCGGTTGTGGCGCGAAGTGCTGAAGGTCACACAAGCCACAGATCGTCAGGACATCTTCACCAAATACAATCAACTCGTAGACAACGCCGCGCGCAATCCCAAAGCGTTTGGCAAACTCGACAGCCACGAAGACAAAGATCAAGTCGTGGCCGATCAAATCGGGCTGTACGCGATGGCGAGCGCGGGGTTTGATCCGACAGCGTTCAGCCGTTTCTTTGATCGTCTGGCCGAAACGAAAGGCAAGACGGGCGGCTTCTTTTCGGATTTGTTCGGCGTCACGAATCCGAACGCGAAACGGCTGCGCGAGATGATAAAAGCACAGGGAAATCTGCCCGAAACCTGCATCGAAGCGCGCGGCAAATCGTCGAACGAAGATTTCAAAAAGTGGCAGCAAGCCGTGATTGCGTACAGCGGCGGCGGCAAGAAAGAAGCCTTGCGCGGCGTGTTGTCCAAGACCGTGTTGGAACCGGCGTTGCGCGGCGATGTCACGCATTTGCGGTTCAGCCCGGACGGAAAATATTTGATCGCACAGGATGATTCCGGCATCAACGTCATCACGCGCGAGCCGTTCAAAACGCTGTTTCGCATCGCTGCGCCCGAAGCGACGAATGCGCAATTCACGCCCGATTCGCAGCAGATTGTCTTCTACAATTCCGACCTGCGCGTCGAAACCTGGAGCGTGGCCGAACAGAAGATGAAAGAGGTTCACGAACTCTACATCCGCAATCAATGCGTGCAATCGCAACTTGCGCCCGACGGCAAAACGCTGGCTTGTTTGGACGGCGATATGACGTTGAGTTTGTACGAAGTGGCGAGCGGCACCGCGTTTTTTCAGAAGAAAAATTTCTATCGCCCCGACAGTCTGGATCTGTTTGTGCGCGTGCTGAACGCGATTCTCAGCAGTGATGATTCAGGCGATTTTGAATTGGATTGGATCAATATGAACTTTTCGCCCGACAGCCGGTATTTCGCGGCGGGCAAGCGTTCGCTGTCGTTCACCGGAATCGGTTTAGTCACAGACGAGAGCGCGCTGGCGTTCGATTTGCAAAGCAAAGCGCCCGTGCAGTTGAAAGGACTCATCAAAAAACTGATCGCGGGCAACTTCGCGTTTCTCGCGCCGGACAAAGTGATTGGCTCTAATCCCGGCGAGCCGAAAAAATCCGGCATCGTTTCGTTTCCGAACGGCGACGTGATTGAACAGTTCGAGATTTTTCCTGGCAAGATCACGGCTCCGGCCAAAGGCAATTATCTGCTGGTGCGACCATTCGCCAAACACGCGGTCGGCGTGATGGATTTGCAGAAGAAGATGGCCGTCAAAGGCAACAAACAAGCGGCGTTCGATATGTATGACCAAGTCTTCGTTGCCGAACGCTTGAACGGCGAAATCGGGTTGTACGGCAGCGAGAAAAACGATCTGCTGGCGGTTGTGCAATTGCCGCGCAATGAACTCGGACGCCTGCGCGCGAGTGCGCTTTCGTCGGATTTCAAATGGCTGGCCGTATCGGAGCGAACGCGCGGCGCGGTGTGGGATGTTCACAAAGGCGAACGCACGGTTTACATTCGAGGCTTTCGCGGCGCACATCTGGACAATTCGGTCGTCGTGGCTGACTTCCCGAAATTCGAGCAGGAAAAGCGGATGATCGGCATCATTGACGCGGCGACGCGCAACGGGAGAAGCGGCGGCGAAATCACCGAAGATCGTGCGCGACAATACGGCCCGTATTTATTGGTCACGAAACCTGCGAAGAAAGACGGCGGCT
>CAZWAK010000340.1:0-3126 GCA_964631865.1 uncultured Heliobacteriaceae bacterium | reverse complement strand
CCACGGTGTATTCCTGCGGCAACACGTCGGCAATTTCACGGCCCGAAGGCAGCGAAATCGCGCACGCCCCATCAATCACACGTTGCACATCTTCCGGTGTGATTTCGCGGTGACGCGACGAAACGGCGATCACGCCTTGACTGTTGTGCCCTTTGATGTGTGTGCCGCCGAGTGCCACGTAGGCCTCTTCGGCATGTAATCCCGAAGTATGTTCCGCCAGATCAATCGCGCGTTTGATGGCGTCCACCGCCGCATCAGGATTGACGATGACACCTTTGCGCAAGCCTTTTGATTCGGCTTCGCCAATGCCCACGACTTCTAACTTGCCGTCCAAAGGCTCGGCAAAGATAGCGCGCACGTTGGTCGTGCCGATGTCGAGACCCACAATGTGATTTGCGTATTTTCTAGCCATAATTCAATACCCTCTTTCGGTGAGGAGTTCCTATTCCGCCAGCCCCACCACCACTTGTTCCGGGCGGATAACGTTGAGGTAAGCGATGCGACTTTCGCTGACTCGTTGTGCGTCAGCGATACGATAAAAACTGAGCGTCGAAAGGTCTTTGCGTTCGATGGCCTCCAACACTTTGAGCGCGATTTCCAAGCGCGTGCGAAAGTCCTTGCCGCCGACCATCACATACACTTTGCGCTTCAGTAAATGCAGTCGCACGGCCTGCACATCTTTCAATTCCACTTCGTCAATTTCTTCCGACAGCTTCGTACCGCCTTGATCCAACTCCTTGAGCAACCGCTCGTAGATTTGCATGCGTTGCTGATTCGCGGCCTTCGCCGCTTCACTCGTGCCGTCTTCCAAGCCTTTGATGATGGGCGGAACATTTTGCATTTGATTGAAGTCGAGTTCGCCTAACCGGCGTGCTTCACGATCCACCCACACCACCGCATCATTCGGCGTGTGCCAGGGCGCGACCGGTTCGCGTTCGTGAATCGTGACCCGCAACGAATCGGGCAACACGCGCGAGACTTCGGCTTCGCGCACCCAGGGATTTTTTTCCATCGTCGCGCGAATCGCCTGCAAATCCAGTTGCCACAAACTGAGCGATTTGTACCGCTCCAACGCGCGCAGCAACTCTTCCGCCGCGACATTCTTTGTGCCCTGCAATTCAATTTCTTTCAGGACGAACAACTGCGAACCCGTCACGCGGTTGTACGCCATCACGCTTCCGACCAATAAAATCAAGGCGGCGAGCGCGATCAGCACCAAATAGAACCAGCGTCGCGTCGCGTCGCTCACGGGCTTGGAACGCGGACGTTTTTCGACGCGCCCCGATAAAATCTCGCGTTGCCGTGTTTCGCGCCGAGCGTCGCGCCGTTCGCTCGCACGTTGCTGTCGCCGCTCCTGCAATTCGCGTTCATAGCGCGCTTGATAGTCGCGCTCTTCCACTTCGCGCTGATACTCGTCCGGCAAACCGCGCCGCCGCGCCGCCGCAGGCCGCACACCAGTAATGACCGATGCTGAACCGACTGCGCGACGATGATGCCGTTCTGCCATATTGCTATAGCTCTTGTTCTCGTTGTTGGGGGATGCACTCATATCATTTTTCATTTGCCATTGTTCGTTTTTCATTTGTCATTGTTGCGGCGCGTAACGCCGATGAAAAATGAGAATTGAAAAATGCGTAATGGGAAATGATCCCGGTTTCGACCTCCTTGCCGTTGCAATCGTATTTACCCGGCTAAAAACTCTTCGCCTGCTTTCCACACACTGCCCGCGCCGAGTGTCAGCACCAAATCATTCGGCTGCGCCACCTCGGCAATCGCTTTTGCACCTTGCTCCACGCCGCCGATGTAACGCACGTTGCGATGCCCGAAACGTTCGATGTCTTCCGCCAACGCTTGCGCGGTGACGCCTTCAATCGGCTCTTCGCTCGCCGCGTAAATGTCCGTCAGCAGCACCACGTCTGCATCATAGAAACTTCGCGCAAAGTCTTCGCGTAAAGCCGCAGTCCTTGTGTAACGGTGCGGTTGGAAGAGCGTGACGAGCCGCCGCCCGCTTGATTTCGCCGCCGCCAGAGTCGCCCGAATTTCTGTCGGATGATGTCCATAATCGTCAATAACCAAAATGTTATCGGGGCGTGTCCCTTTGACCTGAAAGCGCCGTTCAGCGCCGCGAAATGATTCGAGCGCCGACGCGATGATTTCAAACGAGAGTTCCAAATCCAGCCCGACCGCAATGGCCGCGAGTGCATTGCTGACGTTGTGCATGCCCGGCACATTCAATTGCACACGACCCAAATCCTGACCGCGAAATTTGACATTGAACGCCGAGCCAAAGCGGTCGTGCATCACTTCAATTTGTGATGCCGAAATGTCCGCCTGCGCCGTCATTCCATACGTGATCATCCGGCGCGTGATGCGCGGAATGATCGCCTGCACGTTCGGATCGTCGAGGCAAATGATGACCGCGCCGTAAAACGGAACCTTGTTCACGAATTGCACGAAATGCGCCTGAATTTCGTCGAGGTCTTTGTAAAAATCCAGATGCTCACGATCAATGTTCGTGACCACTGCAATCGTCGGATCGAGCTTCAAAAAACTCTTATCGCTCTCGTCGGCTTCGACCAGAATAAAATCGCCTTTGCCGAGCTTTGCATTGCTACCCCACGCATTCAGCCGCCCACCCACCACAACCGTCGGATCAAGCCCGCCTTGCGTCAGCACAAACGCTGTCATCGAAGTCGTCGTCGTCTTGCCGTGCGAACCGGCAATCGCCACGCCATATTTCAAGCGCATCAATTCGGCCAACATCTCCGCGCGCGGAATCACAGGGATTTGTTTGCGCACGGCTTCAACGACTTCCGGGTTGTCAGGACGTACTGCTGTTGAAGTGACCAACACGTGTGCGCCTTCAATATTCGCGGCGTTGTGACCTTCGTAAATGATGCCGCCGAGTTGTTCCAAGCGATCCGTAATCGCCGTACGCTTCACATCCGAGCCGGACACGCGATAGCTGAGATTGAGCAGCACTTCAGCAATGCCGCTCATACCGATGCCGCCGATGCCGACGAAATGAATGTGCTGGAACTTGGAAAACATAAACTCAATTCTTAACCACGGAGATCACAGAGGACACGGAGAATAGACAAGTCATTATTGTTGTTTTATCTCTGT
>CAZWAK010000339.1:0-3333 GCA_964631865.1 uncultured Heliobacteriaceae bacterium | reverse complement strand
GGGTCACGACTTGCACATCTTTGATCGTCGCACCGCGCAACGCGATCTCAGTTTCCTGCGCGTTTTGTGGATCGGGATTCGTCACGGTCAACGTGACAGTGCGGTCGCGCAATGAAGCCGAGCCGTTCAGGCCACGCATTGTGGCCGCGCGGCCATTGCGCGTGTACGGCAGACGCGCGGACATCACTTCGGTGCGCAGGGCTTGCGCGCCTTGATGCGCGGCGTACATTTCAAACACGTGACCGGTCGGTGTGATGACGAACTTGTCTTCGTGCGCGAGGAACAAGGCTTGCAGACAGTTGATGAGTTGCGCGATGTTGGCCATCCCGACTTTGTCCGCGTGGCGATGAAAGATGTCGAGCGACAGTCCGGCCAACACGGCGTCGCGCATCGTGCCTTGTTGACCGAGCAGATGCGTCGGATGCACTTCGCTGCCCGGTTTGTACCACGCGCCCCATTCGTCCACGACGAGCTTGACGCGATGTTGCCGGTCGAATTCGCCCATTATTGCCCAGTTGTCAGTGATGAGTTGTTCGACGCGGTTGGCTTCGCTCAGCAACTCGAACCATTCGTCGTTCGGATAATTGACCGCATCGCCTTTGCCTTCAACCCAATTCGTGGTGCGCCCGCCCGTGACATTCCACGAATAGTGATGCAACGCCCAACCCCACATTTTGCCGAAGCCACCTTTCTCGGCGAGCTTCGCAAAAAAGCGGCGCGTCCAACTCAAATCACCGCCGTTCGGCCCCGAACCGATGAACGCGAGCGGCTGTCCGTAACGCGGCACCCATTCGGCGAAGCGGCGATATTCGATGACGTACTCTTCGGGATTGAAGTTGCCGCCACAGCCCCACGACTCATTGCCGATGCCCCAGTAGCGCACGTTGTACGGCTCGCGTTGCGCGCGTTGTTCGGCGAGCGTCGTCGTGCCAGCGGGCGAGTTGCAGTAATCCACCCATTCGTAAAAATCGCGCGCGGTGAGGCTGCGCAAGTTTGCAGCGAGATAGGGTTGTACTCCGCTCAAGTTGCAGAAGCGCAAAAACTCGTCCGTGCCGAAGTGATTCGTGTCGTACTTCCACGGCCCATCGGGTGCGCCTTTCGGCCATTCCTGCGCATCAATCCAGAAGTTCGGACGACGCGGTCGCCCGGCACGCGCACCGATGCCATCGCGCCAGTTGTAGCTGTCGGCGAAGCAGCCGCCCGGCCAGCGAATCACGCTTGCCTTGATGCGTTGCAGCGCGTCTACCAACGCCTTGCGAATGCCGCCGATGTTGGGGACTTTGGAATTCTCGCCGACCCAGATGCCGTCATAGACCACGCCGCCCAGATGTTCGGCGAAGTGACCGTAGATTTCCGGCGCGATGCGGCCAATGGGTTCGTTGAGCAAAATCTCGATGCGCGCTTCGGCCAGCCGAGAAGCTTGTTGCGCGGCAAAATTACGGCTCGTGAGCCAGCCCGCGCCGCTCGCCATCGCCGCGCCGATAAAAGTTCGTCGTTGCATAATTTGCTCCGCAGAAAAAGTGGCGCGATTTGCCAAATCGCGTTACGCCGCGTTTCATTGCGACGTGTGTAACTCCTGATTATTTCCCCTTGAAATAACGGCTCGCAAAGGTCAGAAACACGGGCCAATTCGGCCCCGGCGTGTGGCCCGCGCTGTGTTGGCGATAAGCAATGTCGCCGTCCATCAGCGTCGTTTCCAGCGGCGGAAACTCCGTCGTGCCCAAATCTTTTTTGCCGAGCAGACGATAGACTGGCCCTGCGCCGACGCCCGCCAGAAACATGCCTTTCGGGTCAACCCAATAATCGCCTTTGTCGCCGGAGCTAATAAACACGGGGCGCGGCGCACACAATGCGACGAGTTCGTGCGCGTCTACGGGCAAATCATTCGCCGTCAGCGGCCCGGCGTATTTCAGGTAATTGCCCGCCATCCAGTGATATTCGCTCGGCGCGGCAACGTTTTCGACCATCTCGCCGTAGTTGTTGCGCCGATGAATTTTCGCGCCGCCTGCGCCCGACGAACTGACAAATGCAATCGCCAAGCGCGGCTCGTATGCCATCGCCACCAACGTCGCTTTGCCGTAGCGCGAATGGCCTTCGAGCGCGATTTGTTTGGCGTTGACGGCTTTGTCGGTCTCGAAGTAATCCAGCGCGCGGCTCACGCCCCACGCCCACGCGCGCAGCGATCCCCAATCATCCGCCTTGCGCGGCTGGCCTTTGTTGACGAGGCCGATGATGCCTTGCGTCAAGCCCGCGCCGTTGTCCGCCTGAATGCTGGTCGGCACAAGCGTCGCATAGCCCCAGCCTTTCGCCAGGACCTGCTGTTGCCAGGGCGTTGTCGGCGGCGGCGCGTTCGCTGGTGGCGGTGCATTGGCCGGTCGTGGCGGCAATTGGAAACTCAGTTCCATCACGACGGGCACAGCCGCCTTGGCATTCGCGGGCGTCGTCAGCGTCAAGCGGATGTCTACTTTGATTTCCGGGTGCGACGAATTGTCTACGTGGCCGAGCAATTGTTTCGTGATGACGGGCACGCCGTATTTTTCTTCGTTCGTTGTGCTCGTGACTTCCCAATTCACTTTGGGCGTGACTTTCGGCGCGCGACCATACATTTCGCGGTCAAAGTCTTCGACGATTTCCGCGCGACGTTGATTCCACCACATTTTGGCAGACGTAACTTTCTGGCCGTTTTTCAGCGCGAGCGGATCAGGCAGCGGCGAATGCGGCAGCACTTTCGCTTCGTCGTAGTTCGCGGCATTGGGCGCTTGCGGATTGCTGCCGTTCGCGCCGGGTCGCAGTTCTTTGATGCCGAGCAGCTTCATCATCCGCTGATGATCTTCGCGCGTGGCGGCTTGTTGGGCTTGTTGTTCGGGGGTGAGTTGCCGCTGTGGCGGTTGCGCACACAACGACGCGCCCGTGAGCACCCAAAACAAGGCGCTGAACAGAATGGATGCCTTTTTCATGGTTTTTCCTCTCGCGGTTTGTGTGCGTCCAGAAGCAAGGTTTGCGCCTGCGCGCACACGATGGATTTGCTGTGTAAACGAAAGACGGCCTCTGCGAGAGGTGCGTTACAACTGTCTTCCCGCACCGCTTGATCTGAGAAATCAGGGACGCGGCACTCCATCAACTGTGGACGCGGTGCCGTGTCCGAAGCATCACCTCATTAGAACACGAACCGCAAGGTCAACTGTACGCGGCGCGCGTAGTTGGCCTGATTGCTCGCCACGATTTGCCCAAACGCGGCGGACGTCACGCCCGTTGTCGGGCCGGGGAACAACGGGTGATTGAACGCATTGATGAACTCGGCGCGGAATTCGAGGTTCTTGTTTTCCCAGAGTT
>CAZWAK010000338.1:0-3377 GCA_964631865.1 uncultured Heliobacteriaceae bacterium | reverse complement strand
ACGCTCGCCGACCCACACGTCAAAGTCGGCATCGTCGCAGGCGATGGCGGCACGGTCGCCTGGCCGCTGGCGATTGGCCCTGCGCGCGCGAAACAATATTTGCTGACGGGCGATCCCGTTTCCGCGACTGAAGCCGAACGCCTCGGCCTCGTCAACAAAGTCGTGGCCGACGACAAGCTGCAAGACGAAGCGATGTCGTTCGCACAACGTTTGGCTGCGGGTGCGCCGCTCGCCGTGCAATACACCAAACTCGCTGTCAACAAGCTCATCAAAGACGCGCTGAACGTATCGTTTGATACGGCCACCGCGCTCGAAATCGTCACGTTTCAGAGCGAAGATCATCAAGAGGCATTGGCGGCGATCAAAGAAAAACGCGCGCCAAAATTCACGGGGAAATGATGGAAGACAAGCTCTACGAACGAACAATGAAACGTGCCTTCAATTTGCTGTCCGCGAAACCGCGCAGCATTGCCGAATTGCGCGAACGCTTGTTGGAAAAGCCGTGGGCTGAATCCGAGATTGTCGAACGAGTCATCGCGCGTTTGCAGGAGCTTGGCTATTTGAATGACCAGCAATATGCCGAACAGTTTGCCAATTCGCGCTTGACCGTGAAGCCGATTGGCAAGACGCGGTTGCGCCGTGACCTGCAACGAAAAAAACTTTCAGCAACTGTCATAAATCAGGCGGTGGAAAACGTTTATGAATCGCACGACGAAGAAGCTTTGATTGAACAGGCGATTGCCAAACGCACACGACTGCGCGGCAAACCGACAACGCGCGAAGAGTCGAAGAAGCTGTTGGATTACTTGTTGCGGCAAGGCTTCGGTTATGACTTGGCGATGCGCAAAGTGCGCGCGGCGGGCAAGGTAGATGACGATGATAATCCGTAGCACAGCCGAAACTTTAGCCCGCTTTTTTTATCCCCACCAACTTCGGTAACGCCTTGCCGATCTCTTCGCGCACAACCAAATCCGCCATGTCATCCAACGGCGTCGGCGTGCGATTCACGATGATGAGTGTGGCATCGTAACGTTTGGCGACAGCGGGCAATGACGCTGCCGGATAGACGACGAGCGATGATCCGACAGCAAGGAACACATCACAACTCTCGCTGACTTCATACGCGCGCTGCATTTCACGTTCCGGCATGGCTTGACCAAACGACACGGTCGCGGTTTTCAAATAACCGCCGCAATGATCGCATTCCGGTGCAAGCTCGCCGGCTTCGACGCGCGCGACGGCTTCGTCCATCGAAATGGTTGCGCCGCACGACAAACACACCGCGTGCAGCATTGTGCCGTGCAATTCGATGACGTTGCTGGGATCGTGTCCGGCGCGTTGATGCAGGCCGTCAATGTTTTGCGTAATCATCGCCAACAACTGCCCACGCTTTTCCAATTCGACAAAAGCGTAATGCCCCGCGTTCGGTTTCGCGTCGCGCATCTCCGGCCACGCGATGACTTTTTGTCGCCATGCTTCTTCGCGCCCGGCGCGACTGCTGATGAATTCCTGATATTCGATGATGCGATTGTTCGCCCACACGCCGCCAGGGCTGCGGAAATCGGGGATGCCCGATTCGGTCGAAATGCCTGCGCCCGTGAAACCGACGATGCGGCGCGCTTCTCGAATCAATTCGGTGGCTTGCGAAAATGTTAGTGACATATTCTTGATTCCTTTGTAAGAAGGCCGCAATACGGCAGAGCAAAGTGACAGAGTGCGGCAGTTTCCCGTGCGCGATTGTGACTGAAACTTTAGCAAAACGCGAGCAAAGCCTTGATTTTCTTGTGTTTTGTTGCGGCTGGCACGGCGCGCGAAGTTGTGGCACGCGGCTCGCTCTCTTATTCGGCGTAACACGGACGCCTGGTGACTGGCATCGTAGTTTTTGTTGGGTTGTTCGGCGGTGTCAGTCCGGGGCCACCAGGCGTCCTGTTTCATCCCAATCTCACCTTGACCGCAGATTTCTTCATCCACCACGCCGCCAACACGGCACGCCCGAAGAAATCACAAACAGCGGATGACCGCACTAAAACCAAAAATCCCGCACTAAAAATTTGCCCACCAACTCGCCTACCCTACCTTCCCACCGTCCAGGTTTAAGCATTTGATTATGTAATCGTGCTTAATCATCAGAAATTTCTGATGTTACGATTCTTGCGCCTGCATAGCTATTTTGGTGCGCCAGTGCTACACTCCGCCTCCAATTGCAAACACAAATCATCATCAATTTATTGGCAGAAAGGCTATAGCAATGCAAACACGACAGCTTGGCAACAGCGATCTTTACATCACGCCGATAGGCATTGGCGCGTGGGCGATGGGCGGCGGCGATTGGGCCTTCGCGTGGGGGGCGCAGGACGATCAGGATTCCGTCCACGCGATTCACGCTGCGCTGGATGCCGGAATGAACTGGATTGACACCGCGATGGTCTACGGGCACGGGCATTCCGAACGAGTGGTCGGGCGCGCGATTGCGGGTTTGAGCGACAAGCCGTATGTCTTCACGAAATGTTCGCGCCAACGCGCGGCTGATGGTTCGCTGGTGGGCGTGCTGAAAGCGGATTCGATTCGCGCCGAATGCGAAGCGAGCTTGCGCAATTTGAATGTCGAAGCGATTGACTTGTATCAAATTCACTGGCCGATTCCTGACGAAGACATCGAAGAAGGCTGGGACACGTTGGCGCGTTTGCAACAGGAAGGCAAAGTGCGTTGGATCGGTGTGTCGAACTTCAATGCCGCGCAGATGGCACGCATTCAACCCATCGCGCCGATCACGTCGTTGCAACCGCCGTATTCATTGCTGCGCCGCGAGATTGAAACGGATCAATTGCCGTTTGTGGCTGAACACAACATTGGCGTGATCGTGTATTCGCCCATGCAATCGGGGCTGTTGAGCGGCAAGATGACGCGAGAGCGCGTGGCGAATTTTCCCGACAACGATTGGCGCAAGCGGCGCGATTTTTTTCAAGAGCCGCAGCTTTCGCGGAACTTGGCGTTGGCCGACAAGCTCGCAGCAATTGGCGCGCGGCACGGACGAACGGCAGGCGAAGTCGCGATTGCCTGGACGTTGCGCCGCCCGGAAGTGACCGCTGCGATTGTGGGCATTCGCACTCCGGAGCAAGTCGCGGGCGTGATGGGCGCGGGCGCGTTTCGTTTGAGTCAGGACGAAATTGATGAGATTGAAAATGACTGAACCTCAATCAGGCTTGACGCACTTCTGGCGCAACTGCATCTGTGTGCTATAAACATCAAGAAAATAAAACCACGAAGAAACGAAGAGCACGAAGCACGCCATTGGCCCGACAGCTTGAACACACAAGGGTTATTTTTTTCTCTTCGTGTTCTTTGTGAGCTTCGTGGTGAATTTCTTTTTCTTGATT
>CAZWAK010000337.1:0-3385 GCA_964631865.1 uncultured Heliobacteriaceae bacterium | reverse complement strand
CCTAGAACTGTCAAGGGTACGGCTATGCTTATCGCAATAAATTTTTGTCGTCCTCACGTCACCCCCAATACGCATAAAACCCCTCATCACAATTCTTCCACTCCCACTGCGGCATATTCTCTTTGAACCACTGCCGCACGTCCGGTTGTCGCCCGTCCACATCGGTGACGCCGTATTCGGGGCCTAAATCCCACACGCCAAACACGCGGCCTGATTTCTGCGCGACGTTGCGGTCAGCCGCCAAAGCAGCAATCGCGCGTCCGACATAAAACGGTGTTTCCGAAATGCTGAAGTCCGGGCGCTTTTTGATCGCGTCCTGCCAATTCGCTTCCGTCACTTTGAAGTAGTCGAGCATCGCTTCGGAGCGAATAAAACCGGGCGTGACGGCGACGGCGGTGATCTTGAACTTCTTCAATTCCGTCGCCAACACGAACGCAAGGCGAATCACTGACGTTTTCACGAAGTCGTAATACAACGTGCCGCGATAGCCGAAGTGATCGCCGTCCGTGATTTCGACAATCAGCCCGCGCCTGGTTTTCATCAGCAACGGCGCAGCATAATGTGCGGTGATGATGTGCGAATGCACAGCGCGTTCGATCATCAACAAACCTTTGTCCAGCGCGTGTTCCCAGAACGGTTTCCACTCGGTCAATTCATCGCCGCCCCAGATGTCATTGACCAAAATGTCGAGCCGACCTTGTTCGCGTTCGATGCGCTGAAACAACGCTTGCACCTGTTCCGGCACGGTGTGATCTACTGGTACTGCGATGCCTGTGCCGCCGCGCGCCGTAATCATCTCGGCGGTTTCTTCGATGGTTTCGGGGCGATTGACCAAGTCGAACGGATTTGCTTTTTTGTCGCGGACAGCTTGGCGATTGGCGCGTGTGCTGCGCCCTGTGCAATAGACGATTGCGCCCGCTGCGCCGAGTTCGCACGCGATGCCGCGCCCCGTGCCGCGCGTTGCGCCCGCGACGACAGCGACTTTGCCTTTGAGTGGTTGTTTCATAACGTTCCTCCATTTTTGACACGATAAGTAACCAGAAGTTTGCCGTGTTGTAAGCGCTTCGCCGCCAGCAATTCCAAGTCCATCTGCCGCTCCATTTCGTAGAACAGCCGGATGCCGGAGCCGAGTAACACGGGATGAATGTTGAGCACGATTTCGTCAATCAGATTTGCGACAAAAAGACTGCGCGCCAGCTCGCCGCCGCCGTACAGACAAAGCCCTTTGCCCGTTTCGCCTTTGAGCTGGCGGACAAAGGCTGCTGCATCTTCGGCAATGATTTCAATGTTCGGATCATCGCTGTGTTGCAGCGTCCGCGAGAACACGCAATTGCGAAAGCCCGGATACGAAGTCAGGCCGTTCGCCAACATCACCTCGTATGTTTTACGCCCCATCAAAAACGTGTCTACGGTTTGCAAATAAGCGGAACTGATCGCCGCTGTTTCCTCATCCCACCGTAGCCAATCGCACGCGCCGTTTTTGCGCGCGATGAAATTGTCGAGGCTGTTCGCCAGCCCCAAAGTAACTTTGCGCATTGGTTTCCCCCACTGAAAACGTAGCGCGATTTGGCAAATCGCGTTACGCGCATTATTTTTTGTTGTCTGGTGCAGCATAGCGGCCATTCATGACACCTGATGTCATATTGGCGGAAGAAAATCGGAGGCAGGAGATTTTCGTATGCGAGCAGATCGGTTGATTTCAATTTTACTGTTGCTGCAAATCCATCGGCGCTTGACGTCGCACGAATTGGCGGAGCGATTGGAAGTGTCCGAACGCACGATTCACCGCGATATGGAAGCGTTGAGCATCGCGGGCATCCCCGTCTTTTCCGAACGCGGCACAGGCGGCGGCTGGTCGTTGGTGGAAGGCTATCGCTCGAATCTGACGGGTTTGAGCGAAGCCGAAGTGCAGGCGTTGTTTCTCTCGCGCCCGGCAGGTTTATTGCACGATCTCGGCCTCGACAGAGCAGAAGCAGCGGGGATGATTAAATTGCAAGCGTCGTTGCCGTTGCCGCACCAACGCGAAGCCTCGGTCGCGCAGGAACGCATTCACATTGATCTGACCGGCTGGCACAACACCAAAGAAGCCGTGCCGATGTTGCCGACGTTGCTCGAAGCCGTCTGGCACGAGCGCAAACTCGCCATCACGTACCAACGCGGCGAATGCGATGCCGTCGAACGTGTGCTCAATCCGCTTGGCCTGGTGGCGAAAGGCAGCGCGTGGTATTTGGTCGCTGCCGTCGAAGACACAATTCGTTCGTATCGCGTCTCGCGGGTGCAAAGTGCGACGCTGTTGGAAGAACGTTGCGCACGGCCTGCGGGCTTCGATTTGGCCGCGCATTGGCAACTATCTGCCGTCGAGTTCAAAGACAAGTTTCCGCGTTATGAAGTCACGTTGCGTGTGCATCCTGATTTTGTGCCGTTCCTCTATTTGGTCGGCAGATTTTCGCGTGTCGAGAAGCTCGAAGAACCTGATGCCGATGGTTGGCGCAAGGCTCTGCTGGTGTTTCAAGTCGAAGAAGCGGCGGTGCAAGGTTTACTGAGTTTGGGCGCACACGTGGAGATTGTAGAGCCGCTGGAAGTGCGTGAGCAGGTTATCGAACAAGCGGAAAAGATCGTTGCGTTCTACAAGCGTTAGCGAAACTCCGAACGCTTGGGCACAGCAATCTCGCGCCATTCGCCGGGCGGCAAATCGCCCAGACTCCATTCGCCGATGCGCGCTCGAATTAGTCGTAACGTCGGATGCCCCACCGCTGCGGTCATTCGTCGCACTTGCCGATTGCGACCTTCCGTGATCGTCAAGCGCAGCCAAGCATCAGCAACATTCTTGCGATAGCGAATCGGCGGCACGCGCTCCCACACTTGCGGGGCTTCAATCAATTCGACTTCCGCTGGGCGCGTCATTCCATCGTTGAGCCACACGCCGTTCGCCAATTGCCGCAGTGCATTCGCATCCGGCACGCGCTCGACTTGCACAAGATACGTTTTCGGCAGCTTGTAGCGCGGCTCCGCAATCCAATGTTGCAACCAACCGACATTCGTCAATAACAACAATCCTTCGCTGTCATAATCCAAGCGTCCGGCAGCGTACACGCCCGGCACATCCACATAATCCGCAAGCGTCTCGCGCCCCGCGCCATCCGTGAATTGGCACATCACCTGAAACGGTTTGTTGAGCAAAAGCAGGCGTTCGGATGCGCTGCGATTGCCTTTTCGAGAAGCGTGAGAGACTTTCATACTTGCTTTCCGTCGCCGCTATAAAAATGAGCCACGAATTCCACAAATTGACACGAATTACTTTTGGGCTAAAGGGGAAAATTGTTTCTCAAAAATCAACTCGTCAAGAACCAAGAAACATCTCTTTCCCCGATGCCAAGAAATTCGT
>CAZWAK010000336.1:0-3396 GCA_964631865.1 uncultured Heliobacteriaceae bacterium | reverse complement strand
TTATTTGCCGTCCTTGCGCTCGAACTGATGCCAGACCTGTTAATTGCGCATCACTTTGCGGCGATGTCCGCCTTTCTTTGTGGCCTGCTTCTGCGGATCGCCATGAAATGGTTGACGGGGAAAATCAAAAAGGAGCGGGACGACTTACCCAAGCCACTACTCACGACAATGATGGAAACCCTGGTCTACGCCTTGATGGTAGGCATTCTGATGGGCAGCAGCTTCGTTGCCGGCGTCAGAGAAGGGCTGCTACTCACCCCCGCCTTGACGCTGGCGGCACTCGCTATCTGCCTGGTCGCGCTGGCACGCTTGCGACAAGTAAGTAGTTCGCGTCAACGGGTGACATTCTTTCTGCTCAGTCTGGCGGCACTCATTCTGAGCGGCGCAGCCACAGGCGCGACCTTGCTCTGGGGACGCTCAACCGTTGATCTTGATCTGTTGTATGCGTTCGGTATGGCGGTGATTTTACTTTGGGCGCTAGAATCGTTAATTGAGGCTGGTGAGGATGAATCGCCTGTTCACACCCTCTTCTTTTTCGTCCTCGGCGCGATATTGTTCATGTTTGTGGCGGGCCGGTTTGGGCGCGCGCATCCTGATCATCCAGGCCGTCCGGCCATTACAACAAGTTCCCCATACAATCACACACCCAATGAATCATTCACTTTCTCAGACAAACTGACTTTGGAGGCCCCGTATGGAAAAACTGGAACTGGATTTGGAACTCCTGCTGCCCGGCGTAGCCGATGAGCAGGATCAATGCGTCACGCGCGTGCAGGAACGTTTGCAAACCGCGCGCGGCATAACCGAAGTGCATCTCGAAAAGACGGATGGCAAAGCACAACTTTGCCTGCATTACGATCCGTCGCAAACGACGCTTGCCGCGTTGCAACGTCTTGCCGCACAGACAGGTGCGGAAATCGCCGACCGCTATCAACACGACCTCATTCGCATCGAAGGCATGGATTGTTCGGATTGCACGCTGGCCATCGAACACGGCCTCAAACGCATGGACGGCGTGTTGACGGCGACGGTCAATTACGCGGCGCAAACGGCGCGCGTGGAATACGACACCGAGAAACTCAATCACAATGCCATTGAGAAACGCATTCGCGGCCTGGGCTACGCGGTGGCGAAAGAAGGTGTGGCGGCTTTCTTCGCCGAGCGGCGCGAATTGATTTTCGCGTTGCTGGCAGGCGCGTTCGTATTGGTGGGTTGGTTAGCGGGACGCTTCTTCGGCGCAGGCGAATGGGTCACGACACCGCTGTATCTGGCGGCGTATTTATTCGGTGGCTGGGACATTGCGCGCCACGCGGTTCACGCGCTGCTCGAAAAACATTTCGACACCGATTTGCTGATGGTGCTGGCGGCGCTCGGCGCGGCGGCGCTCGGCGAATTCTTTGAAGGCGGGTTGCTGCTATTCCTCTTCAGCTTGGGACACGCGCTCGAAGAGATGGCGCTGGATCGTGCGCGCGATGCGGTGCGCAAACTCGGCGACCTCGCGCCCAAGACCGCGCTGGTGCGGCGCGACGGCAAGGAAATCGAACTGAGCGTCGAACAACTCATCGTAGACGACACGGTGATCGTGCGGCCTGGCGTGCGCATTCCCGTAGATGGCGCAATCCTGAGCGGTGCATCAGCCGTCAATCAGGCTCCGGTCACGGGCGAGAGCGTACCGGTTGAAAAAGCGGTGGGCGATAAGGTCTTCGCCGGAACGGTCAACGGCGATGGTGCGCTCGAAGTGAAAGTCACGCGGCTGGCAAAAGACAACACGCTGGCGCGCGTGATGCAGATGGTCGAGGAAGCGCAAACCCAAAAGACGCGCACGCAACAAATGACCGAAAAGTTCACGCGCTGGTTCGTGCCTGCCGTGCTGATCGGCGTCGTATTGATGATCGTTTTGCCGCCGCTGTTCGGCGCGACGTTCCGCGAATCGTTTCTGCGCGCGATGACCTTGTTGGTGGCGTGTTCGCCTTGTGCGCTGGCGCTTGGCACGCCCTCCGCAATGCTGGCAGGCATCGCACAAGCCGCGCGCAAGGGGCTGCTCATCAAAGGCGGCGCGCATCTCGAAACGCTCGGCGCATTGACGACGATTGCGTTTGATAAAACCGGCACGCTGACGCACGGTCAGCCCGAAGTTACCGATGTCGTCACCGAACCGAACCGCGATGCTGATGAATTTCTGGCAACGGCGGCGGCGCTCGAAAGTCGCTCTGGTCATCCGCTGGCACAAGCTGTCGTGCGTGCGGCGAATAAGCGTGCGCTCGCGTTGCCGCCCGCCGGAGAATTGACTTCATTCACGGGGCGCGGCATTCGTTCAACGGTCAACGGCGCAGACGTGCTGATCGGCAATCGCAAACTGTTTGATGAATTCAGTGTGGCCATTCCTGCAACATTGCGCATGCAGATGGAGAGCCTGGAAGCCGATGGCAAAACCACGATGATCGTCGGCATTGGCGGCGTGGCAGCGGGCGTGATTGCGCTGGCCGATACGCCACGCGCCGATGCGAAAACGACCTTGCAACGGCTCAAACAACTCGGCATTCGCCAGACGCTGTTGTTGACAGGCGATAACCGGCGTGTCGGCGAAAAGATGGCGAGCCTGCTCGGACTTGATGCGGTGCGTGCAGAACTGATGCCGGAAGACAAAGTGACGGCGATTCGGGAACTCGCAGCGGGAGAAACCGTAGCGATGGTCGGTGACGGCGTGAACGATGCGCCCGCGTTGGCTGCCGCCAGCGTAGGCATTGCGATGGGCGGCGCGGGAACCGATGTCGCGCTTGAAACCGCAGACGTGGCGCTGATGGGCGACGAACTGAGCAAACTGCCCTTCGCCGTCGGGCTGGGACGTGCTACGCGCCGGGTGGTATTTCAAAACCTGGCGATCTCGGCACTCGTGATTGCTTTTCTGATCATCACGTCTATTCTCGGTGTGGTCGGCATTGGACTGGCGATTGTCTTTCACGAAGGCAGCACGCTGGTCGTGGTTGCCAATTCGCTCCGGCTGCTGGCTTATCGAGAGTAGGAAGTAAATCACAAAATGGAAACTGCCCTGAAAATCTTTTTGCCCCTCTATTTTCTCGCCTGGTTCGCATTGGCGTTTGCCTGGCGTTCCTATCTGACCTGGAAGCGCACCGGACGCAATCCCCACCGGCTGGGCAACAGCGACAACGCGCATGATTTTGTTGGCGTGCTGTTTCGTCTGACGATGGCAGTGAGCGCAGGCGTCGTCTTGCTCCATTCGTTGTCGGGTGAACTCTATGGTTATTTTGCGCCGATAGCTTGGCTACAACATCCGACCTTGGTCACGTTCGGCGTCGTTTTGTTGCTGGTCACTTTCCTCTGGATTCTGCTGGCGCAAAAACAGATGGGCGATTCGTGGCGCATTGGGATTGACCA
>CAZWAK010000335.1:0-3440 GCA_964631865.1 uncultured Heliobacteriaceae bacterium | reverse complement strand
TGGCCCTTGAACTACAAGATATGGTGGCTTACCACCTGAGTTCTTGGAGAACCAGTTTTTATACGCTTGTAGGCTTTTTGGAATCCATTTGTCTGATTAGCATGAGGAGTCTCTTCAAAGAGAGAATGCTGTTTGTGCGCCTTCTCTTGTTTATGTGTGTATTCCTTCCCATTTTTCCCCGGCAGCGATAGTGGGGAGAAAAGATTGTCTGAAACCCAGGTATTGCTCTCAACTGAATGGAATAATTCAATTAGGCTCTCGCTGATTTGAGTGCGCGCAAAAGTGATTTCATTTGTCCCAAAAATTCTTGAAGAAAGCGGCTCGAACCCCGAACGAAACTCAATTTCAGGGAGGTCAAACAGAAGGTTAGGAACAATAGAAACTTCTTGGAGGATTGCGCCCGGTATTCTGAAAACTTTTGTGTTCCCGAATTGTGGGGAGCGAAAAAGATGTTGGGCTGGTTTTTCAACAGCGGGAATGGCAAATTCATAGATGTCCGTATTCTTTATTGGGAAAACGGTTTTACCGACGGTTTGGCCTATTTTCTCGAATAGCTTCATTAGCTATTTATCCTCACCAATTTTCTGACTATGGACTTGGTCAAGCGCGATTGAAATTCGGTTGAATGGCTCTGATAGATCATAAGAGTCAAAGACAGTTGCAAGCAGAGCCTTAGCTTGCTCTCTGTCTTGTGCGAATTTGGGGCTGGGGATTAGAACGATAGGCTCAAATTTGCCAGAGTTAGAATGTAACAGATGCCCGGGATTTTCCTCGACATTAGGCAAAAGCGAGATTTCTTCTTCTTTTGTGACGTGGATTACAGGGACTTCTATCTTCGGGCGTATTCCGAGAAACGATTTGTCTTGAACCAAAATAAGGTGCGGGCGCTCTTTCAAGGACGCTACCAACGGTAATCCAATGAGTTCGACCATTATGTGCTGTTCCAATGTTTCTCCATACAACATCGTCTGAAGGGGAGTTGGCCTTATTGGGTTCGTACATCTGAATTCAATGGGCTTGGTATTCACATCCGTCAGCAGAAACGCACCTCTCACCGCTTTCCCCGATTCAAATTTTTTCGAGGCCAAAAACAAGAGTCGTAAAGCGCCGTCTTGAATCATTTCGTCTCCATCGCGGGGCAAGGTTGAAGGGGTCGAAGCTTTCTAAGGCTGTGCGCGAAGTATCTGTGGAAATCTGCTGAGTTGTCAACAGATTGATTATGCTTGAACTTTTATTCCTTTAGAAACGGGTGAGTGGGCGGGCGCGTCCCTGATGACAGTCGTTGCAACTGACGGGCTGGCCATCCGGTTTGGTCAATTTGGCGCTGAATTCTTTCAGCATAAACCGCGCCGTTTG
Source organism: uncultured Heliobacteriaceae bacterium (assembly GCA_964631865.1). GTDB lineage: Bacteria > Acidobacteriota > Blastocatellia > RBC074 > RBC074 > JAFDVL01. The sequence continues at coordinate 2,084 of CAZWAK010000335.1, read as the reverse complement.
TTTGCGTGGCGTTTCCGCTTCAAAGTCGCCTTGCTTGTGGCAGTAACTACAATTGACGCCTAACGCCTGATTGAAGCTCCGCATGCCTTCCATAAAATGCTTTTTTGGTAAGAACCGGACTTTCGTGGAAGCTCGCCACAGCACGACCCCAGTGGACTTGAGCTTGACGCGCAAGGGACGCAGCAGGCCAGACGATGGTTTGCTGTATGCGCTGGCTCGGACGCTGAGCAGGTTCGGTTGGCCCTGATGACAATCCTGGCAACTGATGGCGCTGCCGTCTTGGCGCTTGAGCGCGGCAAGATACTCGCGTTGCATCTGGCGGGCGATCTGTTTGCGCGGCGTCTCGGCCTCGAACGAAGCCTGATGGCAGTAGCTACAATCCACGCCGAGTGCCGTTGACCAATCGCGCATGACCTGCATGATTTGCGGGCGCGCGAGTCCTGGCAAGACTTGGAGGTTCTTTAGTTCTGGGGGAGTGGGTTGCTGCTGTGCCTGGACAATGTGATGGAATGTAGCCGCAGCCACGATTATTAGGACGACCAACCATTTGACGATGCGATGAGGAATCATGTCACACCTCTTTTGCTCAATGTAGAATATCTTACCTTTGCTCGGCAACCTCCTAATGGCGAGGGCGAAAAAACATTTCAAAGAGCGGGGCCAGAGCGACTGCTGATGTGGTTGATCGAATTACTTCAGCTTGGCGATCAGTTCCGCTGCTTCTGTCACAGGCGCTTCGCAATAATAGTTGTGGCACACATACGCCGTCGCTTTGCCATCAATCTGCGTGCGGTCGGTGAGCAACTGAATCGCGGACGATTCAGTTGGCGCGGTGCAGGCCACAACTTTATTTGGCACGTAGCGGCTGAACACAGCATCAACCAGCGCGTTCGTATCGGCAGCATTGTGGTCGCCGATGAGGGCGATTTCGTGCGCGTTGCTCAAGGCCAAATCCAGCGCGCAGAGCAAATGCCCGAAGGCGTTCGGAAAGCGCGCGATTTGATTCGCGAGCAGTTTCATCGTGCGTTCGGCGTAGTCCCGATAACGCGCGTCGTTGGTGAACATTGCCAGTCGTTGCAGCGCAGAAGCCGCGACGGAATTGCCCGATGGCGTGGCGTTGTCATACGACTCTTTGGCACGCGCAATCAGTTGTTCGTGATCGTGGCTGGTGAAGAAAAAGCCGCCTTCGCTGTCGTCCCAAAACAGCGCGATCATTGTATCGGCAAGCTCGCGCGCTGCGATAAACCAGCGTTCATCAAACGTCGCTTCGTAGAGTGATAACAAGCCGTCAATCAAATAGGCATAGTCTTCCTGATACGCATTGAGCTTGCTTTGTCCGTCTTTGTGCGTGCGCAGCAATCGTCCGTCGCGTTTGAGTTGCGTGGTCAAAAACTCGGCATTACGAATCGCAATTTGTAAATAATCCTCGCGTTTCAGCACGCGCGCGGCTTCGGCAAAGCTGCGCAGCATCAGGCCATTCCACGCGGTCAGAATCTTTTCGTCGCGCGCTGGTTTGATGCGCTGTTCGCGGGCTGCAAATAACACTTGTTTGCCGCGCGTAATCGCTTCTGTCAAGCGTTCAGGCGTGACGTTCATGAGCCTCGCCACTGCGGTCAATTCGGTGTCAATGTGCAACGCGCTCGTGCCGTGCTCGAAGTTGCCGTACTCCGAAACGTCGAAGTAACGATTGAATAACCGGCCATTTTCTTCGCCCAACAACGCAATGATTTCTTCTGGTCGCCACGCAAAGAATTTGCCTTCTTCGCCTTCGCTGTCGGCGTCTTGCGACGAGTAAAAACCGCCGCTTGCATCCGTCATTTCGCGCACGACGTAATCCAGAATCTCGGTCGTGATCTGCCGATAAAATTCTTTGCCCGTGACCAGATATGCGTCGAGATAAATGCGGCTCAGCAGCGCGTTGTCGTAGAGCATTTTCTCGAAGTGCGGGATCAACCATTTTTCGTCTACCGAATAGCGATGGAAGCCGCCGCTAAGTTGATCGTACATCCCGCCGTGCGCCATTTTGATAAGCGTCAATTCAATCGCGGCGAGAATCGCGTTGTCGTTCGTGCGCTCGGATTGTC
>CAZWAK010000334.1:0-3499 GCA_964631865.1 uncultured Heliobacteriaceae bacterium | reverse complement strand
ACTTCGTACACGATGCCGGCCAGATTGGGCGCGCGCGGCGCAACCCATTCCAACAAGCCCCAGACCGGCTCCGGCACTTCGCGCGTGTGGATGTCGGTGAGAAACCCTTCGTGCGACGCGCCGCCTGCCAAATGAATTTCAATCACGCTTTCCATTCGCAAGCGCGCCAACGCTTCCAACGGATCAAAGCCGAAGTTGATGGCGTTGCAATAAAAGTTGTACAAATCCAGCAACAACCCGCAGCCCGAACGCGCGGTCAGTTCATTCAAAAACGCGATCTCGTCCCACTCATGTTCCGTTGGCAGAATGGGCAGGTAATACGTCAAATTCTCCAACAAAAACGGCACGCCATAGCGTTCACACAAAGCGCGCGCGCGTGGCGCAACCAATTCCACCGCTTCCTCTGTGAACGGCAAAGGCAGCGGAATCCCCGTGTGCAGCGGCGTGCCATCGGGCAGCGTCGTCAACAGAAACGCGAGATGTTCGCTGTGCCAATGAAACGATTGCTGTTCGGCAAACTCATCAAGGATGCGCAAATATTCTTCGCTCCAACCGCTCGTCGAACCGATGGACAAACCCAAACCGTGAATGACGATGGGCAGTTCGGTTGCGGTCGTCAGAGCTTCGCGCAATAGCTCCGGTTGATAAGCCAAATGACGTTGGCCATTCGTGATGGTTTCCCGGCACAACACATCCGGGCTGACTTCGACAAAATCCAGCAATTCCCAACCGCATCCCAACGCCGTTCGTAAATTCGGTTGCCACGTGAAGCCGACGCCCAATGGAGATGGAGGTTTGATGATGGTCATAACGAGCAGAAAGAGGGCCCACCGCAAAGAGGCAGAGATCGCGCTGACTCACAAAACCCCTGCGAATCTCTGCGCGCCCTCTGCGCCTCTGCGGTGAATTGTTTTTCGTAAGTTACCCGCGCAGGACTTCGCCTTCCGCGATGGCCATAAACCGCTCCGCCGGGTTGATGAGTTCATCCAGCCGCAGCAGGATGTCAATGCCCGCCAGCCCGCAATTCGGGCAGCCCGAACGACGCAGAATGTCTTCGATGGATTTCTGCACGTCGTAGAGCTTCGGCAATCTGTTTTGATCGAACGAGATGCGGATTTTCGCGGTTTCCGGGCGCGGTTTGGCGATGAATTGCACGGCGCTCGGCGCGAGTTGGGTGGGAGCCGCATTCGCTACGGTTCCCGCCAACGTGCCCGCCGCGACGGAACCGGCAACCACGCCTTTCATAAACGAACGGCGTCCTTCTGTTTCGTCGTTCACGACTTCGTTGGTAATGGTGTTGTTTTCCTTGTTGGCCATAATTTCTCCTTCAAAAGTGAAATAAAATTGATCGTGTTCTCCTTTCCATCCACGAGCGAAATCAGGTGATGAGTGGCGACCGCACGCGCGGCCTCGCCCCGGCTGAGAAGGTTCGATTTGGTATCCACCAACGTAAGCTGCAACGAGGGAGAAAAACTGGCATGAGGGCCGAGAAAAATGTTGCGCAGCGGGCGCGCGCGACACGGCCACATTCCTTGACACGGCTCTGGAACTCGTTTACTTTGAACCCCGTACTGAGGTCTTGATAATCCGGCAAATCAGCTTCTGAGGCAGGTCTCCTTTGTCCACAAAGGATTCCCGCCGAATCTTCACCTGGGTGTCCTAAGCCTGCTACTTCTCGACTTGGCACCTACTTCAGGAGGGAATCCCATGAGACGCAAATTATTTTGGTTGAGCCTGGCTACGCTCCTGCTCTTGCCGCTGTGTCATTCCTCTGCTTTGGCCGATTCGATTACCTTGCTGCCCGGCACGAGTCAAACGCTGACCTTCGCCGTTCCGGGTCAAGCCAGCTTCACGACAACCGTGACCTTTTCGCTCAATGCCCAGGGGACGGCGCTGACGATCAACGCGATCAATAACTCGCCGATTGGCAGCGGCGTGGACGTGATTGACATACGCTATCAGGCCACCAACCCAACGACATTCTTTCAGACCGGAACCACTCTGACGGGAGGCTTCGCCACGCAAGGGTTCTTAGCCCCAGGGCAAAGCGGCGGCGGTGTGGTTTCGTTAAGCAGGGCGGTGACGGAAGGATTTATCAATCCGACTTATACGGTGATCTTTCGCCTCGCCAACGGACAGACGGTTTCCGTGCAGGTTGCGCCCGTCCCCGAACCAGCCACTGTGCTGCTGCTGAGCGCAGGACTTCTGGGCTTGGCGATCAAATCCCGGCGCAAGAAAAACAGCGAGTAAGCCATCAGCAACAAGCGAACACAACAATGGCCATTCGCGCACGGTATCGGCGCGAATGGCCATACGTCTTTTCGGTCTTACGCCAACATCTTCTTGACGACCATTCCATGCACATCGGTCAGCCGGAAGTCGCGGCCTTGAAAACGGAACGTCAATTTTTCGTGATCGAAGCCAAGCAGATGCAGCATCGTCGCGTGCAAGTCATGCACGTGTGTACGATCCTCAATCACGTTGAAACCGAATTCGTCGGTTGTGCCGAGCGTGATCCCAGGCTTCACGCCGCCGCCTGCAACCCACATCGTGAAGGCTTTGTTGTGATGATCACGGCCTAAGCTGCGACCCGCATCAGGATTGCTTTCGACCATCGGCGTGCGGCCAAACTCGCCGCCCCAAATCACCAACGTATCATTGAGCAAACCGCGCTGCTTCAAATCCTGAATCAACGCCGCATTGGCTTTGTCGGTTTGTTTGCATTGTCCGAGCACGCCTTTTTTGACTTCGCTGTGATGATCCCACGCTTCGTGATTGAGTTGGACAAAACGCACGCCGCGTTCGATCAGCCGTCGCGCGAGCAAACAGTTATTCGCGTATGAAGCCTTGCCCGGTTCCGCGCCGTAGAGTTCGAGCGTCGCTTTCGATTCTTTCGCAATGTCCATCAATTCCGGCGCGCTGGATTGCATGCGATACGCCATCTCGAACGAATTGATGCGTGTGGCGATTTCGGGGTCGCCCGTCAATTCCAGGTGATGTTCATTCAATGTTTTCAAGGTGTCGAGCGATTTGCGCTGCATTTCGGGCGTGATGCCGCGCGGATTGGAGAGCGACAGAATCGGATCGCCCGAACGCCGAAACGGCACGCCCTGATAATACGTCGGCAAAAAGCCGCAGCCCCAATTCGCCGCGCCGCCGCTTGTTCCGCCGCCCGATGACAACACAACAAACGCGGGCAAATCCTGTGTCTCGCTTCCCAAGCCATACGTGACCCAAGCGCCAAAGCTCGGACGCCCGAATTGAATCGAGCCGGTTTGGATGAAGACCTGTCCCGGCGCGTGATTGATCGCCTCCGTCACCATCCCGCGCAGGATCGCAATGTCATCGGCGACTTTCGGCAAATGTACCAACGCTTCGGACATCTCCGCGCCCGCTTGCCCATGCTTGGCGAATTTGAATTCGGAGGCGTACAAACCCGCATCCGGGCGAATGAAGGCATAGTTGATGCCTTTGACGAATTCCTGCGGCACAGGCTTAC
>CAZWAK010000333.1:0-3612 GCA_964631865.1 uncultured Heliobacteriaceae bacterium | reverse complement strand
TTACTAGGCAATAGAGAAGAGCCGAATGCAGGAGCCTCTGAACAACCGAATCCTTTTCTTGTTATGCCTGCTGCTGAGTGCAGGGTTGCTGAGCGCGTGCAAAGATAACGCGACCGCAAACAATAACAAGGCCGTGACGCTGGTGCTGGGTGCATACACGACGCCGCGTGAAGCGTATGGCAAAGCGATCCTTCCCGCGTTTCAAAAATACTGGAAAGAGAAAACCGGGCAGGACGTCGAGTTTCAGGAATCCTATCAAGCCAGCGGCGCACAGTCCCGCGCCATTGCCAGCGGCTTTGAAGCTGACATCGCGGCGCTTTCGCTCGAAGGCGACATAGACAAAATTGCCGAAGCCGGTTTGATTACCCACGATTGGAAAGCGAATGTGAATCGCGGCATCGTCAGCACTTCAATTGTCGTGTTAGTCGTGAGGCCGGGCAATCCCAAACAGATTCGTGACTGGGCTGATTTAACCAAAGCCGGAATCAATGTGCTGACGCCTGATCCCAAGACTTCGGGTGGCGCGCAGTGGAATGTGAATGCGATGTACGGCGCTGAGTTGCGTGGCTTTGCAGGCGTGCCGAAAGGCGATAGAGGCGCGGCGGCAGGGTTTCTGAAAGACGTGTTTCGCAATGTGACGATTCTGGACAAAGGCGGGCGCGAATCCATCACTACTTTTGAAAAAGGCGTCGGCGATGTGGCGATCACGTATGAAAACGAAGTGCTGGTCGGACGCCAAGCCGGGCAACAATATGACTATGTGATTCCGCGCTCGACGATCCTGATTGAGAACCCCATCGCACTCGTTGACAAGTACGCTGACAAGCACGGCGTGCGCGCGGTGGCTGAGGCCTTCGTCCAGTTTTTGAGCAGCAAAGAGGCACAGCGCGCTTACGCGAAATACGGTTTGCGTCCACTTGATTCCGATATTGCCAAAGAAGTGGAAGCGCAATATCCGCCCGTCGAGGATTTATGGGAAATAGATTTCCTCGGCGGGTGGAAAAAAGTGGAGACTGAAATTTACGGCGCACAGGGTGCGTATACCAAAGCCTTTGCCGAACTCTACAACGCGAAATGAGCGCATCTGCAATCCAACTCAAGACATTGCGACCCGCTGTCGTTCGTCCGTGGGGCAGGTGGAGCTTGCGCGTCGTCGCCGTGTTGTATCTGAGTTTGATTTTGTTGCTGCCACTCGCGGCGATGCTGCAACACGGTTTCAGCAATGGCCTAGCCGCATTCATCAATGACGTGACGAATCCGTTGGCCTGGGGCGCGCTCAAACTCACGCTGACCGCAGCGATTGCGATGACGGCCATCAACACGTTGATGGGAACGCTGACGGCGTATGTGCTGGTACGCTATGAATTCTTTGGGCGGCGTTTGCTGAACAGCTTGATTGATTTGCCCTTTGCGATTCCGACGCTGGTCGCGGGTGTGATGCTGGTGGTGTTGTACGGCCCGCAGCGCACGCTCGGCGCGTGGTTAGAAGCGCACGGGGTGCAAGTGATCTTTGCGACGCCGGGCATTGTGATGGCGCTGTTGTTTGTAACGTATCCGTTTGTCATTCGCACGGTGCAGCCCGTGCTGATGGAGATTGATCGCGCTGAAGAAGGAGCGGCGTGGACACTGGGCGCGTCGGAATGGAAAACGTTCTTGCACATCATTTTGCCCGCAATTCGTCCGGCGATGATTACGGGCGCGCTGCTCAGCTTTGCGCGCGCGCTCGGTGAATTCGGCTCGATTGTGATTGTCGCAGGCAATATTCCTGGTCGCACGCTGACGGCTCCGGTGTACATCTTCGGGCAAATCGAATCGCAGAATCAGCACGGCGCAAGCGCGGTCTCGCTGCTGTTATTAGCGTTGTCTTTCGCGCTCATGTTCGCGGTGGATTGGTTACAACGCCGGAAAGGAATCGCCCATGTCGCAGCTTGAAACAACTATTGCGGCGACCGAATTCTTGCCGCCTTCGCGTGTTGCGCGTCCGGGCAAATTGGCGTGGTTGCTAATTGCGGTCGTGGTACTGTACGCCGCGTTTTTATTGGGCGGGCCGCTCATTGCAATTATCGGCGGCGCGTTCGCTTCGGGCGCGGGCGCGTTGTGGCGCGAACTGACTTCGGCGGCGGCCTTGAATGCGTTGCAGTTGACGGTGCTGTTGGCCGTTATGGCGACAATCATCAACACGTTGTTTGGCTTGTGCATCGCGTGGGTTTTGGCGCGCGACAAGTTCAAAGGACAAGCCTTCATCAACGGCATCGTGGATTTGCCCTTTGCCGTTTCGCCTGTGATTGCGGGCTTCATGTTGATTTTGCTGTTTGGTCGCAATGGTTGGTTTGCTTCGTGGCTGGAAGCAACAAATCTCAAAATCGTGTTTGCCTGGCCGGGGATGTTGTTGGCGACAATCTTCGTTTCGCTGCCGTTTGTGGTGCGCGAGATTGTCCCCGTCCTGATCCACCTGGGCGAAGAGCAGGAACACGCGGCGTATACGCTCGGCGCAAGTTACTGGCAAACGTTCTGGCACATCACGCTGCCCAATATTCAATGGGGTTTGCTGTACGGCGTGACGCTGACATTTGCGCGTGCGCTCGGTGAGTTTGGTGCAGTGCTGGTCGTCAGCGGCAGCGTCAGTCGCTTAACCGAAACCGCCACGTTATTCATTTTTCGCTCGCTGGATGATCGCAACGAAGTGGGCGCAAATGCGATGGCGTTGGTGCTGGCACTGATCTCATTCAGCATCTTGCTGGCGATGGAATATTACAAGAAACATCAGAGAGGAAACCTATGATTGTCTTTCCCAAGACCGCTGTCTCAATTCACGGTTGTTGTTGTAACTGTGCCTTTCCTTTGCTGCCCGATGCGTGGGAGTGAATAGCAACGCCTATTTTGTGCTGTTTTTCTGACCCGCCATCCAGCTTCCCAACGATGGCGGGTTTTCTGTTTTGAGGATCAGTTTATGAAGCAATATCAATTCTCGCTTTCCATCTTCCTTACTCTTTTTATCGTGCTGACCGTTGCGATTGCGGTACAAGCGCAAACCGCGACTGCCACGCTCAAAGGCATCGTCAGCGATGGCAATAATCAAGTGTTGCCCGGCGCAACGGTGATGCTCACGAACAGTGCGACCGGCTTGCAGAAAACGTTCGCGACGGACGAAGGTGGGCAATACAGCTTCACGTTTCTGACGCCGGGCAATTACACCATCGAAGCACAAGCACAAGGCTTCAAACTCTCGCGGCAACCGCGCATCGTGCTGGAAGTCGGGCAAACCGCCGAATTCAATCTTGTGCTTGCGCCCGGCGATTTAACCGAAACCGTAAACATCACAGCCACCGAACCTGTCAATCTCGACACGACCACCAGCGCGCTTGGCGGCATCGTCGGACGACAACGAGTCGAAGTCCTGCCGCTCAACGGACGCAATGTGTTTCAGCTTGCACAACTGGAAATCGGCGTCTCATCCGCACCCGGCTCACGCGGCGCAAACCCTGATTTGACGGCTTCCGGCGAGATTTCGATCAATGGCGGACGCACACTCAGCACTGAAGCGTTTGTAGATGGCATTCCGCTGGCGAACAAAGGCGACAACCGCATTTCGCTGCGGCCTTCGCCCGATGC
>CAZWAK010000332.1:0-3644 GCA_964631865.1 uncultured Heliobacteriaceae bacterium | reverse complement strand
CGGAGCGCGTGAATTATCTGTGCGACATCGGGGCGCAGGAACTCTCCGACATTGCGATTGCGCCGAAAGAAAACTTTCAGCGGTTCATTCGCCGCGAACCGCTTGGCACAGTACTCGTGCTTGCGCCGTGGAATTACCCGTGGCTTGCGTCGGTGAATGCGATTGTGCCGGCGCTGCTCGCGGGCAATGCAGTCATCCTGAAAATCGCGCCGCAGACGCCGCTCGTCGCGGAACGCTATGCGGAGGCGTTTGCCGCAGCGGGTTTGCCCGATGGCGTGTTCCAGTTTTTGCACATTGACCACGACCAAGTGGCTGAGGTTATCAAAGATTCTCGCATCGGCTTTGTCGCGTTCACAGGTTCAGTCGCAGGCGGGCACGCGGTGCAACGCGCGGCGAGCGAACGCTTCATTGCGACGGGCTTGGAACTCGGCGGCAAAGACCCGGCGTATGTTCGTCCCGACACGCAGCTTGACGCGACGATTGAAAATCTGGTGGACGGCGCGATGTTCAATTCGGGGCAATCGTGTTGCGCGATTGAGCGGATTTATGTGCATCAGGATGTCTACGAAAAATTCGTGGAAGGCTTTGTCGAATTGACGAAGCAGTATCGGCTCGGCAATCCGCTCGATCTGAAAACGACACTCGGCCCGATGGTGCGCACGGATGCGGCGGACAAGGTGCGCGAGCATATTCAGGATGCGTTGCAGCGCGGCGCGCAAGCGTTGATCGCGCCGACGTTGTTTCCGAAGAATCAAAAAGGCACGCCGTACCTCGCGCCGCAAGTGCTCGTCAATGTGAATCACAATATGCTCGTGATGACCGAAGAAACGTTTGGCCCGGTCGTCGGCATTATGGCGGTTGCCTCGGACGACGAAGCGATTCAATTGATGAATGACAGTCCTTACGGATTGACGGCTTCGATTTGGACGAGCGATGTGGACGCGGCTTTGCGCATCGGCGACCAAATTGAAACCGGTACGTGGCTGATGAATCGTTGCGATTATCTTGATCCGGCGCTGGCGTGGACGGGCGTGAAAGATTCGGGGCGTGGCTGTACGCTGTCGCAATTGGGCTTTGCCGCCTTCACGCGACCGAAGTCATTTCATCTGCGCTTGAAGCTGTAGCGAATTCCCGCCCGCCTCTATTACGTTCCTGCCTTATGGTTTAGAATGGTGAGCGACATTCCCCAATTTGCGTGAGACATAACAATGACAGAGCAAGCGCCCACTGCTGCTGGAAAACTGGAACTGCGATTACTCGGCTCCGCTACCATCTTTGTGGATGGGGTGATGGTCGAAGAGCGGCAATGGACGCGCCGCAAATCGAAAGCCCTGCTCAAACTCCTCGCGCTCGCGCCGCAACATCAATTGCATCGGGAACAATTGATTGAGCATTTATGGCCGGAACAGGAACCGGAACTCGCCGCAAACAACCTGAACAAAATCATTCACGCCGCGCGGCGTGCGTTGGAACCTGCGTTGAAGGCCGGAGCCGAATCGCGCTTCATCGTCACGCACGATCAGCACGTGATGCTGCGCGCGCCGGATGGATTGTGGCTGGATGTCGAAGAGTTCGAGCAGCGCGCGGCGACGGCGCTCAAAAGCAAAGCGGCTGAGGATTACGAACGCGCGTTGGAATTGTATGCGGGCGAATTGTTGCCCGAAGATCGCTATGAAGATTGGGCGGCGGCGCGGCGCGAACGATTGAGCCGAATGGCCACGCGCTTGCTGTCGGAATCGGCGCATCTGTACGAAACGGCGGGACAATTTTCGCAAAGCATCGAGCGGTTCCAGCAACTCGTTGCCTTGAATCCATCGAACGAAGACGCGCATCGGCACTTGATGCGGTTGTATGTGTTGAGCGGCAGTCGGCACGAAGCGTTGGCGCAATTTCAGCAATGCCAGACGGCGCTGCGCAAAGACCTCGATGCCGAACCGGAGCCGCAAACCATCGCGTTGTACGAGCAAATCGTCGCCGGGCAATTGCAATCCGCTGTGCCCACGACCATGCTGCCCGCGAACGGACAATCCACTTTGCCTGCCATCGAACCGAGCACTGTTGCACCCGCAACAACGATGCCTGTCGTGCGCAAACGCAACTATCTCTTGCTCGGTGTTGTCGCGGCTGCTGCCTTCATCATCATCACGATTGCGGCGGCGTTGTACTTTCGTGCGCAGCCGCGCGACGTCGAAGCGATTGCCGTGTTGCCGTTCACGAACAGCAGCGCCGATCCGAACGCCGAATATTTGAGCGACGGCATCACCGAAAGCCTCATCAATAGCTTGTCGCAAGTGTCCTCCTTGCGCGTGCTGGCGCGCACGACGGCGTTTCGTTACAAAGGCCGCGAGATTGATCCGCAAAAAATCGGCGCGGAATTGAATGTACAAGCCTTGCTCACCGGGCGCGTGATGCAGCGCGGCGATGAGTTGGTGATTCAGGCCGATTTGATTGATGTCAAAGACGGCGCGCAACTCTGGGGCGCGAAATACAATCGCAAGCTTGCTGACATCCTCGCCGTGCAAGCCGAGATTGCGCGCGAGATCACCGACCGCCTGCGGTTGCGCTTGACGAACGAACAACAACACCTGATTGCCAAGCAACACACCGAAAACATCGAAGCCTATCAACGGTACTTGCAAGGCCGATTTTATTGGAGCAAACGCAATGCGGACGGCGTCAAAAAAGCCGTCGGGTTTTACGAACAAGCGATCAAAGCCGATCCGACTTACGCGCTGGCTTATGCCGGAATCGCCGATGCTTACGCCGTGTGGCCGGACGATTCGCTGACGCGCAAAGAAACTGCCGTGCGCGCGAAAGCTGCCGCCAGCAAAGCCATTGACCTCGACCCGCAATTGCCCGAAGCGCACACGTCGCTCGCCTTTGCGAAAATGATCGAAGACCGCGATTTGACAGGCGCAGAAAGTTCTTTCAAGCGCAGCCTCGAACTTAACCCCAACTATCCGACCGCGCATCATTGGTACGCTTACGATCTGGTTGCGCAAGGCCGTGTGGACGAAGCGATAAACTCCATTCAGCGCGCGCAAACCCTCGATCCCGTTTCGCTCAGCATCAACAACGATGTCGGTGAAATTCATTTCTTCGCGCGGCGTTACGATCAGGCGATTGAACTCTGTCGCAAGACGCTGGAGATGGACCCGAACTTCATCCCCGCGCATCAAACGCTCGGTCTCGCCTATGCGCAAAAAGGACAGTTCCCGCAGGCATTGGCAGAGTTGAAAAAAGCTGTCGAGATGTCGGCGAACAATGCCTATGTGCTCGCATTGCTCGGTTACGTCTACGGAGCCGCCGGGCAACGCGCCGAAGCCGAAGCGACGCTGGCGCAACTGCAACAACTCTCCGCCAGCAAATATGTCTCGCCGTTCCACCTCGCGTTGGTGTACACACAACTCGGCGATTTCGACCGCGCGTTTGCCTTGCTGCAACAGGCGGAAGACGAACATGTGTTTTCGATGTTGTTGCTGAAGGCGGATCCAAAGCTGGACAAGCTGCGCGCTGATCCACGTTACACGGCGTTTCTGCAACGGTTGGGTGGGAAATAAAGACATATCAAAAGGCAAAAGGCAAAAGTCTGTTCGGATGCAAAGCCATTTTTTTCAGATTGATAAAAGCCATCCTAAAAACCG
>CAZWAK010000331.1:0-3830 GCA_964631865.1 uncultured Heliobacteriaceae bacterium | reverse complement strand
GACCCAGATCATCTACCTTCGCTACAATCATTGCCAATTGACCCTATTCTCGAGCAATTACGCGGACACACCCACACCAGAACATCCCCAATCGCTGACCGAGCGTGTGGGTCCGCGCATTCGCTCTCGGTTGCGCGAAATGTGTCGCACTCTCGAACTGTGTGGAATGGATTATCGCGCGAAAAAAGAGCGGGAAGCATAATTCACGTCAGAAATTTTCTCCCCCACCAACCTCACTGCCGACACGGCAAGAAAGAAGACCTTACATGCATATCATCACCAGCAAATCTGCCATTCTCAAAGAACTGAACGCCATCCAACGCATCGTCGAGAAAAAGAATGCGCTACCAATTCTTGCCAGTCTCTTGCTTGAGACCAAAGACAATGAGCTTGTCATCACGGGCACCGACTTGGATGTTTCGTTAACCACCTCGTTGACCGCCGAAGTCCGCGCCCCCGGAGCCGTTTGCGTCCTCGCCAAGAAGCTCTTTGAAGTTGTGCGCGCGCTCCCAGAGGCACCGATCACGCTCAAACTCGATAAAAAAGATCATCTGCTGCTAACTTGTGAACAAGCAAAATTCAAATTGCCTACGCAGCCCAAACAAAACTTCCCTGACATCCCCGCATGGAAAGCGGCCTTGACCGAATTGTCAGCGCCAATCTTGCAAGCCTTTATTGAACGCACAGCATTTGCCGCCACCAACGAGGAATCACGCTATGCCCTCAATGGGGCCAAATTCGAGTTGAACCGCGAAAGCCTCCGTATGGTTGCCACCGACGGACATCGGCTGGCCTTCCTGGAGAAAAAAGACTCTTTCAATATCACCGATTCGGTGGAAGCCATCATTCCCAAAAAGACGCTGGTGGAACTTGGTAAACTTGCAGACGAAGCTGATGCGACTATCGCGTTTGCAAAAGACGACCATCATTTCTTTTTCCGCCTCGGTCGCCGCACGCTGACCACGCGCTTATTGAGCGGGAACTTCCCGAATTACGAGATGGTCTTGCCCCAACAGAACCATCTGCAATTCACCGTGGGTACGGGATGCTTGGCGGCGGCGGTGAAACGGGTGGCTTTAATGGCTGATGAGCGGAGTCGAGCGATCAAATTCGACCTGGCAGACAATCAACTGACCATTTCCGCTCAAGCGTCGGATATCGGGGAAGCGGGCGAAACCTTGCCCATCGAATGGAAGCATCCGGCCCTTGCGACCGGCTTCAATGCGGAGTATCTGGTGGATTTATTAGGCATCGTCAACGGCGAGGAAGTCCGCATTGAGTTGAAGGACGGGGTTTCTCAAATCCAGGTGCGACCGACCACAGAAACCGCCTACGATTTCCGTTACGTGATTATGCCCATGCGGTTCTAACTCGAAAACATCATCAATCATGCAACCAGCCAAAACCACCGCTTCGTTCGGCCTTCGCTATCGTGTGATTGCCCCAAGTCACACGACAGATTTGTATATTTGTCACGGCGACGGCTCTTACAGCAATCAAACGCTCCTACGACAAGCGAAGGCCAAAGCCCAAGCCTATTCTTGGGAGCAGGCTTTACAGGCCGCGCAAAAACTCTACACTTACTTGGGACAAACGATTGGGTATCGGCAATATGAAATCCAAATTTGCCACCTTCCGTCTTGGCGCGTCGCCAAACATTTCCGGGAGATAGCGATGCACACCTATCAAGCAGCCCACCATATCGAAGCCAGACTTCAACTAAAATTTCTCCAACGGTATCAACTGCGCCGCCACGATGAACGACCAACAATTTCCGCTACCTATCTTGGTATTCGCTGGCACAAAGCCGACAACCTCTTCCTCTCCGCAGGCTATTATTTTTACTTTGAAGAGCATCCGGCGGCGCATCATTGGATTCCCTGCTCTTCGCTTGAATTGCCGCGTGTACACAATCCCCATTGCGTTTACCGGATTACGCCTATGGCGGAATCTCGCTTCGCGTGGCAACAACAAGGGGATCGCTTTGTCGCAACCTACGGCGCAATCACCTTCTCCATTCTGAAAACACAAGCAAGGCGGTTTCATTGGGAAGGACTCGGCCACCAATCAAACGAGTCTTATTCTTGTGTCAGCGAGGCGCAGACAGCCTGCGAGGCATTCTTCTTCGCGAAGCTGCTAACTGCCTTTCAGGAACTTCCTATCTAATCTGGCTACAAGCGCCTTCTACAATGAGACCCTTGTCTTATGACAAAACCAAGCCTCCCTAACCTTACCTCCTTCGCCAGCGCCGACAAAGAATTTGTGCGCCACTATTACCCTGCGGCTGTTGCACAGGAAATGCACAGCACCAACGCGCGCCGATGGAATATTTACCCTTTCCCTTACGACCGCCCCAAGTACATCATCAATGCCGAAACGCAAGCCGAAGCCTGGAATGCTACCGCACGACGCATTCGCGATGCCTATCGGATCATTGACGGCATTGCCCCATACGATCTGCGCAATCTCATCGAAGAAGCCCTCCGTCCCACGGCGAAGAAGTTTCGCAAGAAATCGCTCCATTGGGTGCAGGGCGGCGATGAAGGGCTTTCCTATTGCTACTCCTGTGCGGAAAAAGTAGTCCGTCGGCTACAGAAGAAATTTCCCAATGATGAATTTTTCGTAGACGGCGGTTGGGGGAGCGAAGAAGATTCCCAGGAATTTTGTCATATGTGCGGCGCTCCACTCGATAACAGCTTTACGAATTTCGCGTGCGAACAGGAATTACGCCATTTTGCGGAACACAGCTTCGATCCAACCTGCCCATCAGATTGTGATTCATTTTTGGAAATGTGTGGCACGCTGATTGGCTACGACCCAGAGAACAACACCGACACCAAAGATCAGCAATTGACGTATGATCTGCATGTACTGACCCGCCAGATTGCCTACCAGTTATTGCACTGCGACAAAAAACTCGCACAGAAAATCAACCTTCTAGTCGTACCAGAGGTAGCTTCCGTATGAGCGACTCAGGACGTATTAGACAGCTCTTAATTTGATTTCGACGACAAAGATATTCGCAAATGCGATCACATCCTCACGTTATACTCAGTTGGGGACTGGGCACAGAATCCTCCGCCATTCTCGCGCGCTGGTGTCTGTCTTGGATTCTCCAACACAAGCTGCCAGCACAAGGACTATTCGCGCATCCACTCACTAAGCTTGCCCACTTCGCTGTAGATCCGGGCTTTCAACCTGAACATCTCACCGTCATCACAGCCCAACTCGGCAGCGAACACGACGACACCACTGAGTATTGCGAACGTTGGATCTTTCCGTTATTGCGCCTGCTGAAAATTCGCTTTCTGGAAGTGGCGAAGGTGGGGCCAAGCCTTGAGGACGGCGTCATCCTTCTGCAAGACACCACCAGTCCGACACAGCTTCATCAAGGAGGGGCGTATCGCCTCTTCGATGAGTTGAAAACGGCTGGCGTGTTGCCATCATTTGCCGGTGACCACTTGTGCGCCCTCAAGCATAAAGCCGCCGTGATTGAAGAGATTATCGCCTATCTCTGTGACCGCGAGCGCGCCAAGCCTGAACGCATCCATCGCATCATTGGCTACAACCGTGACGAAACAACACGAATCCAAAAATCCGAAGCGGCATTCGCTTCGCACAACCAAACTCGCAAACCGCAATACTACCGATTGACCTTTGGCTACAACGCAGAAGAAGAACGGCGCATTGCCAAAGCCAAGCTCTACGACGTGGCCTATCGGGAAGGTCATTATCCGTTGCAAGCCTCGCAATGGAATTGGTCGCGGCAGGATTTGCTCAGCGAGACGCGCCTGGACGCGGACCGGCTGGCGGAGGACGCCACCCGTCGG
>CAZWAK010000330.1:0-3852 GCA_964631865.1 uncultured Heliobacteriaceae bacterium | reverse complement strand
GGCCCTTGAACTACAAGATATGGTGGCTTACCACCTGAGTTCTTGGAGAACCAAATATTATATGTATTACGGCGGGCATCCTTCCCAAAACAGTAAACTCTCACAAACTACAATGTTGGGTGTTGCAACAAGCAATGATGGAATAACTTGGAACCGGCGCAACGCAGGGTCGCCGATTATTCGCACCTACAAAGATGTTAAGCAATTACCTTCTACACGGAGATACGGCGCGGGGCAGCCGAGTGCAATTTACCTCGACGGTTATGTTTATTTGGCTTACTCAGACTCAACAGGCCAAAACTCTAACCCTATAAATGGCGGAGGCATTTATGTTATCCGCTCTAGAGACCCATTATTTCAAGATTCTATTGAGGAGCTTACGGCTAATGGATTTGTGGCGCGATCTAACGCACAAAAAATAGAAACGATATACAAAATATACGATGCTTACTCAGTAGATTGGCAGTATAGCGATTTATTAAGCTCTTTCTTACTAGGTGTGAATGGAGTAGCCACTAAAACGGCTATTGTGATTCT
Source organism: uncultured Heliobacteriaceae bacterium (assembly GCA_964631865.1). GTDB lineage: Bacteria > Acidobacteriota > Blastocatellia > RBC074 > RBC074 > JAFDVL01. The sequence continues at coordinate 3,315 of CAZWAK010000330.1, read as the reverse complement.
TGATAAGAGCTTACTTTTTCAGCGCCAACTGGTTTGGATCTCTAACATTAACTGGGCGGAAGGTCCCGGGATGGCAAGGCAATTAGACGGACATACTTTACCACATGGCGCAGGGGCACCAAATAGAATCACGATGATTCTATTCTACCCCACAGCATTATCTGGAGACTTGAAGAGTTGGGATATAGGATATACAGGAATAGATTTCGTACTGAACTGAACTGGGCAGAAAGTTAATACAATTCTGATATTCGCAGTTAAAAATACGGAAGGGAAAGTAATTTCAGCGTCTTAATCTCGGTGGTGGGTTTGAAGGGGGCGAAAACAGTAGGATTATTTGCTTGCCACAAATGCCTTCACCTGCCTACTCACCAACTTCACATCTTTCATCAGCTTGTAAATCGGATACATCTTTCCGTTTTCCAAATACGCATCCAGAAAATTCCACGCGACCAGGCCGTCGTCGCTTTCGGCTTCGAGCAGGTAATGCACCAGCTTCGCCAATGGCTGTGCGGTCGGGATGATGATTGTGCCAGCGGGCAATTCGACGGTTTCGGTTTGGATGTGACCTTTCAAGGTGATGGCGCGGTGGCCTTGAAATTCGCGCGTGGCTTTGGTGACTTTGTCCAGCACGAAGCTTTCGACTTCGATTTTGGCGGGCTTCGTGAGCTGCTGCATGGCGATGCCGTGCGCTTTGAGGTTGTCGAGGATGATTTGTGTGCCGGGTTCGTTGCGGAAGAGGTACGCGCGCGGCAACGCGGTTTTGCGTTTCGCGGCGAACAGGCCGTAATCCAGCATCGTCGTTGGCGTGAATTTGTCTTCGATCATCGCGGTCATCATTTTGCCGCTGGTCGGATGCTTTTTCTTTTCGACTTCGCCGACCAGAATGCCTACCGGCTGGTCGAGCGGTTTGATTTCAAATTCGATGCCGAGTTCGGTTGTGTTCGCTTTGACCGTGTCGGCGTCTACGCGCTTGAGCAACGCCGTGATCGTCTTCGCATTGCGTGCGGAGTATTTGAAAATCTCTTCGACAAAGGCTTCGGTCACGGCGACGCGCGCGCGAAAATCGAGGTAGCTGTAGGCTTCGGACAAAATCGTCAGGCGATTGCGCAGACCCGCGTAGTTATTGCCGAAGCGCGGGCGATGATCGAACGTGCGCCAGATTTTTTCTTTGCCTTCCTGCCGCTGCGTGAAGTTTTCGACTTCGTAATTCAGCGCGTCTTTCGTCGTGAAGTTGCCGTAGTAATACGTGCGAAACTTATGCGTTTTCAGCAGCGCATCCGTAATCGCGGGCAACATCTTATCGCGCTCAAAGGCAATCAACCGCGCGTCCGCATTGGGGTTCAGCATCGGCGCGTAGGTCAAATGATAGCCGTGATACGAACCGTTCGTCGTGTGCAAATCTACGATCAAATGCGGGTCCCAACGATTGAAGAGACCAATCAACGCGCGCGCTTCGGGCGCTTCCATTTTCATGTAATCGCGGTTGAGGTCTAAGCGTTTCGCGTTCTCGCGCGTGCCGACGCCGCCGATGGGGCCGTATTGCGCCGTGCGATTGTTGACGCTGATTTTTTCGTTGCCATCGGCGTTGTAAATCGGCGCAATCAGCACAACGAGTTTGTCGAGCAACGATTGCAAATCGCCGAGCGCAAGGCGGCGCGCGATGTGTTGCATCGCTTCTTTGCCTTCGACCTCACCCGCATGAATATTGGCTTGGACGAACACGACCGCTTTGCCGGAAGCGTGCGCGGCGTTTGGCGAAGCGACGGGCGGATTCGCCAGAACCATCAGCGGCATCTCGCGGCCTTCTTCGGTTTTGCCGAACGATTCGGTGCGGAGGAATTTCGTGCGCTTTTTGAGTTCCGTGATGAACGTCATCACGTCATCGTAGCGGCTGGTCTCTTCGTAGTTCGAGCGTTCCGCGCGCGATTGTAGCGCAGTGTCTTGAGCTTTGGTTCGCATAGGATTTAGAAGTAAGAGGAGGTAAAAGAGAGAGAGGAAGAGTGCGGCGAGGTGTTTTTCACCGCAGAGGCGCAGAGGGTTCGCAGAGACTCGCAGAGAAAATCTCTGTGAACCTCTGCGCGATCTCTGCGCCTCTGCGGTGAAGTGTTTTTTCTTGCGATGAACCGCATCAATAAAACCCAATACACTCTTCATATCTTTTCTCTGTCGCTGCTTCATAAACTCACCGCATTGCCCAAATCTTGTACACCCACGCGATGACGAACAGCGCGAGCAACACATACATCACAACGTTCGATCCGCGCGCCGTCATCAGCTTCATCCAGGGCACGCGCCGCCGCATCAACACGAACGACAACGGAATCAACAGCGCCATCAACACACAAGCCAACATGCCGAACGGCTGTGTCACGAACGCTTCGTAAAATTGCAGTCGAACGGTGTGCGCGAAGCTCGTCGTCATCCCGCACGTCGGACACGGAATGCCTGTGAGTTGATGAAAAAAGCATGGCGGCAAACCGAGTTGTTGATGCGTGCCAATGCCGTTGGGCGAAGGCGACAGCACGCGCGCAATCGTCAACACAACACCGGACACGCACGACAACGCGATGTACTGCGCGCGATCACGCGACGAATATTCGGTCGCCAGCAGCGATGGATCGTTCGTGGATAACATCTCGCTCAGCCCGTCTGTATCGCGCTGCTCGCAACGCCAAGCATAATCAGCACGGCATACAAAATGCCGACCAGACACGACAGCACAGTTACAACAACGCCAATCCAAAAGCCTGCTTTGGCATAGCCCAACCCTGCGGCGGGCGCACGACCGGCGGCGATGTCATTCATTTCCATTTTGCCGATAATCAGTCCGGGAATGCTCAGCAGCGGGCCGCAGGTGAAGATCGAAACAATGCTCAGAATCAGCGACGCGATAGCCTTGCCGCTTGGCCCTGACGGCAACGGCGCTTGATACCCGCCGCCGCCCGCGTAGGTCGGCGGTTGCGGAAACTGGCTTTGATAACCGGGGTAACTAGACGCCGGATTAGGCGGGGGCGGCGGCGCGGTCGGATTGGGCGGCGACGCAGGGTTTTGATACGGGTTGCCCAACGCATTGCCGCAGCCGCGACAAAATTGCGCGTCATCCCGATTGTTCACGCCACAAGATGTACAGATCATACGAAAGTGAAGCCTCCTGAAATTTTGCCCACGAATGTACACGAAGACGCGCAAATTCCAAACAGTCCCGTAAACAAATTGTCAGAACAAAGTCATTGACAGCTTGGGAGGCGATCCGTATGCTTAGTGTACAAATTACACTAAGGTGAGATTATGAATCACATCACAGGCACAGCA
>CAZWAK010000329.1:0-3870 GCA_964631865.1 uncultured Heliobacteriaceae bacterium | reverse complement strand
CGGAGCCGCCTTCTTCGATGTAGGTGATGACGCCTTTCTTGTCCACCACGAACGTCGCGCGCATCGCCATCTTTCGTTCTTCATTCAAGATGCCATAGCTTTTCGAGACGATATTCGTGGTATCGCTGAGCAATGGGAAGGTTAAGCCGAGTTCTTTGTGGAAGCGAATATTATCTTCCGCTTTGTCGGTACTGATGCCGTAAACTTTCGCGCCGGATTCTTCAAATTTGGCAATATCAGCCTGATATGCCTTCATTTCCTTCGTTCAGCCACCGGTGAACGCTTTGGGGTAAAACGCCAGCACGACGTTCGATTTGCCTTTCAGCTTTTTGAGTTCGACGACCTTGCCGTCCACTCCGGTGAGTTTGAAGTCGGGCGCTTTGTCGCCGACTTTCAGATGGGTCTTGATGGGGGCGGGCGCGGCGGGTTTGGGCGCTTCCTGCGCGAACGCAGAAACGACCAACAATGCCAGCACGGCCACCCAGCCAAGTGCTTTCTTCATCATTGTTGTCTCCTTTGGGAAATAGTTGCCATTAACGAGATAACTCAAGAATTGTTGCGTGAACTGCTGGTACAACGTTTGCCAAGCGATTGTAGTCCAGTTTTTCCAGCGTGTCTTGTGTCGCGTGATTATTTCGACTAGCGCGAGCAATAACGTAGCGAACCGCTCTTTTAGTTTCACTTTTTACTCGTAGTCATTCATCGCCCAGCCGTTTCGTTTGCGCGCGTTCGATAATCAGTGCGAGCGGCATCGCGCCGGTTTCATTGGCTTTCGGGCAATGCCGCAAGCCTTTCGGGATCACGATGCCTTCGCCTGCTTTGATGAGGAAGTCGCCCGCTTCGGTCTGAAACAGCACTTCGCCTTCCAACACAATGAAGCTTTCGTCTTCATTGTCGTGGGCGTGCCAACGCTCAAATTCGCCTTGAAATTTGACAAGGCGGATGGCGAAGTCGTCTACGGTCGCCAAATTGACGGGCGCGTAAGCGTGCGTGATTTCGTCGCGGGTTTGTTTGATCGAAAAGAGTTGAATATCCATAACAGTTCAAAATGAGATTACGAAACACACGAAAATAACGAAACAGACGAAACAATCAACCGAAACAATCAACCGAAACAATCAACCGAAACAATCAACGCAATCCGCGTTTTCGTTTCTTTCGTTATTTTCGTGTGTTTCGTAGTTTCTCTTTATTTCTTGTAAATCACGCCGCCTTTGATGACGACTTTGATGCGCTCGACTTCGGTGATGTCTTTGATCGGATCGCCTTCGACTGCGATCAAGTCAGCGTACTTCCCTGCTTCGAGCGTACCGAGTTTATCTTCCATGCCGAGCAGTTTCGCCGCATTGATTGTCGCGCTTTGCAAGGCTTGCAGTGGCGTCAGACCGAGCTTGACGTAACTCGCCAACTCGCGCCCGTTCAAGCCGTGCGGATAGACCGCCGCATCCGTGCCACACGCGACGGGCACGCCTTGCGCAAAGGCGCGTGCGATGTTTTTCTTCATCGCAGGCATCACCTCCTGCGCTTTGGCCACGATGGACGGCGGCAAGTTGAAGCTTTTGTAGTTTTCCAAGAACCAATCGGTCAAATACATCGTCGGCACAAGGTATGTGCCGCGCTCTTTCATCAACTTCACGGCTTCGTCGTCAATATACGTGCCGTGTTCGATGGAGTCCACGCCCGCCAGCACGGCGAGCTTGATGCCATCGCCGCCGTGCGCGTGCGCTGCGACTTTGCGGCCTAAGCGATGCGCTTCGGCGACGATGGTTTTCAATTCTTCGAGCGTGTATTGCGACGCTTTCGGATCATCGCCGAGCGAGAGCACGCCGCCGGTTGAGCAGACTTTGATGACATCCGCGCCGTACTTGATGACCTCGCGCGTCTTTTGCATCACGCCTTCGACGCCGTCCGCTACGCCAGCCGCTTTGTGCAGAAATTCCGGCGCAAGCGTGTTGTTGTCGCAATGCCCGCCCGTGATGCCGAGCGACGGCCCCGACGCGATGATGCGCGGCCCGACGACATCGCCCGCATTGATCGCATCGCGCAAGGCAATGTCTGCATAACCACTCGCGCCCACGTTGCGCACCGTCGTGAAGCCCGCTTCGAGCGTGAGCCGCGCATGCTTCGCGCCGTACAACGCTTCACGCGGAACCGAGATGCGATTGGAATTAAGCGAGCCGAGGCTGAACGTCAAATGCGTGTGGCAATCAATCAAGCCGGGCAGCACGGTCATCCGGCTCAGATCAATGATTTCTGTGTTGGGGGGAACCGTCACATTTGGGCCGACGGCAATGATTTTTTCGGCTTCGATAATGATGAAGGCATTGTTCGTAACTGTGCCGGTGCGCGGATCGAGCAGGCGTCCGGCTTTGATGGCGACCACTTTGGAAGATTGCGCCAACGCCGTGAAGGCAAAGAACCATAGGGTTACGAAGCAGAGGCAAAAACGTTTCATGTCGGGTGACTCCTTTTCAATTGTGAATCTTTGTGATTGAATTTCCGTCGCCAAGAACTACGACCGAAAAAGTATGCCAGTCATTTTCTATCAGTCAAACTTCTGTCCGGAGTGTGGCAATAAAACAGAGCAGCGGCGCTGGTGGGAACATCGCTATTTCTGTGCGGTTTGTGCCGAAAAGCTCGGACGCCGCTCGGATTGGTTGCCGCTCGTCTTTTTGCTCGGCGGTCTGGCATTGGGCGTGATTCTGCCTACCACCCGGCGCGAACCCACACGTGAAGTGGTCATTCAACAACCGACCCAACTCAGCATGGCGGCGGCTCCGACGGTCTCGGCCTTAGACGCGACCGCACAACTCAAGCCCGAAGAAATCAAACAACCAACGATCACATACCAATGCGGCGCACGCACATTGAAAGGCACCGCCTGCAAGCATCGCGTCAACGTGCCGGGACAACGCTGCTTTCAGCATCAAGGGCGACGTTCGATTTTGAAGTAATTTTTTTCGGCATTTTTTTCGACCAAGGCCAACCAACCGTGCTCTAAGGCTGCATACGGAACGCCTTGAATTCACCCTTTATTCAAGCTGTCACGAGGATGGTAGCGGTGTGACATGCCGCTGCGATGCTCGAAGTGTAACTTTGAATTTTGCAGAAGGAGTTCTTTATGAGAAAAACCATGACCATTTTGATGACACTTGGAATTTTGTTCGGCTTAACTGTTACTTCTTTCGCACACGGCAATCGCAAGGTTCCCGTCGCCCGCAAACGCCAGGTCGAACAACAACAACGCATCGGGCAGGGCGTCCGCTCCGGCGAATTGACGCGCAACGAAGTGCGCGGCTTGCAAAAAGAACAACGCGACATCCAGCAGGAAATTCGCGAATCCCGCGGCGATGGCATCGTCACAGGCGCAGAACGCCGCGACATTCAGCAGGAACAAAACCAAGCTAGTCGCCACATCCGTCGCGCCAAACACAATCGGCGGGATCGCAATTAGGAATGAGGCCTGAGATAGCACGCGAAGCGTTTGGAGTGCGACGGTCTCGACGTCGCTTTGGAAGACACGACAAAACCAAAGCTACGTCAAGCCGCAGCACTGAGAAACGCTTCGCGCCCCAACTCACATTACCTCTCCTTACCTTGACGCTCCCGTTGCGCTCCACTAAGATGGCGCGCAATCACAAAGCAGGTTGACCGAGCCTGCTTTTGTTATTTGCAGTGGCCCCTTAGCTCAACGGTTAGAGCAGCGGACTCAAGCGATGTCCTTCTAAGTGATCTTCATACGAAGCACAAACAATGGGTTGCCCGTGCGTCACACTACGCAATGTTTTCAGGCGCGCGGGTAGAATCTGTCAAATTCGATGCGGGCCGTCGCCCAGCCGGTGCCGTCGGAGGCCTTGGCCACCACATGCC
>CAZWAK010000328.1:0-3870 GCA_964631865.1 uncultured Heliobacteriaceae bacterium | reverse complement strand
GCGATTTCGATAACGACGGCGATGTGGATTGGCTAGTGATGAATATGAACGAGCCGCCGTCGCTGTTGCGCAATGATTACGCGGGCAAAAACAATTGGCTGAAAGTGAAATTGATCGGCACAAAATCGAATCGCACTGCGCTCGGCGCGCGCGTTGTCCTCACTGCAGGCGAGCGAACCAGCGCGCAAGCCGTGTTGAGTCAAGCCAGCTATTATTCGCACAATGATCTGCACTTGCACTTTGGCTTGGGCGAAAAAACAAAAGCGGATCGCCTGACGATTTATTGGCCGAGCGGGCAAGTGGAAGTAGTGCAGAACGTCGCCGCCAATCAACTGGCAATTGTTAAGGAAGGCGCAGGGCGCGTGAGTCGGTTCTGAAAACGATCTGAAAACGAGCGGATCAAGCTACGCCGTCCAGGCTCTTCTCCAGGCTGCGCTTCCCGGCTTCGACAATTTCGAGCAGTTCCGGTTGACGATACAGAATCGTGCCTTTGCCCAATAAATCCGGCGTGAGGATGACAATGGGAACGTCGGGATATTGTTGGCGTAACGTTTCGATGCGGGCGCGATTCGCGTCGCGTATCTGTTGCACATTGGAAACGTCTACGGCCAGGATTTGCGCGGGTCGGAAGGGCGGCGCGAACAATTTGTCTACGGGCAATTTGTTGCTGACGCCGCCATCTACCAAACGATATTCGCGCTCGGCGATGACGCAGCGCCGCGACGGGAAAAAGCCCGGAATTGCCGCCGAACCGCGCGCGGCTTCTTCGAGCGGAAAGTCCTGTTGCAGGTTGTGAAAAAACACTTCCTCGCGTTGCTTCACGTCATAACAAACAATGCCGAGCCGTTCGACGCCGTGCTGCAACTCGTGGCCTGACGTGTTGGCCAGCCGCTCCAAATGCGCAGGAATAATGCCCGCGAGATGCGCATAGCGTTGCCGCACGCGCGCGGGCAAGCGTCGCAACAGCGCCCAGCGCAACAAATGCCGCGAAGTCAAATTCAACCCGAACGCGCGCAACTCCGGCAAGCTCAAGCCCACCGCCGCATAAAACGCGCCGATGATCGCGCCCGCACTCGTGCCGACGATTTCGGAAATCGTGAAGCCGCGTTCGACCAACGCTTCCAACACGCCGATATGCGCGAAGCCGCGCACGCCGCCTGCCCCAAGCGCCAAACTAAGCGGTTTGTGAATATCCAATGGCGAGGTCACGGCAAATCAAAAACAACGAGCGCAATTGAAAACGTAGCGCGATTTGGCAAATCGCGTTACGTTCATTTAATGAACGAGCGATTGATAAATCAGCGTCGAGAATTTGCGCTGGATGTCTGTGCTGTTGGGAAGCTGTTGAATCATCAGCACCATCGTCAAACGCGCTTCAGGATCAACGCGATAGTTCGTGCCGTACGCGCCGCCCCAGCCATACGCGCCGACCCCGTCCATCCCGTTCGCGCCGTACCGATCCGTCGTTTGAAAGCCGTAGCCAAAACCCAAGCCCGTTTGCGAATGCAGCATCCCCGATTGATTGGTGCGCATCAGCATCACTGTGCGCGGCGACATCACGCGCACGCCGTCGAGCGTCCCGCCATTGCGCGTCATTTCCAGAAACCGCGCGTAATCCCGCGCGGTCGAAAGCAAGCCCGCGCCACCGGCAAAGCTCTTGCGCGGCCCTTCGACATAATGCCCTTGCCCTTTGGCTCCTTCCGCCGCGCGCACGGCCACGCCATCCTTGCTGGAATACACCGTCGCCAGGCGGTTTTTTTCCGCCGGAGCAAGGAAGAATTGTGTATCTTTCATGCCCAACGGTTTCGTGATGCGTTCCCGAATAAATTGATCCAGCGGCATCCCGGCAGCTTTTTCGACCACCGCGCCCAGAATGTCGGTGTTGTAACCATAGATGTATGCTTCGCCCGGTTGCGCGACAAACGGCAGCGTGCCGAGCCGTTCCATCGTTACGCCTACAGGTTCATCCTTGTCCGCCGTGTACCAACCAAACCCAGCCGCCGGGCCGAGTCCTTTGGCTTCGTACATTGCCGCGACTTCCGGCTGCGTGCCGTAGGAAATGCCTGCGGTGTGCGTCAACAAATCCCGAATCGTGATCGGACGTTTGGCCGGAACGATCTCGACGCCGCTGTCTTTTTTGACGGCAACTTTGGTGTCCCGAAACGTCGAAATAAATTTCCCGACGGGATCATCCAGATTGAGTTTGCCATCTTCCATCAACATCAAAATCGCCGTGCTGGTGATGGCTTTAGTTTGCGAAGCAATGCGAAAGATCGTATCGGTCGTCATCTTGCGATGGGCTTCTTTATCCGCCCAACCAAACGCGCGTTCGTACACCGGTCGCCCGTCTTGCAGCACGAGCGCGACGATGCCCGCAAGTTGATTTTTATCCACATACTCCTGCAACGCACCATCCAACCGCGCCAGCCGCGTCGCATCCAGCGTTAGTGCTGATTGATGTGCTGATGCGGTAGACGGTTTGGCTTGCGCGAAGGCAAGCGCATTGGATAGGACAAGCGTGAGCAGTAATGACAACAGTCGTTTCGACATGATGACCTCCGGAAAATTGTGAATGGAAAGGGAAAAGTTCCAGCGACGCGCGAACATAATAGGGGCAGCGACGCGCGCAGGCAAGACGCACGAGCAACTGCCCATCCCGTCCGCGTGCTGTGCGCAGGGTAAACGCATGAGAAGTAAAACCGGCAGAAGGCTTTACAACGGGTAGAGAAGTTGTCTAGCCTATGCGGATGACAACAAGCACGAGGGCATTACCGACCGAAACCGTGCAGCAACTGGTGACGCATTTCCGCGACTTGCAAGACCCACGCCGGGTCGAACGCTGCGACCATTTGCTGGTGGATATTTTGGTCATTGCGATTTTGGCGGTCATCTGCGAGGCGTGGCCGAGTTTGGGCAAGCCCGCCAGGACTGGTTAGGAACGTTTTTGGCCTTGCCCAATGGGATTCCGTCGCACGACACGTTCAATCGGGTGCTGACGTTGCTCAAGCCAAGCGAGTTTCAGCGCGGCTTGCACAACCGCACTTGCGGCAAGCCGTGGAAGTGCGGCGGTGCAGGCGGGGCGCACCTGGAACATCGCGCACGCGATGACGGCGACCACGGGCGCATTGAGACGCGGAAATATTGGTCCGTGGCGGCCTGGGACTATTTGCCGGGGTATGAAGAATGGTGCGATTTGGCGAGCGTGGGAAGGGGCGAGGCGACGCGGGAAGTGGGCGAGAAGAAAAGTGTGGAAGGGCGCCACTTGAGCAGTTTACCGGTTGACGCGGCGACGTTGGCGCACGCGGTGCGCACGCATTGGGGGATTGAGAATTCCTGTCATTGGGTGCTGGATGTGGTGTTTCGGGAAGATGAGAGCCGCCTGCGCACGGGTCACGCGCCGGAGAACTTCGCGCTGTTACGGCGCTTCGCCAACAGTTTGCTGTAGCAGGAGCGCACGCTCAAAGGCGGCATCCAAAACAAACGGCTGCGGGCCGCTTGGGATCACCACTACTTGCTTAAAGTCCTGAACTGCCCCAAACCGAGTCCTTTATGATGCGTTTACCCTGGCTTGTTAATGGGGTCTCAGGTTCAATGTGTTCACGAATGTGTCCATAGAGCAAAACAGGCATCGCGCAGATGCCTGTAAGTGTTTGATTTGATTGGCGCGCCCGGAGGGACTCGAACCCCCGACCTACAGATTCGAAGTCTGCCGCTCTATCCAACTGAGCTACAGGCGCGCAAGAACAACATCAGCCATTAAGACGAGCCTTTGTACCATATCACCGTAAACACGGCAACTGCCTGCCTCCTGGCCTGCAAGGGCGTAAGGCGATCAACCGACGACGCCCTTTTTTAGAGGAGTTTCTGTTG
>CAZWAK010000327.1:0-4024 GCA_964631865.1 uncultured Heliobacteriaceae bacterium | reverse complement strand
TAATTGTAAAAGTAGTCTAGAAATTGCTCAACTTATCTTGCGATACTGACTAAGTGCGGCAATGACTCATTGCTAAGTAAAAATGGGTTGCCCAAAAGATCTAAGTACTCAGATCATCTTCCGATTGTATTCAAGCTAAACTTATGAAAATGGAGAGAACTATGCCAACAACATCTAACGATTTATGGCCAGATGATATTGCCGTCACGGATGTCGTGACCCCTGTGAACATTCTTAAGGAACAAGCCTCGATGTTAGGGGCGAAAACCAAAAATCTTGTACAAGGGGAGATTGTGCAACGAATAACTCGCAGGGAAGGCGAGTCGCCAGACTCGTTTATATTCTCTTTCAATTTGAAAGCACCTGCGTTACAAAACTACAAATATCAACTATTTTGGGTTACATACCCCATCACATTCTATCCTCTCACTATTCATAAAGGTGGGGCTGATTCCGATATAACCGTTAACTCTCAAGATGAGTTAGTTGATGAGTTGAGAAACATTTTTTCTCATGAGAAAACCAAGAATGTGATCCACGCTTTGATTGCTCAAAGTAGTAAATAGGAGGACCTCGTTCATTGTTTCTCGTTCGATTCACTAACGCCAAGAGCAATGTGTTATCAAATCACAAATACACCATCGAAGAGTACATCGAACTCGAACAATCCTCCGAAGAACGCTACGAGTATTTCGACGGCGAAGTCTTCGCGATGGCGGGCAGCAGTCTCGAACACGCGATGATCGCAACGAATATCGCAGGTGCAATCAACAACCGCCTCGGCGACAAAAACTGTCGTGCGATCAACAGTGACGTGCGCGTCAAAGTTCCAGTAGTTCGTCCGTATCGCTATCCTGATGTGACCGTTGTGTGTGGGGAGCCGATCACCGAAAAGTACTTGGGGCAAGTTATGTTGGTAAATCCGTTGTTGCTGGTGGAGGTGCTTTCGCCCAGGACAAAAGACTATGACACTGACGGCAAGTTTATTGAGTATCAATCCATCGAAAGCTTTCAGGAATATTTACTCGTCGCGCAGGATCGCGCCCACGTCACGCGCTATGTGCGGCAGGCGGACAATCAATGGATGCGCAGCGATTTCATCGGCTTGGACAGCGAGGTGGAATTGAAATCGTTGGGCGTGACGTTGCCGCTCAGTGAAATTTATCAAGCGGTGCAATTCCCGCCGCCAGCACCGCTCAGGGATTGAGACTGTCGCAAGAAATCCGCTACCAAATCTCAGCCAACCTGCTACACTCGTGTCCTGTTCCTTTGCCCAAAACACGCTGATCTGTTGTGAGGTACCTGATGCCAGAACGTTTCGAGCAAATTCCCTTCCCTGATCCTGAATTCGTAGACAATCCCGAACCGCGTTGTCCGTGCGTGTTGTTGCTGGACACGTCGGGTTCGATGAATGACGAAAAGATAGTCGCGTCCACGATCTCGCCGATTCAAAAGCTGCTGCATGACGACGCGCGCGTGGAAGTCGTGCGCCCGATTGATGAGTTGAATGCGGGCTTGCGTGCCTTTCGCAATGAATTGATGGTGGATGAACTCGCGGTCAAGCGCGTGGAGCTTTCGCTCGTCACGTTCGGCCCCGTGAAGCGTCTCACGGAGTTTCAGACGCCCGATGTGTTTCGTCCGCCGCAGCTCAAAGCCGAAGGCGATACGCCGATGGGGCAAACGATTGAAACCGCGATTGCAATGGTGCGGGATCGCAAGGCGGAGTACAGGCAAAATGGTATTTCGTACTATCGCCCCTGGATTTTTTTGCTGAGCGATGGCGAGCCAACCGACCATTGGCAAGCGGCGGCGAAAGCGGTGCGCGACGGCGAAGAAGCGCGGGCGTTCGCGTTTTTTGCCGTCGGCGTGGAAGGCGCAAACTTTGACATCCTCCGTCAGCTTTCCGTGCGCCAGCCGCTGCATCTGAGCGGGCTGCGCTTTCGAGAAATGTTTGTGTGGCTGTCGTCGTCGCTGAGTGCGATTGCGCGTTCATCGCCGGGCGATGCCGTGCCGCTGCAAAACCCGACTGCGCCCGATGGCTGGGCTTCGGTGTGAAGATGGTGGTCGGTGGTCGGTGGTCGGTGGTCGGTGGTCGGTGGTCGGTGGTCGGTAAAGATGGTAGTCAACAACTGACAACCGACAACTGACAACCGACAACTGACAACCAACATCATTTTGACAATCGGCGCTGCCGCGTTAAGATACCTGCCTAATTTTCAAGCTATCAATCTCTTTCACAGAAAGGTCTTATCAAATGAGTGCGATTGAACAAATTCACGCGCGCGAGATTCTCGACTCGCGTGGCAATCCGACCGTTGAAGCGGAAGTCTATTTGGAATCGGGCGCGTGGGGGCGCGCGGCGGTTCCATCAGGTGCTTCGACGGGCGAAAACGAAGCCGTCGAATTGCGCGATGGCGACAAAGTCCGCTACCTCGGTAGAGGCGTCAAGATGGCGGTCGAACACGTCAACAAAGCGCTCGATCACGCGCTGGTCGGGATGGAGGTCTATGAACAAGCCGCGATTGATCAAACGATGATCGAATTAGATGACACGCCAAACAAATCCAAGATTGGCGCGAACGCGATGCTGGCGGTTTCGATGGCGACAGCACGCGCGGCGGCGACCGAATTGGAAACACCACTCTATCGCTATCTCGGCGGCGTTAACGCGCGCACATTGCCCGTGCCGATGATGAACATCATCAACGGCGGCGCGCACGCGGACAACAACGTGGACTTTCAGGAATTCATGATCGTGCCCGCGGGCGCACCGACGTTTTCTGAAGCGTTGCGCTGGGGCGCGGAAGTGTTTCACACGCTGAAAGGCGTCCTGAAAAAACGCGGCTATCAAACGGCAGTCGGCGATGAGGGAGGCTTTGCGCCCAGCCTGAAATCGAACGAAGAGGCTATTGATGTCATTCTCGAAGCGATCAACGGTGCTGGCTACACGGCAGGCGAACAAATTGCCATTGCGCTCGACCCGGCCTCGTCCGAGTTTTTCAGCGAAGGCAATTACATCTTCAAGAAATCCGATCAACGTGTGCTGACGTCCGAGCAGATGGTGGAATATTGGGTCAACTGGTGCAAGCAGTATCCGATTATTTCCATCGAAGACGGTTTGGCCGAAAACGATTGGACAGGTTGGGCGGCAATCACCGGACAACTTGGCGACACAGTGCAACTCGTCGGCGATGATTTGTTCGTGACGAATGTCAAATACCTCGAACGCGGCATCGAAGAAGTCGTGGCGAATTCGATCCTCATCAAGGTCAATCAAATCGGCACGCTGACGGAAACGTTGGAAGCGATTGAGTTGGCCAGGACGAACAATTACACGGCTATCGCGTCGCACCGTTCGGGCGAAACCGAAGACCCGTTCATCGCGGATTTAGCCGTCGCCACGAATTGCGGGCAAATCAAAACCGGCTCGCTCTCGCGTACGGATCGCATTGCCAAATACAATCAATTGCTGCGCATCGAAGAAGAACTCGGTTCGGCAGCGCGTTATCCCGGTTTCGGCGCGTTCTATCAACTGGAACTGAAAGATTTGAATTTTCCGGTGCAGGTCAATCGCGCGCGCCGGTAATGGATTTCCAGGTGAGCGCAGGCTTGCAGTCTGCGCTCACCATGTTCCCTTTGCTCCCCATCTCTTCTCACTTCGTATGTCTCGCAAAGTATTCTTGGCAACGCTGTTGCTATTGGCGTTTTTCATTCATCCTCAAGTTACACCGCAACTCGCGCAATCGCAGGTTCGGCATCAGGAAGTGACTATTGATCTGGCGGACGCGGTCGCAGGCAATATGGCGGTGGCGCGCACCAATCAAGGGTACAGTTTGGCTGCGGCAGAAAACGCTGCCGCCATCACGACGCCGGAAATCACCGTGCCGCTGGAACAAGCCGAGCCGTTTTTGGCCGTCGCGCCGATAATTGGTCTAGCCGGAGCTGACGAAGGTCTTACGATTCGGTATCGCGCGCGGAGTCGCGCTGAGAACTGGAGTAATTGGGAAGAAATAGTAATTGACCG
>CAZWAK010000326.1:0-4035 GCA_964631865.1 uncultured Heliobacteriaceae bacterium | reverse complement strand
CAAGGTAATTATGTTGCGTATCATGTTTGAGTCCTTTCGGGTTGGGATGCTCAATAGTGTTTTTGGAGGGTAGCTTCGATTAGAGCGAAGTTATCCATCGTCTTCAGGTGCAAGACAACCTTAATGTGCGCGAAGAAGAATTTGACAGGTTTGCCTGCTTCGAGCAGCGAACGGGTCACGTCGAGGGTGTGGTCGTGTTTTGCGGGACGGCGAAATGCAACGTGATTCGTCTCGTCGTAGAGCGCAAGCCCAAAGTTCGCGCTGGAACAGGCAGCTTGCTTGGTGGCTGCGAAGAAGTCTGCTCCAAATTCCGCTGGCACAGGTACGGTCGTGAAGTTCCCGTGATTGATGAGCGGTCTATCCCCGACGTGATAGAGCGCCACTTCTGGGTAACGTTCGTCGGCGATGAAGAGTTGGATGCGCGAACTGAAGCCTGCCTCATCAGTAAGCAGAAAACGGCCTTCCTGTTTGATGATGGTGGCGAGTGTCATTGCGATTCGCCGGGGAAGTTGGGTGATGGTCGGACTACCAAAACAGAAGACATTCATTGCTTTCGCCTTACGGAACAGAACAGCGGCGAAGAGATCGCCGCGCGTTCCATTGATCCAGATGTCCCAGCCGCGCCGTTGGTATTGTTCGATGAGTGGTGGGAGAGCGTCTTGAGAAGTGGCGTTGATGTACAAGTGATCGTATCCGGGTTCCAAGTCCCAGGGATGTCCGGCATTGATGTCAAGGTCTTGTTGGAGCAGCGCTTCATCTGCGTCTCCCTGGGTTGCTCTGCGCAAGCGTCTTAGTGCCGGGTGCGGTTTAGAAAACGATGAGTTAGGCATTGGCAACTCCCTCCTGTTCCATGAAGGCTTGCAGTGGCCTGATGACTTGTGGATTGATGTCGCGCCGCTCGCGGATTTCTTGCGCAATAATCTTGGTGATTTGCGCTTCGTCAGGTGTTGCGGAGGGAAGCGGGGCGAAGAACGAATCTGCGATGTCCGGGCGGGACAGTAAGAAATTAGGGAATCGCTCTTGATAAAGAGTGAGCCGTTGCCCTGCAAGACTGTATTCGTGCGCGAGGAATGTATCGCGTTCGTGCTGGGTGCGCGTGAAGTGGGACTTGTAGTAAGCGGACTTCAGCGTAAGGAATGCCAGAATCGTAAAGAGATCAGACGATTGCAGTTGCATAAAGAGACTCCTGCTTACGTTGTTGTTTGCGGAAATACATCGCGTCGTCCGCGTCGCTCAGGGAACAGCCGATACCACCAGAGATGCAAACGCCAAGCCGTTGGACTTCCGGGACGTGGGCAATCAACTGATCGAAGCGGATTTCCGCCCTGCGGCGAAACGCCTCGGCGATTTCCTTTGGCACCAAGCAAACAAATTCGTCGCCGCCCAACCGAAAGACACGACGACAATGAAATTCAGCCGCAGTACAAGCCAGTGATTCCGCGACAGTACGCAACAAGCCATCGCCCGTTTTGTGTCCGAGCGTGTCATTGACGGCCTTGAATGAGTTCACGTCAAAGAGGACAACGACGAATCCTTCAGCGAAAGCGGCGGGAAGAGCGGCTTCGAGTGCGCGGCGATTGCCGATTTGAGTCAGCGGATCGGCATAGGCTGCCTGGATAGCGTTCTTGCGGCGCTCAGCCAGTTCAGGGGAAATGAAATCAGCAATACAAGCCCGTGTTTGATCGAGAATCATGTTGTATCTCCTTCAGAGTCGAGAACGAGTTGTTCGGCGATGGCAAAGGAATACGAGCAGTAAAAACCGGGCGCGAAGCACGCAACGCTGGTGTTAGTTGCGCGTGAGGTTGGCCGAGAGCCGCGCGATGGCGTCATCGGACATCTCGCTGGCAGCGTTCAAGACGTCGGTGAAGGAGAAGTCGGCTCTGACGTAGGAGGTGGTAAGTGACTTGCCGGGATCAGTGACTTGGACGACGGCAAGTCCGAGCCAATAAGGATCAAGAAGGATCACTTCCTCAGAGGGCGTTGTGATGGTTTCGCCTGCTTGAAACAAACGAACCGAGCAGTGGCTATGACAACGATTCAGTTGGACGGGCAGCCCGGCCAACAGGGCGTGCAGTACGGTCTGCGCTTTGGACATTGAAACTCCAGATTGATAGTGGTGAATGGAAAGGGAAGGGAATTAGCCGACGCGACGTCCGCCGCATGTGTCGGGATGATTGCGGACAACCATGCCTTTTGCCTCAATCCAGGCATGGGCTTCTTCGTCGGTCAGATTGTTGCCATCGTTGCTCGTCAGCGTCTGGAACAAATCGGTAGCCAGAAAAATTTCGCCATTGTGAAGCGTGATGTAGAAGCCTCCTGGAAATTTGGGTGCAGGTTCAATGGACGCGACTTGCTCGCGGGTGATTTCCCAACAGTTGCCAGTCGGGGAATAGAGGCCGACGACCCTGGTTTGCAATGCGAAGCTGATAGGAGGGGGTGAGTTCTTCATACGATATTCCTACCAGAGAATATCGGACAGTGAGCAAAAGAAGAAGCCGCTTTGGATTCTGGATTGAGGAATCGGGTGAATGTAACGTCAAAAGCCTTCCTAAAAAAAGAGGCGACCCAGCCGGAGCTAGGTCGCCGAGAGGAGAACGCGTGTTTTTTAGGAAAGAGACGTGGGTTCCTGCGCCACGCCAGCGAACCTTGGGCCTGATCACGCTGCCGAACCCCCTGCGGAGACAACCGACTCCGGCTTGTTCGGTGCGTCTGGTACGCGCGATGGCGCAGGAAGAGGAAGCGCAGAGAGGGGCGGTTTCGGCGCAAAGAAATGTTTCCGAAACGAAATGTCGCCGTGTGGGAGACGTTGCGCTTTGACAAAGAAGCCACTACGCCGCGCCCATCGTTCCAGCACGACCATCCTTGGGTTGTGTTCTTTGGACAAGTTGGCCTCCATCGTTGTGGCGTACCGAGAGGCCGTGGGTGGCCGTCCGGCACGCCGTGCTTGACCGAGCAAACGTGATCGGTCAAGGCCGGGGCACGAGAGCGGGAGTTGGTGTTGGCTCTCGTTCGGGATGGGGAAGAAAGCACACGGAAACGGTCGGGTTCTGATCGAAGGCTCAGCTTGCGTGGTCGTGCAAGCCAGTCTTGTAGCAACAAAGCAACGTCCCCAGTTGATTGTTGCGCCGACCGCTTCCGTCTACGCTCCGCCGTAAGCAGGAGTAAAACTTACAGCAGCGCCGTCAGATGCAGCGCGGCTGGCATCGCTTGGAAGACCGCACAATGCCAGCCGCTTTCGTGGTGGATGTCGTTGAAGGTTGATAGATGAGTTGCCATACAGCTTGCCGGAATCCATCCTGTGTGATTGCTGGTCGGGTTGGAGGCGAATCCAGCCGCCTAGCAATTTCTTATCATCCGTAAAAACCCTACTGGATGGAGAAGGTCACGATGGAGGCGGGCTTTTCTTGGATGACAATTTCTAGCGGGTAATTTCCCGTCATGACTAGGGAAGTGAGCCTTTTGATTGGGTACGACTCGCGAGAGTACGCACGAGGAAAACAAGCAGAAACGGGAATGTGAGTAGCGCCACTCCGACGGTGACAAGCACAAGAAAAAGTGTCTGCGCAAGATGAAGAAGGCGATTCATGCGAAAAGAACAGCCCAGCCAAGGGCGAATCCTGACTGGGCGGTTGTGGTTCCAATGGTTGGAGCGCGAAAGGCTGGGAATTAGCTGCGCGGCACTTTGCCGACAAACTGGACGCGGAACGCGTCGAGTCGGTTGGAGTGGTATTTCTGGCCGTCCTGGCCTTCTTTCGTGATGTTGATGGATAAGCGACCATCTTGCACCGCGATCCGGGAGCCGGGCTTAGCCGCTTGCATCAGCTTGACGACACCCGGATTGCTGGAAACGATTTCGACCCACTGGCCCTTCTCGTTACGTTCGGCTTGTTTGTCATTCAGCTTTTCGCCTTTGACTGGACGGCGGGTGACGACCCCCAGAAACGCACAGTAACTGTTGCCGTTTTTGTCTTTGCCGAAGTGGATGAGGGATTCTTTGTTCGTCGGTTGAACGACGGTGACAATTGTGTTGGTGAC
>CAZWAK010000325.1:0-4043 GCA_964631865.1 uncultured Heliobacteriaceae bacterium | reverse complement strand
CGCACGGCAATATGATCGTAGACATCGGCGGCGGCACGACCGACATCGCCGTGATTTCGCTCTCCGGCATCGTCTATTCGCGTTCGGTGCGCGTGGCCGGCAACGAAATGGACGAGGCGATCATTCAGTACATCAAGCGCAAATACAATTTGCTGATTGGTGAACGCACCGCCGAAGCCATCAAGATTGAACTCGGTTCCGCCGCGCCGCTCGATGAAGAACTCACGATGGAGATTAAAGGGCGCAACCTGATCGAAGGCATTCCGAAAACCATCGTCGTGACGGACGAAGAAATTCGCGAGGCGTTGGCCGATTCGGTGGCGACGATTGTCAACGCGGTGCGTGTCGCGTTGGAGCGCACGCCGCCGGAACTTTCCGCCGACATCGTGGATCGCGGCATCGTGTTGACGGGCGGTGGCGCGATGCTCAAGAAACTGGATGCGCGCTTGATGCAGGAGACGGGCCTGCCGGTCGCGGTGTCCGAAGACCCGTTGTCCTCAGTCGTGTTGGGTGCGGGGACGATGCTGTCGGATTTCAACCTGCTGCGGCGCGTGCGCTGGGACAGCACCACTTTGCCCGCATAAAAATAGCTATCGGAGCTTGGGGGTGGAGCAAGAGCTTAGAACGCTTCGTTCCGACCACCGATCACCGACCACCGGTCACCATTGATTTGTGGACATTAGAGCCAGCCTGAAAAACAATCCACCGTTTTTGCTCGTCGTATTACTCGTCGCGCACTTGGCTGTCGTCTTGTTCAATCCCGCGCCCGGTCGTGTGGGACGACGGATTGGCGAGAGCCTCCTGATGGCGATTTACCAACCCTTGCAAACCGTCCTGGCACTGACCAGTTCCGGGGTCGGGGGCATCAAGGATAAATACATCGTGTTGCGCGATGCGCGAGCCGAGAACGAGCAGTTGCGGGCACAGGTGGCGCAACTCGAAGCCGAACGTTTGAAGTTACAAGAGCAAGTGCGCGTGGCGGAGCAGATCAACAAAGTGGCGAACCTGAAGTTGCCGATGTCGCCGCGCAGTGTCCCGGCGCTGGTGGTGGGACGTGACGCCACAATGTGGTATCGCACGGTTCTCATAGATAAGGGGCTGACGTCGGGCATCGAAAAAGACCAACCCGTGATGACCGAGCAAGGTTTGGTCGGGCGCATTGAGTCTGTCACGCTCAACGCAGCGCGCGTGTTGTTGCTGACCGATGAGAAACATGCTTCGGGCGCAGCCATTGCGCAATCTTCCGTCACGCGCGTGATGGGCATTGTGCAGGGTACGAGCAATTCTTACGGCAAGAATAACCTGCGCTGTGAACTCCGTCTGGTAGGCGCGAATGGCGAACGACCCGCGCCGGGCGAAACGATCTTCACCTCCGGGCAGGATGGTTATTATCCGCGCGGCTTGATTATTGGCAAAGTTGTCCCCCCGCTGAACGCCGCAGAAAACTCACCTGACATCGTCCCGATTGAGCCTGCGGCCCCTCTCGACAAGCTCGAAACGGTCGGGGTGCTGATCATCTCGAAAGCGCAAATTCAGGCGCAGAAGGAAGAACTCGACAAATTCGACCGGGAGCGCGAACAACAGGAGAAAGACCGGCAAAAGAAAGCTGCCGAGCAACGGAAAAAGCAGGCTGAACAAAACAAGTAGCGCAATCGCCCCAACCGGAGCGGTTGTCTGAGAGCAAGAATGGCCGACAGGAAAACCTTGCCCTTCGCGGTGGGAGCGCCGTGGCAGGTTCTTTCCGGGCACTCTCTGAGGTCGAAGAACTGATTGGAGAACGAAAGTACTGGGCAAGCACGAATCATAAAAATCGCGGCCTGTCTGCTAGTGGCCGCCTTCGTGCAGACCAGTTTGAAACAAGCCATTAGCCCGAAGCTGGGCTATATTGATTGGTTGTTATTGGTCACGGTCTACGTCAGTATGATGCGTGAGCCAGTGCAGGCTTTGCTGACGGGCGCAGCGGCGGGTCTCATGCACGATATTATGTCGGGGCAAGCCGTGCCGATGGGCGTGAGCGGCATCGGGTATGTCGTGGCTGCTTACGTGGGTTTTTGGGTGTCGAGTTCTTTTTTAGTGGAAGGACTGTTGATCCGTAGCGCGACGGTCGCAGGCGCAAGTGTAGTGGCTGCTATTTTGCAGCTTTCCCTGTATACTTTCACGGTGGAGGTGAAGATGCCGGTAGAAGCCGCTTTGACATTGACGCTAGGGCCGACGGTGAACTTGGCTCTTTCCTTTGTCTTGTACCCTGCGCTGGATCAGTTCTTTGATTTTGGTCGTCGCGCCAAAGCTCGTCGGGCCGAAGCCCTGCGCAATTCGCCGCGCCGCCGCAAATGGATGGTCAAAAATAAAGACCCTCGATGGAAACTCAAACGCCGGTCAAAATTCAAGCTCAAGTAGCTCGCTGGCAACGAAGATTGATAGATCAATGAAATCACCGCACACCATGTATCAGGTATGAAGTCTGTACCGAACAATCCAGCCGATTCGTTTGAAAGTAAGCGCCAACTGAGTCTGCGCTTGGAAATCCTACGGTTTTTGGCGCTCGCGATTTTTGTCGCGTTGGGTGCGCGACTCTATTGGTTGCAGATCAAGAATTACGAAGTCTATCGCGATCAGGCCGACAACAACCGCTACAAAACCATTCCCATCCCCGCTCGGCGCGGTCGCATCTTTGATCGTCAGGGCAAACTGATGGTGGACAGCCGCTATGTTTACAACATCGTGTTGGAACGCAAATTGGGCAAGCGCGAGATCACCTGGGATCAGTTTCCTGAGATTCATAAATTGCTGACGGACAATTTGGACATCGAAGCCAAATGGTTGAGTGATCGGTTTGAAGCCGCGAAATTCGCGCCGCGCCACGTGCCGATTGTTGTCAAAGAAGACGCTTCGTCGCGCGAGGTGCAATGGGTCGCCGCGCATCAAAGTGATTATCCCGAATTGCGCGTCGAACGCGCGCCGCAGCGACATTACATTCACGGCACGCTGGCTTCCCACGCGCTCGGCTACGTCGGCGAAGTCAACAAAGAAGAACTGAACAATCCGCAGAGCCAATACAGCCAGGAAAAAGGCTTCAAGTTTGGCGACATCGTGGGGCGCTCCGGCTTGGAACGCTACTACAACGAAGTCCTCACGGGGCGTGACGGCTGGCGCAAGGTCGTCGTCAACAGCCAGGGCAAAATTGAAGCCGAACTCGACAGCGCCGAGCCGATTCCGGGTCGCGACCTCTACACGACCCTGGATTTGGATTTGCAAAAAGTCGCCGAAGAACAGGGCGACACGATGCCTTCGGGGCGCGGCGCGATTGGGATGATGGACCCGAACAACGGCGAGATATTTGTTTTCGTCAGTCGTCCGTCCTTCGACCCCAACATCTTTTCGCAACGCTCCAAGACGCCCGAAGGCCGCGAACAGATTTCGGATTACTACCAGGACCCGGATCGTCCGCTCTACAACCGCATGATTCAAGGCGGCTTCGTGCCCGGCTCGACCTGGAAGCTGATGACGTCGGTCGCGGCCTTGAACGAAGGCGTGATTACGCCCAAAGAGTCGCGCATTCAGGACGGCGGCATTCAACTCGGCAACTACTTTATGAACTCGATGTCGCACGCCGGAATGCCGGATGTCGTCACGGCCATCAAGATTTCTGCCGACGGCTATTACTATCGCCTGGGCTTGAAACTGGGCGAGGAGCGGTTTGCCAAATGGGTGGAGAAATTTGGCTTTGGGCAGCGCACAGGCATTGATTTGCCGCACGAAGATAAAGGACTGAGACCAACCGCCGCCACCAAACGAGAAATTGCCGAAGCCATCAGCAAGCGCAGAGCCAAAGAGGCCGAGAATGCCGCAACTCCTGAAGCTAAGAAACGATTGCTATTTCTGTCAGAGCAAGCTTTGAAAGAAGCCAAGTGGACGGATTACGACATGGCGGCTTCCGCCTTCGGGCAAGGCCAGAACAAATCCACGCCCGTCCAATTGATGCGGTATGTGGGCGGGTTGGCAACGGGCGGCAAAATGTACACGCCGCATTTTCTGCTCAAAGC
>CAZWAK010000324.1:0-4254 GCA_964631865.1 uncultured Heliobacteriaceae bacterium | reverse complement strand
GCGAAATCACATTCGTGCGAATTTGTGTAATTCGTGGCCAAAATGATCCTTGCCCCACGAATTACACGAATGTCCACGAATTAGAATACTCTTGAGAGCAGGTAGTTCTTTCTGAATCACAAACCCCCATTCGTGTGAATTCGTGTAATTCGTGGCAAAAATCATCCTTATGTTAGTTCGTACGAAAGCACCTTTACGAATCAGTTTCGCGGGCGGTGGCACGGACGTTCCGCCCTTTCCGCAACAGGAAGGCGGTTGCGTGTTGAGCGCGACGATCAATCGCTACGCCTACGGCACGCTGCGCACGCGCGACGATCAAGCCATCAACATCGAATCGCTCGATTACGGTTTGTCGGTGAATTACAACCCGGAAGATTTGATGACCTTCGACGGCAAGCTGGATTTGGTCAAAGCCGCGATTGTCAAAATGGACGGGCGCGGCGAAACCGGCTTTGATGTCTTCATTCACAGCGACGCGCCGCCCGGCTCCGGCTTGGGTTCGTCGTCAGCCATGATGGTCGCGCTCGTCGGCTTGCTGAAGGAATTCAAAGGTCTGCCGCTCACAGATTACGACGTCGCGGAATTGGCGTATATCATCGAACGCGAAGACCTCGCCATCAAAGGCGGCTTGCAGGATCAATACGCCGCGGCATTTGGCGGCTTCAATTACATTGAGTTTTTGCCCGATCACGTCATCGTCAATCCGCTCAAGATTCGCCCCGCCATCATCAACGAACTGCAATACAACTTGCTGCTGTGCTACACCGGCTCGTCGCGCTTGTCGTCGAACATCATCGAAGACCAGGTCAAACGCTACGAACGCGGCGAGCAGGACAGCCTGGATGCGTTGCGGCAATTGAAGGCGATGACGATTGAAATGAAGAACGCCTTGCTGCGCAGCAAGCTCGACGATTTTGGCGATTTGCTGCATCACGAGTGGGAACAGAAAAAACGGATGTCGCACAAAATCTCTGCGCCGATTCTGGACGAGATGTATGACGAAGCGCGCAAAGCGGGCGCGCTCGGTGGCAAGATCACAGGCGCAGGCGGCGGCGGGTTTATGTTGCTCTATTGCCGCTTTGACCGAAAACACAAAGTCGCCGAACGGCTGAAAGCAATGGGTTGCACGATCACGGAATTCGCGTTTGAGCCGTTTGGTTTGCAGACCTGGAGGGTGTAATGACGAACTATTTGCAGATTATTCAAACCCGCACCGAAGAGAGCATCGCCGTCAAACGCGCGTTGCTCGAATCCCAAGCCCACGTGATTGCAAACGTTGGCGCAGCATTGGTGGAAGCCTTGCACGACGGCCACACGCTGTTTTTATTCGGCAACGGCGGCAGCGCGGGCGATGCGCAACACATCGCGGCTGAACTGGTCGGACGCTTTACGAAAGAACGCCGCGCGTTGCCGGCGGTGGCATTGACGACGAACACGTCGGCGCTGACGGCGCTCGGCAACGATTACGAATACGCCATCGTGTTTGCGCGTCAACTCGAAGCATTTGGCAAACCGGGCGACCTCGCCCTCGGCATTTCGACCAGCGGTAATTCACCGAATGTGGTCAAGGCGTTGGAAACCGCGAAAACATTGGGCATGGTGACGGTTGGGCTGACGGGCGAAGGCGGCGGCAAGACCAAAACGGCGGCGGATCATTGCATCTGCGTGCCATCGCGCGACACCGCCCGCATTCAAGAATCGCACATTCTGATCGGTCACATCCTGTGCGAAATCGTCGAGCAGGAATTGTTTGGATAGGTCGTCGTAGCGCAACCAATGGCTGGTTGCGCTACGGTTGCCGAGCCATCTTTTATCTCACGCCTGCTGCTGAGAGCGGTTGCACGGTCAAGCCGAAGTCCTGCGGATGCTCGCCCACGATAGCCGCCGCCAACAGCGAGGGCGTGTAGTTCTCCCCTTCTTTCGGAAAGTCTTTTCCTAACACTTCTTTCTTCCCCAGCAGCACGCAAATGCTGCACGCCGCGCCGCGCGCTTCGGGCACGACACCGAGCATCTTTTCGACCGTGCGTTCGCCGACGTTGTAGGACAACAAGCTCAGCCACACGTCGCCCGCGAATTTGGCTTGCAAGCCCGCGAGATATTGCGCGACGGCGGCGGCGGATTTCGCCGGGTCGCTGCGGTCTTCCACGCTCAGGCCAAAGCGCGTCGCGGTTTGCGGCATAAACTGAAACATTCCGGCAGAACCAGCCGCGCTGACCAATTCGTTGCGAAACTCGGATTCCATCATCGGCAAATAAATGCCGAGCAGCGGCGCGACGTTGCGGGCTTGAAAAACCTGTGCAAACGTGGCGGCGTGATTGGCTCCGCGCGCCAGCACCAAGCCCAACTCTTCCTTGCCCGGCACGCCTTGCGTTTGCACGCCGACGCGCTTGGCATAGGCTTCGACGCGCGCCGTGACGAGCGCGAGATACGCGGACGAAAACTCTATCGGACGTTGCGCAATCGTCGCGCCGAGGTGTTCGGCTTTGGTTTTCACGTAGGCTTGTTTGTCGGTGGGCGAAAGCTGTTGATAGGTTTGCGCACAAGTGTTCGTTACGACGAACGACGCGGCGAAAAGAGCGAGGAGAAGAATTCGATGCATGTTTTTGGCTCCTAAAAATTAGTGCTCACAAGGTGGTTGAGCATTTGGTTTGATTTGTTACACTGTAAACGACAGCGGCAAAAAAACAGAGCGTGACGCTGGTTGCTTGTACGCCTGCGCGCCACGCTCCAATCTCTTTGCCGCCCTCATAGACAAACGCGACAAAAGGAACTGAGTGACGGCATCCATCGCTAATTTTTTTTGAGGGCTGGCAATGACTATCAACCCGAACGAAATCACGCAACTGCTGCGAGCGTGGAGCGGCGGCGATGACGACGCGCTCGAACAGTTGACGCCGCTCGTGTACGCCGAACTGCGGCGGCTCGCGCATCGGTATATGCACCGCGAGCGCGTCGGGCATACGTTGCAAACGACGGCGCTGGTTCACGAAGCGTTTTTGCGCTTTCTCAATTTTCCGCAGGAGCAATGGCACAACCGCGCGCATTTTTATGCGATTGCGGCACAGATGATGCGGCGCATTTTGGTAGATTACGCGCGCACCGATCAGCGCACGAAACGCGGTGGCGCGGCGACGCGCGTGGCGCTCGAAGACGTTGATCCGATTGCGCCGCAGACCGCGTTCGATGTGGATTTGCTCGCGCTGGATGCGGCGCTGGCGAAGTTGGTCGAGCTTGATTCGCGCCGCGCGCAGGTCGTGGAGTTGCGTTTTTTCGGCGGGCTGAACGTTGCAGAAACCGCGAGCGTTTTGGGCGTCGCGCCGGACACGGTCGTGCGCGATTGGCGCGTGGCCAAAGCGTGGTTGTTTCGCACTTTGCACGATGAATAGTAACGAATGGCAAATCATTAGCGACCGTTTCGAGCGCGCCCTGGCGTTGAGCGTCGAGCAGCGATCTTCGTATCTGATCGAACTCGCGCGCACCGACGGCGAACACATTCGGCGCGAAGTCGAAGCCTTGCTCAAAGCCGATCAGGATTCGTCGGAATTCATGAACACCAACGCAATGCGGCTGACGGCAAAACAGCTTGCCGAGCGCGAACAACCGATTGAGCCGCAGGACATGTTCGGCAATTACCGCATCCTGAAAAAATTGGGTGGGGGCGGTATGGGCGAAGTTCATCTCGCGCGCGATGAAACGCTGGGGCGACAGGTCGCGCTCAAATTTTTGCCGCAGCTTTTCATGCAGGACGCCGAGCAACGCGCCCGCTTCGAGCGCGAAGCCCGCGCCGCCTCGGCCTTGAACCATCCAAACATTTTGACCGTCTACGAAATCGGCAGCGCGAACGGACGCGCGTTCATCGCCACCGAATACATCGAAGGCGTGACGTTGCGCGAACGCATCGTGGCGGGCGATTTGACGCTCGACGAAATTCGTCACATCACCGAACAGATACTCGCCGCGCTTAGCGCCGCGCACGCTGCCGACATCATTCACCGCGACATCAAACCCGACAACGTGATGCTCCGGCCCGACGGCATCGTGAAGGTGTTGGATTTTGGGCTGGCGAAGCTGGTCGAAATGCGGAGTGCGGAGTGCGGAGTGCGGAGTGCGGAAACAGAAACCTTATTTCAAGCGATGCAGGATGGCGCGCCAACACCGCAGGATATTCCGCATTCCGCATTCCACAATCCGCATTCCACTGTGATGGGTACGCCCAAATACATGTCGCCCGAACAAGCGCGCGGCGAGGCGGTG
>CAZWAK010000323.1:0-4274 GCA_964631865.1 uncultured Heliobacteriaceae bacterium | reverse complement strand
CCGTGCGCTATTTGAAGTACCGCAAAAAGGTTAGGGCTTAATTCAATGCCATTGCTCTCTTAGGGGTGCCTACTCTCAGATTTATATTTCAGGAAACGCAATCGTCACGACTGTACCTTGCACTTGTGGCGTAATGGCAATGCGGCCTCCGTGCGCGGCGACGATGCTGTGGCTGACGGCGAGACCGAGTCCGGTGCCTTTGCCGCTCGGCTTGGTGCTGAAAAACGGGTCGAAGATGCGCTCCAGATTTTCGGGCGCAATGCCGAGGCCGTTGTCGGCGATTTCGACGATGATTTCTTGCGCTTCGCGGCGCGTCGTGATTTGGATTTCGCCATCGCGGTCGGCGGCCTCAATCGCATCGCGTGCGTTGAGCAGGACGTTCAAAAACACTTGCTGCATTTGATCGCTGTCGAGTGGCAGGCGCGGGAGGTTGTCGCTGAAGTTCACTTGCACATCGAGTTGCTTGAAGCGTTTGTCGAAGCGTGCCAGTTCGAGACTTTTGGCCAGGACTTGATTGAGGTCGGTGGCCGTGCGCGTGGGCGTTTGCGGGCGTGCAAACTCCATCAGGCTGCGCAAGACGCTCGTGATGCGGGTGATTTGTGTCAGGATCACGCGCAAGGTTTCGCGATCACGTTCGTCCTCGGCGCGGCTTTGCAGCGATTGCACGAGCGACGAAATCGAAGCCAGCGGATTGTTGACTTCGTGTGCGACGCCGGTTGCCAATGTGCCTGCGGTGGCGAGCTTTTCGGTGCGAATCAAGGCTTGATTGATTTCCTTGAGCCGCGCAATGTCCGCCGCCATTTGCTGGCTCATCGAATTGAAGCTTTTGGCCAGCACGCCCAATTCGTCGTTGCGCGCGAGTTCGATTTCTGCGCCGTAATTGCCACGCGCGACTTCCAAGGTTTTCTCGGTCAATTCGCGCAGCGGGCGCGAGAGAATCTTGACGATCACCAGTATCAAAATCAGCGACGGAATCAGACCCGCTATCGGCGCAAACACGAGAAACTTTTGCCAGCCCGGATCATCGCCATCGAACGCCCAAATCGCTACTGGAACCTGCATCAGAAAAAAGCCCAGCAAACTGATTGCCGCGACGGCAATCGTGATTTTGTAGGTGATCGGAAACAGCCGCAGTTGATCCAGCGCAGTTTGCAACGAGAAGAGTTTGAAGTTCGTGATGGCGTAGGCATAAATCAACGTTCCGACCACGATGAAGACTGAACTGAACGGCAGGAATGTGTAGACGCCCATCGCAGGCAACAGGTTTCCAGCCGGCACGATCAGCACACCGGTGACGAGTACGCCCAGGATGACAGCGGCCAATTGTTGTCCCCAGAGTGTGCCTTTGTATTTGCGATATTTTTGGACGAGTTGCGTGATGCCGATGGTCAGGAGCAGCGCGTTGTACGCGCCAAACACATACGCGGCGGGTTTGAGGTTGATATGAAATTCGCTGTGTGCAAAGCCGATGTTGTGCCAGAGATGCCCCATGAATTGCAGCGGGATGAGCAGCAACAATGGGGCCGCGAGCAAGCCAATTCGCTTCCAGCGCGGACGCGCATTTTCGGGGAAGACTTCGGCAAACAGCAGCAGCGGAATTTGCAGGCTCGTGCCGATCAGGAAGCTCGTAATGCCCCACCAAACGGAGTTCTCGTCGTCTTTGTGAAAGCACCAAAACGCGATGTCTTTCACGATCCACAAAATCATCATGCCGATGAAGCTGGCAAACGTGCGGTTGATCGCTTCATTCGGAGCCGTGATGATGACGTAAAACCCAAGCGCCAGTGTTACCGCCAGTGACACAAGCAAAATTGTGAGCAACATGGCAATAAACATGACAGCATTTTTTTCGGTTGACAATGGCGGGTAAAACAGAACCAGCGCGCGCTGTCTGCCTTCTTTTTCTGCTCAAATTCGTGAGATTTGACTTTGGGCAACCGAGTGACAAACAAGACGCGCGCGCGCTGGGAATGAAGTGGTAAAGCGAAATAATAAACTCGTTACACGGCGACCATCCGGCTCGCGCTCGCCACCGCCGGCTTGATTTCGCAGGCGACCGCGCGTTGTAACATGACCGCTGTCGGTTGTTGCAACTCGACGGCGCTCAACAGACCGAGCGCCGTTAGCCTATCGCAACGCCCGGTTTGCAATTGTCCGCGCGTCGCCAAACTGGGCTGATGAAGCGTTTGATAGCTGCCGATTTCGCCATCACGGCGCACGAAATAATCGGTGATTTCCAGCGGCGAATCGGCGCGCACGGGCACGCCCGTGTCCACGATTTCCCACGTCGCATTGGCCCATTGGCTTTGCGTGCTGAGGCGATATTTTTTGTAGCGATTGGTTGCTGCATCGAGTGTGATCTGAAATTCCATCGCGCTCAAATGCCAGGGCAATGGATACAAATGGCGTGCCGTCACGCCGGACAACGAACCGAGCGACGTACCGAGCAACCAACTGCAAGGCCGCCCGTGCAAGTGCAGGTGCAAGCGATAGTTCGTTTGCTCGAATGGAGTGCGCCCACTATCGAGAAACGATTCAATCGCCAGCACAGTCCTCGTGCCCAACGTAAATTCCCTCGGCACCAAATCGCGCACGCGCTCGCTCGGCAGCGTGTACGAAATGATGGAGCGATGCAGCAACTCTTTTCGGAAGACGGACGTTTCGATTTTGGAACTGGGGGAGTATTCAAATAACCTAGGCGAAAAGTTTTGCTGTCGAATCGTTGGAGTATGGAGCATAGCGAACGTCCTGCCTTTTATGACTTTCGCGTCATAGCTAAGCAGTTTGCGTGCCACACATCGGGCGGGGCGATAAGCCGTTTGTTCACAGCACCAGCGCGCAGCTTTTGAGAAAAGCAGGCGAAAAGGCGCTGGCAATTTGCAAAGTAAGAACTGTGAAGGAATCGAGACAAATTGAGGAAACTCTCCCCTTTATTGAGATAATTCGTCGCCATCGTGACGGTTTCGCAAAATGCCACGTGCCAAAACCGCTTTGGCAAAATGCAAACGTCACAGCGTCAGAATCGGAATGATGGCAGTTTGAATCGGCTGTCCCGCAATCAACACTTCGTCGTCGCCCACGAACACATCAATCTCCGAGCGCAGGCCAAATTCGCCCGGCAAATAAACCCCCGGCTCAATCGAAAAGCACGTGTTCGGCACAACGAAGCGCGTGTCGGGCGTTTCCAGATTATCAATGTTCGCGCCGTTGCCGTGGACTTCCGCACCGATGGAATGCCCGGTGCGATTGTTGAAGCGGTCGGCATAACCCGCATCACGAATCACCGCGCGCGACACATCATCCACCTCCGCGCCGCGAAACGCTTCACCCGCGTGAACTTTTTTTGTGATGAAAGAGACCGCCACATCCCGCGCTTCCGCTACGATGTCGAAGATGCGCGCGTACTGTTCGGGCACGATTGCGCCGACAAAGCCCGTCCAACTCAAATCGGCGTAGACCGAATCCAGTTGCTGCAACTTGGCCCACACATCGAGCAACACGTAATCGCCTTTATTGATGGGCGAATGACGTTCGCTGTTGGGCGCGTAATGCGCATTCGCGCTGTTGGCATTGACGGCGACAATCGGCGGCGCATCGCAAATCATTCCCGCATCAGCAAAGCGCCGCATCATAAATTGCTGAATTCCATATTCAGTGACAGCTTCATCGGCGCGAATGCCGCGCGCGATTTCGGCGAAGGCTTCGTGAATGATGCGATGGACGTTTTCTGCCGCCGTGATGTGCATAGCCTTTTGCGCAGGCGACCAGACGGCTTCAAAGCGTTGCACCAACTCAGCACTCGTCACGACTTCGACCTCGAAGCTGCGCACAAGTTCAATCGTTCCGGCATCCACACGCGAAATGTACGGAATCGCGTTGAGCGGCGAATACTGCATCGCAATGCGTTTTGCGCCCGCCAGTGCTTCGCGCAAAAACTCGTGCTGTTCCTGCCAGGGCAGATACACGCATTTGCGCCCCGGCAGCGCGTCCAACTTTTCCTGCTCAATGCGATGGACGATCTTGGTCGGCTCGCCCGTCGCCGGCACAAAGTAATACCACCGCCGTGTCGTGTGCGTGTGCGGGTCAAGCTTCAAGATGCGATACGCCAGCGGATCGCTGTGGCGGAAATCATAAAACAACCAGCCATCGAGTTGGGCGATTTGGAGTGCGGTTTGAATGTTGCTGATGCGTTGTGTTTGTCCATTCATAATCAGATTTCAGTGGTGTGTTTCGTGGAAGGAGCGCGAAGCGTTTGGAGTGCTGCGGCTCGACGT
>CAZWAK010000322.1:0-4280 GCA_964631865.1 uncultured Heliobacteriaceae bacterium | reverse complement strand
CCAATGGCGATGTCGCACGGCAGCGGCTCAAACACGGGCTTGGGGATGGAAGAAGGCATGGGGATGCTGCAAAAAGGTCACGCGCTCAGCGAAGATTTCGGTCCCGGCATGGGACGCGGCATGGGCATCACGACCGCCGAAACGAACGTCTCCAATCTGGTCGCACAGCAAACGCAAGCGCACGCAGAAATGTTCGCGTGTCCGATGCACCCGGAAGTGCGCTCCAACAAAGAAGGCACATGTCCGAAATGCAACATGAAACTGGTCAAGCAGAAAGCGCCGGAACTTTTCGCGTGCCCGATGCACCCGGAAGTCGTCTCGACCAAAGAAGGCTCGTGTCCGAAATGCAATATGAAGCTCGTGAAGAAACAGCCGGGCAAACCGTTGAGCGAAGAAGAGCGGAAGAAAGTGCCGGGCTACCCGCAGGATATGATGATGATTATGGACGACGAAGTGGCGAAGCCCGAAACCTACGGCTTAGCGCCGGGCTGGACGGCTGCGATGATGGGGATGATGACGCTCGTGCGCGTGCTGCCGGAAGACAAATACAATCAGATTATGGAACTGGTGAAAAAAGGCCAGACGGAAAAACCGAAAGCGACGCACGAGCACAAACAGGGAGACTGAAAAAAAAGTTGTAGGCGCATGTCCCTTTTTCCCCGGAAATCTTGCCTTCAACAATGAGGGCGTTGAATGATGCCTTTTAGATGCGTCCCCGTTCTTGCGAGCAACTCCCTGGCAAACATTGCTCGCAAGAGCGCGGGCGTGCAGTCATCGCGTGAGTCGAGAAATCGGTTCACTCCCACCGCCAGCCCCACAAGCTCTGATGTCGGGTGTAGAGCCGCACCGAATGATCGTGTTCGCCGGAGACGATTTGCCGTCCATCGGGCGACCACGCGACGGCGTAGACGGGCGATGTATGCAGCCCGATGCGCGTGACAAGCTGGCGCGCGGCAACATCCCACAGCGCAATCGTTTTGTCATCGCCTGCCGAAACGACTTGTTTGCCGTCAGGCGAGAAGGCGACGGTATTGATTTGCCCGGTCTGTTCCATCACTGCTGTTTGTCGTAGGGGCTGGATTTGCCAGAGACGGATCGCCCCTTCATCTTCTCCTGTCGCAAACCCCTTGCCGTCAGGCGAAAGACAAACGCTGACCAGATGCTTGCCGTTTAGTTTCTGGCTTTCGCTTACCTGCCAATTGTCCGTACGACGCACAGTAATGTCGCCGCGCGCCGTCACCGAAAATAGCCAACGCCCGTCCGCCGAAAAAGCCAGGCTACGTACCTCCGTGGGTTGCGGAATGCCGTTGTTATCAGGGATTTCGGCCCGGAAATCATAGACCACGTTTCCATCTCCGGTTTCATAAACCCCATAACTATTGGCTGCCCAACGCCCATTCGGTGAGAGGGCCGCGGCGTAGCTATTTTCTGCAGGAACCCGTTTGGCCCCGCGCTTTGTCCAGCGGAGCCGCCATCCTTCCACTTCCCACATCGCCAGATTGCCATCAAGATCACTCGAAATCAGGCTCTGGCCATTGGTTGAGAAGGCAAGGGCATTGACGCGGAGCGAATGCCAAAGCAGCGTTGCCTCTTTCACTCTGTGCGCCGCGTCCCAAACAATTATTGACCCATCCCCACCTGCCGAAGCGACGCGGCGACCATCAGGTGTAAAGGCGACGGCCTCGACATCAGCGTGATGTCCATTGAAATCGGCAACCATCTCGCGCTCAACTGGATCCCAAGCAAGAAGCGAACCGTCAGTGTGCGCAGAAACCAGATAATTGCCTTGCGGCGAAAAGGCCAGGCTGGCTATATTGGATGAATGCTTCAACCGCGCTAGTTTCTTTTGCACCAGCGCGTCCCACAACACGATGTCTTCCGCGCCAGTCGCCGCCAGCTTGCCATTAGATGAAAAAGCCACAGCGCGTCCGCTGTCAGTATGTGCGCGGAAATGGCCAACCAGCTTGCGACGTTCTGGCGCTTCAAACTGCTCGGTTTCGGTGAAAGCGACATATCCGCCAGCGTCAATGCTGAGGATGTGCCGTCCATCCGGCGCACGCGCCGCCCACGACCAGAACGGCGGGCGCGTATTCGAGCTGTGAAGCGTCGCCCCGCCCCAGGAATAGGGGCGGGAGTCGGCGACGATCCGCTCCTGAAGCAAATCGTAAACATTACCAAACGGCATCATGAACCAACGCCCATCATGGGAAAGTAGGAACTGGCCGTGTCGGAAATGAGGAGTCTTTGTCTCACGCAGTAGCCTCCAGCTTCCCACTTCCCAGATGTTCTTGTGGTCATCATTCGTCGGCGTAACTAGCATACGGCCATCGCCGGAAAAAGCAACCGCTCTGACCACGCCGCGATGGCACGGCAAAACGGCGACTTTCGTCAGTCTGAGGGCGTCCCAAACGATGATGTTGCCGTCCGCCCCCGCCGTAACAAACCACTTGCCATCAGGCGAAAACTCCACCGTCGTTACCCAGTCGGTGTGATCGTTGAAGGTCGCCAGCCGTTCGCGTTTTTCAAAATCCCAAACGATCACTTGTTTGTCTTCGCCGACCGAAACCAGCTTCGTGCCATCGGGCGAAAAAGCGGCGCGTCGTACGGCTGCTGTATGTCCATCGCGCAACACTTTCTCTTCCCACGTTTCCGTCACCGATGCCCACGCCGCAAAGCCCAACGTCACTGCCGCAATCACAAGCGCCAGTCCGCCCAAGCGCCGCAACACGCTCCAGCGGCTTTTGCGCAGCAGTTCGCGCTCCAGCTTGCCGCGCGGCAAATCGGCAAACCGCCCAATCGTCCATAATCCGCCGAGCGGAATTCGCGTCGTCTTATCTTCGTCGTAGCGCACGACGAACTGCGTCAGCATTTGATTCGCGCTCTGTGCTCGTAGCCGTTGCAGCCCCTTTTCTTCGCGGTTGATGCGCAGTTGTTGCAAGTCGCTGAGCATCTCGCTGGCTGACGGATAACGTTCCTCGCGCTGTTTCCTGAGCGCCCGTGTGACGATGCGATCCAGCGCGGCGGGAAGCTGCGGCAACGACGTGCTGACAGGTTTGATTTCCTCGTCGCTCGTCAATTGCCGCAACATTTCTTCTCCTTCCGCTTGCCCGTAAGGCCGCTGTCCCGTGAGCAGTTCATACAACACCAATCCGAGCGAAAAAATATCTGTCCGCGCATCCAATGCTTCGCCGCGCGCTTGCTCCGGCGACATATAGCGAATCGTGCCGAGCCGCGTGCCGGGAGCCGTGAGGGTGGGATTGGGTGAGGGGGAGAGAGGGAGAAGGGGGGAAGAGGAGATGGGGAGGGGGGGAGAGGAAATCTCCTTTTCTCTCTCTCTCTCCTCTTCCTCCCTTCTCCCCACTCCCCTATCTCCTGCTCCCAATTTGGCGATGCCAAAGTCCAGCACCTTCACTTGCCCCGTCGCCGTCACCATAATGTTTTCGGGCTTGATGTCGCGGTGGATCAGATTGGCGGCGTGGGCGGTGGCGAGCGCGCTGGCGATTTGCGTGGCGAGGCGGACGGCATCGCGCCAGCTTCGATGGATCGCTGGTTGTGTGAGGTAGTCGCGCAGCGTTTGCCCTTCGATGTATTCCGTCACGATGAACGGCAACACGCCGCGCGGTGTCGTGGCTTCGCTGACTTCGTAAATCGTGATGATGTTCGCGTGATGGAGTGCTGATGCGGTGCGGGCTTCCTGCTGAAAGCGCGCCAAATAGCTGGACTCGGCAGCCAACTCGGCGGACAGAAGTTTGATGGCGACTTCGCGCTTGAGCCGATCATCCCACGCCTTCCACACTTCGCCCATCCCGCCCGCACCGAGCCGCGCGCGAATTTCGTACTGCCCCAGTTTCATCCCCGTCAAATCCTGGCCTGCGGTCATCGGTTGCAGCATCGCTGGCCAGGGCGGCGGCGTTGGCAACGAGATCGGTGTCGCCGCACTCGCAAGCAGCGTTTCCACTTCCGCCCGCAAGGCCGCATCGCCATTACAATGCGCGTCGAGAAAAGCCTTGCGCGCCGCCGCGTCCAATTCCAGCGCGTCGTTGTACAAATCCATCAATCGCTCAAAGCGTGCTTGTTCGTCGTTCATAGTTCAAGTTTCGAGTTTTGAGCATTAGATCGGTTTTCAGATGCGTGTACGGGGATGTGCGCGAAGCGTTTGGAGTGCGACGGTCTCGATGTCGCTTTGGAATTGACAGCGATGAGAAAGCTACGTCGAGCCGCAGCACTCCAAAGGCTTCGCGTTCCATACACGCGACTGAAATTCGGTATAGGGATCAGAC
>CAZWAK010000321.1:0-4323 GCA_964631865.1 uncultured Heliobacteriaceae bacterium | reverse complement strand
TTGGGAAAACGTCTATTCCATCGTGGAACCGCAAATCAACGCGGACGGCTTGCACCTCTGGCCGTTTGATCCGGCGTTGCCCGTAGACGTGCGCTTTTTCCAATTCGGGAAGCGTCCGAACATTCGTATGACGCGACATGCGTACTGCGAACTGCTGTATATCCACGCCGGAGCGGCGGTCTATCAAGTTCAGGAGCGCACCTTCAACGTGGCGAGCGGCGATCTGTTGGTGATCAGTGGATCGCAGTTTCATCGCTTGTGCGAGTTTCGCAGCCCCAAAGTGCGCGCGGCGGCGCTCTATTTCCGGCAGGATGCCATTTCCACCAGCGGCGATGACATCGCCTATCTATTGCCGTTCCTGCATCAGGGCACCGATTTTCCGCACGTCGTTCCCCAAACCAACGGCGTACCGGCACACGTCTTTGCCTTGATGGAAACCATCAAGACGCATTTGCCCGCCGCCGATCAACGTGCTCGCTTAGCCGTAAAAACCTATCTGCGGCTGGTGCTATTGGAACTGGTCAACCATTACGCCGCACTGCAAGGCACGGTGGAAGCAGCGGTGCGTCGTCAGGAAGCGCTGCATCGCCTGCAACCGTTATTCGCGTTCCTCGATCAGAAATCACACGAACCCATTACCATCGAACAAGCGGCGGCGCTGGTCAATTTAAGCCCGTCGCATTTCATGCGTTTCTTTCGTCAGGTGACAGGGCAATCGTTTATCGCCTATCTCAATCAATTTCGCATTGCGCGGGCGGAAGTGTTACTTACTACGACTTCGCTCTCGCTGGCGGAGATCAGCGATGCAACAGGCTTTTGCGATCAGAGTTATTTTGGCTTGGTTTTTCGCCGCCTCATGCATTGCACCCCGTTACAATATCGGCTGAGCCACGAAGCACTGCCCGCGATGGATCGCTCATAACCGGGACTCAGCGGCCAATGCAATACAATCGTTGTTGCGTGCGAATGAAAATCTGCCCGCGCGCAATGGCGGGCGACGCTTGCACGGCTTCATCGAGCGGATTTTTCGCCAGCACTTTGAACTCCGGCCCCGCCGCGATGACTGTCGTTTCGCCGCTGTCGCCGACGAAATAAATGCGGCCTTCCGCCGCGACGGGCGACGCCGAGAAGTTGCCGCCGACGCGCTGTTGCCAGAGCAATTCGCCCGTTGCGGCTTTCATACAGGTCGCCACGCCGCCGTCGGTGATCGCAAACAAATACGGCTGTACATAAATCATCGAAGGCACTTTCGGCATGCCTTTCTTTTGCTCCCAGACGAGGTTCGATTCTTTGAGATCGCCCGCGCCGCCCAGGCGAAACGCCTTGATGGATTCTTTGCCGCCCCAACCACCCGCCGTGAACGCCAAGCCTTCGCCGAGCACGACCGACGGCACTTTGCCTTCGCCGATGACTTCGCTCGACCACAAGCGCGCGCCGGTTTTCAGATCAAAGCCCTGCAACACGTCGCCCGCTTCGCTGATGATCTGCACGCGACCGTCCGGCGCTCGCCAGATCGCAGGCGTGCCGTGCGAAATGCGCGACAGCCCGCGACTCGCCTTCCAGCGTTCTTTCCCCGTCCTGGCATCGAGCGCGACGACGTAGGATTTGTCCCAGGGAATTTGCCAGCCGATTTTTTTGTCTTCGCCGTCGCTGCTGCCGTCGCGCGCCATGATCAGCAAACCATCGTGCAGCAGGAGCGCCGTGCCCAAGCCGTGCTGTCCATAAAACGGATAGTCGCGATTGACCCACACGACGCGGCCATTGAAATCGAGCGCCGCAAAACTGCCATCGCCGAAGCACACATAGACGAGCTTGCCGTCGGTCGCAGGCGTCGGCGTCGCGTAGCTGTTGCGGCCTTCTTTGCGGCGCGTCGTTTGTTTGAAGACTTCCTTGTTCCAGCGGATTGCGCCGGTTTTGCGATGCAAGGCGAGGACGCGGCAAGTTGTTCCGGCGTCTGTCGCAGTCGTGACAAAGACGTGATCGTCCCACACGATGGGCGACGACCACGCTTCGCCGGGCAGTTCGGTTTTCCAGGCAATGTTTTCGGTCGCGCTCCATTTCAGCGGGAGCTTGCGCTCCGCTGAATGCCCCTGCGTGTTCGCGCCGCGAAACTGCGGCCAATGTTGCGCGCGCGCGGCGACAGCGCAGAGCAGCAACAACGCGACCAGATAATTTCTGTATTTCATCCGAAAGCACCTCCGGGTTGAGATAGAACGACGACCTGGCCGCTACGCGCCGATTCGTAAGCGGCAAAGACCAATTGCACGGTTTTCAAATTGTCTGCGCCGGTTGTTTCGGCCAGCGCCTCGCCCCGCAGCGCCGCCAGCAGATTCGCATGGCACGGCACGATGCTGGCTTGCACCAGTTCATACGCCGGGTCAGCCCAGGCGTAACGCGGCGGCGGATAGCGTTTGGCAAACGTGCCCGCGGCGGTCGTCACGCGCAGCCAGTAATCCGGGCCGAGTTCGAGCGAACCGAGTTCGCCTTCCACGTAAATATACGTTTCAGGAAAGCGTTCGTGTTCGAGGCGACTGGCATAGCTCATCTCGCACGTTACCGTCACCTCATTCATTTGCATCATCACGGTAGCGACATCTTCGCCTTTGATGTCCTGATGAATGCGCTGCGTCTGGCAATACAGCGTGCGGGCTTCGCCGAACAAAAAGCGCGCGACGTCGAGAATATGGCTGCCGGTGTCGGTCAGAATAAATTGCTCCAATTCTTTCAGGAACGGTTGATTGGTGAACACCGGAAAGCTGGAACAAAAATGCAGGCGGGCGCGAAACGGTGCGCCAATGGTGCCGCGCTGCAACGCGCGTTGCAACTCTCGAAGCGGCGTTTGCCAGCGCCAGTTTTCATGCACGAAGAACGGCACATTCGCGGCGTGACAAACGCGCACCATTTCCGTCGCTTCATCCAGCGTCGTCGCCATCGGTTTCTGCGTGATGACCGGCAGGCGCTGCGCGGCGGCCAGATGCACGAGCGGGCTGTGCGTGGCGACATCGGTGATGATGTCCAGAAAATCCAGTCGCTCGCGCTGAAGCATTTCCTGTGGATCGTCATACACCGCAGGCACGTTGAAGGCGCGCGCCAGTTGTTCAGCGCGCGGACGATGGAGATTACACAACGCCACGCATTCCGCGCCCGATAGCTCCTGCCAGGCCGCCAGTTGATAGCGCGCCCAGAAGCCCGTTCCAACAATCGCAAAACGTAATTTGTTCATTTCCCTTTTTCCGCCCAAACGCTGCCAGGTTTGTTGCGACAGGTCGCATAAGCCCGTCTGTTCCCGGCTGAAATGCCGCGAATGTACTACAAGACAACGCAGCGGGCAATCAAGGTCACGGTAAATCGTTGTCAAGTGGCAGCGGCGTTTGCCATTGGGAAAAACGACCAGTATAGTGACCGCGTAGAGTCGCAAAGCTTAGCCTTTGCCTCTTTGCAAGGGGTTTTACCAACTCGTGCCAGCCAGGGACGCACGACTCAGACAACAACAACAACTTCTTCGCAGCTTGCCGCCGCAACGCCAGTGGCCGTAGGCCGTGAACCATCGTCTTAACCTTCGACTCGCTGCCGTAGAACATTTGCTCAGGCCAGTGGGAGCGGCGAGTCCGGCAGTAACCGGCAGTACCGCAGATCGCTTGTGGGACTGCGGCGCGAGTCGCAGCACTTGCTTTGTGCCTCCGCCTCGCGCCTCTCCCCTGATTTTTCCATTACGTTCCTTTCACCGGAGGCTCCATGAAGATTGCAACCCCATACACGCGCGTTTTGAAAACTCTCGGCTTCGGACTGGTTTTGTTTGTCGGGTTCTTATTTGCCCGCCAACTGCCGTTCCTCAGTCAAGCCGCCCAAATTTCTTCGTCCAATCCCCAGACCAAAGAACCTGCGCCCGTCACCAGCCAGGCCAAGGAGTCGCAGCCCATCGCCGAGCAATTGCAAAGCAAAACCACTCGCGCTACGTCGTTCGCCGACTTATTGTCGCAGGCACAAACTGATGGCACAGTGCGCGTCATCGTAGGACTGCGCGCGCGCTTCCAACCGGAAGGGCTGCTCGGCAATCAACCCGCCGTGCAAACCCAACGGCTCGCCATTGCCCAGGCCCAGGTTTCGTTGCTCAGCCAGATGACGGCCTTCAACGTGACGGGGATCAAGCAATTCGTTTCGATTCCGTTTTTGGCGCTCGAAGTGGACGCCGCCGGGTTGCAATTTCTACAGTCGGCCCCCGAAGTCACTTCGATTCATGAAGACGTACTCCAACCGCTTTCCCTGGCTGAAAGCGTGCCGCTCATTGGAGCGCCCGCCGCCTGGGCTGCGGGCTTTACGGGA
>CAZWAK010000320.1:1173-4333 GCA_964631865.1 uncultured Heliobacteriaceae bacterium | reverse complement strand
ACCACAGCACCGTGCCCGCCGGGCCGCTTTGATGATGGTTGTAGAGAATCTGCGGAAACCATTCGTGATAGAGCACGCGATTCATGTTTTCGGTTTCGGCCTGCGTCGAGGCGAACGAATCGCGGTTGTTGTCGTGCCCGATGTATTTTTGATAGAGCTTCGGCAAGCCCGCCAGACTGCGCTCTTCGGGCTTCGCGTTGCGCATGTACCAATTCGCCGTCAGGTCGTTGCCATCGGGGTTGGCGTGGACGAAGAGGATTATACAATCGTTCAGTAACCGCAGCGTTTCTTCGTCATTGCGGCTGACCATTTGATAGACGATTTCGCCGAGTTGTTGCGCGCCCAAGACTTCGCTCGCGTGCAAGCCGCCATCAATCCACACGACGGCTTTGCCTTCTTTCGCAAGCGCGCGGGCTTCGTCATCGGTTAGGTTTTCGGCTTTGGCGAGACGGCGCGAAATCTCTTGGTAGCGCGACAACTTTTTATGATTCTCCGGTGCTGTGACAATGCACATCAGATGCTCGCGGCCTTCCGCCGTCTTGCCGATTTCACGCACGACAATGCGATTGGATTCGCGCGCGAGCTTGCGCCAGTAGGCGGCGATTTGCTGGTAATTGGCGAGGTGATAATCGTCGCCAAAGTTGAAGCCGAGATGTTCTTGCGGCGTCGTGATGCGGGTTTGTGCTTGCATTGACGAGGACAACACAAGCGTGAGTAGTGCGAACAGCAGACAACAGCAGAGCGCGAACCTCATAAAGAACCTCATCTCGGAGAACAGGTTTTGAGTTTTACGAATTGACAGGCGTGGTCGTCGTGACCGGTCGGGAAGTATAGTGAACCCGCCTACGGTTCACAACGCCTGAACGACTTTTCTTTCCGTTGACAGCCCCCGCGCAAGCACAGTACATTGCCTGTGCTGACAAAAGCTGACGCACGGCGCGCGTGAACGTGCAAACCCCGGCAAATTCCCTTACTCTGCGTTGCGCTTTTCCCGACCCCCGATGTCCGAGGAACTCCTATGCGAATGAAAACGACTGCCTTGCCCATTTTGCCTCGAAGCTTGTTTTTTGCGCTCAGCATTGCGTGCGCGATGGCTTGGTTTGCCTTCCTCGTGCGGCTCGCAACGCCCGGACACGCCGCGTTTCAGGCTCCGAAGCTCGCAGCGGCGTATGGCTTCAATGAAGATGCCGGGGCGACGACCACTGATGTTTCCGGGAACGGCAACGTGGGGACTTTACTTGGCGGTGCGACGCGCACGGCACAGGGCAAGTTCGGCAAGGCGCTTTCTCTCGACGGCAACAACAGCGCCGTGCGCATCGCGGACAACACGACGTGGAAGAGCAACGGCGCGACTACGTTCACCATCAGCCTGTGGATCAAGGTCAAAACGGTGACGGGCGAGAACAAAGTCGTCATCGGAACCGGAGCTTGGCCCTCGTCGAATCTGCACATTTACAAAACAGGGGGAGCCTGGGCTTATGGGCTGCGCACGAACGGGTTGCTGTGCGGTGGCCAAACCGCAGATTTGCGTTACCTGACGAAGGCGGACGATGCGTTTCATCATATCGCGCTGGTCGTCAACACAGCGGCGGGGCGTTGCGATTTTTATTCGGACGGCGAAGTCGTGAGCACGGACGATTACGTCAGCGGCGCGATTGAGTTGCGCAGCGGCCCCGAATTCAATGACTTGTACATCGGCGGTCTCAAGAGCG
This sequence comes from uncultured Heliobacteriaceae bacterium, assembly GCA_964631865.1. Lineage (GTDB taxonomy): Bacteria > Acidobacteriota > Blastocatellia > RBC074 > RBC074 > JAFDVL01. The sequence continues at coordinate 2,621 of CAZWAK010000320.1, read as the reverse complement.
GCCCGCACAATATTCACGCGGATATGGATGATGTTCGTCTGTATCGTGAGGCACTGACGACTGCACAAATTCGCACAGAGATGAAAACGGCTGCGGACGGCACGCCGATGCTCGACGCTGCGCCGCCGATCATCGCAGAAGTCAAACGCACGGAACTGCCGTCGCCCCCGCCTGCCCGACCCGGAAGCGCCGACCCGACCAAGCTGCCCGCCGCGACGGGACAAGCGCCGCCTGACGCAACGCCAAAAGTGGCGGGTGGCAAGTTTTATACCGACCCGATCAGCAGCGTCCGCGTGTGGCGCGCGACCAGCGAAACGTATCCCTGCGCGGACAACACCGGTCTCAAACATCACGACTACGGCGACACCAATCAAATCAGTCACGAATGGGGCGACGGCTTCCAGACGATTTTGCTGCGCACTTGTGGCGCGTATCATCTGGTGGACTTCAAGCGCGGCGCGGGCTTTCGCAACTGGCGTCCTATCGCTGCCGACGCGCATCCCGACGCCGACTTAGGCTTTGTGTTCTCGAACAATCCCGCCACGCCGCAAGTAGCCTACACGCTACGCAACGGCACGCTCCATCGCTACAACACCGCGACGAATCAAATCGAGAACAAAGGCCATTTCCCCAAAACCAATTGGAACGCGCGCGGCTGGTTGCAGAACGATATGAATGACACGTGGTTCGTCGCCAACAGCAGCGCCAAGCCGGGAGCCAAAGCCTGGAACGCGCAAACCAACGAGAGCCGCGAAAAAACGATTCCCAACTACGACGAATGCCATCTGGAAAATCGCGGGCGCTATGTCGAATTGAATACGGGGCGCGGCAACGACTTCGTGTGGGATTTGCAAACCGATGCGGTCAAACCGTTCACTGCGCCGACCGGCAATATTTTTCACATCGCCAGCCCGTCCGGTTTTTTCACGTCCGTAGATGTGAACAGCGGCGGCGGGCGCACGCCGTATTACCGTCTGGACCCGGCGACCGGCACAGGCACATAGATCTACGACAACGCCAAGTACGGCTACGATTACTCCGTCTTTCATCATTCGGGAAATTGGTTGCAGCCGGATGTGCCCGACGAACAGCAGTGGTTTCTGATTTCGACCTACGGCAAGATGGACGGTGGGTTTCTCAAACGTGCCATAGGCTTTATGCGGCTGGACGGCAGCGACATACGCTTCCTTGCGCACAGCTACAACGAAGTCGTGGATTATTGGAAAATCCCGCGCGCGATGGTCGCGCCGAACGGCAAGATTGTGGTGTTCGATAGCGAGTTTCGCGGCAAAGGCGGCGGCGATGTTTATGTTGTCGAAGTGCCTCTCCGATAACTGCGCAAAATTTTGCGGGAGAAAAACGTAGCGGGATTTTTCAAATAGCGGGCGGTACCAACAAAAAACCCCGAATTTGACAAAAGCCCAAAACCCCAGAACAATATCCAAAAA
>CAZWAK010000320.1:0-1163 GCA_964631865.1 uncultured Heliobacteriaceae bacterium | reverse complement strand
TGCGGGAACAAACCCTTCCGGCTTTTGCCCACCCCGGGGCCCTACCCACCAAACCCCCGCCTTTCCCAAACCCCCGCTACACCGCAGAACTTTAGCCTGAATAACGAAAGCTATCGGCTGCGCAAAATCGCCGTGACGGCAAAGTGATCTGAGGGCGTGCGTCCTTCACGTTCGGTGCGATCAATCGCGGCATTGACGACGCGCCACTCCGCCGAAACCCCGATCCAATCAATGCGCGCCCCCGTCGTTCCCGAAACTTTGAAGCCGGAAAATGTGCCTTCATTCGCCGTTCGATTGGGATTGAGGACACGATAAGTATCGGCCACAGGCGCGCGGTTGTTTTTTGTGGAAGCAAAGAACGCTTGATATGGTGCGCCGTCATCACCCGCGTTGAAATCGCCCGTCACGATGATGCGACATGTTTTGCGCGCTGCTTCGATGCGACGGCGCAGCAAGCGAGCCGATTCGACGCGCGCCTGCTCGCCGCGATGATCGAAGTGGGTATTGAAAAACAGCAGCGGCTTGGCTTTGGGCTGACGACGGTCGCGCAGCTTGACCCACGTCACCATGCGCGTCAACGCCGCATCCCAGCTTTTGCTGCCCGGCACATCGGGCGTTTCGCTCAGCCAAAAATGCCCGCCGTCCAATTTCTCGAAGCGGTCGCGTTTGAAATACAGCGCCGTCATCTCGCCTTTCTCCTGCCCATCGTCCCGCCCCACACCTAACACTTCGTAGCCGCTCAGATTCGTGGCCAGATAATCGCGCTGAAAGCCCAGCGTTTCCTGCGTGCCGAGCAAATCCGGGTCGAAGGCTTTGATCGTGGCGAGCAAAAATTCTTTGCGTTTGTCCCAATGATTCTCGCTGTCATCGGCTGTGCCGTAGCGAATGTTGTAACTCATCACGCGCAGTTCGCGCGCGTCTTTTTGCGGCTGGCTCCAGGTTAGGGAACTGGCGAAAGAAACCAATAAAATCAATACTGCAACGCGATTCAGGGGCATAGATACTTACCTCCTGCAATTCTCAATTTGAAAAAAGCTGGTCTCTCCGCGTGCCTGAACGGCACGCATTTTTCCTTCTTCATTCTTCCTTCTTCATTGTTGCCAGAGGGTTCCCCCGACAAACAATGAAAAAGGAAGAAGGAAAAATGAAGAATGTCCCTGCCA
>CAZWAK010000319.1:0-4370 GCA_964631865.1 uncultured Heliobacteriaceae bacterium | reverse complement strand
GGCGCTCTTAACACAACGATAGCCGCGCCTCGTCCTCAGCCATCTTGTCGTGAATTCCATCGTCTTCACCCCACATTGATTTGACAGCCGAATCTGCTTTTCCCTATAGTGCTCGCAGCTTATTCAAGCGGTAATCGCACTGGTAGTTTATGAATCAGCAAATTGATTATTCGCTTCTGCCGCCCTGCTGTCATTCGGGCTGTACCACTTGTGTGCTGGATTATCCGGAATTGTATCTGGGCACGATGGACGAAAGCACAGTGGTGATGCTGGAAGCGATGGAAAAGGCCGAACAACAACTGGCCAAAACAGAGGACATTCAGCAATGGACGAACAACGTAAACAAGAATTAGCCGACATCATCGGCTCGCTCGAATCCCGACACAAACACTATGCGCAAGTGGTCGAACGCCACAACCAGGACGAAATGGCGCGGTCCTTGACCAGTGCTTTCAATGATTTTGAGTATGCCATGCAAATCCTACGGGCGATTCGTGATGATCGCGGATTTGATATGGAAGACGAAGACGAATAGATTTTTGGCCACGAATTTCACGAATTGACACGAATTTTTTTCCCGCCTTTTTTTGTCTTCTTTCATCTGCTTTTCTTTCGCGTTGATTCGTGAAATTCGTGGCGCATGAGTTCGACCCCCTTCCCGACCACCACAGAAAAAACAGGAGAATCACTATGGCAGCTCCCGCATCCACTGTTCGCCATGAAACGCATCAGCCATACATCGCCGCATCGAGCATTTTGCCCGAATTCACCGCGCGCGCCGTCATCATCGGCGTCCTCTTCGGTTTGATTTTCGGTGCTTCGACCGTGTATCTCGGCTTGAAGGTCGGCCTGACCGTCAGCGCCTCGATCCCGATTGCGGTGCTTTCGATCACGGTGCTGCGGCTGCTGGGACGCGCTTCGATTCTGGAAAACAACATCGTACAAACGACCGGTTCGGCGGCGGAATCCATCGCGGCAGGTATCGTCTTCACGATTCCGGCGCTGTTGATTCTGGGGTTGGACTTGGATTTGGTGCAGACTGCGATTGTCGGCGCGGCGGGTGGTTTGCTCGGCGTGTTGTTGATGATTCCGCTGCGGCGTTCGTTGATCGTCAAAGAGCATGGCAATTTGCCTTATCCTGAAGGAACCGCTTGCGCGGAAGTGTTGGTTGCGGGGGAACGCGGCGGCAGCGATGCGCGCACTGTGTTTTTGGGCTTCGGCGTGGGGTTTGCCTACAAGTTTTTGATGTCGGGGCTGCAATTCTGGCGCGAGATTCCTGCGAAGATTTTGACGTGGTATCAGGGCGCGCGCATTGCCGCCGAAATCTCGCCCGAACTGCTCGGCGTCGGCTACATCATCGGCCCGCGCATCGCATCGTATATGCTCGGCGGCGGCATCATTTCGGCGCTTGTGCTCGTGCCCATCGTGAAGTTTTTTGGCGCGGGTTTGACGACGAACATCTTCCCTGCTCCGGCGGGCGAACTGATTGCGAATATGAACGCGAATCAGGTGTTTGACCGCTACGTCCGTTACATCGCAGCGGGCGCGGTGGCAATGGGCGGCATCATCAGTTTGGCGCGTTCGCTGCCGACCATCGTTGATGCGTTTCGGTCGGGCTTGAAAGATTTCACAGGCAGCAAAGCCGATAACGGCGCGGCATTGCGCACCGAACGCGATATGCCCGTCGCGGTCACGGTCGGCGGCATCATCCTGTTGCTGATCGCCCTGGTTTTAATGCCGAAAATTGAAGTGGATTGGATTTCGGCGATTTTGATTTTGGTCTTCGGCTTTTTGTTTGTGACCGTGTCGTCGCGCATCTGCGGTACGATTGGTTCCAGCTCGAACCCGATTTCGGGGATGACGATTGCGACGTTGCTGTTCACGTCGTTGCTGTTTTTATTGCTCGGCAGAATTGGCCCCGAACAGCGCGTCATTGCCTTGACGGTCGGCGCGATTGTGTGCGTCGCGGCGGCGAACGCAGGCAACACGTCGCAGGATTTGAAAACAGGCTATTTGGTCGGCGGCACGCCCAAATGGCAGCAGGTCGCATTGCTGATCGGCGCGTTGACTTCGTCGTTGGTGATTGGCTGGACGCTGAACCGGCTCAACACAGATGCGATCAATTTGTTGCCCGTGAATTATCCGAGCTATACCGCTCCGGCAAACATGATTGCTGAACCCTGGACAGACAATCCGGCGGTGCAGGATGGCAAGCAATATCGCACGTTGCGTTTGACCGTTGAAGCCGATGCAGGTGACGGCCAATCGAAAATCCCCGCTGGCAAATATCTGGTCGGCACAGACAACAAGCTCCATTACTTAGTCAATCCCGGCGTCGGCGGCATCAAAGAAGCGGTGCGCCCGGTCGAAGGCGCATTGGCCACTCAGACGTTTACTGTTGGCAACAATGTCAAAGCGACGGGGCAAATGCGAGGGATGGACGACAACATTTATGACCGCGTCAAAGTCACCGAAGGCAGCAAAGAATCTACGTTGCTTTTGGACTCGACCGGCAAACCCAAATTTGAAGTCGTCGAAGTCACGAACAAACTCGACGCGCCGAAAGCGGCCTTGATGGGCGTGTTGGTGGACGGCGTGTTGACGCAGCGGCTGCCCTGGGCCTTGATCCTGATCGGCGCGATGATTTCGATTGTGCTGGAAATCGTCGGCGTCTCGGCCCTGCCCGTCGCGGTCGGCATCTACTTACCGATTTCGACTTCGGCGACGATTTTCGCAGGCGGGCTGGTACGTGCGCTCATCACGAAGCTGCGCAACAACAAGGGCCAGGAAAGTTTGACCGAAGAAGAGACGGGCAAAGGTGTGCTGCTGAGTTCCGGCTTGATCGCAGGCGGCGCGATTGGCGGCTTGGTCGTTTCGTTCGGACGCGCGCTCGCAGGCGGCGAAGAAAAACTCGGCATCGGTCATTCGAGTTTCATCACGTCAGGCGATTGGTCGAACGTGTTTGCGCTGGTGATTTTCGGGGCGTTGGTTGCATTCTTAATTTCGATAGCACGACAAAAATCGAGTTCACACGAGTAAAGTTCTTTCACCGCAGAGACGCAGAGATGGCGCAGAGGAAGCGCAGAGAGGTGCGCCAATCCGTTCGTTTCGTTATTTCCGTCTGTTACGTAATCTCAAAACATCTCTGCGAATCTCTGCGATGCCTCTGCGCCTCTGCGGTGAAAAAGCCATCTGAACCTTTTGACTCTCAGCCACGCAGAATATGCCCAAGCATGAGTTTCAATTTTCAGCCATCATTCAATCGCTCGATAACCACAACTATTTAGGCGAAGCGTTATTTTTTCCAGAAATCGCGCGCTTTCGCACCAATGCCGACGCGCCGAAAGATGATTTGGTCGCTAACCTCGCGCGCCTTGTCGAAGAGGATTTGTCGCCGCTCGAACTGCATCGTCGCCGCTTCACGACTGTGCCCGAAATCGCGGAGGCCATCGTCGAAATCGAGCCGCCCGAACGAACGCTCGCGTGGCGCAACCCTGTGCCGCTGCGGTTTCCGTATGTGCATTGGACGCAGGGCGAGGCCGCGTTTTTGGCCTACATCCCGACGCTCGGCATCGAAATTCTGGCGACGAGTGCGGACGAGTTGCAGAAGGAAATTCCCGCGCAGATTCGCGCGCATTTGCTGCGCACTAAAGCCAGCGCGACGCTGGGCAAGCTGGTGTGGCTGCAACGTTGCCGCACGCTCGAAGTCGAAACACTTCGGTTCAAAGCCTATTTGCGCACCCCCAAACAACTGGCCATCGAAGAACTCGCGCGCGGGGACGAACAAGACAAAAAATCGGTTCTCGACGAGGTCACGACCGATTTGACGACGATCAAATTGGCCGAAGCCTACGAACTCGATGACGTGGTGCAACGCATCGCCGAAGCCTTCACCGCGCGCTTGCCGAAAAGCGTGCTGCTTGTCGGCAAATCCGGCGTCGGCAAAACAGCGTCGGTGAACGAACTCGTGCGGCAACGCGCGAGCTTCAACCTGGCGCGCACACCGTTTCGTTCGACCAGCGGCGCGCGTCTCGTCGCGGGGATGTCAGGCTACGGAATGTGGCAGGAACGATGTCAGAAGCTCTGGCGCGAGGCGTCCAAGCTCAAAGCGATTTTGCACGTCGGCAACTTGATTGAGTTGATGGAAGTCGGGCAACACGAAACCAGCAGCCAGGGCATTGCGGGCTTTTTGCGCCCGTACATCGCGCGCGGCGATCTGCTCGTCATCGCCGAATGCACGCCCGAACAAATCCCCGTCATCGAACGGCGCGACCCGCATTTGCTCACGGCGTTTCATCGCGTCAACGTCGAAGAACCGTCGCTCGCTGTCGGGCGCAAAATTCTGACGCAAGTCGCCGCCGCAGCGCAGG
>CAZWAK010000318.1:0-4380 GCA_964631865.1 uncultured Heliobacteriaceae bacterium | reverse complement strand
TTTGTAAGAATACAAGATTGGTTTCTTTGAGGAACCCGTGCCGTTCGATCATTACGAAGAGACGAAACAGATTGCCGACACGCTGACGATTCCGATTGCGCTCGGCGAAGAAGAAATGAGTTTGCGGCAATTCCGCTACATCATCGAACGCGATGTCGCGCAGGTGATTCAGCCCGACTTGATGTATTTCGGCGGCTTCATTCGTTCGCTCAAAGTCGCGCGGATGGCAGCCGTCGCGGGCAAGGATTGCACGTTGCACATGTCGGGCGGCGGCTTAGGCTATTTGTATGTCGCGCATTTCGCCTCGGTCGTGAAGAATTGCGGCGCGCATCAGGAATACAAAGGCGAAGACGATGTGTTGCCGGTGAGTTGTGATTCATCGTCATTGAAGAGCGAAAAGGGAAGGCTGACAGTGCCGACGGGGCCAGGCCTGGGCATCACGATTGACCCGGCGTTTGTAGCGAAGGCGAGTGTCGTTAGCGGTTAGAAGTGCAAGGCAGGAAGAGATTACGAAACACGCGAAATTAACAAAACAAACGAAAAGAAATTCGCGCTCAAAGCACTTTCATTTTTCGTCTGTTTCGTTATTTCCGTGTGTTTCGTAATCTCTCTTTTACGTTGTTATTTGGCCTTATTCAGCGCCGTGAGCCGAGCTTCCAAGCGTCCGGGTTCATGACAGTTCATACACAGCAGACTGGTATTCTCCGCCGCTTTCGGATTGGCTTTCCATTGTTTGGCGGTGGGTTCATACGGCGTGCCCGCCAACATCACCAACATCTTGTCGAGAAATTCATTGGCCTCTTTCGTGCGTCCGGTGCGCATCGCGGATTGCGTCAGCCCGCCGAGCACTTCGCCGCGAAAATGCACCGGGAATTTATCAATGCCCGCGCCCTGCTGCTTCCACAAAACCTGAAACGCATCGTAGGCCATTTCCCACGCCGCCGCGCGATATTCTTTGGGCAGGCGATCCGCAAACAAACCCAGCGAGCCGCCCGTGACCGCCGCGACACCGCCGATTTCCGGGCCAAGCTGTTTGGCTTCGGCAAAGATCGCCAACGTTTGTTTGTATTTCTGCTCAAACTCGGCGCGCTGCTTTTTCTCGAGCGCGAGAACCGAACGATACAACAGCGCGCCGCCCTTCCACGCCAATAACTCGGCTCTGGCTTTCGGGCGTTTTTCGAGCAGCACTTCGATGTTCTGTTCGCCTCTGGCCAAACGATCCAGATCGTTCGCCAAAAAGCCCGCGAAGACATCTTCGCGCACCAGCGTGTGAATCGAGAGGCGCGTATCATCGAGCGGGATGTCAGAGGAATACGCGAAAGCAACGGTGGCGAGCAACGTTGCCAACGCGGTGATTTTGAGGGTTCGCATGATGGAGTCTCCTTTGATGTTTTGTTGCAACTGCGCCGCAATCCATACCCAGTCTGACGCGCATCATAGCATTGTTGTTAACACCGGCACAGACGAAACCCTCGCTGGTCAGAAAAGAGTTGGTGTTCATTCGGATGCTCCCGGTAAAAGCGAAAAGATGGAGATTAGAGAACAAACGGAAATAACCGAACAGACGGAAGTGCCGTCGTTGGAGTAAGGGCTTTTTCCGTGTGTTCCGCTCTTTCTGTCTGTTCCGTAATCTCGTTTGCTTACGTGGTTCGCTTCACTGTTTGAGATGTGCGGTGATGACCTCTGCGAACTCGGCATCTTCCAGCACAGGATGTACTTCAACAGAAAGTAAATCCGCCCAATCCAGCACCCAGGCATAGAGCGCTTTGGCGTCCGTGGTCTCGGCCAGGCCATATCCTTTATGTCCAGCAGCCGAATGCCAACGCCCCAGCATGGTAATTCCGGCGGGCGGCGGCCCTTGTGTTTCGGCGAAGCGTTTCAGGCCGGCCATGTAGGTTGAAGGTGCAAAGTGATATTCAATTACAAATTTCATTTGTTTCTCCTTTGATTGATTGATAAGGCATTATCTGCCCGCTCTGAGTTCGTTCAGGTCGCGGGCGTAATGTTCTGGTTCATACGGAAAAGATTCTTAGGATCAAATTGTGCTTTCAGCGCCGCCAGCCGCGCATAGTTGGAGCCGTAGGCTTGGCGCACCGCCTGCGTGCTTTCCCCTTCACTGAGCGCATTCATGTAAAGCGCGCCACTCGCCCACGGATTGACCGCGTCCCAACAGTCCCGCGCCCATTGCACATGTACTGCGTCTTCAGCAGCATCTTGCCACTGCGCAATAAACAGGAGGTTGAAGTTCGCTTCTCGATGCGAAAACGCGGTCGCGTCCGGCGCAACACGGCTGACCGCACCGCCGTAGTATTCGATGATGACGGCAGACAGCGCAGATTGGCTACGATTGGCGTGCTCCACTACGGCATCTATGGCCGCATCGGGAACGTCACGAAGATACGCTGACTTCCAATAGTTCCGATTGTTCCAGGGGAAACCCGGCCCCAACAGTCCCTGCATTCCGGCATAAGGCATCGTTTGCATCGCGTCCACCAGCGGTGATCCGAACTCGCGGAGCGGACGTAGCACCCGTTCGCCTTCCGCCAGATCGCCGCAGTAACAGGTGGCCATAGCGATCACCGGAGTCCCATCAGGCGTAGTGATGAATGCGACATACGAGGTGAGTTCTTCTGGCGCGGAAGTCACAAAGTCCCGATGAAAGCGGATCACCTCGCGGGCGGCGCTGCGAGGATGAATGACGAGTCCGCCCAGAATCATGGGCACTTCGTGCAGCCGATATTGGAAGGACGTGACCACGCCAAAATTCCCGCCGCCCCCACGAATCGCCCAGAACAAATCCTGATTGGTTTCGGGGCTGGCGTGCCGGAGTTCACCGTCTGCTGTCACCACATCAGCGGCGAGTAAATTGTCGCAAGTAAGACCGTGCTTGCGCACCAGCCATCCCACCCCGCCGCCCAGCGTGAGTCCCGCGATGCCCGTCTCGCCCACGACGCCGCCCGTGACGGCGAGTCCGTAAGCTTGCGTTTCGTGATCGAAGTCTTGCCACAAAAGTCCCGGCTGTGCCCAGGCCGTTCGGTTTACGGGATCAACGCGGATGCCTTTCATGGGCGACAGATCAATCATCAGCCCGCCGTCACAGATCGCAGTTCCCGCTACGTTATGTCCGCCCCCACGCACGGAGACGAGCAACTCGTGCGCTGCCGCAAAGCGTACCGCCGCGCCCACATCCGCCGCGCCTTCGCAACGGACAATCAGGGCCGGTCGTTTATCAATCATCGCATTCCAAATCCGCCGTGCCGCATCATACTCGGCATCGGCAGCCGTCAAGATTTGACCACGCACGCGCGCCTGCAATTCGTCTATGGTCGTGCTGTCCAGCGCGCGTTTCGTCCGATCTAAAGTCACAACTTCAAGATTCATGGCAATCCTCCTTGTTTTCACTTTGCAAAAATCGCTTTATGTTTCTCAAGCTGGCATCGGAAAGCGCACGGCGAATTCTTGAAAATACTCTTCACTGGATTCGGGGCGTCCCATCGCAATCCATTCTTCATCGCTCATTCGTGCGCGACCCGCGAGCAACACGGGGGCGCTGTCGCCGACGGGATACCGCATTTTCGGTTCATTCGTGTGAATTGCTTCGGCGATGACTTCAGCGACGAGTTGCGGCCTACCGCCAGTTTCTTTGCCTTGATTGAACAAAATGCGCGTGCGTTCGACGATGTGCGGATAAGGCGAGTCGCCAAATTCCTTCAGACTGTCGAGCATCTTGTCCAGCATCGGCGTGACGATGAAGCCCGGTTCGATGATGGCGACGCGGATGCCGTATGACACAACTTCCTGCGCGAGCGCCTCGCTGGCGGCTTCGAGCGCGAATTTGCTCGACGCTAAGATTCCAAAACAGGGTATGGAGACACGGCCCGCAACGGAACTTATGTTGAGAATCGCGCCGCTGCGCTGTTTACGCATCGTCGGCAAGACGGCGCGGATGAGCCGTAACGCGCCGAAGTAGTTTGTCTCAAAAACGCTGTGCGCCGTCGCGTCATCGGCTTCTTCCATCGTGCCAAAGGGCGCGATGCCCGCGTTGTTGACCAACACATCAAGGTGGTCTTCGCGCGCCAGCACTTCAGCCACGGCGCGTTGCGCGGCATCGGCGTCGGTGACATCGAGTTGCAGATATTCGAGCTTCAAGTTGCGAGCCTGTGCCGCCGCGCGTAATTCAGCGCTGCGTTGCAAGTCGCGCATCGTGGCGTAAACGCGATGGCCTTTTTCCGCCAGATGGATAGCGGTCGCAAGGCCGATGCCGGTGTTTGATCCTAGTGATTAAGGTGACAGTCATATTTTTCCTTTTCTTCGTTGAACGATAAGTTCGGCGGGTTGCGCCGCCCCGCAGCATGCAACCGCAGGGCGCTCAAAGGCTGA
>CAZWAK010000317.1:0-4392 GCA_964631865.1 uncultured Heliobacteriaceae bacterium | reverse complement strand
CTAATCTCCAATCCTAAACAAAGACCCAAGACCGCAAGTAAACTGGCTTGTGATCCTGGGTCGGAAGATTCGGTTCGTACCGCTGATTACAACGCTTTGGCCTGTGCGATCCAGCCTTTGATCTGCGCGACGGACGGCACTTCCTTGACCAAGTTTTTCTCGGCGTTGATGGCGATTAAGGTGCCATTCAGAATGTCGGCATCCGCTTGTGCCAGCGCCTGTACCGAATTGATGCCGCCTGCAACGAGGATTTCGGCATCCTGATCGGACAATCCTTCGAGGCCGGCCAATTCAATCTGGCTGACCCATTTGCCGAGCAACGCTTCGCCAATGCCTGCGGCTTCGGCCAACGCTTGACGGCCTTCCGCATCTTCTTGCAGCAACTGCGCGCGCGAAGTGATGCCGACGGCGGCCAGTTTCTTGAGATACGCCGGGCCAATGCCTTCGACATCAATCAGGTCGGACGTGCTGGTCTCAACTTCCGCCGTCGCGGGAGCCTCAACCGGTGCAGCGGGCGCTTCAACCGGCGCGGCTGCCGCTTCAGCTTCAACTGGCGCAGGCGCAGGTGCAGCGGGCGCGGGTTTCGCAGGCGCGGCAGGCGCAGGAGCCGCTGCCGCAGGTGCAGGCGTGCTGGTGACGGGTTGTCCCAACGCTTTCTTCGCCAAGTTGACCAATTCGGTGAAGGCGTTCGGATCGGTGACCGCGATGTCGGCCAGCAGCTTGCGATCCAAATGAATGTCTGCGGCTTTCAGTCCGTGCATAAACTGGCTGTAGTTCATGCCGTTGGCGCGCGTCGCCGCACCGATGCGCACGATCCAGAGCGAGCGATAATCGCGTTTTTTCAGCTTGCGCCCGACATAGGCGAATTTCAGCGCCCGCTGCACCGACTCTCGCATCGAGCGGTACAGTTTGCTTTTGGTGCCGCGATAGCCGCTGGCGAGTTTTTGTAAATCTTTGCGTTTTTGCAAACGCTTATTACCACGTTTTGCGCGAGGCATACGTTCCTCCTAAATAAATCCCAGCAAAATATTGCGAGGGGGAATCCATGAAGACAAAGACCAAGGTGCTTTGAAAGAAAGGTTAGCTTCTGCCGTAAGGCAGCATCGCTTCGACGCGCTTCTGATCGCTTTCCGACACCAGCACGTCTACGTCGAGAAAGCGTTTCCGCTTGGCGGTTTTCTTGGTCAGGATATGGCGCGCGTGCGAGTGCCCGCGTTTGATTTTTCCGGTCGCGGTCGTGCGAAATCGCTTGGCCGCTCCTTTATGTGTTTTCAGTTTAGGCATAAATACTCCAGAGTAGTCGGTAGACGGTAGACGGTAGGGGGTAGTTAGATTCTACCGACTACTGTCTACCGTCTACTCTAAAATCATTTCTTCGGGTTAAAAATCGCGATCATTTGCATCCCTTCCAGGCGCGGACGGGCTTCGATCACACCGCATTCTCCTAAATCTTTGATGAGCCGGTCGAGCAAGGCTGCGCCCAATTCCTTGTGCGTGATTTCGCGGCCTTTGAAACGCACGGTGGCTTTGACTTTGTTGCCGTCTTTCAAAATTTCAACGGCGTGCTTCATCTTGAAATTGTAATCGTGTTCGTCAATTGAAGGACGAAACTTGATTTCTTTGACTTCAATCGTGACCTGCTTTTTCTTCGCTTCGTGGGCGCGTTTCTTTTGCTCGTACAGGTATTTGCCGAAGTCAATGATTTTGCAGACGGGCGGTTGAGCCGTCGGCGCGACTTCGACCAAATCCAGCCCGCGCTCGCGCGCCAGGCGCAAGGCTTCCTGCGGCGTCATCACGCCGATTTGTCCTTCTTCGTCAATGACACGAATTTCTTTGGCGCGAATTCGCTCGTTGGTGCGAACCTGCGGCCCTCGCTGATTGCCTCGCTGATTGCCGCGTGGGCCCCGATAGCCACCTTGAAAGGGAGTTATAGCGATATGTTCACCTCCTAGTGAATTGAATTTGAGATTGGAAATTTGAGATTTGAGAAGGAGTTCAGATCCTTTCTCGAATCTCAAATCTGAAATTTCAAATCCTATGTCGTAAGCGCGCGAGTTTTGCTCAACTCGCTGAGACGCGCCGCAAATTCCGCGACGGAACTTGCGCCTTGATCTCCTTTGACACGATCACGCACCGCGACTGTGCCTGTTTCTGCTTCACGCTCGCCGAGCACGAGCATAAACGGAATTTTCTTCAATTGCGCATCGCGAATCTTCGCGCCGATTTTTTCGCTGCGTAAATCCGCCGCGACGCGATGACCGGCGGCTTTCAATTCCGCTTCGACTTTTTGCGCTTGTTCGTTGAAGCGATCCGAAATCGGCAACACGATAGCTTGCACAGGCGCGAGCCAAACCGGAAACGCTCCGGCGTAATGCTCGATCAAAATGCCGAAGAACCGCTCGAACGAACCCAAGATAGCGCGATGCACCATGATTGGCTGCTGCGGTTTGTTCTCGGACGAAATGAATTCGATGCCGAAGCGGTTGGGCAACGTGAAATCCACCTGAATCGTCGAAAGCTGCCACGTGCGCTTGATCGCATCCACTACCTTGAAGTCAATCTTCGGGCCATAGAACGCCGCTTCGTCTTCCATCCGCACGTAAGGCAAGCCATATTGATTCAGCCCCTCGGTCAACGCGGCTTCGGCCAACGTCCAAACTTCGTCCGAGCCGATGTACTTGGCATGATCCGTTGCGTGACGCACCGACAATTCCGCTTTGTACTCGAAGCCAAACGCCTTCATCACAAAATCTACCAAATCCAAACACGCAATCACTTCGCCGACCAACTGCTCCGGCGTGCAGAACAAATGCGCGTCGTCCTGCGTGAAGCCACGCGCGCGCATCAAGCCGTGCGTGACGCCCGAACGTTCGTAGCGATAGACCATTCCGTATTCGGCGTAGCGTTGGGGCAGGTCGCGGTACGAACGCTGTTTGGATTTGTAAATCTGGATGTGGAATGGGCAATTCATCGGCTTCATCCGATATTCGATAGCCTCGTTCTCTTTATCCGTCATCGGCGGATACAAGCCTTCTTGATAGTTTTCGAGATGGCCTGAAATGCGGAACAGTTCGGATTGCGTGACGTGCGGCGTGTTCACGAAGCTGTAGCCGCGCCGATACAACTCGTCATTCAAAAACTGTTCGATGACTTTGCGAATCAGCGCGCCGTTTGGATGCCACAGCACAAGGCCAGGGCCAATCGCTTCGCTGAAACTGAACAAGTCCAAGTCCTGACCGAGCCGACGATGATCACGTTTTTCGGCTTCTTCTTTCTGCTTGAGCCAGGCGTCGAGGTCTTCCTGCGAAAAGAACGACGTGCCGTAGATGCGCTGCATTTGCGGGCGCGATTCGTCGCCTTTCCAATGCGCACCGGCAATCGAAAGCAGCTTGATCGCCTTGATCTTACTGGTCGAAGGAATATGCGGGCCTAAACAAAAATCAATGAACGGCGTGCCTTCAATCGTGTAGCAACTGACCGTCTCGCCTGCTTTTTCTGTGATCAGTTCACATTTCAGCGGCTCGCCGAGTTCCGCGAATTTCGCTTCGGCCTCGGCCTTCGGCATTTGCACGCGCTTGTATTCGAGGTTGCGCTTCATCAAGTCGCGCATCTTCTTTTCGATCTTCGGCAAATCGTCGGGCGTGAAGCGTTCGCCGTCGGGCCGCTGAAAATCATAAAAGAATCCGCCTTTCGGATCGTCGAGCAACGCCGGGCCGATGCCGAGCTTCGTGCCGGGATATAAGTCCAGCACCGCAGCCGCGAGCAAATGCGCGGTCGAGTGGCGATAGACTTCTAACGCTTCGTTGCCGGATTCGGGCGTCAACGGTTCGACTGTTTCGCCCGGTTGCGGCACATAACTTAAATCTACGGGATCATCCTGCTTCACGCCATTGCGGAGCAAGCGCGCGGCGATGGCTTTCTTCGCCACGTCGCGGTCTTGTTGCTTGAAGAGGTCGAACGCCGTCAATGCTTCTTTTTGAACTGCTTGATTTTCTGAATCGCTCATTGCCTTAAAATTCGTAACGGCAACACAGCCGGGACTGCTGTAGCCTGAAATCTGAGTTTGCAATCTCAGATTTCAACTTTGTATTTCACCGAACTGGACAGTCCCAAAAGCTAACAAAAAAAGTATGAATGCTTCAGGTAAGGTCCTACGTCAGCGGTCGTCTAATGCAGAATTATGCTGCGATGAATGATTCTTGGAATCACCGCAGCTTGCTAGTTTGTGTCGTCCGAAAGGTCGGAAATCGTTTCTGCATAAAATTGACAACTCTTCTGGAGCTGACGTTGAACGTAATGATCTATGACCTCAATCACCATTCAAAAAATGGTAGGCTCGAGCGGATTTGAACCGCTGACCCCTACCGTGTCAAGGTAGTGCTCTACCCCTGA
>CAZWAK010000316.1:0-4425 GCA_964631865.1 uncultured Heliobacteriaceae bacterium | reverse complement strand
GCAAAGAAGGCGTGATGTATTTGATGGATACGGATTCCATCGGCGGCGACGATCATCGCACGCCGCTCTATCGTACGCCGCTCTATTGCAACGAAGAAGTGAACTTCGCGTCGGCGGGCGTCTGGGGATCGTTGGCGACGTGGGAAGACGCGAAAGGTACGCGCTGGGTCTTGTCGCCGTTCTGGGGGCCGAAGCATTCCAAATTCAAAGTACCGATTGAAAACGGCCCGGTCAAAATGGGGGCCATTCTCGCCTTCAAAGTGATGGACAAGGATGGCAAATACTGGCTGGAGCCAGCGTGGGTTTCGCGTGATATGAACCGCGCCGAACCGCCTGTGATTGCCAACGGCGTGATCTTTGCTTATGGCAGCGGCGAAGACACGGATCAAGCCAAATTCGACATCGGCCTCGCGTACAATCACGATGCGCGCAACCGCATCAAAGGCTCGACCAAAGCCGTGTTGTACGCGCTCGACGCGCAAACGGGCAAAGAACTGTGGAACAGCGGCGATCAAATTGCTTCGTGGAGTCACTGGGGCGGTTTGTCAGTCGCGAATGGCAAGGTCTATATCAACACCTTCGACGGCTATCAATACTGCTTTGGCATCAAGGGCAGCGGAGACAAGGTGGTGCAAAAATGAAAAGACTTGCGATCACGATTATTACCTGTCTTGTTTTTGCCACGACGGCGCTCGCGCAACGCGATTGGATGACCGACAATGCCGATGCGCAACGGTCTTCGTGGATTCGTTCAGACAACAAAATCAACAAAGATTCGCTGGCGAAACCGGGCTTCCAATTTTTATGGAAGATGAAGCTCAACAATCCGCCGCGTCAATTGAATGCCCTGACGCCGCCCGCGACGTTGGAGCGGTTGATCGGCTTTCGCGGTTTTCGCATGCTCGGCTTTGTCGCGGGCAGTTCGGGTAAGCTGTTCACGATTGACACCGATTTGGGGCGCATGGAATGGGAGAAGAAATTGCCGGTTGGCGCAGGCACCGGGACGTTGAATTGCCCCGGTGGCATCACCACCAGCGTCGTGCGCCCGACGCTCGCGAACATTGCCCCAGCTCCCACCAGCAGCGGTGGCGGCGGACGGCAAACGCCGGCCAAAGGTGATGTCGGTACTCCGGGAGAAGGCGCAGTGACACTGAGGAATGTGCGCCCGCCTGCCAATTTCAATATGGGGGCGATGATGCCCCAGAACACGCGCGTCAATCCGGCAAACCCACCCGGCGGCCAATTCGGCGCGGGGCCATTCCTTGTTTATGCGTTGGGTGGCGATGGCAAGTTGTATGCCATGCACTTGGCGAATGGGCAGGATTTTGAAGCGCCCGTGCCCTTTGTTCCCGCCAACGCCAATGCCAACGGATTGATCGTCGTAGACCAAGTTGCGTACGTCGTTACCGAACAAAATTGCGGCGGCGCCGCGAATGGCGTGTGGGCGTTGGATTTGATCTCGAAAGAAGTCAAAACGTTCAAGGCCAATGTTGTCGGTTCCACGGGCGTAGCCTTTGCCGACAACGGCATAATTTACGTGACCACCGGCAACGGTGGCGACAAACCGAATTCATTGGTTGCGCTGGATCAAAAAACATTGGCGGTGAAGGCTTCGTTTTCCGCCGGGCAGGAGTTCACCACCTCGCCCGTCGTCTTCGCACACAAAGGCAAAGTAATGATTGCCGCGACAACGAAGGACGGGCGCGTACACCTCTTCGACAGCACGAATTTGAACGCGCCGCTCGCGTCTTCGGAAGCTCTGAAAACAACCTCCGCAGCCGGCGCGTTGGCAAGCTGGCAAGACCTCAGCGGCACGCGCTGGATTCTCGCTTCCACCAACAACACGGTCGTCGCGCTGAAAGTTGTCGAGCACGGCGGCGGTGTGTCATTGCAATCGGGCTGGACATCGCGCGAGTTGGTTGCGCCGTTGCCGCCTACGATCATCAACGGCGTCGCGTTCGTCACGTCGAGCGGTGAGTTTCGTACCACCGACAGCAAGATGACGGCAGCACAGCGTGCCGGTCGTTCGGGCAAGGCGGTGATTTATGCGCTCGATGCCGTAACGGGCAAAGAGCTTTGGAACAGCGGTACAACCATCACCTCGTTTGCGCGCGGCAATGCGTTGTCGGGCGGAATGGGACAGATTTACCTGACCACGTATGACGGAACGATTTATGCGTTCGGATTTCCTATGGAGCATTGATGAAATGAAAACAGCAGTAACGTCTTCAAATTTGCAATCCCGTCATCATCGCGGTTGGCGCTTGGCCTTGTTAGCATTGGTCTGCGCCGCATTCGTCGGCCTTGCGTGGCCGCAACCATCGGCGGGCAAAATCACCGTTCAGGACGAACCGGGCAAGCTGGAATTGCAGAAAATCTGCAAAGGCTGTCACGAACTCGAAAAAGCGTTTTCGATCAAACAGGATCGCAACGGCTGGACAGCGACGATGGAAAAGATGGTTGCCTTCGGGATGAAGAGCACCGAAGAAGAGTACAAAGCCGTGCTGGATTATTTGGTCAAACATTACGCCGCCGACGATGTGCCGAAAGTCAAAGTGAACAAGGCCTCCGCGATTGAATTGGAAAGCGGCTTGTCGCTGAAACGTTCGCAGGCGAAAGCCGTGATTGAATACCGCGAGAAAAATGGCGCGTTCAAGTCGCTGGCGGATTTGAAAAAAGTTCCCGGCCTCGAAGCCGACAAGCTCGAAGCCAAAAAAGACCGCATCTCATTTGAGCCATGAAATTGATTTCAATCGCATTTTTATTGGCTGTGATTGTGCTGGCTGTCGGCTGGTCGCAACCGCGCGCGAATTGCACGGCGGCGATCACGGCGCTCGAAGAACAGGTCAAAGCACAAGGCAAGATGCTGTGGGATTGGGCGGGACTGATTCGCTACGGCAGCGAAAATACGGAGTTGCCCAAACCCAAAGCCGATGAAAACCGCGTCGTCTTTCTCGGCGATGAGATCACGGAACACTGGACGAATTTCTTTCCCGGCAAGCCGTATTTCAATCGCGGCATCGCCGGACAAACGTCGCCGCAACTGCTCGTGCGCTTTCGGCAGGATGTCATCAAGCTCAAACCAAAAGTCGTCGTGATCCAAGTCGGCCTGAACGACATCGCCAGTATTCACAGTCCGATCACGCAAGGCGTGTTTGCTGAAAACATCATGTCGCTCGTTGAGTTGGCGAAAGCGAACAACATCAAAGTCGTGCTCGCGTCGCTGACGCCGATTTGCGATTGCTACAAGAAACAATCCGGCTTGCGCCCCTTCGGCAAAATCATCGGAATGAACAATTGGCTGGAAGAGTACGCGAAAGAAAGCGGTTCGGTGTATCTGAACTACTACGCTGCATTGGGCGAAGGCCGCAATCTGAAAAAAGAATTCACGAGCGATGGCGTGTTGCTGAACGAAGCAGCCTACGCGGTGATGGCTCCGCTCGCAGAACAAGCCATTGCACAGGCGCTGGGCAAGCAGTAGTTACTACGAAACAAACATTCTTCATTCTTCATTTTTCATTCTTCATTCTTTCTCAGAGAGAGCAGCTTTGACAGTGTTTCTCCTGAATATGAATTGAGAATTGAGAATGCAGAATTGAGAATGCGAACAATCGCGCTATCTTTCAATTCTCACGGAGACAAAATTTCTTATGTTGAATCAATCACAAGTACAAGACGCGCTGAACGCGGGCGAAGGCATTTTTCGATTGGAGCCGTGCTGGGTTCCGCGTTCGTTCCTGATCCCAGGCCGACGCCTGAAACTGCATCCCGACGATTTGTATGCGTTCGGCGGGCATCGCGGCGGCATTGATGAACGCTGGTTTTCTTCGACGACGAAGGCTTCCAACGGCGAACATACAACCGAATTCGAAGGCTTGAGTTTTGTTCGTCCCGACAGCGGCAAAAGCTTTTTGCTGAAAGATGCCATCGAAGTCGCGGGCGATCAAATTCTCGGACAAGACGTGATGGAAACGGTTGGCGGCTGGGGAATGCTCTGCAAGTTCTTCGACAACATGGGGCCGATTCCGCATCACATGCATCAAATGAATGAACACGCCGAGAAGGTCGGACAAAAAGGCAAACCCGAAGCGTATTACTTCCCGCCGCAATACAACGCCGTGCAGAATGCGTTCCCGCACACGTACATGGGACTCGAACCCGGCACGACGAAAGAAGACGTGTTTCGTTGTTTGGAAAACTGGAACAAAGGCGACAACGGCATCCTGAACCACTCGCGCGCGTATCGGTTAGAACCCGGCACGGGCTGGCAAGTTCACGCCGGAATCCTGCACGCGCCCGGCTCGCTCGTGACGTATGAACCGCAAGTCGCGAGTGATGTGTTCGGCATGTTCCAATCCGAAGTCGAAGGCCGCGTCGTGGATTGGAGCTTGTTGACGAAAGATGTGCCGACGGAACACCACTACG
>CAZWAK010000315.1:0-4445 GCA_964631865.1 uncultured Heliobacteriaceae bacterium | reverse complement strand
CCATCGAAGAAATGGAAGCCGACGGCTACCGCGAAATGTGGGTGACGTACGGCACGCCGTTTTACTCGGCGAAAGAATTGACGGTGTTGCCGAAGCGTTCCGTCATGATCAAAGACGCGGCGGCGTACGGCATGATTTTGACCGAAGGCTACGGCACGATTGGCAAACACGCTGCTTCCACGCCCGCGATGATTCGCTTCGGTCAAATGACGCAGGATGAGTTTTTCGTGACGGTAGACGTCGCGCGCGAAGGCGTTCGCATCACGAACCTGAGCGACACCGATCCGCTCGTGATGCTGAAACATTTCGGCCCCGGCAATCCTGATGCCGCAAGTTTAGTGAAGGAGTAATTCACACAATTCATGAATTGCCTCCTGCTTTAGCTGGAGGAATAGAGGCTTCATCAACAGAAGCGGCTTTAGCCAAAAAGGAAAATGATCTTCCTTTGGCTTCAGCCCAACAGTTCGGCTAAAGCCGAGATTCTTCTTATCCTGCTTCCATCCAGCTAAAGCTGGAGGCAATTCATAAAGACAAATATCTGAGGAGTCCTATGAACCAATACCCCAAAATCCACAACGCGACCTGGCCCGGCCTGGTCGGCAAAGGCGGCCCCGACGCGGAACCGATTATTGAATTTGAAACGATGCTCGATATGACTGCGGCTGCCGAAGTCAACGGGCAGAAATTCGATGGCGTAGACATTTTTCTCTCGCTGCCGCACACCGACATTGATTCGACTGACGATCAATTGAAAGCCCTTGCCGATCAAGTTGCGTCGCGCGGGCTGGTCATCGGCTCGCTCGTTGCTCCCGTGTGGGGGCCGACGGGCGGCGGCTCGGCGATGGGTTCGGAAGAAGAACGCAACGCCTTTCTGACGCAAGTCCGCAAATCCTGCGAAGTCGCACAGAAGCTCAATAAACTCGGCATTCGGCATTACGGCGTCGTGCGCATTGATTCTTCGTGCAGCCCCGCCGATTGGGCCGAAGACCCGGCAGGCAACACAAAGAAGATTGCCGCCACGTTCCGCGAAGCCTGCAACATTGCCGAAGGCTACGGCGAACGCCTCGCAGCGGAAGGCGAAATCTGCTGGGGCGGGATGCACAGTTGGAAAGACCTGAACGACTTGCTCGAAGAAGTAGATCGCCCACAAACATTAGGGATTCAAGCCGACATGGCACATACGCTGCTGTTTACACTTGGCTACAACGCGCCCGAACATAGCTTGCTGCCCGAAGGCTATGATTGGCAAGACAAAGAGGTGTTGTACGAGGCGCTAGGCAAAATGACGAGCGTGTTGCGTCCGTGGGTCAAAGACTTCCACGTCGCACAAAACGACGCGACGGTCAAAGGCTCCGGCTCCCACGATAAGACGGGACGGCATTGCCTGCCCAACGACCCGAACGGCAAGCTGGACATCGTGCGCGCCGCAGGCTTGTGGTTGCGCGATGAAACCGGTGCGGTCACGCACAGCACGCAGCACATCAATTGGGACGGTTGCATGTTCTCGAACGAAACGATGACCGATCCTGCGACATGGAATAGCATTCTGGCGACGATGATTGCGGTGCGCGATGCACACGGCTGGAATTAGAGAGAATGAACATTCATCATCCTGAATGCTGCCCGAAGGAATTGTTAATTCCTTGGATGTAGTGTTAATGTTCAGTACATTATGAATAACAATCCTTTACCGCGTCTTGATTCTTCGTCAGAGATTCGGGAGAAACTTCTTCCCTTTTGCAGACTACAACCGGGGCAGGTTTGGGTTGACCCGCAAGGTAAACATCGTATTGCCTGCGCTGATGCTACTGCTCCGGGTGCAATAAAAGAACTTTGTAATGGCGAAAAGGCGGTTCTAGCTGTTCATGACCCGCCTTACAACCTTGTTGCGTTTGAAGAAAGAGAATTGTCGGCGTTTATTGAATGGTGTCGGGGATGGGTTAAGACCTCTTTGGACGTGCTTCATCCCAACAGTTCTTTTTATGTCTGGCTGGGGGCAGATCAGAACAATGGATTTCAGCCTCTACCTGATTTCATGTTGATGATGCGCGAAACTGAATTTCAGCCCCGTAGTTTCATCACGATGCGAAACCAACGAGGTTATGGCACACAGAAAAACTGGATGGCTGTTCGGCAAGAACTGCTCTACTACATTCGTGGTAATCCTGTTTTTAATGTAGAGGCTGAATATACAGACATACCCAAAATTCTGCGCGGTTATTACAAGGAGGTAAATGGCAGCCTGACGGAAAACTTTGAGCGAAGCAAATCTGAAAATATCCGTGCGGGAAATGTGTGGGTGGATGTGCAGCAGGTGTTTTATCGTATGGAAGAAAACGTTTCCGGCTGTTATGCGCAAAAGCCAATAAAATCCATCGAAAGAATTATCAAAGCCAGCTCTAATACAGGCGATATAGTGCTGGATTTTTTTGCACATTCGGGTACAACGCTGCTGGCTTCAGAGCTATTAGGCCGAAGATGTTTTACGGCTGATCTTGACCCCATTTATTGCGAGATTACGATTCGTCGGCTGGAACGCTTCCGTGAATATCGCAAACTTGGCTGGCAAAATGGACACCCTTTTGAGAAAGAAGTCCATAAACCAGTAACCACCCCGGTTAAGTTGTCTTCCAATCCTGGAAAACAACGCCCATCAGAACCAATGCTCTTTTAGTAATAATTTTTTGCCCCATAAAAAGGTAATCACTATGGATGGCGAAAAGCTGCGCGATGGTATCTTCGCTCTGCGAACTCGACGATTTGGTTCGGTTGCAGAATGCATGATTATGCGCTTATTGAATTACTCGAAGGGGAGAAGCCTCTTTCACGATCTTTACGATGATCAACGCAATCATCGAATTGAAGTAAAGTTTTCAGTAGTAATGAAGAAAGCTGAAACTCCTATCAGTGA
The DNA here is from genome assembly GCA_964631865.1 of uncultured Heliobacteriaceae bacterium. GTDB lineage: Bacteria > Acidobacteriota > Blastocatellia > RBC074 > RBC074 > JAFDVL01. The sequence goes on along the minus strand of CAZWAK010000315.1, from coordinate 1,534 downwards.
AGACACGGTACTTCAATGTATTGAAGAAGCCAGAGCTGAAAATCGGTTAGTGGCTTTCTCGGAATGGGAACGGCATAAATTCGACAGTAACATTCAGCAGGTTAAGCGGGCCGAATTCGACGTGCTTTACTACGGACTTTTCTTTTCCGATTGCATCAAGATCTTCAGGATGGAAAGTCAGGAAATAAAGAAAAATTCTGAAGGTGGGAAAATTAGCTATTCAGATTTTCAGCACTTAGGAAATGTAGGTGAGGGGCAATTTCATATCAATCCTCAAACTTTACAGGTTCATGTAGATCACTACCTTTACCGAAGCCTCTCTTATGACGAACTCTACAAGCTATTAGCAGGCAAGTAGCAGTGATCCCAAACGTGAGGTAAATAAATTCTTATGGCTAAAAAACAACTCAACATCGGATTAGTCGGTTACGGCTTTATGGGTCGCACGCACTCGAATGCGTTCCTGCAAGCCGGACGTTTCTTTGATCTGCCCTTGCAGCCCGTGCTGAAGGCCGTGTGCGCACGCAATGCGGATCGCGTGCAGGCGTTTGCGAACAACTGGGGCTATGAATCCGCCGAGACCGATTGGCGCAAGCTGATTGAGCGTGATGATATTGACCTGATTGACATTGCCAGCCCGAACGACACGCACGCCGAAATCGCGATTGCTGCCGCACAGGCAGGCAAAATGGTGATGTGCGAAAAGCCGCTCGGTCGCACAGCGGAAGAAGCGCGCACGATGGTGGAAGCCGTTGAAGCTGCGAACGTGCCGAACTCGGTTTGGTACAACTATCGCCGCGTGCCGGCTGTCACAATGCTCAAGCAATTGCTCGACGACGGACGCTTCGGGCGCATCTTCCATTACCGCGCGAAGTTCTTGCAGGACTGGACGATTTCGCAGGATTTGCCGCAAGGCGGCGAAGGCTTGTGGCGGTTGGATGTTTCCGTTGCGGGCAGCGGCGTCACGGGCGATTTGCTCGCGCACAACATTGACACCGCGCTGTGGCTGAACGGCCCGATTACCGAAGTCACCGCGATGACCGAAACGTTCATCAAAGAGCGCAAGCACAACCTGACCGGCGAAGTTGCGCCCGTCGGCATTGACGATGCCAGTTCGTTCCTTTGTCGGTTTGAAAATGGCTCGCTTGCAATGTTTGAAGCGACGCGGTATGCGCGTGGTCACAAGGCGCTCTACACACTCGAAATCAACGGCGAACATTGCTCGGCGTTTTGGGATTTACACGATTTGCATCGGCTGCAATATTTCGATCACCGCGATGAAGGCATTGTGCGCGGGTGGCGCAACGTTCACATCACGGACGGCGATCAACCGTACATGAAACATTGGTGGGTGCCGGGCTTACAGATTGGCTACGAACACACGTTCACACATCAGTTCGCTGATTTCGTGACGGCGGTGGGCGAAGGCAAACCGTGTCCGCCGACGTTCCGCGATGGCTTGGCGACGGATTTGGTGTGCGATGCAGTGCTGAAATCGGCGCAAACGCGGCAATGGGAAGCGGTCGGCTCTGCT
>CAZWAK010000314.1:0-4548 GCA_964631865.1 uncultured Heliobacteriaceae bacterium | reverse complement strand
AGGTGGAGACGGGTTCGGCGATTACGTGGAAATATCCAAGCTGCATTTTGCAGGGCGATAATTCCATCGGCGAATTCTATTCGGTCGCGCTGACGAATCATCACCAACAAGCCGACACCGGCACGAAGATGATTCACATCGGCAAAAACACCAAGAGCCGCATCATCAGCAAAGGCATTTCCGCAGGCGTTTCCAACAACAGCTATCGCGGGTTGGTGAAGGTGCTGCCGAAAGCGGAAGGCGCGCGCAATTACTCGCAATGCGATTCGTTGCTGATTGGCGCAAAGTGCAGCGCCAGCACGTTCCCCTATCTCGAAATCGGCAACAATACCGCGAAAATCGAACACGAAGCTTCGACATCGAAAATCAGTGAAGAACAAATTTTCTATTTCAATCAACGCGGCATCTCGACCGAAGACGCCGTGTCCATGATTATCAACGGCTTCTGCAAAGAAGTCTTCCGCGAACTGCCGATGGAATTTGCGGTCGAAGCGACGAAACTATTAGGACTCAAACTCGAAGGGAGCGTTGGCTAATGTCAGACAGACTTACAGAAATCGAAGCCTCTTTACCACCCGTCCCCGCTGCGGCGGGCAATTACGTTCACGCCGTGCGCACCGGCAATTTGCTCTACCTGGCAGGCAAAGGCGTGCTCGTCTCCGGCAAGGTCGGGCACGACTTCACGAAAGAACAAGCCTACGAGTTCGCGCGCGAAACGGGCTTGATTTTGCTGGCCGTGCTCAAACAGGAACTCGGCACGCTGCGCAAAGTGAAGCGCGTCGTCAAAGTGCTGGGGATGGTCAACGCGACGCCGGAGTTTGGCGATCATCCGTTCGTCATCAACGGCTGCTCCGACCTGTTCGTTGAAGTGTTCGGCGAGCAAGGTCGTCACGCACGCTCGGCGGTGGGAATGGGATCGTTGCCGCATCAAATCCCCGTCGAGATCGAAGCGATTGTCGAAGTTGAGGACTGAAAAATATTATGCTTGAGATTCGGAATTTACACGCAAAAATCGAAGACCGCGAAATTCTGCGCGGCATCAACCTGACCATCAACGCGGGCGAAGTTCACGCGATCATGGGACCGAACGGCTCCGGCAAAAGCACGCTCGCCAAAGTCCTTGCCGGGCATCCCGATTACGAAGTGACCGACGGTGAAGTGCTGTACTTCGGCCAGAACTTATTCGACCTTGAAGCTGACGAACGCGCGCGCGCAGGCGTCTTTCTGGCGTTTCAATACCCGATTGAAATTCCCGGTGTCAGCAATGCGAACTTCTTGCGGATGGCCTACAACGAAAAGGCCAAGCACGAAGGCCGGGACGAGCTTGATCCGTTGGAGTTCGACGATTTGATTCACGAAAAAATCAAGATCGTCGAGATGGACAAGAGCTTTATCAATCGCGCCGTCAACGAAGGCTTTTCGGGCGGCGAAAAGAAGCGCAACGAAATCCTGCAAATGGCCGTGCTGGAACCCAAGCTGGCGGTGCTGGACGAAACCGATTCCGGCCTGGACATTGATGCGCTGCGCATCGTAGCGGGTGGCGTGAACAAACTGGCGAACAAGGACAACGCGATCTTGCTCGTGACGCACTATCAACGTTTGCTGGATTACATCGAACCGCATTTTGTTCACGTCTTGTACAACGGGCGCATCGTGAAATCGGGCGACAAAGAACTCGCGCGCGAACTGGAGAAGAAAGGTTACGATTGGATCAAGAGCGCCGCCGTTGCGAGTTGACAGAACACGGATGCAACAGATGCGACGGAGTTGAACCGATGATCTGAGTAAATCCGTGTCATCAGTTCAATCCGTGTTCGATTGTGATTGAAAATTATGCTTCAGATTGCCAAAGAAAAAGAGATGAATCACTACCTCGCGGCCTTTGCCGCTGCGGAAACTAAGCGCGCCAACGCCCCGGCCTGGCTCACCAATTTGCGTGCGAATGCCATTGCCCAATTCGAGCGGTTGGGCTTTCCCACGACGCGCCACGAAGAGTGGAAATACACGAACGTGGCACCGATTCTGAAACACCCATTCGATGCGCCGCAGAACACCGCGAAAGTCGAGGCGACTTCGTTCACGTATCCCGAAGCACGCGCGAGCCAACTGGTCTTCGTCAACGGCGTGTTTGCGAAAGGGTTATCCGATCTCTCCGCAATTCCCTCCGGCATGACCGTCAGCAACTTCGCCGCCACCGATCAGAAGCTGTTGAGCCAATATCTGGCGACGCAAATTGATTATCACAACGATGCGTTCAGTGCGTTGAATACAGCCTTCGCGGACGATGGCGCGTTTGTTTTGATCCCACGCGGCAAGGTCATCGAAGCCCCCATTCATCTGCTGTTCATAGCGACGGAAACCAATACCATTGCGCATCCGCGCGTTGTTGTCGTGGCCGAAGAAGGCTCGATTGCCACGCTGATTGAAAGCTATGTTGCGCTCAACGATGACGCCGTGTATTTCACAAATGCCGTCGCGGAAATCATTGTCAAAGCCGATGCCAACCTGACGCATTATCGGTTGCAGGAAGAGAGTACGCGCGCCTTTCACATCGCAACGACACAAGTGCAACAAGCCAGCAAAAGCACGTATGCGTCATACGCGATTTCGCTCGGCGGCGACATTGCACGGCACACGCTGAACACAAAGCTCGACGGCGAACATATCGAAAGCACGATTGACGGGCTGTATGTCGTGACGGGCAAGCAACACTGCGACAATCACACGACGATTGACCACGCGAAGCCGCACAGCAACAGCCATCAATTGTACAAAGGCATTCTCGACGAAAAGGCGCGCGCGGTTTTCAACGGCAAAATCTTCGTGCAAGCAGGCGCGTTGCTGACCGATGCGAAACAGTTGAATAAAAACTTATTGCTCTCCGCGAACGCGCACGTGGACACAAAACCGCAACTCGAAATCTTCGCCGACGATGTGAAGTGCGCACACGGCGCAACCGTCGGGCAATTGGAAGAAGACGAATTGTTTTACCTGCGCAGTCGCGGACTGAAGACCGAAACCGCGCGCGCATTGCTGACGTTTGGATTCGCCGAAGATGTCATCAGCAAAATTAAAATCGAATCGGTGCGCAAGCAACTGGATGAAATCGTGCTGACGCGGCTTCATCAGAACTTGGACGTGAAATAAACGAATGGCTTTATTACTTGCTTTACGAACGGTCGGAATGATTGAAGGTATCTCATTTTTAATTTTGCTCTGCATTGCGATGCCGCTGAAATGGATTTATGGGCAACCGGAAATGGTGCGCTACGTCGGCTCGATTCACGGCGTGCTGACGATTGTGTATGTCTATCTCCTAATCAAAGTCACAGTGCAATTAAAGTGGTCGCTCAAGACCGCTGCGCTCGCCTTCATCGCGTCGCTGCTGCCACTCGGCATGCTGTACGCGGAATTCAAAATCTTTCGTAACGCGGAGCAATCCTAACCACTATGCAAACTCAAACTGCTTCCGAATTTGATGTCGTAAAAATTCGCAATGACTTCCCGATTCTCACGCAAACGGTGAATGGCAAGCCGCTGGTCTATCTCGACAACGCAGCGACTTCGCATAAGCCACAATGCGTGATTGACACGATCAATCATTTCTATGCCGCGCACAATTCCAACGTGCATCGTGGCGTGCATTACCTGAGCCAGCTTGCGACGCGCGAATTGGAAGGTGCGCGCGACATCGTCAAAAAGTTTCTGAATGCGGCAAGCGACAAAGAAGTCATCTTCACGAAAGGCACGACCGACGGCATCAATCTGGTCGCGCAAAGCTACGGTCGCAAGTTCATCAAAGAAGGCGATGAAATCATCATCTCCGCCATCGAGCATCACGCGAACATCGTGCCGTGGCAGATGCTGTGCGAACAAGTTGGAGCAGTGCTGCGCGTCATTCCGATCAATGATGACGGCGAATTGTTGATGGAGGAGTATGAAAAGCTGCTCAATCCAAAAACGAAATTCGTGTCGGTGAATTACGTCTCGAACGCGCTCGGCACAATCAATCCGGTCAAGCGCATCATCGAACTCGCGCACGCACAGGACGTGCCCGTGCTGATTGACGGCGCGCAATCGGCTCCGCATTTGCAAGTGGATGTGCGCGAACTGGATTGCGATTTCTATGCGTTTTCGGGTCACAAAGTTTGCGGCCCGACGGGCATCGGCATTTTGTATGGCAAGCAACATCTGCTCGAACAAATGCCTCCGGTGCAAGGCGGCGGCGACATGATCAAAGTCGTGACGTTTGAGAAAACGACCTACAACGATTTGCCGTACAAGCTGGAAGCTGGCACGCCACACATCGAAGGCGGCATCGGCTTAGGCCGCGCGATTCAATATTTGGAAAGCATCGGCCTCGACAACATCGCCGCATACGAACACGAGTTGCTGGAATACGCGACGGAATTGATCGGCGGCATCAAAGGCGTTCGCATCATCGGCACAGCGCGTGAAAAAGCGAGCGTGTTGTCGTTCGTCCTCGACGACGTACATCCGCATGATGTCGGCACGATTCTCGATCAGGAAGGCATCGCCATCCGCGCC
>CAZWAK010000313.1:0-4587 GCA_964631865.1 uncultured Heliobacteriaceae bacterium | reverse complement strand
GCAGCGGGTTCGGGCGGACGGAACTTCTCACGACTGTTGATTGACCAACCTTCTGCCGCGAGCAGAATGATGTCGCCGATGCGTGGGCTTGTGCCGTAGTGAAAGCGCGCGGGCAATTCCGTTTTGCGATACACCGCCATCTGCGGCGGCGCTTTGGCCTTCAGTGTGGCGTAAATCGTTTCTGTCTGTCCGGGCTGCGGGAAGAGCTGCACCATCGCGCCGTTCCAGGCGATTTGCTTGGCTAAACTCAAATCCAGGTAGTCATCCAGCACGATAACATTACGCGGGTCTACGCGCGCCATGCCGTGATCGGAAACGAGGATCAGATTCACGCGCCGAAAAATCCCGCGTGCTTTCAATCCTTCAACCAAACGATGCAGCGCCTGATCCACACGGGCGATGGCGGCTTTGACGTTGACCGAATCCGGCCCCGCGTCGTGTCCGCCGTGATCCACGTCGCTGTAATACATCGTAATCAGCGTGGGCCGTTCGGCGCGCGGCAGTTCGAGCCACGCCAGCACTTTGTCTACGCGCTCGAAGTTCGGAAAGTCGTCATCGAAGACTTGCCAGAAGGTCGGACGCTTGCCTGCGATTTCGGCTTCGGAGCCGGGAAAGAAAAACGCAGAGGCGCGCTGTCCTTGTTTTTCCGCCGTCACCCAAATCGGTTCGCCCAACCACCAACGCCCGTTGCCGACTTCTTCGCGCTTGCTCATGCTGAAGGTTTCATTGAATTCCGGCGCATAGATGTTGTTGGCGACGATGCCGTGGTGATCGGGATACAACCCGGTCGCAATCGCGTAATGATTGGGAAAGGTCAGCGACGGAAACGACGGCGTCATCCATTTGGCGCGCACGCCCCGCGCGGCCAGTCGGCGCAAGGTCGGCGCGGGATATTTGGCCAGATAGTCTGCGCGAAAGCCATCAATCGAAATTAGGATGACCGTCGGCTTGAGGTCTTTGATGGGCTTGGGCGCTGTTTGTGCAGTGATCAGATGCGTCAACACGAACAGCGCCAGCAGCAGCCTAACAATGTGCATCATAACTTTTCCTATTGCGTCAACGTGAAGTCTCTGATTTGTAGCACAACGAATGCGATGTCGTCATCCTGCGCACGACCTTCACGTTGGCATTGACAAAAGAAAAGTGATCAGGCTTGTTCCATAAAACCTCCTGTCAATCGAGCTTCACACCATCGCCCGTGCAAATCGTTCCGCCGCTGGCAATCACGGCGTACACCCCGGCGCAAGGAGAATGTCCGAGGCCAGAGACGCGCAACCGATTATGCTGGGCGAGCGCCCGCAGCACGCCCGCGTCCTGCGGCAATTCGTCCTGCGCCAGCGTCGTCATCACACAACGCGCATCGGGCAGGGCGATATGTAATCGCGCCGCATCGCCAAGCGCCAGCGCGCGTCCGACCCAATCGTTCTCGACAAATCCGGCCTCGGTCGTGGCGACGATCACGTTCATCCGAAACCGCCGCTCATCGAAGCGCGTCTGCGGTTGCAATTCGTTCAGCCGCGCCAGCGTGGATGTGGTCAGTACCGTCAACGGAAACGCATCGAAGAAGGCTCCCGCAGGCACCGGAGAATCCATCCCCAGTTCAGCGAACAAGGCCGCGCCGAGTTTCTGTTCGACGACTGTGTCGCGCTGGCTGGGCGCGACTGCGCCTTCGATGTCCGGGTGGTACATGTCAATCGTGTAATCATCCGGCGCGCTTTGTGCGAGCGTAACATTGCGCCCGAAAAATGCCGACAACACGCGGTCGGCCTCGCCGCCATCACTCGTCACCGTCGTGCCATCAGGCAACGTGATGCACACGGGCGGCGGCGCTTGTCCGGCTTGTGGCGGCGCAACGAACGCGGCTTGGCAATTAAGGATGCCGGGAAACATCCGCACGCTTTTCGCGCTCACGACCTTGCCCGTGTCCGTGTCAATCAGCGCATACGCGCGGTCGCCCACAAGGCCGCGCGCGGTGAGTTCGGCTTGGTCGAGGCGCTCGCCCCGCATGGATTTGACCGGGAAGCGCCACAACCCGGCGATAGTACCGACGATTTCATTGCTCATAAATTGTTCCTCCTGAAATTTGTAATTACGCCAACCACGCTTTCGCGTCTCGTAAATCCGCGGTAGTGGTTCCAGCTTCATGGATCCTCAATTTGCTTGCGGCGGACGCCGGATTGATGGATTTTTCAGGATAGTGCATCTTCCGCAACCGCGCGAGACCTGAACACTTTTGGGAGAAATTTTCAGCGCGTCTCCTGATGCGGCTTTGTTTCTTTCAGCAACCGTTCCGGTTCCTTCTTCATCTCGTCACGCGCTTTGGCTGTGTCGGGCTGTTGCATCAGGTTCTTCATCTCATACGGATCGGCTTTGAGATCGTAGAGTTCATCCATCCCGTCCAGCTCGAGATAGCGAATGTATTTCCACCGCCCGTTGCGCACCGCCTGGTAGCCCATCTGCAAAACGCGCGGGAAAACCTTGTCCGAGTAGTATTCGATCAAAAATGAATCACGCCACGCGGTTCGTTGGCGTTTGAGCAAAGGCACGAGCGAACGTCCCTGCATCGCGTTTGGCACAGCGACGCCTGCGAATTCGAGCAACGTCGGCGCGAGGTCAAGGTTCAGCGCAAAGTCGTCGCGCACTGTGCCGACTTTGACCATGCGCGGATAACGCACGAGCAGCGGCAGGCGAACCCGATGCGATCAATGTGTGGCGTTTTGATGAACGGATGCCCAGCAAGGCCCAATTCGTCCCAGCGCAAATCGTCAATCAGGATGAAGACGATATTGGGACGGCGTGGCCCGCGCTGGTCAGCCTGCGCCAGACAAAGTGACGCCAGCATCAGCAACATGATCGCAAAGGCAAAGGTCAGCGCCGTCCAGCCTGCTTTAGATTTTACGTTCGGGACTGCGCCTTTGGCGAGCAGGGTTTTGAGTTGTTTCAGATCGCTGTCGCGGAGGGCGGCGTGGAGGGCGTGGGATTGATCCTGCGCTAAAGCGACCGGCTGAATTGGCAACAACACAGCAGCAGAAACAAGGCCTTAATTGCATAATGGCTTTGCTTCTTCAGCGCGGCAGCGGATTCTCTAGTGGCCGCGCTCACCGGAGCCGCCTTCGTATGAGCTTTGGTCGTTTCTTGTGCCTCGGCAGGGTGAAACTCTTGCCAAAGCAGCATTGCTAAATCGAGCAAGACAATCACCAAACTGACCGACGCTATTATCAGCAAGCCAGATAAAAACGGTGGCAACCATTCCAAACACCGGGCCGGTTGCCACCAGGTCGGCCAAACGCCTTCACTCATTATTGAATCGTTCATCGGGTGGCTCCTTTCGGAATTTGCAGAGTTATTGTCAGGCAAGCATTCATCGTTCACTCTTACTGTGCCTGCCGCAACGCCGGAAATCAGTTTTCCCTTCTGTTGGTAATCGCGGAACGCAACCAGAAAACTTCAGCGGCTCCGAACTTTTTTTCAGAATCTTTTTCAAGCTTGTGACTGTGAGCGCAGGCACGGGGTATACTCGGATTTTTCCTCCACACGGTATGACGCCTGAACGTTACCAACAAATCGGTCGCCTCTATCACGCAGCAGTGAGCCGGGAACCAGCACAGCGCGGCGCATTCTTGCAGGAAGCTTGCGCTGCGGACGAAGCATTGCGCCAAGCCGTCGAGCAATTGCTGGCGGCGGATGCGCAGGCACAAGCCGAGAACTTCATTGCCGAACCGGCACGGGAAATGGCCGCTGAGATGTTGATGCAGAATCGGGGCCAGCGATTGACGGCTGAGCGTTGGGAGCGCGTGCAGGATATTTATCTTGCGGTACTGGAACTGGAAGCGGAAGAACGCGCAGCGTTTTTGGCCACTGCCTGCGCAGGCGATGACGAGTTACGCCGCGAAGTCGAAACGCTGCTCAGCGCGCACGACCATGCCGAAGCGTTTCTTCAAATCCCCGCCGTTGTCGTCGCCGCCGAAGAAGCCAAACGCAGCACGCCCCCGCCGGTCTCGCCGCTTGGTCGTCGCATCAATCATTATCAAATTCTTTCCGCGCTCGGTGCGGGTGGCATGGGCGAGGTCTGGTTGGCCGAAGATACGCGGCTGGGGCGCAAAGTGGCGCTCAAACTGTTACCCGATAAGTTCGCCACCGATCCTGAACGCTTGCGCCGCTTTGAGAAAGAAGCCAAGGCGGCCAGCGCCACTAACCATCCCAACATTGTCGTCACGCACGAAATCGGAGCCGCCGACACAACGTATTACATCGCCCAGGAATATGTCGAAGGCGAAACGTTGCGCAATCGTATTGGCCGCGGCCCCATTCCGCTGTTGGACGCGCTGGACATAGCCCATCAAATCGCCAACGCGCTGGCCGCCGCGCACGGCGCAGGTATTGTGCATCGGGACATCAAACCCGAAAACATCATGCTGCGGCACGACGGATTTGTGAAAGTGCTGGATTTCGGGTTGGCGAAACTGACGGAGGGAAGGGGAGAGAGGGAGAGGGGGAGAGGGGGAGAAGAAGAGGCCACGCTGATCCAATCTCCCTCTCTCCCTCTCTCCCCCTCTCTCCCTCTCTCCCCCTCTCTCCCTCTCTCCC
>CAZWAK010000312.1:0-4726 GCA_964631865.1 uncultured Heliobacteriaceae bacterium | reverse complement strand
CGGGCCGGGCGTGGTTTGCGAAAACAGCAGCGGCGGGTTTTGTCGGTTGGAGGAGATTGTCGCTGGAACGGAAAACTATTTCCCCTGGAAGCCGGTCATCCTGACTTCCACCGTTATTGGGACAGGTATAACAATCTGGCGATTGACCCGACCACATCGGGGAACTGACCGCTGCCCTGTCGTTATCCCGACTGATCCCTGCGATCCTTTTAAGCCCAAGCCCAATCCGCCGCCCACCGCAGAAACCTCGGAACCCGCCTCGCTTTCGTTGTTGGCAATCGGGCTTGGAACTGCAATTGCAGAGAAGCATAGACGACGTCGAAGGCTGGCCTTCGACGGACGAGCAAAATCGAAACAATATGGAGACTTTTCATGAAACAACAAGGCAAACTCACCATCCTCATCAGCCTGCTGCTACTGCTCACCGTGAGCGGCTGGGCGCAAAAAAGCAAAGCAAAGAAAGCGGAGGTAAACCCGTTGGCGATCCCTTCGCTAAAGATCAACGGCCCAGCGGAAATCAAGACCTGCGCGGGCGAGGGAAAGAGCTTCGATCTGGTCGGGATTTTTGCGAATCTGGACACGCCCGAAGCAACCGTCTGGACGATCAACGGCAAACCAGTTGGGAAAGGGAGCCACTACACACTGAACACCGCGAGCTTCGCGCCGGGCAGTTACAAATTGACCGCCGAATTGATCGAAGGGAAATGCGTGGCGTATGACAACCGCATTATCGTAGTGAACGAATGTACGCCACCGAAGCCAGTTGTGACTTGTTACGAGGAGAAGCTAGGGGTCGAAGCCGCGCAAGCGGAAGTGGATGGCGGTGAGACGGTGCGCATTACGCGCAGCCAAGTCAACGGCGGACAAAATTACGGACAAACCAGCGTGGCGTGGTTTGCATCGGCAGGAACGATTCGGAGTTCCAATGACCAGGCGATCTTGCTCGACACAACCGGCGTCGCGCCCGAGGCTACGATCACTGTACGTGTAGAGGTGACCAGTACGGAAGCGTGCAAAGCCGAAGGGGCAACGAGCGTAAAGATCAAAGCAGTATCGCCGCCACCAGTACCAGTTGTAGTAGCAACCTGCGATACGTTCAAGCAAGGCAATGCCCGCGTAGACAATGCGTGCAAGAACCTGCTGATGGACGTCGCGCGACAGCTTCAGGCGCAACCGACGGCAAAACTTCTCATCATTGGCGAGCAATTGCCGACGGAGAAGGCCAGATTGGATTTGACACGGGCGAGCAACGTGAAAGCAGCCCTGACGCAAGGCGCAATCGGGATCACGATTGATGCCAATCGGATCGAGGTGAAAACACAACCAAGCCGCGCGAAACAAGCGCGCGTGATCCTGATTCCGTAACCAATCAGCATGCCTTTCGTCGAGGCGATAGGCACGCCCCTTCATGCAAAGGACAAGCAAACGTGAAACATATCAAACTCCCTACCGTACTCGTGATCGTTCTCATCACGGCTTGCCTCGCTGCAAGCTGTAACTCAGGTAGCAAGCCGTCGGAAACAGTCGCTTCGGGCGCGCCGATCAACACGCAATTCAACGCCCTCGCAATGGAACAGAACTTGAAAGCTCTGCAAGACAAAGTTGGGGCGAAAGCGCAGATTGTCGAAATGATGATTCGCCCGGCGAGCCTGGAAGCAATCGTCACAGTGAACGGCGCAAACGAGCGATACCAAGTCATCGAAGGACAACTTCAACCAACCCATCCACCTGCCAGCAAGGAAGAAAAGCGGGAAACCGTGGGGCTGGAAAGTATCAAGCTCGACGGAATAAGGGTGGCAATGACACAACAAAAAGCCGAAGGGCAACAATTGAGCTATATGAAGATTGAGAAGATCGGCGCGACGGGCTACTTCTTCTCGGCAGAGAGACCGATGACCGTCAAAACGGACTTAGCAGGGAAGCTCCAATAGGCCATACGATGAGGCCGGAACCGAGCCTCGAATGAAAAAGAAGCGGAAGGGGAAACAGGTGTAAAAAAAGCAGAATGGGAATGGCTCTATAATCACAGCACGTCCCTTGCTTTCCCCCTCACGGCATCACAACCCAGAATAAGTATCATGCCAAGCACTGTCTTAACACCCGCTGAAATAGGCCAACAAATCGGAAATATCTTAACGCTTGCGTGGCAACAAGCACGGTCATTGACCCGCGACGAACGCGCGCAGATTCAAGCCGTTACACAAAATCCGGCGGCTGAAATCAAAATCGAAATGAATTCGGCGCGGCCCAAAGGCGATTGGTTAATCGCACGCGGACGGGATGCAGAAAAGATCATTAGCGTTACGATCTATTTCCGACCATGGGCAGAAAAAGCGGAAGCGGTAAGCGCAACCCGCACGACTCGCAGCAAAGCGCAGCCGGTCGAGGCCGCAACCTCAAGCGATCCGGTTACTCCACCAGTAGAAGTTGTCGCAGAGACCACGGCTCCAATTCAGCCTGCACCGCCACAACCGGAAATGCCGATGGTTGAGGCAGAAGCGCAAGTCGTAATCGTCGCTTCACCAGCGGAACTCCCTACGACAACCACACCACTCGTCCATTATTCACCGACACCAACGCCCCAACAACAATCTACCCCTGTCATCACCAATACCCCTACTCAACCGAAAGGACAGCTTTCGTTATGGCAATAATCACATCAGAGTGGGGCAGAGAACTCGCCGCTTGGCTGCGAACGGACGAGGTCTTTGCCATCCTCAACGCACAAGAGGAAGGCGATGAAATCTTCTGTGATTGGCTGGCGGGCGGGTGTCGGTTGTTGGCGGAGTGCATGCTTGCGCCGTTGCGCCGGACGTTTCCTGAAATCCGCTTCGATCTGCAATGGATCCAAACCCAAGGCGTGCCAGCGCACGTTTTGATTCGCGCGCAGCAACGAGAACAGGAGGAACTGTTCATTGATGGCGATGGCGTTGTGACCAAAAACGAATTATTGGCACGCTGGACTGAAGAACTACGCGCGGAATGTCAGATCGCGGACTACACCGCAAACAGCCCTTTTATACTGGATGTCCACAACATCAGAACCCCAAATTCCAAGCGCCAGCGGTTGACTGAGAAACTTCACCAAATTGATCTCCAAGTCTTTCGTCCCGATCTCCCTGGCAATGAAATCCAAGCGATACTCAAACAGTACGAAGAAGTTGGCTCACTTCTGAACGGTGAGCAATCATGGCCTTGTGATGTTGGTGCGCTCGTGGTTGCGTCTCTCGCCGACGGGGAAGGGATCAATCGGATGCTAATTCAAGGCATATACGAGCATCCCGACACACTCAGCTACGGGCATACAACAGGTCAACCATACGGGTTGCCAATCCAATATGGCTCCATTCACGAAGCGCATACTTGGATCATTTTGGGGGACGAATATGGTGATTGGTTAATTGATCCGAACGGCGAGTTGCGGAACGAGCCACGCTGTCAACGATTGGGCAACGAACGCTACCAACCATTCCCACCCAATCATGAATTGATCGAACTTCCGCCCAACATCTCCATTGCAACGCTATTGGCAGAAAACTGGGACATTCAATTAACTGTTGCCATGCAACTCCTCAATAAGCGGCGAAACCTCACCGCAACGAACATCCTGGTGCAGCCATTAGAGCCAGACGGCTTTGGCCGCCCGCGTGTACAAGACCTCACAACTAAACAAATCTTCACGGACACGTCGTTAGGCCGGAGCCAGAGGACAGAGAACGGCCTTCCCGGAGATTGGCATACAACTACAACGAGCGGCGAGCCATTTGCAAGACTGTTGCCCACGATTCTTTAGCGCTTAAGGGATGAGACGACGAACAAATATCAAGCCTCCTAAAATCGGTCAATCCGTAACCGTCTGTTTCCACGGCAAACGACGGGCAGTATGCGTTGCGGAAACTACTCATAACATTTATTTCTCCAACGGCGAAAGTTTGAGTTGGTGCAGCACCAACGGTTTTCACTGGTGCTATGTAACAAACAAACGATGAACCGACAATACTTCCACACTGACGAACCAAGTGTTATTGGTGATCCGAACGCCATCGCAGCCTACGAGCAAGCCACTGGCACCAAGCTCAAAGCGATCAGCTTGGTCGAGTGGCAATACACGCACAAGGATTTCAAAAGTGTTTCCTGCGGCATCAATCCCGATATTCCCGCTGGGATTCCGACCGTAATGGACTACGACAAGGGGACGGTGCTGCGTTTGGTGAAAGTGATTCGCACCGAAGACTCCGTGCGCAAAAAAGAGACCCAATTCCAAGCTGAAATCCACACGCTCGAAGAAGATTTGGAATGGGCCAAAAAGTACGAGGACGATCCAACCTACGATGCCTATCGCAATCACCTGAAGGAGAAAGTTGCCGCCGCGCAAGCCGAGATCGTTAAGGTCAGCAACATGCGGCCTCTTTTTGCCTAAATCTGGACAGGCTCTCAGAAACAGGGACAAAACAACAAAGCCTCTTGATTCATATTACGAGCCATCCGATGACGAACAACCGCTTTCACCGCTCGCTGAAGAACTGGCGGAGAAGCTGGAATGGGCGAAGGTCAGCGAACGCATGCAATGCTTGTCTGGTCGCCTCAGATTTAGCCTATGACGCCACGCGGGAACGGCGGTTTCGGTAAACGATTATGTTAAGCCTCTTCGACAACGAATCCTACCTCGAACGCCTATCGCGGCGACTTTGGCGGGGTCGAGCCGGTGCGACAGATTGGCAAGGAT
>CAZWAK010000311.1:0-4774 GCA_964631865.1 uncultured Heliobacteriaceae bacterium | reverse complement strand
GAGTTTTGTGTCCTGCGGGACTTGACCACTTCAATCCTTCTTTGGCGGGGCGCGAACTCATTACGGAAATCATTTTACGGGGCGCGGAACCCGATCCAAATGAACGTCCGCCAGCGCGGGATTTGCGCACCGCATTCCGCACACCGAATCTGGATGAACCTGATTATCATACGCCCTACGAACAGGCCGATTTGTTAGGCCAGCAAAGTCAAACGCTCCGCGATTTCTATGAACACGGCGCGAGTCTGAATGGTGATGTGTTGACGTTGCCCGCTGAAGAATATGAGATCGTGGCATCGGAAGAAAAACCTTTCATTACAAGTCTGCCGTATGCCGTCACACGGATTGGCAAGGCGGAACAGGCAGCGGAGTTCCATAACTTGGCGAAAGCCATTGCCGGGCAAACGGCGGATGTGCGCACCGAAGTCGAAGTTTTCCGGCATTACTATGCGCAATTGAAATCCACAGATCGCACGGCTTCACGCGAGGCTGCAACAGAAAAAACTTTGGCGGAAATGCGTCCGTTGGCGGAAGCGATGCAGGCATTGGAAACACGTGAAAGTGTCGAGGCATTGGGAACGACCACTTCTTTGGAAGAGCGATCTGAAAATAGTCGCACTGAACCTGAGCGCATCGGCTCGTACAATACTGCCGCGCGCACCGTGAATCTCCGCGATGAAGCGTTGCGTTTCCCCGCTGGGTTATCGCTGGCAGCGCAGGAAAAACTGGTGATGCAATCGTTGCCAACGCTGGATCGTTTATTGGAGAGCGGCAAAGAAAAACGTGCCTTGAGCGCCGCGATTGCAGGCGCGACGTACAAGCCGGAACTCTCCGAAGAAGCCCGCGCCGAACGATTCCAGGTCAGCGAACTTCTCCAAGCCTATCTGGAAGAACGATGGCGCGATCCTGCCACGCGGGCGCTCAATTCCTCCGCTGCCTTTCGCATCGCGCATCAGCAGTTGAACGCCACTACTTCGGCAGCAGAATTGAATCGGTTTGCTGAGCAATTTCTGCGCGACAATCTGGCGCGCGGGGAGGCATTACGCCTGCACAAAGCCGATCCCATCCAGCATCCGCAACCGGAACTGATGCCGCTCAATGCGCGCGAGCGAAACCTGCTCTTTTATGGCCGCGCACCGGAGCATCACACACCAGAAATGAACGAACTACGGTACGCTTGGGGACTGTCACGAGAAGCACGCGCAACACAGGTGCGAGAACTTCACGAAGGTCGTGTCCAGCCTTCAGAAACCTTAGCGAAAATGCTGACCGAACTGGACACACGCCAAAGCTTGCCCGCCCTCAAACACTATCAAGCCAGTCTGCTCAACGAAAAGATGGATAACCCCGGCAAACTGGATTTGCAGCCCTTGTACGAGCGATTGCCCCCGCACGAACGCACCTATTTGCTGGAACGGATTGAGGCGAAAAAAGAAACCTATACTCGCCCGGAAACGCCGCCACGCGAAGCGACAAGAGATGAAGAAAAACGAACCGCCTCCACGCCGCGCTCGTGGGGCGAACTGCCGCGGGAGAGCCAGGCATACCGGGAATATATGGCGGGGATGGGAGCCATTGAGCATCGCCTGCTCAACGAAGCTGTCCAACAGCGACAAGCTGCCACCAGAGGCATTCTGGTCAGCAAAGACGAATATCAACTTTCCATCAGCGAAGCGCGCTCGCTCTTGCCTGCTGAAACCCAAAGCAAGCTGCGACAACAAGCACGCCAGCAAGCCTGGGAACAACTGGTCACCCCGGAAGTGTTTACCGCAGAGCCAAAGGCACAACAACTGAGCGACACCATTGCGCATCTGCAAGAAAATTCCCAGCAACGCGCCCGGCTCGCGCATCAAGTCTTGGAAGAATTTGTGCAGGAAAAAATCGGCGCAACAGCGAGCAAAGAGAAGATCAGCAATGCCACGTTGACCAAGCTGACACCCAATGACGCGCAGCGTTGGCAAGCGTTACAGGACTATGCCGTTCGCACCCGCGAAGAACTCTATCGCGGCTTTGAATCGCTGGACGGCATCCGCCGCGAAATTGAGCAAACACGCTCCGTCAAAGAGACATTAGTGGAAAAGCAAGAGATCGAATTGGAACCGGATCGGCAACAGGGATTTGCTGCCGCCATCTCCGTCCAAACACCCGCAACACCGTTGCTCAACGAGCGTGCTTTGACACCAGAACGTACTGCAACGGAGCGCCCCTCGTCGGATGCGCCTGAGCGTTTTTCCCGGATCGTGGAATCCGATCAACTCTGGCACTTTGATCGCTTGCCTGCGCCGCACGAATTACCTCGGCGAGAAGCGAACAATGCGCCTGCACGCGAAGACCTGGATCACGAATTCAGCTACGGGAGATAGACAAAATCAGTCGGGGTTTACTGCCAGTTTCCGCCCGGCAGCCAGTGCTTTTTGAAAGGACTATTCGTCGCGGCGGCCTGTGTCAGCGGCAAAAGAAATTCTGCAATCAGCGACGCCACTTCAGCCAATGGTATGGCTTCGGCTTCTAAGCGCGCCCGGCGGAGGAAGCCCTTCCATTGTGCCTGTCGTGGTGGATCGTCATAAAACGCTTCGGTCAGTGCTAATGGCAACGTGGTGGGCAAGGGAGTGCCACGTTGTTGGAAGGTCGCCGTGATCGCCTGCATCAAGACTTCACTATCAAAGGTCAAGGTCTGCGACAGCTTCCACAAATCGTAGAAATCTTTAAGCCGAGTATTGGCTAATTCGAGTTCGACCAGGGCTTGAAACTTCTCGGCGATGACGCTCTCTGGCGTATAGCCCAGCAAATGCGGCGGCCCGAAATCCAGCAATTGCGGATAATCAATCCAGACCGGCCCCGGCACGACGACATCGCCAAAGCCAAAATCTAATTGCAGCGAGAGCCTGGCATTGCCGAGCGTCCCTCGCACTCGCACCCGCACACCTTGATACTTTTTCTCCACCGTAATTGGTTCGCCTAGCACGCTGCCGGGATCGAACTGAATCCCGTCTTCCGCGACTTCGACGGACAGGCATTGCCGAATGATTTCGACCAGATTCTCGACCGTGTTGGCCGTCCGTCCTAACATATCAATGTCTACCGTCGGGCGTGCCCGTGACAAATCCCACACCCGCAACATCAACGCGCCTTTCAAAACGAAGCGATCTGCAAATGGCGAATTACTCAGCCGAAATAGGAATCGTTCCATCGTGTAATATTGCAGCAACTCGTTGAAAGGCCGCTTGGCTTCCTTCGCCAAATTCAACAGCCGATGATGCACGGAGGCAGGCAGATTTGTTAGGTTGCGCTTGTTCATAATTGAGTTATCCCAAAGCCTCCAGATAAGGCCGCATAACGCGCTCGACGCGACAGATGCGTGCATAGTGCAGCAGTTTGCGCGGCGTCGAACCTTTGCGTTCGCGGCATAGTTTCAAGGCTTCTATCGCAACATCCAAGCCAATCCGATTACGAAACTTGAAACAATCCGCCACCGTTTTTTCCGCCCCATACACCTTTACCGAAACGTGATCCATCGTGTGTTCCTCAACGCCAGCCGTCAGCGCATCACCAGAAAACCAAAAGACGCGCAGCGGCGGATACTCCAAGCGTGGTCGCTTCACAGTACGCGGCAGCGCAATCGAAACCTCGTGCGGAATTTCGGTCGTAATTTCGTGAAAGGCAAGTGCCGAGATCAGGCAAATCACTGCCTGAGGAATGCGTGCCGCAACGGGAACAAGATCAGGATTAGACAAGTCCGGCAAATCGGCTAAGCGATAGAGTCCGTGACTGACTGCCACCAACCGCTGCGCATCCCGCAGTTGATACAACGTGCGCGGATGAATGCC
The DNA here is from genome assembly GCA_964631865.1 of uncultured Heliobacteriaceae bacterium. Taxonomy (GTDB): domain Bacteria; phylum Acidobacteriota; class Blastocatellia; order RBC074; family RBC074; genus JAFDVL01. The sequence goes on along the minus strand of CAZWAK010000311.1, from coordinate 947 downwards.
CAGCGCAATGGCTTCGGTCGTGCGCAACATCCCCCCATGTCGGCGGAAGAGGGATTCGGCTAGGTTGAGGCTGGTTTGCGGTTCGGTCATACGTGGATAAGAGTAACTGTACTTGACCGCAAGTGCAACCAGTTTTATCCATCGCTGCACCCTACCTGACTTAAAAGCGACGGGTGCAAGCCTATAAAATCGCTGGCAAGCCCGTGAATATTGGGTGAAATGAATTTTTCAGGCCAAAACGAAAATGCCTTGTCACGACTTTATTGGGTTCTCAAAACCCGATAAAAATGCGGGTTTCAGCGTTAGCAATGGCGCGTACCCGTCACTTTTAAGTACCTGAGATGAATTCGTAAAAGTGCCCTTCTCACCAACGGCATTTATTTGACTCGAAGTAGACGATGCCCTTGCAGCTTTGCACCTTTCTCGACTAGGCGCTGTAACCAGCCATTCCTAGTGCCAATGGAATTGGCCTCATCCAGCAGCCCCCACTTTTCTTCCTGTGATGTTAATCGCTGGAACTTCTCATAAAGAGGGTATTCGCTACCGACAAAGGTTTCTTTACGGTGCAGGATGGGCGGGTTTAATGAGGTCGAGTAATCCCGATAGGCGACGTGCAGTCCTTGCAAATCTGCTTGCATGCTGGAGTGCAAGGCAGGATGTGGGTCAGAATCAAATTCGGGATAGTGCAGATACGAAACTTTGGGTTGATCCGCACGCAATTTGATTAAGGTTGTTTCCTCAAGCCTTCCAAATGTCCGGCTGGCCGCTCCCTCAAAGATGCGGAGGATCGGAGCAATTTGATCCAGTACGGAGATGTGTATGTACAGTGCGTTCCCTACAAACTTTCCAATCAGACTTTTCTTGCACGCCTGTGCAATTACACCTTCCTGCCCTAAGTCAGGCCCGCAGAATAACTTGAGCGATTTATTCTGCGGGCGAGATAGTGT
>CAZWAK010000310.1:0-4791 GCA_964631865.1 uncultured Heliobacteriaceae bacterium | reverse complement strand
TACAAAGGCAAGATCAAATCCGAACAGCATCACGGCTCGGTCTACGACGTAATCCCCGCGCGCACGGGCTTCCTGAAACCCGCAGGCGAGTGGAACAGCGAAGAGATTATGGCGCAGGGCAGCCGCATCCGTGTGACGCTGAACGGCGTGATTATTCTCGATGCGGATTTGGAGACTGTCCGCGAGCCAGAGGTCTTGAAGAAACATCCGGGGTTGAAAAACAAAACCGGGCATATCGGATTTTTGGGACACGGTTCGCTGGTCGAATTTCGCAACATCCGAATCAAATCTTTGTGATGAAGGCACATCCGCTAGGAGGTCTATGACCTGTAAGAAATTGCTCAAATTCTCTCTCGCCATGTTGGCACTGGTCTCCATCGCCTGGGCGATCAAGGATGATCCCAAATTCAAGCCCTCGCATTTGAAACATTGGGCGTACAAACCGGTCGTCAAACCTGCCGTGCCGACCATCTCAAATCCAGCATCTCCAATCTCGAATCCGATTGATGCATTCATCCTGCGTGAACTTGCCAAAAAACAACTCACGCTTTCCAAACCCGCTGACAAAATCACGCTGCTGCGTCGCGCCACGTTTGATTTGACGGGCTTGCCGCCGACGCCGGAAGAAGTCTTCGCCTTCCTCAACGACAGATCGCCGAAAGCGTTTGAGAAGGTCGTAGATCGCTTACTCGCGTCGCCCGCGTACGGTGAAAAGTGGGGGCGGCATTGGCTCGACCTCGCGCGCTATGCCGAAAGCGATGGGTTCAAGGCGGACGACACGCGCCCGCATATTTGGCGCTACCGCGATTACGTCATCAAATCCTTCAATGCCGACAAGCCTTACGACCGCTTCATCAAAGAACAAATCGCGGGCGATGAGTTGTGGCCGAACGATCCTGATGCGCTCGTGGCAACAGGCTTCAATCGTCATTACCCGGACGAATACAACGCGCGCAATTTGATGCAACGGCGACAAGAGATTTTGAACGACATCACGGACACGGTTGGCGCGGTTTTCTTAGGCACAACGTATGCCTGCGCGCGTTGCCACGATCACAAATACGATCCGGTCTTGCACAAAGATTATTACAAGCTGCAAGCCTTCTTTGCCGCGACGCGCGCGAAGGATGATTACGTGCTGGTCTCGGCGGCGGAGCAAGCGGAATACAAACGCAAACAAGCCGCTTGGGAAGAGCAAACCAAAGACATCCGTGAACAAATTGCGAAGCTCGAAGCGCCGCACCTCAAAGCGATGTATGACGACCACTTCGAGAAGTACCCCGCGGAAATTCAAACCGCGATCACGACTGCGCCCGAAAAGCGCGATTCGATGCAATGGCTGATGTATCACAAAGCGCAGTGGCAATTGCATTACGGCGTGGACGAAGACGGCAACGGCGCTAAGAACAAGCTCAAAGGTGAACAGAAAAAACAATGGGAAGCCTTGCGCGCGCAGTTGGCAACGTTCGATGCCATCAAGCCCAAGCCCTTGCCGATTGGCTCCGGCATCACCGACGTCGGCAAAGAAGCACCGAAACATCATCTGCTGATTAGCGGCGGATATGAAAATTATGGCGACGAAGTGCAGCCGGGCTATCTGACGATCATTGACAAAGCGGATGCGAAAATTGTGCAGCCGACCAACTGCGAATCTACCGGACGCCGCACCGCGCTGGCGAATTGGCTCACCGATCCAAAGAACCCGCTGGTCGCGCGCGTGATGGTGAATCGCATTTGGCAGTATCATTTTGGACGCGGCATCGTCGGTACGCCGAGTGATTTCGGCATGATGCGCGAGCCGGAAACGCATCGGGAATTGCTCGATTACCTCGCCGTCACCTTCATCGAAAAAGGTTGGAGCATCAAAGCGATGCACAAGCTGATGATGCTTTCCAGCACGTATCAACAGGCTTCCGAGCACAACGATGCCGCCGCAGCGAAGGACCCGGACAATTTGCTGCTCTGGAAATTCCGACGACAACGTTTGAGCGGCGAAGAAATCCGCGATGCTGTTTTGGCTGTCAGCGGCAAGCTCAATCGCACGATGGGTGGGCCGAGCGTGTTCCCCGACATCCCGAAAGAGATGGAAGTGCGCGGCGGCTGGAATCGCAAGGAAAGCGAAGACGCCAAGAATCGCCGCAGCGTCTATGTGTTCGTGCGCCGCAACTCGCGCTACCCGATGTTTCAAGCCTTCGATATGCCCGACACGCACGAAAGCTGTGCGCGCCGTTCGACGACCGTGACCGCGCCGCAAGCCCTGTCGTTATTGAATGACAAGGCGATGCTCAACGCCGCCGCGAGCTTAGCGGAGCGGGCGATGGTCTCGCCGAACGCGAACGATTGGGTGGTTCGCGCATACTTGCTCGCCTACGCGCGCAAACCGGCGATGCAGGAATACGAACTCGCCACAGCGTTTTTGCAGAAGCAGGCGGCGCTGTTGCAAACGCGGCTGGACGAAAAGCAAGCTGTGCTGTTGCCACCGAATTTGCGCGCGGGCGTTGATCCGGCGCGGGCGGCGGCGTTCGTGGATTTCTGTCACGTGCTGCTGAACGCCAATGAGTTCGTCTATATCAATTGACCCGCGCAGTATTTCCTCCGCGCGGGTTGTATGCTAGAGTTTTTGCCGTCACGGAAGTTTCATTCGTACAATCTATTGTTTCCTCTCGGACTAATCAGTATTCGTTCTGGTGAAGTCACAACGCGGTGCCGTTCCCCACGGGCCGCAAAATCGTAACCCATGGGCGTTGATGTATCACGCCTCTTTCCATCAACTTCAATTGCGAAGGAGGAATTTATGGATTTGACTGGTTTGGTAATTTTCTTGTTGATCGGTGCGGTCGCCGGTTGGCTGGCTGGCGTCATTCTCAAGGGCGGCGGCTTTGGTTTGATCGGCAACATCATCGCCGGAGTCGTCGGCTCCTTCGTGGGCGGATGGCTCTTCAAAACGCTCGGCGTCTCAATTGGCACGGGTCTCGTCAGCACCATCATCACAGCCGCGATTGGAGCCATCGTGGTGTTATTGGTCGTGGGACTAATTAAACGCGCGGCCTAGCTTTGCGGTTCACAAGATTCTGTTTCATTAGGGATGCTGATTTTCGCTGCTCAGGCAAAGTTGGCATCCTTAATTTCCGTTCGGAGGCTTTTCCATGCATCGCCGTACATTTACTACATCTGCGCTCACATCGCTGGCCACACTCGGCCTCAGCGCCAAATCGTATGCGCGCATACAAGGCGCGAATGATCGCATCCGTCTCGGCGGCATTGGCCCTGGGGATCGCGGCTCAGGGCGCGTGGCAGCGGCACAGAAACTCGGCGCAGACATCGTCGCGCTGGCCGATGTGAACAAAGGCTTGCTCGACCTCGCGCAAAAGCGGCTCGCCACGCCCGTCGAAAAAACCTACGTGGATTATCACGACCTGCTCGCGCGCAAAGACATTGACGGCGTCATCATTGCCACGCCGGATCATTTGCATCACGATTGTTTGCTCGACGCCGTCCGCGCGGGCAAAGACGCCTACATCGAAAAGCCGCTCGCGCGCACGATTGAAGAAGGCGAAAACATGGTCGCCAAAGTCAAAGCCTCAAAACAAATCGTGCAAGTCGGCAATCAACGCCGCAGCGGCGATCACTTCAAAAAAGCGCGCGACATCGTGGCGTCGGGCGGCATCGGCGAAATCCGATTCGTGCGCATCTGGGACTTTCGCTATCGCCCCGTGGATCCGTACATCAAACGCAGCCAAGATCAAAAGCTCTTCGCGCCCGAATTGATTGATTGGCCGAAGTTTTTAGGCAAAGCGCCGAAGCGTCCGTACGATGCCAAACGCGCATCGGGCTGGCGTTGGTTCTGGGATTATGCGGGCGGTTTGATGACGGACATCGGCCCGCATTGGCTCGATGTAGCGATGTGGATTACTAGCTCGGACGGCCCGCGCACAGTTTCTTGCAACGGCGGCAAGTATCAAAACATGGATTGGGAAACGCCTGACAACGTTCACGCGATTTTGGATTGCGGGACGTTCGCCATCGTGTTTATGGTGCAGTTTATGAACGGGCAGGAACATGACGGCGGCGCGTTTTACGGCCTCGAAGGCAGCATCGTGCAGGAGAACCATCGCAACCTGATGGTGCGCTACGATGCCAAGCGCAAAGAAGTCGAAAGCTGGGCGATTACTGACGAGAACACGCCGCACATGCAAAACTGGCTGGATTGCATGCGCAGCCGCAAGCAACCGAATTCGCCGGTCGAATTGGCGAATCGCGTGCTGGTCGGCGCGCATCTGGCGAATGAATCGTTTCGCTCCGGCAAGCGTGTGAACTGGGACCCGGTCAATTGGAAGCGGGCTTAGGGCTATAGTACATAATAGCATTGTGCTATCATCTCGCTATCATTTTGGAAGGAGCTACTTTTTATGCCCGATGTGTTAGTGAGAGGAATTGAAGTCGAAGTGCTAGAAACGCTCAAAGGAAGGGCCAAGCTGAACGGACGGTCCTTACAGGTAGAACTAAAAGCGATTCTCGAGCAAGCCGCCCAAAGCAGAATGATTGATTCGCGCGCGTTGGCGGCCAGAATCAAACGTTCACTCAGTAAATCACGGCATTCGGACAGCGCCCAATTATTGGCCGAGGATCGGCAAAGATGAATTACGTGGTGGATGCCAGTATCGCGGTCAAATGGTACGTGCCAGAAGACGATGCTGACGCGGCGGAGCGATTACTCGATGCGGCGCACGAACTGCATGCACCGGAATTGATTGTCCCCGAATTCGGCAACATCATTTGGAAGAAAATCAA
>CAZWAK010000309.1:0-4809 GCA_964631865.1 uncultured Heliobacteriaceae bacterium | reverse complement strand
CGGTCATCAGCGGCAGATCGCCGAAATAAACTTCCTCTTCCTTGATGTCGCGGATGGACTTGTGCTTCGTCTCTTCGTCCTTATCCCAAACGGTCAGGCGAATCTTGACGTGCAGCGGGACGGAGTACGTCATGCCGCGTTCCTGACATTCGTTGACGTCGTATTTGTGTTTCAACCCGACGGGTTCACCGCAGTTGTCACAAACGATGACGACGTTTTTGTTATATGTGCCGCACTCGCCGCACATCACGTCTTCGGACGAAAACGGATTGACGCGAATCACCGAGCCGCATTGTTTACAGTTCGAGCGCAAGTGGTGCAGCCCCTGAAGCTGATTGCATTTGCACGTCCAGTTGCCGATGCGGTACTCGACAAATTCGAGCGACGACACATCGCGGAAATCGGCAATCGGGAACGTGGAACGGAAAACAGCTTGCAACCCAGTGTTGTCACGTTCGGGCGGCAGCAAATCCATTTGCAGGAAGCGGTCATAGCTTTCCCGCTGCACCTCGATCAGATTGGGAATCCGAACGGCGGTGCGAATTTTGGAGAAATCGTAGCGCGGCGCGCGCGCCGCGTCAGAAGCGATCATTTCTTTGTCAGCCATACTGTCACTTTGGGTTGAAGTTAAAATTGATTCCGTAAAATACCAAACGGCGGCTTAGGGACGACACTTCGCCCTAACCGCTATTTTTGCAGCTTAAAATGTTTTGCGTTGTAACTGAAATCCGTTGATTCCAAATCCCCCGGAGCAATCTGAGGGGCAGCGTCGCTTACAGCCTGCGACCAGAGATAATCCGTGCATCCATGAAACCCTGACAATCAAGCGTTGCGCACCCGCGACGAAATTGTGCTGGGTGCGCAACGCGCTATAGACTATCTCAAGACGACGACAAGCTCAAATGACTACTTGAGTTCGACCGAGGCCCCGGCTTCGGTCAGCTTGGCCTTGATGGCTTCCGCCTCTTCTTTCGGGACGCCTTCTTTCACCGGTTTCGGTGCGCCGTCCACCAGGTCTTTGGCTTCCTTCAAGCCGAGACCGGTGAGTTCGCGCACGACTTTGATCACGTTGATCTTGTTCGCGCCCGCGCCCGTCAACACAACCGTGAATTCCGTTTGTTCTTCGACCGCCGGAGCCGCCGCTGCGCCCGCGCCCGCTGCCGGAGCCGCTGCGACTGCCGCCGCCGCCGCCGACACGCCAAAGGTGGTTTCCATCAACTTCACGAGTTGGGAAGCTTCGAGCAGCGTCAAGCTGCTCATTTCGTCAACAATACCTTGCAATTTCTCTGACATAATTTTCTTTCCACAAAGATTCAGGCGCAAACTCGCCTGAGAAAAGTTACTGGTCATGCGCCGGAAATCTCTCACGGCACGCTCACCGATCAACGTTCGGGCATCACTCCTCGGCTGATCGTTCAGGTCGCGCACTGACACCACGACCACAAAAATCTCAAATCTGAAATTTCAAATTTCAAATCATCAAGCGCCTTGCTCTTTTTGCTTGGCGACTTCGTTCACGACCACCGTCAGGTTGCGCGCCACGCCGTTCAAGGCGATGGCCATACGCTGTGCCCCTGAATTGAGGAGGAACATAATCCGGCTAATCAATTCTTCCTTCGACGGCATGGACGCGACAGCTTCGATTTCACTCACGGCAATCGCGCGGCCTTCGACCACACCCGCTTTGAAGGAGAATTTCGGGTTTTCTTTGGCGAACTTGCTCAGCACTTTCGCAATCGTGACCGGATCGTTTTCGCTGTACGCAATCGCGGTCGGGCCAACAAATTGGTCACGCAGACTTTCGAGCGGTGTACCTTCGACAGCGAGTTGCGCCAATGTGTTTTTGACCACGCGATAGTTGAAATTCGCCTCGCGCGCCTGCTTGCGCAAGTCCCAATCCTTTTCGACCGCGATGCCTTGATATTGCACGACAAAGGCGTGCGGCGTGTTGGCAAATTCGTTTTTGAGAATTTCGACGTCTTGTTGTTTTTGCGCTTTTGTTTTCATGATTGCACTCTCTGCTAAACCTCTTAGACTCCAACGGAAGCGGCATCCACCAGCACGCCCGGGCCCATCGTGGAAGCGACGTTGATTTTCTTGACGTAGCGACCTTTCGCCGTCGCGGGCTTGGCCTTGATGACCGCGTCAATCAACGCTTTGGAGTTTTCCAGCAACTTGTCGTTTGGAAATGAAACCTTGCCCACGCCAACGTGAATCACGCCCGTTTTGTCCACGCGATATTCAACTTTACCCGCTTTGGTTTCTCGGATCGCGTTGGCCACGTCCGCCGTCACCGTGCCCGTCTTCGGGTTCGGCATCAGGCCGCGCGGGCCTAAGATTTTGCCCAAAGCGCCGACCAGCTTCATCATATCCGGCGTGGCAATCAGCGCGTCGAAATCCGTGTAGCCGCCTTTGATCTTGTCCACCAAATCTTCCGCGCCGACTTCATCTGCGCCAGCTTCCTGGGCTTCGCGCAATTTGTCGCCGCCCGCGATGACCGCGACTTTTTTGGACTTACCCAGGCCGTGCGGCAACACGAGAGTGCCGCGCACCAATTGATCGGCTTTGCGCGGGTCAACGCCGAGCACCATCGTCACTTCGACGGTCTCATCGAATTTCGCAAAGGCGACTTTCCTGACCAATGCCAACGCCTCGCCGAGCGAGTATTGCTTCGACCGCTCAACCTGCGCGGTTGCGGCCCGAAACTTTTTTCCTGCCATGATTGTTTCCTTTCAGGTCGTAACGTGACGCTTGTGGGATTGCGGAATGCAGAATGCAGATTGCGGAATTTCGCTGCGCACCGCCTGACAACCGCTCAAGGTCACTTCCTCTTAGGAATGCGAGATGTTGAATACTGAAGGCAGAAGAGGAATGATTTATTTTGCTAATCAATCCGCATTCCGCATTCCGCATTCCGCATTCATTTGATTTCCAAACCCATGCTCTTCGCCGTGCCTTCGATGGTGCGCATCGCGGCTTCGAGATTCGTGGTGTTGAGATCAGGCAATTTGGTTTTGGCGATCTCTTCGATTTGAGCGCGCGTCACCGTGCCGATCTTTTCCCGATTCGGCTTGCCCGAACCTTTTTCCAGCTTCAAGGCTTTTTTGAGCAAATCCGCGGCGGGCGGAGTCTTGGTGATAAAAGTGAAAGAACGATCTGCGTACACCGTGATGACGACCGGAATTTTGATGTCGCCGAGGTTCGCGGTTTTCGCATTGAACTGTTTGCAAAACTCCATGATGTTCACGCCTTGCGGCCCCAGCGCCGTTCCAATCGGCGGCGCGGGATTCGCTTTGCCAGCGGGAACCTGGAGTTTGATGTAACTGGTAATCTTCTTAGCCATAACGTAATGAAAACTGTTGCGAATAAACGCTGAAATTAACTGTCTTCGGTGAAGGTCAACTTCTCGACTTCGAGGAAGCCCAATTCGACCGGTGTTGCGCGTCCAAAAATCGTGACCATCACTTTGAGCATGCTCTTATCCAAATTCACTTCTTCAACCGTGCCCGTGAAGCTCGTGAACGGCCCGTTCGTGATGCGGACGGTTTCGCCGCGCGAGAAGGTGAACTTCGGCTTCGGTTTTTCCGCCGCCACTTCGACGTGATGGATGATCTGATCCACTTCTTCGGGCGTCAGTGGTGTCGGCTTTTGCCCGCCGACAAAGCTCGTGACTTTGGGCGTGCTCTTGATCAAATGCCAAGCCTTGTCCGAAATGTCGCCGCGCTCGTTGGTGATGATCTTGACCAGCACATAGCCGGGGAAAAACATCCGCGTGCTTTCGACGCGCTTCGAGCCGCGCATTTCCACCACCGTTTCGGTTGGGATGAGCACTTCGAGAATTTCATCCGCCATCGCAAAGGCTTCGATGCGCGTGTTCAGACTGTCGCGCACCTTGCGCTCGTAGCCGGAATACGTGTGGATGATGAACCACTCGGTGCGGACATCCGCCGGTTGTGATTGCTCGACCTGTTCAAGAGTTTCGGTCATAAGCTCAAGCGATCTCAGAAAAGGTGCGCCCTGTCGCTAAATGAAAATTTTCCGCGCGACCCATTCGATTCCCTCAATCAGATAGGACAAAACGATGTCCGTGCCATAGAGGAAAAAGCCGAAAAAGAAGACCGCGACAATCACGACGATGGTGGTGTTGATGACTTCCTGGCGCGTGGGCCAGGAAACTTTTTTCATCTCGACCTTGACATCGTGATAGAACTGTTTGAGTCGTTGAATCGGCCCTTGCGGTGAGCCAGTTACGGGAAGTTCGCCCGATGTATCATCTATTGATGCTGCCATGCTTCCCTCCCGCGATTTATCCTTCGATTTGGATTTAGCATTCTAAAAATTTCTGAACAATAAACTTCAGGGCACTTGCAAAATTGGCAGGGGTACCAGGATTCGAACCCGGACCAACGGTTTTGGAGACCGCTGTGCTAGCCATTGACACCATACCCCTACGTTGTGACGGGGAGAGGAGGAGAAAGGGAGAGAGGGAGAGAGGGAGAAAAATCGCCCGCTCGCCGCGTCGCCCACTCGCCGCGTCGTTACTTGGTTTCTTTATGGTTCACGTGCTTGCGGCATTTGTTGCAGAACTTCTTGAACTCCAGACGAGCCGGTGTTTTCTTTTTGTTCTTGGTCGTCATGTAGTTCTTGTTCTTGCACTCTTCGCACACCAGCGTGATGTTATCTCTCGGCATTTCAAATCACTCCTCAATTACTCCACAATATCGGAGACGGTTCCCGCGCCCACCGTGCGGCCACCTTCCCGGATCGCAAAGCGCAACCCCTTCTCCATCGCAATCGGCGCGATCAACT
>CAZWAK010000308.1:0-4886 GCA_964631865.1 uncultured Heliobacteriaceae bacterium | reverse complement strand
CACGTGAAGCCGGATCACATCGCTGGTCTCGTGGATGACATTGAGCGGGGCGTCGCCACCGGCATCCGCCCGCATCCGTGGCAGACCGACACCTGCATCGGCTCGTGGCACTACAGCCGCGCCGTCGCCGAGCAGAACAGGTACAAGACAGTCGGTCAGGTCGTAGATATGCTGCTCGACATCGTGAGCAAGAACGGGAACCTCATGCTCAGCGTTCCCGTCCGGGGCGACGGCACGATAGACGAGCACGAAGTCGCATTTCTCGAAGGCATGGCGGCGTGGATGAAGACGAACGCCGAAGGCATCTTCGGCAGTCGCCCGTGGAAGGTCTACGGCGAAGGGCCTTCGACCGTTGAGACCCCCGAGGCGGGCCAGTTCGGCGGCGCGCGCGACGTGCGCAGCAAACCCTACACAATCGAGGACATCCGCTTCACCATCAAGGGCGACGCCCTCTACGCCTACCTCCTCGCGCCGCAACCCGCGACACAGGCCGTCATCAAGAGGCTGGCGACGAACTCGCCGCACATCGGCGGGCGGAAAGTGAAGGACGTAACGCTTGTTGGCGGCGGTAAGCTGGAGTGGTTGCAGAGCGAGCAAGGTCTCAGCGTAAAACTGCCGGAGAGGTTGCCGAACCGTAATGCCGTTGGGCTGCGGATCAGTGGGGTACTGTAAAATCACACTCATCCTATTCAGAGGCTAGGCTGGCCTCCGTTCTGCGGATTGAGATGAGCTAACGGCGGGTAGAATCGCGTACGATGAGCTTTGGCTCGACCATTATGGTTGTGGGTTCGAGCGGAAGTTTGGATTCAAGCAGTCTAAGGGCGAGTTTGGCGGCGTGCTCGCCCATCCCTAGGCAGTCCTGATCTATCGTCGAAAGCGGCACACGCAGCGAATCGGAATATCTGACATTGCCACAACCCAGGATCGCAATATCTTCAGGAATCTTCAGCCCGGCCTCCAGGATCGCTTTCATCGCGCCCAGTGCCGTTGGATCATTATGACAGAAGATCGCATCCGGGAGCGGCTTGAGGTTGAGAAGTGCCTTCATCGCGTTGTATCCAGTGACGTCTCCCGCATCATCGCCGTGCGGTCGAATAATCACGTATTCAACTGGCACCTCAATGCCGTACTGAGTAAGCGCCCGACGATAACCAGCCAATCGTCCCAACGCTGGACTGGCATAAGGGGCTCCGATATGGGCAATGCGTCGGCAACCGCTCTTGATTAAGTGCTCCGTTGCCATATAGCCCACCTGCTCATTATCCACGCCCACAAAATTCGCCGCGAGTTCAGGCAGCTTACGGTCGAGTAGGATGTAGGGCGTTTCCTGCTCCTCAATGTGGCGAAAACTTTCTACTGTGCGTTGGGTCGAGGCAATAAACAGACAATCGGCGCTGCGTGCCAACAAATGATCGATTTCCCGTTGCTCAAGTTCAGGGTCTTCCTGGGAAGAAGAGATCACCAAACAATATCCTTGCTTCCTGAGTACCTGCGAGATGGCGTTGGCGATCTGGGAAAAGAATGAATGCACGAGGTCGGGAACGACCAGTCCCATTAAGTGCGTTTTGCCTGTCACGAGGGCGCGTGCGGCAAGATTAGGCCGATAGTTGAGTTCCTCCATCCGCCTGAGCACACGTTCGCGCGTTTCCTCACCAATGTCTGGATGGTTCCGCAGCACTTTGGAAACAGTTACCAAAGAAACGCCGAGATCCTGCGCTATGTCTTTCATACGAACGGCCATGCGCGAATTATTCCACGATTCATGGTATCCGAACAAGAGTTCATTATTACTTGATGATAGAGGGCGCTAGTGTGGTTCATTCGGCGGAATCTTTCGCTTTGTCCAACCCGGCGAAAGTGCCGATGACGACCGCCTTCGCCCGTTCAGGCCGCCGCGCGCGTTTGGCAAAGCTGCTGGCGAGCGTCAGGATGGCTACGACCAGCAAGAGCCAGCCAAAGCTATTCACGGCGTTGGCCCGCCCGCCAACCCAGGCTGCGAGCGAGAGCACCAGCAGCGGATTGAGAAAATTGCCGAGGAAGAAACTGGCAGTAAAGGCTCCGGTTCCGAGGCCGCGCCGTTCCGCGGGCAGCATGTTCATATTCCAGGTCAGCAAGGTCGGCAGCAACACGCCGCAACCCAGGCCATTCAACAGCGCCCCCAGCGTCACACCGACCAGCGAACCACTGGCAATCAAAACAACGAGTCCCGCGCCGCAGGCCGCATACGCCAATGATAGCAAGCGCGGAACCGTTAACTTAGCGTTGATCAAGCGGCGAAACAGCAGCGTTCCCACCGCCACCGTGACATGCGTTACGCCGGAGATCAGGCCAATCGTGCGCGTGGTTTTGAGTCCCATCCCATCCAACAAAAAAGCCAGATGAATGGGAATGAGATAAAAGCAGATGGAGCTGAAAATCGTAATAGCACAAATGCCCAACAGCAATTGCGGGCGGAACGGCAGCGGTTGCACCGTGTCAGCGTGTGCGTGCGCTTCGCCAAATGAAGCGGCTGCGCCCGAACGCGCGGGTTCCCACAACAGCATTGCAATCAGCGGAGCCAGCAGCAAACTGATGCCATAGACCGCAAACGGCGCGCGCCAACTGAGATCGCCCAGCGCGCCGCCGATCAGCAAAAAGGCCACGGCGGAAATCGAAGTCCAGGTGGTTTGCAGCGCCAGATAGCGCGTGCGCGTTGCGCCAAAAAACAAATCGCCAATCATCGTCGTGCAGGCCGTCATAATCACAGCTTCGGCAATGCCCAGCCCCGCGCGACTAACGATGATGGCTTGCAGCGAATCCAACCAGATCGGCGCGATACCACAGACACCGTAAAGCACCAGCGCAACCACCAGTACGCGCTTGCGACCGAGCTTGTCCACAATCGCGCCCGCAAACAGCGCCAGCGCGGCGATCATCAACGAAGGGATCGTCAGCGCAATCGGCGTCAGAAATTCAGCGCGCGGCACGCCCGCGAAATGCGCCTGGATTTTGGGCAGCACCGGAGCGATCAATAACGCGCCGAGAATCGGCAGGCAGCTTCCCATCAACAGCAGGGCGGCGTGAATGAAGCGGGGTTGTCGTGATTCAGTCATAGGTCTCTCAGGCTTTGACGACACGTTGCTCAATCGCGCCGAAGAGCGGACTTCCGGCAGCATCGCGCGCTTCCATCCGCACGGTGTCGCCGAATTTCATGAAGCTGGTTTTCATTGCGCCTTGATCCAGCAACTCAATCACGCGCCGTTCGCTGATGCAGGCGGAACCCGCACTGCGCTCCGCGTTCGACACTGTGCCGGAACCGATGATTGTTCCGGCACGCAAGCGGCGCGTGGCAGCAGCGTGCGCGATCAACTGATAGAAGCTGAAATTCATCTCGCTGCCATTGGGGTGGCCGAACCATTCGTCGTTCCATTGCACGTGCAGCGGCAGATGCACGCGACCATCCCGCCACGCCGCACCTAATTCATCAGGCGTTACGGCGACAGGCGCAAAACTGCTCGAAGGTTTCGCATGCAGAAAGCCGAAGCCCGTGCGCATTTCGCGCGGGCCAAACGTGCGCAAACTCCAGTCATTGATTTGCACGATGAGCTTGATATGCCCAGCGGCATCCTCGGCGGCGCAACTCATCGGCACTTCATCGGTGATAACGCCGAATTCGCCTTCAAAATCAATGCCGTGTGCTTCGCTCGGCAACGGCACGTCGTCGTGCGGGCCGAGAAAATCATCCGAAGCACCCTGATACATCAACGGAATCGTTTCAAAATCCGGCATCGGCGGTGTTTTGAAAGCCTTCTCCATCAGCGAGCCGTGATTGAGAAAAGCCGAAGCGTCGCACCATTGATAAGCGCGCGGCAGCGGCGCGGCGGTGGCTTTGGGATCAAACGCAAAAGCGCCGGTAGCTTCACCCGCATTCAATCGGTCGTAAAGCTGTTGCAACTCCGGCGCAATCGTACCCCAGCGTTCCAGCGCATCCTGCAACGTCAGCGCAATGCCTGAGGTTTTGACAGCCTGCGTCAAATCACGCGCGACGACAATCAAGCTGCCGTCGCGCGTACCATCTTTGAGAGTCGCTAATTTCATGGCTTCACCGTATGTATGCTTTTCAGAGAAAACGAGTAATGCGATTTGATCTCGCCACCATAGCATCGCGGCTGGCGTATCGGGAAATTGATTGTTTTGATCTATACTCATTCATCGCAGTTATTCACCGACAAGGATATCCATGGATTTTCGCGGACTTGATCTTAATTTGCTGGTGGCATTGGATGCCTTACTGACCGAAAAGAATGTCACGCATGCCAGTCAACGCATCCATCTGACGCAGCCTGCTATGAGCAATGCGCTGGCGCGTCTGCGCGATTTTTTCGGCGATCCGTTGCTAGTACAGGTCGGGCGCAAGATGGAATTGACGTCGCGTGCGCAAAGTCTGGCTGAACCAGTGCGCGCCATCCTGCAACAGGTGCAGGCGACAATTGCGGCGCAGGTAACGTTCGACCCGGCCAAATCGGAACGCAGGTTTGCGCTAGCGGTTTCCGATTATGTGATTGCCGTGCTGCTGGCCGGAATGTTGCAACGAATCAAAACAGAAGCGCCCGGCGTTTCCTTTGAATTTTGGCCTGTCACGGGCAACGCGCCGTACGAACTGGAAAATGGCGATGTGGATTTCATCATCGCGCCCAAACCATACTTGTCAGTCAATCATCCACAGCAGGAATTGTTCGAGGAAGGTTATGCCTGCATCGCCTGGGCGGAGAATACACAGGTGCAGCGTCAACTCTCGCTGGAACAATACCTCGCGCTTGCGCACGTCGAAGTCCGGCTGGGGGAAAAACGGCAACTATAGAGACGCCCCACCAAGATGTAGCCTGGGGTAGTTCAATGGTATGCTC
>CAZWAK010000307.1:0-4979 GCA_964631865.1 uncultured Heliobacteriaceae bacterium | reverse complement strand
GCGCTTGCTTGGGGTGCAAGAGGTCGGGCGTTCAAATCGCCCCGGGCTGACCAATAAAATCAACAATTTATAACCATTACAATCATTCGCGTGTTGTGTTGCGGACTCTTCTGCGGACTCATTGAAATCCCATTGCATCATTTCACTCTAAAACTATCTTCAGCCTAGCCGTAGAGAGTGCGCGTTTATCATCAGGCTGCACCGCCTTCTGACAGTTATTTCAGGCACAGGTTGGGGATAATCCATTTTCGTTGGATAGGCCATGAGGACTAGGAAGTGTTGATTTATTGACTCCGCTGGTGGCGACACCTGTATAATGCCGATGATGTGTGAACGGAGATTTTCAAGCAAGGGAATGATCATTGTTGTCCTGCCCTTCTGTCTGTTGTGGGCAACACTGGCTTGCAATCTGATTTGTGCCTCACACCTAGAAGAGTCATCGCAATGTAGTGCCGTACTTTGCCCGACTCTCGTTGCAGGCTCACACGAGGATGAATGTTGCCCACTCTTGGTTACAACAGGTCTGCGTCCCGAAAGCCGCTTGTCGCTGACATTGAGCGCACCTCTTATGGTTCCGCCTTTTGCGATTCAGAAACCTTCGTTTGGTGAGGCACAGCCATACTATGCGGTCACACCAACGGTCAGCCCGCCTTTTGAACGACTCTGTACGCTTCGTATCTAGCCAACCTTCCATGACTGACTTCAAGAGTTTGAGCGTCTACTGAAGCACAGAAGAAGCTCTGTCTATTCATTTCATTCAGGAGATTTGCAGATGAAAACCTTCTTCGTATTTTTATTGTTGTTGGGAACAGTCACTCAATTTTCTTTCGCCCAAACAACCACCCAACTCGTAGGGCAGATTGTCTGTTGTGAGGATTGCTGGATGCGTGCCAACCGAAAAACGGTGTCTTACGGAACGCCAGCAGACTTAGCCAAAGCCGCCGATTGCGTGGGCAATGGCGATCCGACGTTACTGGCAGTGTTGGGCAATAACAGCAAGACTACCTTCTACCAATTAGAAGCGGGCAAGTATAAAAAGCCCGGCAAAACCTGGCTCGAACTCATTGGCAGCCGGGTTGCCATTACAGGTGGGACGCGCGCGAAGAAAGACAAACATTTTCTTCGTGTAGATGAACTCAAAGTGCTTGCCACTCCGCAGCAGATTGCGCCTGCGCCGAATGTCATCGGTCAGGAAGCCGCGCTGGTTCTCAAAGACCTTTTTGGCAACGAGCAATCACTAAATGCCTATCGCGGTCGCGTGGTGGTGCTGAATTTCTGGGCGACCTGGTGCGGGCCTTGTATCAAAGAAATGCCTGATCTGGCGGCGATCCAAAACCAGTATGCGGCGCTGGGCGTGCAGGTGATTGGTGCGGCGGCGGACACATTGGCAGAACAAAAAGCAGTGCGAGCTTTCATTATCAAAGCGAAAGTGAATTTCCCGATCTGGCTGGGCGCGACAACCGCAGATATGGGGCGTTTCAGCCTCGGCCCGGCATTACCTGGCACGGCTGTTATCGGGCGCGATGGAAAGATTGTTGCGGTTTATCAAGGGGTTATTAAAGAGGCCGAGTTGAAGAAACAATTGGACATCTTGATTGCCAAATCACAGCGCGAAGTTAAGGATCAAATAGCGCAAGCGCGCCGAACACAAAAGCCGGAGACTGCCAGCGTGCCGAGTTGACCGCTCTGACCGGGCGAAGGCCGCGCCGTGAGCGGGGCAGGAAATACCAATCAGGAAAAATGGACGTTCAGTGTGAGGGGGATTCCGAATGTCGTCCCACGCGCACAAATCCGCACCACCCTCACCTATCGGTTGCAGCCGCGATTGACGACGGGCCTGGAATTCAACCCTCGTGCGGCAGCACCGGGCGACCGCGTGAATCCGCTTGTCAACTGGCTGGCAGTCACCGAGACGGCGCGACGTCCGGCTTTGATTGTAGGCACAAGTTCTGACCGCATCGGAACACCGCGCGGGCAATCCTTCTATGCCACTTTCAGCAAAAATCTCAGCGGCGAAACAGGGCTGCCTCTCGCGCCGTATGTGGGCGTGTCTTACGGCACGTATGAACACCGCTGGCTGCCGCTAGCAGGGCTGACAGTGAACTTCACACGGAAGCTCGCTGCGACCGTGATTTATGATGGTGTGCGCGTGCATCCCCTGCTGAACTATGCGCATGAGAGACATGTATTCTCCTTCGTGCTGGCCTTTGCCAATCAACCCGGCGTCAGTTACAGCATCTCGTTTTGACTCCAATAAACTTCGCACAAAGTCACTTACCGCACGCCACTACGCCGCGTTGTCTCAGCGGGGCACGAAATAAAATTGACCGATGAAAATGGCGTGTGATACCGTCTGGAAGCTTTGGAATAGCGAGCTATGAGAAGTGGGTTCACAAATCGCAGAAAATTACACACGTGGCAGCGCAACGTGTCGCTGGTGCTGTTGTTGTTTTGTTTCTACGATATGGCCGTTGCGGATGTCCTCTTTCCCGGTTCGTGTGAACGGGAAGGTGCGATGATGCCATCCTCCGCTACTCCAGTATCAGACCAGCAAAGCCGTTCCACGATAGCGGACGTTGAGCAGGAACATCATCAGGCTCCGGCAGATTCGATGCCAGTGGAAGATGATTGTTTTTGCTGCTGCGCTCATATCGTGCCTGCGGAGAGTTACAAGTTTCCGCCTCTCCTGCTCCAACCTACACCCATCGAATCTCATCCGGGGAACATTCCCGCTACCCCTTTTGCGGAACTCTTCCGTCCTCCACGCCTTGCTTAATCCTCTCGCATTGTAATCACCCTAATAAGGCCGTCGTGTGTGCAGTTGTACGCCCGTGCCTTGCGCGCAAGGGAAGTTCTCCCCTGTCGGCGTTTATTCAAGAGGTTAAGCATGGATTCCAAGAAGTCTTTTCCTGGGATCACTTCACTGTCTCTTTGGTGGAGTGTTCTTATCGTAAGTAGTCTCTTTCTCAGTTTCCCAGGGCGAGGGCAAACGCCTGCGCCAAACCTTTCCCAAAATCAAGGGGCAGAACGCCAAACGTTTCGTGGCGTAACGGAAGCTATGACGGAGCAAACCGCGAATGCCCGACAGGGGCTTTCAGCTACGGAACTAATTACACGCGCGCTGACTTCCAACCAGGAGTTGGCGGCAGTGCGCCTGGAAATTGAACGCGCACGCGCACGAGTACAACAAGCCGGATTGCGCCCTAATCCCACGCTGGATTTTGAGCAGCAACGCGGCGTGTTCAATTCGCCAGGCGAACGGGTAACAACAGTCGGCATTTCCGTCCCGCTCGAAATGGGCGGCAAGCGGGCGCGGCGGCTGACACTGGCGCAGGCCGAACTCGAAGTCGCGCAAGCTGAAGTCGCAGAACGTGAGCGTAGATTAGCGGCGGAAGTGCGTGCCGCCTATGTGGAAGCGATGGCCGCGCAACGTGAACTAAGTATCACGGAAGGGCTGAACCGCCTCGACACGCAAACGGTGCGCGTGGTGGAGGCGCGTGTGACAGAAGGGGATGCCGCCCCGCTTGAAGCCAATCTGCTGCGGGTGGAAGTGGATCGCTTGCGGGCGCGGCGGGCGCTGGTGGAGGGCCGCTTGCAAGCCGCCTTGCTGAAACTCAAAACCCTCGCTGGTATTCCGCCGACCGACTCATTGCAAGTACGAGAAGAACTGGCGCAACCCCTGCTGCGCGAACCACCGGCTGCGGTGGAAGCGGCGGTAGAGATTGCCTTGCGCACACGCCCCGACCTACGGCTGGCGCGCTTGCTGGAAGAGGCAGCCCAGGCGGGCTTGAAATTAGCGCACGCCCAAGCTCGACCAGACATCATCGTCTCAGCGCGCTACGGCACAAGTCAGAACAGCTTTGACGAAACGCCAATAGGTTTTCTGACTGACCGCGACAAACTCTTTTCGGTCGGTGTTTCCATTCCCTTACCGCTGTTCAATCGCAATCAGGGAGCAGTGGCGGAAGCTGCAACGACCATTACGCAGGCGCAGCGTCGCCGCGAGTTTATAGAGGCCGTCGTGCGCTCGGAGGTCAGCAGCGCGCTCGCGCGCTACCAAGCGGCTCAGGCCGCGCTCACTACCTTTGAGCAAGGCGTGATCGTGCGCTCGAATGAGAACATCCGCGCCATTCGTGCCGCCTACGATGTCGGCGCATTCCGTGTGACCGATTTAATTGCCGAACAGCGGCGGCTGCTGGATTCGCAACGCGAATACACCGAAGCCCTGACCGAACGGTATCGCGCGCTGGCGGATTTTCAGTCGGCGCTGGGAGGCAACGAGAAATGAGGAACCAAATGAACGAAATGAAAATTCCATCCCCTGAAATCAAATCACTACGGCTGCGTGCCGCCTTGCTGAGTGCCGGAATACTGATGCTGACAGCGTTGCTCTTGTCCGCGT
Source organism: uncultured Heliobacteriaceae bacterium (assembly GCA_964631865.1). GTDB lineage: Bacteria > Acidobacteriota > Blastocatellia > RBC074 > RBC074 > JAFDVL01. The sequence goes on along the minus strand of CAZWAK010000307.1, from coordinate 577 downwards.
GTGGTGGGGCGAAGAAGGAAGAGGCTCAGCAGGCGGAAGCCAGTGAAAAGGCAGGCGAACACAAAGAAGGAACCGGCGAGGAAGTCAGCTTATCAGCCGAAGCGCTGGCTGCCGCCAAACTCGAATTTGCGGAAGTCACCGCGCGCACAGGTGGCGGGTTGCTGCGCGTCACCGGTTCGGTCGAGGTCAATCAGCAACAAACCCAACAGGCGACGCCGCTCGTGTCGGGGCGCGTCGAACGGGTCAACGTTGCGCTCGGTGATCGCGTGCGAGTGGGGCAGCCGCTCGCCATCATTGCCAGCCCACAGATCGCGCAGATGCACGGCAAGCTCCATGAAGCGGAAACCAAGTTCGCGCTGGCACAACGCGAACTGGAGCGCGTGCAAAAGGCCGAAAATCGCGCGGCAGTCTTAACCGCCAAAGCCCGACTGGATGAAGCAGAGGCGGCGCTCACACGCACGCGACGGCTGATTGAAATTGGCGCAGGCGCAGGCAAAGACCTCGTTGCGGCAGAGACAGCATATCGTACAGCGAAGGCCGAGTACGATTTTCAAAACAACATCGCGCTGAACAAAGA
>CAZWAK010000306.1:0-4980 GCA_964631865.1 uncultured Heliobacteriaceae bacterium | reverse complement strand
GGTCGGATTTGAAGGAGTGTAGCCGATAGAATATTGGCGGCGCAGTTCCAGCGCGATTTGCTCGAAATCCTCACTCATTTTCTCGTCATTGCGCGGGAAGAATGATTTTCCACCCGACACCGTCGCGAGTTTATCCATCACACTTCCACCATTGCTGCGTGGTAGCAACGGGCCAATCAGGATTGTGTAGATTGTCACGCCTGCCTCTTGCAATTTCCGTCGCACTTGCCCGAAATCGGTGCGAGAATGATTGTCTTCCCCATCACTAATGACAATTAAAGCACGCTTCGCATACCTGCCACGCGCGACGGCTTCCAGTCCGAGTATGACGGCATCGTAGAGTGCGGTATTCCCTTTCAGCTTAACGTTGCCAAATTGCGAGAGCAGCGCCTCGCTGTCGCGTGTTTTATCCAGCACCAATTTGGCGGAGTCGCTAAAACTAATAAGCGAATATTCGTCTTCCGGGTGGCTCGTTTGGATGAAGCGCGCGAGTGCGTTCTGGGCGCGCAGGATTTTATCTCCTGTCATGGAGCCTGAGACATCAAAGACAATGCCCACGGAGGCAGGCGCGTCATGGTCGCTAAAGAAGCTGATCTCCTGTCGGACACCATCGTCGTATACAGCGAAGGCCGTATGGTCGAGTCCTGGTACATACCGCCCCTCTTTATCTGTCACGGTCACAGCGAAGGAAACCAGTTCAGTGCTGATCACAACGCGACTGTCATTCTCCAAGGCTGATGCTTTCGGCGCGCCGGCAGCGGCTCCGCTGCTCGACTGCGCCACCAGTGGTTGCGGCATGGCAAGTAGAGATGCGAGAGCGAGAAGAACAGTGGCGAACGCAGTTCGCCACAAAACAGGTAATGGCGTGTTCATAATGACTCCTATTGCTTTGGCGTGGGCGCGGGACTTAACCCTATCTTGCGCCCTTGCTCATACACCTTTTTCCAAAGACTTTCGTACTCGACCTCAGTCAGCGGGCGCTTGAGATCAAAAACATAGCTCTTGCCATCCACCCCGAATTGCCCTACCCAAGTCGCCAACTCGAACTGATAGCGACCGAGTTGACCGATGTCGCGGATGTCCGCATAGCGCCAGAAGCGCGCGCCGCCTGTGTCATCCGCTATGAGAACAACGTATTGCTCGTAGACCCGCAGCCATCCTGACTTCCCGCCGCCGCGCTGGCGATGGAAGACGGGAATCTCAAACAGCAGTCGGCCAGATTCCGTCTCGTTATTCGGGAGTACGCTGGTTTCAATCGGGCGGTGGAAGCGCGCGAGCAGTTGCTTAACAACTTCCGGCGTGATCTCTCCTTCACGCAGGCGGAAAACGTAATCGTGTTCCGTGCCCGTGCGGATTGCCTTACCATCCGTGAACGGCGCTTTGCGCGGGATGAGCGGGAGGCGCGACGCTTCGTAAACCGTTACCCGCAGTTCCTCCCGCGCAATGGATAGTCGCTTGATGTCTTCGTCACGCCAAGTGCGGCTGTGACGTTCCTCGTCCTGGCCCTCGCCTTGGAAGGCAATGCCGTTCTCCGTAATGCGAAGCTCACCCCGTCCCTTGCCGAGGGCGTGATCGTGGATGACCTTGTAGGTCGGTGACGCGGGTTGGCTCGGCTGCGGGTTTTGTGCGTTGTCGCTATTCGCCAACGCACTCCACAACACGGCCAGTACGAATGGGTGACAGACTTGTCTGGCATTTCTGATCATCTTGTTTTGTCCTTCCCAAACGCATCTGTTCATTCAACAATCAACTTGCCTTTCAGCATGTTCATCCCGCAGGCAAAAGTGAACTCGCCCTTACGCGGTGTGAATTCAACTGTCACCGGCTCGTAGAGGGGCAATGCGCGGTTGATATTGTACTCCTTGATGACGATCTCTTTCGCGCAGCCTTCGTCGGTCTTGCGCACGAAGGTCACTTTGGCGTGTACACCAGCCTTGAGTTTGAGGCTGCCCGGATCAAAGCCATTGCTATTGATCTCGACAGTCGCAGTCTGTCCATCGTTCGGCGGCGAGAGAGGTTTGCCGAATACGGCCAGGGAGACTACTGCGAGGAGCAGTGCGCTGATGACGAAAATGGATTTTCTACTGTCCATAGTTTTTCACCTCATTGATTGAAAACGGTGGTCTGATTGGTGGCGGGTTTTCCAGCATCGCCTGATGCTTGATGGCCCACCCAAAGTAATTGCGCCGCCGCCAGCACCGACGGGACGTAGTTGATAGTTTCCACTGGCAACAGCCCGCGCGCTGCCAGCGTTTGAAAATCGCGCACACCTGCCTGCTGAATCGCCCGCGCTACGCGCCCTTCGCCAGCATTGTAGGCCGCCAGCGCAAGCTGCCAGTCGCCGAAGAGCGCGTGCAGATCGCGCAGGTAGCGCGCCGCTGCGCGCGTGGATTTCTCCGGGTGTTGCCGCTCGTCCATCCACGCCGTTTGCCGCAAGCCGTAACGCTCTCCTGTCGCCGGAATGAATTGCCAGATGCCCAGCGCCTGTTTTGGCGAAAGTGCCGCCGCGTTGTAACCGCTCTCCACCAAGCCGACCGCGAGCAACCATTCCGGGACACCTTCCTCGCGGAAGATGCGCGCCATCATCGGGCGATAGGCGGCCAATCGCATTTGCCCGCTCTTCAGCCGCGCGCTGCCGCGCCCTCGATAGTAGTTGAGATACGATGTTACTTGCGGATGCAGGGCTTCACTTGCGCCCAATGTCGGAGCGGGTTTGGTGGCCCTCTCCTCAAGCGCCACGAGTGCTGCGGTGATGTCGCGCAGATACTCGCGCAGCAACGGATCATCGCGCTTCGCATCGCCATCAGGAGCCGCCGCCGCAATCATCTCGCCCGCTTGTCGGAATAAATGGCGCGCTTCCTCGCGTTGCCCGACCGCTTGTTTCTGCACGGCCTCACGCCGCAGCTTGTCGGCCTCGACGATCACATTGGCGGCGTCGGCAGCCACCGTCACCCGCGCCAGAAAGCGGTCGAGCGTCTGGCCGACATCGGCACTCTGCGCGCGCACCATTGCGGTGAAGACGAGCAAGACCCCAAGCATCGCAATGATGCGCGCGGTCTTTTTGTTTATGAGCTTCGATGACCTCATCACTGCACATTGATTGGGAACATCACACGCTGGTTGTTCCCGAAGATCGCGCCGAAATTCCATTTGCCGCGCATCTCGAAATCGCTTTCGACCGTGTAGCGTCCTGGCGTCCCGGATGGCGTAGCCGATGCGCCGCCGATCATGTCGGACATGCCCGGCATCGGCATGCGGGAACTCAGCTTGACTTCGCCGACATCCACCAGTTGATTGTCGGTAACTTTGCGGAATTCCAGTGTGTACTTGTTTTTGCCTTGCTTCAATTGCCCCGATTCGCTAAGCAGCGTGACTGCGTAATCACCGACGCGCTGCTGGGCGATCTGTTTCAGATCAGGCCCGCTGTTACTCCCGCTGCTACTGTTACACGCGGCCAAAGTTATTCCCAGCACCACGACGGCCAGCGCCGCCAGCATGGATTTCATACTCATAGTCGTTTTCTCCTCATTCGGTTGATTGAAACTATTGTTTCGGTGGACTGCCGCCCGCAACATTTGCGGTGCGACGGCCTTGTTGTAACGCAAAACGCGCTACGATTTGAAAGATGAGTGGCGGGAGTAAGAGCATCTGCGCGACTGGTGCGAGGCCGACACCCAGCAGGGGTACGATAGGCATACGTGCGTTGTAGGTCCACTGCCCCGCGATCTGCACTGCCGCCCACTCGACGGCAACGGCAACGGCCAGCCCCGTTGCCAGCAGCAGGGCATAACCGTGCGCGCCGGGATGGATGAACCAGTCGCGTCGCCCCAACACAGCCCAGCCAATCCCGAAGATGAGCAGCAGAAGCAGCCCATCGCCTAAGGAAGCTACCAAGCAGTGCCATAGCATCCGGCTGAAATCATCCATTCCTGCATAAAGCGGTGTCTGTCCGAGTTCCCACGGATAATTGACCACGACAGCGATGACGAAGATAGCTGCCATTGTTTTAAGTGTTTGCCGCATTAGTCTCCTACTCCTACCCTTACCTCAGTCGGTTATTTTCCTTCCATTTCTCGCGCCCGGAAGGTGTGGAACTTCGCCATCTCTTCAGCTTCACGCGCGGCGCTTGCGGTCGCCTTGATGTACTTCTCGCAGTGCAGCCGCATCTTCCTGATGTAAGGGTTTTCACCCGTATCCTTTGGATTCCGAGCAACGGTCTTGCTGAAATCCGCCAGCATCTTTTTGTGCATCTCGATCTCCTGGCGGTATTCCGCTGCCTTTTTCTGATAACGTTCTGCCAGATCGCGGTGATCCTGCGGCGTTTGCGGAATCTTCATTTCCTGACCAGCGGTGTGATCGGAATGATCCTGTTTCTTTTCCTGGCCGCGCGACAAGGTAGGAAAGGCGACGACCAGCAGCAGGCTTAGCGTGCCGATGAGAAGCCAGATCGCTATATTGCTGTTTCTGCGATGATTGTTTGTAGACATGTTTTTCTCCTTCAGGTTTGTTTCGGTTCAGGTTTCAGAGGGTTCGTCAGAACTCTCTCGTTGTGATCAATAGTTTCATTTGTGGTCGCTTCAAATTTATCCGCTGCTGCCTCTTGCGTTACGGACTTCTCGGCACGCCGGGCTTCGTGTTCGCGCAGCCAGAGAAAAATCGCGGGCGTGACGATCAGTACGTGCAGCAGCGACGAAACCATGCCGCCCAGCACAGGCGTGGCAAGCGGTTTCATCACTTCTGCGCCCGTGCGCGTTGACCACATAATTGGCAACAGCCCCGCGACAACCGTCGAGACTGTCATTACTTTTGGCCGCAGCCGCAGTAGCGCCCCTTCCATCACCGCTTCGCGTAAGCCCGCAAGCGTCAGCTTTCCGCCAAGCTCTTTGCGTTTGCGTTCAACTGCTTCTTCCAGATACACCACCATCACCATGCCGGTCTGTGTCGCCGTGCCGAAGAGCGCAATGAAGCCGACCCAGACCG
>CAZWAK010000305.1:0-4983 GCA_964631865.1 uncultured Heliobacteriaceae bacterium | reverse complement strand
CACAGCGTGGGGCTGTACACATCGCCGCATCTGGTCGAAATCACTGAACGCATTCGCGTCAACGGTGCTGATATTTCGCAGGCAGAATTTGCGCGTCTGGCCACACAAGTTCGTGCGGCTTGTGAACAACTGTTGGAAGACAAAACCTTGCCCGCGTTGCCGACCTATTTCGAGCAGGTCACGGCGATTGGGTTTTTATATTTTGCCGAACAAAACGTTGATCTGGCGATTCTCGAAGTCGGTTTGGGCGGGCGCTTGGACGCGACGAACATTTGCGCGCCGACCGTCTGCGCGATTACGCCCGTCAGCCTGGATCATCAGGAATATCTCGGCGCACAACTCGCCGAAATCGCGGCTGAAAAAGCGGGCATCCTCAAAGCCAACGTGCCCGTCGTTGTAGCGCCGCAAGCGAGTGAAGCGATGCAGGTGATCGAAGCCAAAGCCGCAGCCGTCAACGCTCCGCTCATCGCAGTTGCAGCTTCGTCGAATCAGGCGGTGATTGATGAGGCTTCGACCGGGATGTTTCATTTTCAATATCACACGGCTTTGAGCGATTACGCGGTGCAATTGAATTTGCGCGGCGAACATCAAACCATCAACGCGCGCACGGCGATTCACATTGCCGAAACGTTGCGACAGCAAGGCGTGTGCATCGCCAAAGCGGCGATTGAAGCGGGTTTGCAAAATGTGCATTGGGATGGTCGCTTGGAGTTGATCGAATACGAAGGCCGACAAATCCTGCTCGACGGCGCACACAATATGGCGGGCGCGAAGACGTTGCAGGAGTTTTTGCGCGACTACGAACAAGATGTGCCGATTACGATGGTCTTCGGCGTGATGAGTGACAAGGCGATTGCCGGAATGGCCGAGATGCTGTTTCCGTTTGCGACGACGCTGATCGCCACGCGCATCAACAATCCGCGCAGCGCCGACCCGCTCGTCATCAGCGAAACCGCGACTCAACTCGCGACGCCTTCCATTCGGGCGGAGTCTGTGGCGCAAGCGTTGCAGCAAGCGTTGCAGCGCACACCCGCGAACGGCTTGATCTGCGTCTGCGGTTCGCTCTACTTGATCGGCGAAGTCAAACGCTGGCTCGCGGGGGCAAAATAAGCTGTCGGCTGCTGGTCAGTACACTTTGGCTTGTGCTATGCTGCGCCTCTTTCATCAGGCATAAATATTAAAAGCGTGACGCGATTTGCCAAATCGCGCTACATTTTCTCAGGAGGAAACTTGAGCGTTCTAGTTGATCAAAATACCCGGTTGATTGTGCAAGGCTTGACCGGCAAAGAAGGCACGTTTCACGCGCTGCAAATGCGCGATTACGGCACAAACATCGTCGGCGGCGTTACGCCCGGCAAAGGCGGCACGACGCACGAAGGCTTTCCCGTCTTCAATACAGTCGCCGATGCCGTTGCCCAGGCAGGCGCGAATGTTTCGGTGATTTATGTGCCGCCACCGTTCGCTGCCGACGCGATTATGGAAGCCGCCGACGCTGGCGTTGCATTGGTCGTCTGCATCACCGAAGGCATCCCGACCAATGACATGATCAATGCTTATCAATACGTCCAGGCGCGCGGCGTACGATTGATCGGCCCGAATTGTCCCGGCGTGATTTCGCCCGGTCAATGCAAAGTCGGCATTATGCCCGCGCGCATCCACCTCGAAGGCCACGTCGGCGTCGTCTCACGTTCGGGCACGTTGACGTATGAAGCTGTCGGACAATTGACCGCGCTCGGCTTAGGCCAATCCACCTGCATCGGCATCGGCGGCGACCCGATCATCGGCACGTCGCAACGCGATGCGCTCGAACTCTTCAATGGCGACGCGGACACACACGCCGTCGTGATGATCGGCGAAATCGGTGGCAGCGCCGAAGAAGAAGCGGCAGAGTACGTCAAAGCCAATATGACCAAACCCGTCGTCGGCTTCATCGCCGGCCAAACCGCACCGCCCGGTCGTCGTATGGGACACGCGGGCGCGATCATCGCCGGCGGCAAAGGCACGGCGGCAGAGAAATTCGCCGCGATGGAAGCCGCCGGCATCCACATCGTGAAAAGCCCGGCAGACATTGGCGCGAAGGTGAAAGAAGTGCTAGGCTAAGCAAGCCGCTAAATCAGTTAATATAACTTGCAATTATGCTATTACCGACCGCTCAGCAGACAGCGTTAGTGTATGGCGCTGAAAAGAATTCTTCATCGTTGTCTGAGCTTGAACTGATAACGTTGGAAGAAGCCGCTCAGATGACTGGCAAACTTGCCCATAACATCCGTGATTATATTCAGCGCAATCGAATAAAAAAATACAACGAGCAGGGCGAAATTATTGCCCGTGCGCGCAATGGGGAATTGCGCGTTTCGATGAAAGAATTAAGGATATTTCTGTCTCTTGTTGAGAATGGCGAAGAAAAACATCATCACGCAGGGCTAAACGTCGAATTAGGTTTTCATGGACTCCCCGAATACAAACGAACTAAGCACGTTCACAGATTGCACCCGTACTTAGGAAAGTTCATTCCACAGTTAGTCGAGTGGTTCCTCGCACGTTACTTCGAGCCAGACAATCTTATTCTTGATCCTTTTATGGGATCAGGAACGACACTCGTGCAAAGTAATGAAATGCAAATGCACGCGGTGGGCGTAGACATCTCTCCTTTCAACTGCCTAATCGGCAAAGTCAAAACCGCAACCTACGATGTTGTCCAAGCACGAAATGAGATATTAGAAGTTGAGCGCCGTGTCACCAAGTTTTCACAATTTCTTACGCACTCAAGCGCAGTGAATCTTTCACTTTTTCCTGAAGAGAAAATGGAAGACCTCAAGGCTAGTTTGCAGAATGAATGTCAAAGCGAATTCCTCAAGACGTGGTTTGCCCCTCGCACATTGCTCGAAATGCTTTATTACCGTCGGCTGATCCCACATTACCAAAATCAGGATTTGTTGCGGGTCTTGTTGAGTCGTGCGGTGCGGTCTTCGCGGTTAATTACTCATTATGAATTAGCCACGCCAAAAGCGCCTTTGCCAGTAGGGGAGCAATACTGGTGCAGAAAACATAATCGGCAGTGCATGCCGATTGATAACTGCATCACGAAGATTCATGCCTACAGCGAGGACACCGCGCGGCGCATTGCAGAATTTGCGCGTCTGCGTTCTGACAAAATTGTCAAAGTCATCCAGGGAGATTCACGCTTAGTAGATTTGCGCGGCGCGCTTCAGGAAACGTCGATAGCGGGTCGCCAATTTGATGGAATTTTCACCTCGCCCCCTTACGTTGGGCAGATTGATTATCACGATCAGCATACCTACGCATACGAGTTGTTCGGGTTTCCGCGACAAGACGAGATGGAGATCGGGCCGAAGAAAAGAGGGAAATCTAAACAATCCCAACAAGATTATGTTGAGGGCATTGCGGCTGTGTTCCGTAATGCTGTACCGCATCTGAAGCCCGAAGCAAAAGTGTTTGTCGTTGCAAATGATAAGTTCCAGCTCTATCCGCAAATTGCGCAATTGAGTGGGCTGAAAATCGTTGAGGAATTTCATCGTGCGGTAACGAAGCGAACTGAACAAGGTGATGATCCCTACCAAGAAACGATTTTTATGATGGCAAAGAACGAAGCCGCCCCGCTGGCATGATTAAATGTCTCTTTCAGAATCACAGTTGTTACAAGTAGAAGCCGTGTTGCGAACGAGTCTTCGTAACAAGCTGGCAAATTATCAACCTGAGCCAAATAGTATGCCTTTTCATACTCGCTTATTGGGTTCAGATCGCCTCGCACTTTTTTCGTTTATCCATTCGCTCAACACAAACTTTGGCACTGCAATTTTTGAGCCTGTCGCCATCGTCCTGGCCGAGTCCAGATTCGCCGTAGCACAAAAACAAGTTGTTGCAGGCACAGTCATCAGTTCCGATGCGCAAATCGAAATTCAGAGCATAATAGACGGGCTAATCACGGCCTCTCTAACACCTGACAAACCGAGCGAAATTGAAAGAATCCGTCGGGTTTGCCAATCAGGAAATAAAGTAACAGTTAAACCTACCAAAATAGATTTATATCTTGAATCCTATGAACAAGAGTTGTTTCTCTTCGACATAAAAACGGCCAAGCCTAATGCTGGCAATTTCAAGGAATTCAAGAGGACACTGTTGGAATGGGTCGCGGTGATTCTGATGGGTAAGCCGGATGCCAACATTTCGACGGGAATAGCCATTCCATACAATCCATACGCACCCAATCCATACAACCGTTGGACAATGCGTGGGATGTTAGACCTTCCACATGAACTCAGAGTGGCTGAAGAATTTTGGGACTTCTTAGGCGGCGAAGGAGTTTTCATCCAACTGCTTGACGCTTTCGAGCGAATCGGGCTGGAGCTACGACCAGAAATAGATGCAGCGTTTGCCAAGTTCAAATAAAAATCGACTTCTTAATCATCACTGATTTTACGCGAGCGGGATTGTTTGATCTCGCTCTTTCGTTTTTTGCCTTCGAGTCGTTTGGCTTTGACGGCGGCAGGCGTTTTCGTGGCGCGGCGTGGCCTCTGGACAACTTGCAGGGCAAGCAGTTTTTCTGCCATTCGCTCATACGCGGCGTCACGATTGGCGGATTGTGAGCGGCGTTCGGTGGCAGTGACGACGAGACCGCTGGGGCGATGCGTCAAGCGGACGGCGGTCTCGACTTTGTTGCGATGTTGGCCGCCGGGGCCACCTGCGACAAAGAATTCCATGTCGCAATCGCGCTCTAATGCTTCTCGTTCGGTTTCATACTTAATCATTCTCGATACTTCCCTTCTCCAATTTGACCGCAACTCTGGCGGTGCTTAGAATCGGTCGTCTGAACATGTAGCGCGATTTGGCAAATCGCGTTACCCCAATCGTTTTCATAGCATATACATCCGCATTCCCCAATGATTTTTTTTGCTATGCGGTTCCGCTCCTGGTTAGCCCGTCTCAATGAACAACGTGTGGTGCGCCGCGTGTGGTTTTGCG
>CAZWAK010000304.1:0-5003 GCA_964631865.1 uncultured Heliobacteriaceae bacterium | reverse complement strand
GGCTTCACCGACACGGGCAACAAAGCCGTCATCGGTGGCCTCGCGCGCGAGTTCTATCATCGTGTGTATTTGCACTATCAAAAGCCGCAAGCGTGGCGCTGGGAGCAGCGCGAGCAGTTCGGCAACAAAGGGCAGGGCACGGTCGCGCTGGACGGCGAAAACCGCACGATGTGGATTTTTGAGCCGCACGTCGCCGAGCAGGTCTTTGAAGATTTCGTGCGCGAATATCACATCCCCGTCGTGCGCAACGAATGGCTCAATCGCAAAACCGGCGTCAAGAAATCCGGCGCACAGATCGTCTCGATCAAAACGCTCAGCGGCAAAACTTACGCGGGCCGGATGTTCATTGATGCGACATACGAAGGTGATTTGATGGCCGCCGCAGGTGTCAGCTATCACGTCGGGCGCGAGTCGAAAGCACAGTACGATGAGCAATGGAACGGCGTGCAAACCGGCGTGCTGCATCATCGGCATCACTTCGGTGCGGTCAAAGAAAAGATCAGCCCGTACTGGATTCCCGGCGATCCATCGAGCGGCGTGTTGCCCCGCATCAGCACGGCTCCGCCCGGCGCATACGGCGCGGCGGACAACAAAGTCCAGGCTTACTGCTTCCGCATGTGCCTGACCGATCACCCGGAGAATCGTGTGCCGTTTCCGAAGCCCGCAGGCTACGATCCGAAGCAATACGAATTGCTGCTGCGCATCTTCCAGGCGGGCTGGCGTGAGACGTTTCAGAAGTTCGACCGCATCCCGAATCGCAAAACCGACACCAACAATCACGGCCCGTTCAGCACCGATAACATCGGGATGAACTACGATTACCCCGACGCCAGCTACGAACGCCGCCGCGCCATTATCAAAGAACACGAGCAGTATCAAAAAGGCTGGCTCTACTTCATCGCCAACGACCCGCGCGTGCCGCAAGATGTGCAAGACGAGTTTCGCAAATGGGGTTTGGCGCGTGACGAATTCCAAGACAACGGCCATTGGCCGCATCAAATTTACGTGCGCGAAGCGCGCCGGATGATCGGCGCGTACGTGATGACCGAAAATGAATTGCTGAAAAAACGCCCGACGCCCGCTTCGGTCGGGATGGGTTCGTACGGCATTGATTCGCACAACATCCAACGCTACATCACGCCCGAAGGCTATGTGCAAAACGAAGGCGACATCGGCGTTTCTACGAACGGGCCGTATCAAATCGCCTACGGTGCGCTCGTGCCGAAAAAAGGGCAAGCCGACAATCTGCTCGTGCCCGTGTGCGTATCGAGTTCGCACATCGCGTTCGGCAGCATTCGGATGGAACCGGTGTTTATGATTCTAGGGCAATCCGCCGCGACCGCCGCGGCGCTGGCGATTGACGGCAAGATGGCGGTACAGGACGTGCCGTATGCAAAATTGCGCGAACGATTATTGCAGGACAAACAGGTGCTGGATTACAGCGGGAAGTAGTATCAATTATTCTCCACGCTCCATTCTGCGGCAGGAAGAAATGCCCCAGGATTTCTTCTCGTCCAAGAATGAAGAATGAAGAATGAAGAATGAGGAATGTCTGATCGTTAGCGATTTGTTTTGCCTTGTCCGATTGATGCGCGCGCGATTATCACACAACCCGCCGAGTGTGGTATAGAGTGCTTACGAAATTCATTCACACGCGGAGGGAACTTTTATGCAACTGTCCAGAAGAGACTTTGTCGCGGGCACAGCGGCGTCCGGCCTGGTTTGGACTCCGACGGCTGCCGCAGCGGGTTTGAGCTATTACGTGCGCTACGAACAGCGTGGCAAACGCGCGTATGGTTTGCTCGAAAAAGATACGATCCGCGAGATTCGCGGCGGCTTGTTTGGCGAACGCAAACCGACGGGCGCGAAGGTGAATGTGGCTGACGTGAAGCTGCTCTATCCGTGCGAACCGACGACCGTGCTCGCGGTGGGCTTGAATTACAAAAGCCATCTCGGCACGCAGCCTGCGCCGACGAAGCCGGAACTGTTTTTCAAACCGCTCACGTCGCTGGTTGATCCCGGCGGCGACATCGTGATTCCGCCGGGCGCAAAGAACGTGCATTACGAAGGCGAATTCGTCATCGTCATCGGCAGGAAAGCGCAGCGCGTCAGCGAGAGCGAAGCGTTGCAGTACGTCTTCGGCTATACGTGCGGCAACGACGTGAGCGAACGCGCGTGGCAGCAAGGCGATCTGCAATGGTGGCGTGCGAAAGGTGCCGATACGTTTGGCCCGCTCGGCCCGGCGATTGTGACGGGGCTGGATTACCCGAAATCGCGTTTGCAAACGCGCGTCAACGGCGAGGTCAAACAGTCGCAATTGCTCAGCGATTTGTTGTTCGACGTGCCCGCGATTGTCAGCTTCACCAGCCAGCACGTCACGCTGCATCCGGGCGATGTTATTTACACCGGCACGCCCGGCACGACGACCGCGATGAAGCCCGGCGATCTGGTCGAAATTGAAATCGAAGGCATAGGCATTTTGCGCAATCGCGTACGGTAAATATCAGGAGATCACGATGAAAGTATTTGGGTTGATCGCGCTTCTCACCACGATCACATACGCGCAGCCGCAGAACGGCGCGGCGAATCCGGCGCAGGCGTGGTGGGAGCACATACAGTTTCTCGCCGCTGACAAAATGGCCGGACGCGACACGGGCAGCGCGGAACATCGCCAGGCGGCAGAATATGTCGCCGCCGCCTTCCAACGCGCGGGGCTGAAACCGGCGGGAACCAAAGGGTATTTGCAGCCCGTCAATTTTGTCTCGCGCCGCGTGCAGGAAGAGCAATGCAGCCTCGCGTTAATTCGCAATGGACAAGCCGAACCGCTCGCACTCGGCGACGACGCAGTCTTCAGTATGCGCATCGCGCACGCGCCGCGCGTCGAAGCGCCGCTCGTGTTCATCGGCTACGGCCTGACTATCCCGGAAGCGAAGCACGATGATTTGGCGGGCTTGGATGTGCGCGGGAAAGTCGTCGTGTTGTTGACGGGTGGGCCGCCGGACATCTCCGGCCCACTCAAAGCGCATTATCAATCGCATCGCTGGGAAGCCCTGCAACGCGCAGGCGTCATCGGGGTCATTCAAATTCAAAATCCGCGCGGACAGGACATCCCGTGGGAGCGCAGCAAACTCGCGCGCTTTCGTCCGACGATGGCGTTGGCGGATGCGGGGTTGAGTGGTGACGCCGGACAACAACTCGCCGTCACGATCAATCCAGCACGCGCGGAAAAATTGTTTACGGGTTCGGGGCACACGTTTGCAGAAATCCTCGCGCTCGCTGATGCGGGCCAGCCGTTGCCGCGTTTTGCCTTGCCTGCTTCGGTTCGCGCACAAGTGAAGTTCGAGAGCAAAAAACTGACCTCGCAAAATGTCGTCGGTTTGTTGCCCGGCACAGACGCGGCGTTGAAGAACGAATACGTCGTGCTGTCGGCGCATCTGGATCACATTGGCACAGGGCAACCGATCAATGGCGACGGCATTTACAACGGCGCGATGGACAATGCTTCGGGCATCGCTACGTTGCTTGAAGCGGCGCGGGTCTTGGCGAAAACGCCGCTGCGTCGTTCGGTGCTGTTTGTCGCGGTGACGGCGGAAGAGAACGGCTTGCTCGGCTCCAAGTATTTTGCGACGCGCCCGACGGTTCGCGCGTCGGCGTTGGTTGCCAACATTAACATTGACATGTTTCTGCCGCTGTTTCCGCTGCGCAGTTTGATTGTGCAAGGCTTGGAAGAGTCGAATCTCGCTGACGATTTGCGCGCCGTCGGCCAAGAGATGCAGTTGCAAATCCTCTCTGACCCGGAGCCGGAGCGCAATGCCTTCACGCGCAGCGATCAATACAGCTTCATTCAACGCGGCATTCCGTCGGCTTCCTTGAAGGTCGGATTTACGAAAGGCTCGCCCGAACACGACATCATCAAACGCTGGCGCACCGAACGTTACCACGCGCCGTCGGACGATTTGCAGCAGCCGATCAATTTTCAAGCGGCGGCAGATTTCAACCGCGCCTATTTGCGCATCGTCCAGGCGGTGGCGAATCGCAACGAACGACCGCAATGGAATCGGGACAGCTTCTTTCGGCGGTTTGCGAAGTAGCCTGGATATTTTTCACCGCAGAGGAATAGCGATGATGCAGAGATTCGCAGAGTTTTGAACCAAACGGAAATAACGAAACAGATTGCGCTGCACGCCAAACATCAGTACAAAAAACTCCGGTTCACCGAGGCCGAGATCAACGCCCATCTGGAACGCACGTATCGGCCTTGAAGCCATGCGCGCGAGCAACCGCTATAATGCTGCGGCAGAAAGGAGCATCGTTATGTCTACGATCACCGCTGAAACGATTCTGAAATTGATTGAGCAGTTGCCGCCCAATGAACGGACGCGCTTGGATGCGATGCTGGCACAACAAGCCGTCGCGTCTGTGAAGGTCAAACCGCCGCGCGACAAACGTGTGCCCGCGAAGCCGATGAAGGATCGAACGCGCGAACGGCAATGGGTGCAAGAGCACAAGCACGAATATCCTGGTCATTGGGTCGCACTGGATGGCGACCGCCTGGTGGCCGCCAGTCTTGTGCAACAGGAAGTATGGGACGCGGTTGATCCTGCCAGCTCCGACCGTCCGCTAATGTTGCGCATTTCTTCCCCTGATGACCTGCCGTACATCGGCATCTGACGACGACTAATCCGCAAACGCAAATTCATTCAGATTCAGCAACACACGACACAGATTCGGCAAGCCATAGCGGCGCGCGAACGTTGCATATTTTTGCTGCTCGCCTTGTGTTGCCTTGCGTCCAAACGCCAACCAAATGGCGCGTTCGATTTGCGCTGCCAAATCGTTCGGCTTTTCCTTCTGCAACCGTTCCGCAAAATGCTGCGCCTGCGTCAGCATAAAGCCGTTGTTGAGCAGCGCCAGGGCTTGCAGCGGCGACAGGCTTTCGTTGCGTTTGTCCACGCGCATCGAAGGATCAGCGCAATCCAGCGCCGTCATCCAAGGCTGAGTTT
>CAZWAK010000303.1:0-5064 GCA_964631865.1 uncultured Heliobacteriaceae bacterium | reverse complement strand
TCCTGATTGAAGACGAAGCCGATTTGGTGCTGACCCTCACTGATTTGCTGACCAATGAAGGCTATTATGTGCTGTCCGCGACAGATGGTGAAACGGGGCTGGCGTATGCCTTGCAGGAAAGTTTTGATCTGTTGCTGCTGGACGTCATGCTGCCGCAGAAAAATGGGTTTGATGTGTTGCGCGACCTGCGGCAAAAAGGGGTGCAGACGCCCGCGATTATGTTGACGGCGCGCGGACAAGTGTTAGATCGCGTGCTCGGCTTGAAACTCGGTGCGGATGATTACGTGACGAAGCCGTTTGACTCCATCGAACTCGCCGCGCGCATCGAAGCCATCCTACGCCGCATTCCCGCCGCCACACCTGCGCGCCCGGATCGGTATTCCTTTGGTGGCGTGCGCGTAGATTTTCAGCGCGCCGAAGTCACGCGCGACGGGCAAGCGATTGAACTCTCGCCGCGCGAATATTACCTGCTGCGGCATTTCATCGAACACCGCGAACGGATTCTCTCGCGCGATGATTTGCTGGATGCGGTCTGGGGCTACGATGCGATGCCCGTCACGCGCACGGTAGATGTTCACGTCGGTCAACTGCGCCAAAAGCTCGAACGCAATCCGCGCCAACCGGAGTATTTCATCACGATTCACGGCATTGGCTACAAGTTCGTGGGATGAGCGCGAAAGACTCTTACATCATCTTACAAACCATTTACTGAACCCTGAATTCTTCTGTCCTTTCCTCTCGGATGCGCCAATGCCGCGCCTCACTACTGGAGGCTGATGCGTCAGCGTTGGAGGTTTTATTAGTAGCGCTTGCCGGTTACCTCAGACTGGCAGTGTTCCAGGCTCGTTCCGCTTATTACGCATTCCTGCGTTGTTTTTGCTACCACCGCTCGGTTCTGATTGCGCTGCGAACGCTGACAGCGCGAGGAGCACGATCTTCAGCAATTCTTGGCTGAAATTGCTGGATGAGCGAACGATTTATATGTACCCCGACAAGCCGAACAACCGCCAATGGTTTGAGCGATTGTTTCTCAAAACACTTTACCTCGACAACATGTCGGCTGATGAAATGCGCGGTATCTTGCAACAATTGCTGAATAATCCCGGCAAGCAAATCGCTGTGCTCAAAGAACACAATGCGATTGTGGCACGCGCCGCACTTGCCGACCTCAAAGTGCTTGAGCCAATCATTGCCCTGCTCGATAAAATGCGAACAGAGGTTTTGCTGGCTGTGGATTTTTATGGAGTATCGCAAAACACTTCTTCAGGACAACAGGGAAAGATGCCCCTGCCTTCACAAGCCACTTCTTCCACGGAAACCGCAACGACCAGCACCGATGAATCCGCCACTACAACTGAGACCTCTTCCGCTACTACCAACTTGAGTTTACAGCCGAACTACAACTCACTGATGCAATCGCGCGGCAATACTCGTCCCCGCGTGACTGCCGCAACGCGCGAACGAGCGTTACAATTTGCGTCGCCCCCAATCCGCAATCTATAGTTGTCTGGTATGAATCAAGTGGTGTGGTTTCTCTTCTCCATCATCTCGCCGCTGCTCCTTCCGCAAACAAAACCGGCGAATGACCTCAACGTGTCGTTCGTGAACGTCGCCAAACAAGCGGGCTTGACGCACAAAACAATTTACGGCGACGAGCATAAAAACAAATATCTGCTCGAAACCACAGGCTGCGGCGTCGCGTGGTTTGATTATGACAACGACGGCTGGCTGGATTTGTTTTTTGTGAACGGTACGCGCCTCGGCGGCTTTCCGAAAGGCAGTGAGCCGACCAACAAACTCTACAAAAACAATCGCAACGGCACGTTCACCGACATCACCAAACAAGCCGGTTTGGCGCGACACGGCTGGGGCCAGAGCGTGTGCATCGGCGATTACGACAACGACGGATGGGAAGATTTGTTTGTGAGCTATTACGGCAAAAACGCGCTCTACAAAAACAATGGCAACGGCACATTCACGGACGTTTCCGACAAAGCAGGCGTGGCCGGAACGAAGACTCGTTGGGGCGCGGGCGCGGCGTTTTTGGATTACGACAAAGACGGCAAGCTCGATCTCTTCGTCGCGAATTACATTGACCTCGATTTGAAAACCGCGCCGACACCCGAAACCGGCCCGTGCCTGTACAAAGGGGTGATGGTCGCGTGCGGCCCGCCCGGTTTGGAAGGCGGCAAAAACATTCTCTACCACAACGAAGGCAACGGAACGTTTGTTGACGTTTCTGAAAAGGCAGGCATTTTGAAAACGAACGGGACCTATGGCCTCGGCGTGTTGACGGCGGATTTTGATAATGACGGCTGGACGGACATTTATGTCGCGGATGATTCTGCGCCCGCGATTTTGTATCACAACAACCGGAACAGCACGTTCACCGATGTCGCGACCGAAGCGGGTTGCGCCTACAGCGGCGACGGTAAACCGCAAGCCGGAATGGGCGTCAGTGCAGGCGATTTTGATGGCGATGGAAGGCTCGATATTTTCAAGACGAACTTTTCCGGCGACACTTCGACGCTCTATCGCAACGTCACAAAAAGCGGCGGCGCGCTGACGTTCGATGATGTCACATTTACGGCAGGCATCGGCTTGAATACGCGCTGGCTCGGCTGGGGCTGTGGCTTCTTCGATTTTGACAACGATAGCTGGCTCGACATCTTGCTCGTGAATGGACACGTTTACCCCGAAGTCGAAAAGCTCACGACCGAGGCCGGCTACCCGCAACGCAAAGTGCTGTATCAAAATTTGCGCAACGGCCAATTCAAAGACATCACCGAAAAGATCGGCGGCGCGATTATTGAACCGACCGCAAGTCGCGGTTGTGCCTTCGGCGATTACGACAACGACGGCGATGTAGATGTCGTCATCAATCCGGTGAACGATGTGCCCGTGCTGATGCGCTGCGATGCGACGACGAACAACAACTGGCTTTCGGTGCGCGCACTCGGTACAAAATCCAATCGCAGCGGTCTCGGCGCACGCATCAAGCTTGAGCTTGAAACGGAAGATAAAAAGACGCGCACGTTGCTGGATGAAGTGCGCAGCGGCGGCAGTTACTATTCGCAAAACGATCTGCGTGTGCATTTTGGTCTGGGCAAAACGGCGAAAGTGAAAACGCTGGAAATCCAATGGCTGAGCGGCGCGGTGGACACGATGACCGATGTTGCGGCGAATCAAGTTGTGTATGTCAAAGAGGGAGCGGGAGTCATCAAAAAATGAATTGTCGAGAAATTTTCCAAGACATTTTTTCACCGCAGAGGCGCAGAGATTGCGCAGAGGCAGCGCAGAGAGTCTTTTCTTTCCGTCTGTTCCGTTATTTCCGTTTGTTCCGTCCTCTCAAAAAAACTCCGCGCACCTCTGCGCGCTCTCTGCGCCTCTGCGGTGAAATCGCTTTCGCTCTTGCAATCTCTCTCTGCCTCTTCTCTTTTCCACTCTTCGCCCAAAAACCATCCAAACAAGCCAAAGCCGCGCAACGTGCTGCCGAACTGCATTACACGCAAGGCGTCGCGCTGCTCAAGCAAAACAATCCGGCACGCGCTGTCGCAGAGTTTCGCGCGGCCTTGAAATTACAACCCGCGTTTGCCGAAGCGCACAACGGACTCGGCATGGCGTTAGGCCAACAAGGGCAAAGCGACGAAGCCATCGCCGCGTTTCAGCAAGCCATCACGCTTGATCCGAGCTTCGCCGAAGCGCGCTTGAATCTCGGTCTCGCGCTCGAACAAAAAGGTGATCTGAACGGCGCGATCAATGAATACCGCGAGGTCATCAAAACCGAACCAGACTCCGCCGCCGCGCACAGCGCGCTCGGTTATGCCATCGGCAAACAAGGCAATCTCAACGTCGCGCTCGTCGAATTCGACACGGCGATCAAGCTCAAGCCGGATTTTCACGAAGCGTGGTTTCGCATGGGCGTGACGCGCTGGTTCGTCGAGCAGTACGACGAAGCCGTCAAGTACCTGCGCGAAGCGGTCAAGCTCAACCCGAAGCATTTTGAATCGCAGTATTATTTGGGCGTCTGTCTGCAAAAAACGGGCAAATTGACCGAAGCGATTGACGCGCTCGAAGACGCGGTCAAGCTCAATCCGAATGTCGCCGATGGGCACAACGCGCTCGGCAGTGCGCTGCTCGCGGATGAAGATTACGATGCAGCGATCACCGCCTTTCGCGCGGCTTTGAAGCTCAATCCGAACCTGCTCGAAGCGCGCAATCAACTCGGTCTCGCCTACATCAACAAACGCGACGCCGACAACGCGATTGCCGAATTGCAAGCGGTCGTGAAGCTTGATCCGAACAACCTCGCGGGCAATCACAACCTCGGCCTCGCCTTGATTCAGCGCAGCGATTACAACGGCGCGACCGAGATTTATCGCAAGCTTATCGCGCTCAATCCGAACGACGCCGAAGCGCATTACAACCTCGGTTTGGCGCTCAAATACCGCGACGATTTTGCGAACGCCATCGCCGCGTTTCAGCGCAGCATCGAATTGCAACCGACGTTGCAGGAAGCACATTATTCGCTCGGCATCACGCTGATGCAGATTGGCAAACTCGATGATGCTATCGCGGCATTTCGTGGTGCGATCAAAGCGAAGCCGGATTTTTCCGAAGCGTATTACACGCTCGGCACGGCGCTCGAACAACGCGGCGATTTGGACGGCGCGATTGCCGCTTTTCGGGAAGCGATCAAGCTCGCGCCGAACAGTCCGCAAATTCACAACACGCTCGGCACGGCGCTCAGGAAAAAGGGCGACACGGCAGGCGCGCGCGTAGCCTTCGATGAAGCGGCGCGACTCAACAAATTGAAATCGAACCAGCAGGCTGCGACGTTTGCGACGAATTCGGGCGTGCAAAAATTGAAGGCGGGCGAGGTGCAAACGGCCATCGAATTTTTTGAGCGCGCCCTAGGACTTGACCCGGAGCACGCTCCTGCGCATTATAACCTGGGACTTGCGCTCCAAAAGAAAGGCAACCTCGCCGCCGCGAAAACCGCCTTTGAACGCGCGAACAAACTTGATCCACATTTCAAAGCGCCACGTTCTGTACGCGCTGGCA
>CAZWAK010000302.1:0-5332 GCA_964631865.1 uncultured Heliobacteriaceae bacterium | reverse complement strand
GAAGAATGTAGTGGGTTCAACCCCAAATTGAGAATGGCTGGCTCTGTGTAATTCACGCCTCGCCTTTTCCTTTGCGCGAACGATTTACAAACCCGTGCCTCCCTCGCATACTACCGTCGTTATGCATGTCAAACAGGCAGTCTGCCTGCCTTACTTTTTCGAGGAGGCTTTATGTTCGAAACTTCCAAAGACGACCGGACGTGGGCGTTAATCTGTCACTTGGCGGGATTCGCCGCCTTCACGGGCATTCCGTTTGCCAATATCTTGGGGCCGCTGGTGGTGTGGCTCATCAAGAAAGATCAATCCGCGTTCGTGAACGATCAGGGCAAAGAAGCGATGAACTTTCAAATCAGCCTGAGCATCTACGCCATCATCGCCGCCATCCTGATCTTCGTACTGGTCGGCATTCCGCTGTTATTCGTCCTGGGGATTGCGTGGTTGGTGTTGATGATTATGGCTGCGATCAAGGCGAACGAAGGCATTACTTATCGCTATCCGTTCACGCTGCGGTTCATCAAGTAAGGTGGGCGCTGTCTTTGATGAGCAGGTTCACAATCGCAGGCGCAGTGTGTTCGTGCGGCATCAGATGCACGGGGAGACCGCATTGTTCGGCGGCTTTCGCCGTGACCGGGCCGATGCAGGCGATGCGCGCGTCAGGCAAATAAGTGCTGAGTTGATCCGAATCCAACAACACCGCCAGATTGTTGACCGTCGAAGGACTGGTGAAGATGACGTAGTCTACGGGTTTGCGATGGATGAGCGCCACGATTTCTTCGTTGGAAATATCGGGCAGGACGTTTTGATAGGCTTCGACGACATCTACCGTCACGCCTAACTTTTCCAGCGACGGGCGAATCACATCGCGCGTGGTTTTGGCCGCCGGCAATAACATCCGTGTGCCGCGCAGGCGTTGCCCGACGCCGAATTTGCGAATGAAGGCCGAAGCCAAATCTTCCGCCGTGAATTTGGGCGGCGTCAAATCTACCTGCAAATGTTCTTCGCTCAGCTTCTCCGCCGTCTTTTTGCCCACCGCACAAATTTTCAGCGCCGCCAATTCGGCGCGTCCGTGCCCGATTTCATCGAAGCGGCGCAGAAAATGGGTCACGCCGTTCGAGCTGGTGAACACGAGCCAGTGATAGTAGCGCAACTTGCTGATGGCCTCTTCCAACGGTCGCCAACTGTCGGGCGGGCGAATCTCAATCGTGGGGCAAAGAATGACCTCTGCGCCATAGCTTTGCAGCGATTGGGATAAGCCGTCGGCCTGATGCCGCGCGCGCGTCACGAGAATGCGTTTGCCCGCGAGCGGTTGCGGCAGTTCTGCTTGGATGGCTTCCTGACGCGGACGCGGTTGCGCTGCTGCGACGGGCGGCAACTCAGGTTCAGCTTCTGCGGCAAAAAAGAATTCGTGCAGCGGTTCAGTCTCGTCTGGCGGCACAAAATCCGGCTCAATGAGTTCCGACTGCAACAAGCGCGCGTCTTCTGGCGCTTCGTCGTCCAGCACCGCAACGGCCAACTCGCTGTCCGTTGCCAGCGGCTGGCGTGGCGCAGGCGTCGCGCGTGCTGTTCCGTTGGGCGCGAGCGCGACGGGCGCGGGAGAGGCAAACGCCCTCGTCGGTTTTTCCGCCACCGCTTCAGGCGCGGCGGACATCTTCCCTTCGTTGAGCAATTCGTACGCTCCGGCAGCAATCAAATGCCGCGCCAACGCGCTGCCCATCTCTTCGCCTTTGTATTGTGATCCGACGACTTCGTGGCGCACAACCTTCGTCCCCGCCAGATTGCAAACCAACGCTTCCAATTTCAATTGCGTGTTGTCCGCAACGGTTTCGACTTGCCCAAACGCCGCAATCGGAACCGCACAGCCGCCGCCCAAGCCTTTGAGCAACGCGCGCTCGGCCTCGACCGCATTGCGCGTCGGCCAATCGTTGAGACCGTCCACCAGAAAATTCGTGCGCTCGTCTTCGATGCAGGTTTCAATGCCCAACGCGCCTTGCCCGACCGCCGGGAGCAGATGATTGATCGGAATGTTTTGGGTAATGCGTGCGCTGTAGCCCAGACGAATCAACCCGGCGGCGGCCAAAATGATCGCGTCCAAATCGCCTTCGTCCAGTTTACGCAAGCGCGTTTCGACGTTGCCGCGCAATTCAAAAATTTGCGCATCCGGGCGCAAGTGGCGAATCTGTGCGGCGCGACGCGGGCTGCTCGTCCCGATGCGCGGATGCACGGGCAAGCTCAA
This sequence comes from uncultured Heliobacteriaceae bacterium, assembly GCA_964631865.1. Taxonomy (GTDB): domain Bacteria; phylum Acidobacteriota; class Blastocatellia; order RBC074; family RBC074; genus JAFDVL01. Next base: position 3,099 of record CAZWAK010000302.1, on the reverse strand, counting down.
AATCGAGTTGACGCGCGCGGCTAAACGACGATGCACCACGAGCGCGTCACGCGGGTCTTCGCGCTTCGTAATCGCGGCAATGTGCAAGGCTTCGGGCAGCGTCGTGGGCAGGTCTTTCAGGCTGTGAACCGCCAGGTCAATGGTGCGGTCATAAAGCGCTTCTTCGATTTCTTTCGTGAACACGCCTTTGCCCGGCATCCGTGCCAGTGATGCTTCCGTTAACTTGTCGCCGGTCGTTTTGATGATCTCGATTTCGACTGTGAGGCCATCGTGCAAGCGTTCCAACTCGGCCTTCACCCAGTGCGCTTGCCAGAGGGCTAAGCGGCTACCACGAGACCCGATAATCAGGTTCGGCATATTGGGATCAATAGTTCGGCGGGACACGCGCGAAAGCTTAGCCGTTTTTGCCAGCAGGCGCAATGGCGAATCTTTAAACGCGCCAACTTGTCGGCGCAATCTTCTTTCGCTATAGTGTGCCGCGTTTGCAAGGCTTCTCAGAACAAGTAGCGCGATTTGGCAAGTCGCCTTACGTCGAACAGGTAGCGCGATTTGCCAAATCGCGTTACAGGAAAGCAGGTAGCGAGGATGGAAAACTCCGAGACAGCAAATTTAGTGCTCATCCCTTCAGACAGCGAACGCGCCGCGCTGTTTCAACCCGTCATCGCCAACCCCGTCGCCGACATCGCCGCGCAGATTCGCCAGGAAGTCCACAAAGTCATCGTCGGGCAGGATGAAATCATTGACCAGATTTTGATTTGCCTCTTTGCCGAAGGCCACGCGCTGCTCGAAGGCGTGCCGGGCACCGCGAAAACGCTGCTCATCAAAACGCTCGCCAAAGTCATCGGTGCCTCGTTCAATCGCATCCAGTTCACGCCTGACCTGATGCCATCGGATATTACGGGCACGAACGTTTTCAATCTAACGACGTCACAATTCACCTTGCGTAACGGCCCCGTGTTTACAGACTTGCTGCTGGCTGATGAAATCAACCGCACGCCGCCCAAAACACAAGCCGCGTTGCTCGAAGCGATGGAGGAACGGCAGGTTTCGATTGACGGCGAAAGCCATCCGCTCTCGCCGTTGTTTTTAGTGCTCGCAACCGAAAACCCCATCGAATACGAAGGCACATATCCGCTGCCCGAAGCGCAATTGGATCGCTTTCTGCTCAAGGTCATCATCTCGTACCCGACCGAAGAGCAGGAGTTGCAAGTCATCGCCAATTGGCAAGCCGGCTTCAATGCGCGCAAGTTGGAGTCGGCGAATTTGCAACCGCTCGACGACCCGGCAGCGATAGCCGAAGCCCGCGCGTCGGTGCGCAAAGTGATGGTCGAACCCGGCGTGCAAAAATACCTGGTCGAAATCGTCCGCCGCACGCGCGAACACGCCAACATTCATTGGGGCGCAAGCCCACGCGCTTCGGTCGCGTTGTTGCTTGCCAGCAAAGCTCTCGCCGCGATGCGAGGCCGCGACTTCACCACGCCCGATGACGTGCGCGACGTGGCCAGACCAGTGCTGCGCCATCGCATCGTGATGCGCTCTGACGCTGAAATCGAAGGCGTCACGGCGGATCAGGTGATTGATGAAATTTTGGTTTCGGTCGAAGTCCCGCGATAGCAATTTCTTTCAGCACACTAGCAGGTGTTAGGTGTGGGGTGATTGTTTCGAGTTTCAAGTTTGTAGAGTTTTGAATTCATCATTCATCGTTCCCTATTCCGCCCTCCGCATTCCACACTCCGCATTCTGCTAAGCATTGGCGCGGCTGGCGTCTTGCCCTACAATGACGGCTCCACCACACAAGCGAGGATCACGATGCCAAATGAAATTTCGCAACTGCTCCAACATTGGAGCGCCGGAGATCAAACCGCGCGCGAACGTTTGTTGCCACTTGTCTACGACGAATTGCGACGCCTCGCGCGGGGCTATTTGAGCCGCGAACGAGGCAATCACACGCTGCAACCGACCGCGCTCGTGCATGAAGCCTATCTGCGAATGATTGAGCAGGAACAGGTTTCCTGGCAAAGCCGCGCCCAGTTCTTCGGCCTCGCCGCCCGATTGATGCGTAACATCCTCGTAGACCACGCGCGCCAGCATAACGCCGAAAAACGGGGCGGCGGTGTGATTGCCGTCACGCTTAGCGCGGCAGATCGCATCGGGAGTGCGCCCGATGTCAATGTCCTCGCTCTGGATGACGCCTTGCAGTCATTGGCGACCAGTTTGCCGCAACACGCGCAGTTGGTGGAACTGCGCTATTTTGGCGGGTTGACGATTGCGGAAACGGCGAAAGTGTTGGGTGTCTCACACGCCACCGTCGAACGTGATTGGGCGTTTGCGCGCGCCTGGCTCAAAAAGGAACTGACGAAATCATGAACAACCCGGCCCGAATGCAACGCATTCAGCAACTGTTTCACGCTGCGCTGGAGCACAACGGCGAGCCGCGCGCGCGCTATTTGGCCGAAGCCTGCGGCGACGATGTGGCCCTGCGGCACGAAGTCGAAACCTTGCTGGCGGCACACGAAGAATCCGATGGTTTTATGTCCAACCCTGTGCTTCAGCCGGAAGCCGCCACGCTCATTCAATCGTCATCGAGCACACAAACCATTTCGCATTACGAAGTTCTTTCGCTGCTCGGCAAAGGCGGCATGGGCGAAGTCTATCTGGCTTCTGACAAATCATTAGGCCGCAAAGCTGCGCTGAAGATTTTGCCCGCGCGGTACACGACCGATAGCGATTTGGTGCATCGTTTCGAGCGTGAGGCCAAAGCCGTTTCCGCTTTGAATCATCCGAACATTTTGACCGTTTACGAAATTGGGCGCACGGACGATTCGCATTTCATCGCCACCGAATTTATCGAAGGCGAAACGCTGCGCCAACGTCTGCAACGCGCGCCGCTGCCGCTGGCCGAAGCCCTCGACATCGCGCTGCAAATTGCCGCCGCACTCAACGCCGCACACAATGCGGGCATCATTCACCGCGACATCAAGCCCGAAAACATTATGCTCAGGCCGGATGGCTACGTGAAAGTGCTGGACTTCGGCCTTGCCAAATTGACAGAAGGTGCGCGCCATCCTGATGAATCCACCACACAAACCGGCTTGATTA
>CAZWAK010000301.1:0-5477 GCA_964631865.1 uncultured Heliobacteriaceae bacterium | reverse complement strand
TTGCCAACACACTCAAAGTGGATGGTGTTGCCTTAACGGATGCCGTTGATGCGGACAATGGCGACGCCAACGGCGCGCGCGTACAGGCCAAATGGGCCTCTATTGCGATTGGTGCCACAGACAAGATTGAGTTCAAAGCCAAACTTGGCGAGGGGATTCCTGCCGGCACGGGATTAATCAATCGCGGCATTTTCTCTGGCACAAACTTCCCGCAAACCACCACGAATCCGAACACGGTGATTCAGAATCCAGTAGGGATTGTGTTTGCAGGACGGGCGGGCGGCAGTGTGCCGATTAGCGGAGCGGTGGTCACGCTTGCGACTGATCCGGCGGGTAGTAATCCACTGAACATTCCGAGCAATAGTGGTTATGCGCCGAACCAGGCCAACACACCGACGTTAACCACCAGCGCCAGCGGTGCCTTCAACTTCGTGCCTGCACCGTCACAACTAGGAGCGGTTGGTGTGCCAGCCGTGTACTACATCACGAGCCAGGCGAATGGCTATGCGTCGCGCACGATTCAAGTCACCATTGTTCCGACGGGCGATGGTTTGTTTACAGCAACACTGCATTCGTCCGACGGACAATCGCTGGCGGTCAGCGGTGGTTTTACCATCACGAGCGGCGATGTATTGTTGCCGAGCCTGTCAGTCTTAACATTCAACCTTCCAATGTTTGAAACGCAAACCCTGGAAATCCGCAAAACGGTAGATAAAGCCTTTGCGGTTGTTGGCGATATTGTCAGCTACAACGTGGCGGTTACGAACCGGACAAACGCGCCAGTGAGTGATGCAGTGGTGGTGGACAAGTTGCCCGGTGGCTTCCGCTTGGCGGAAAACAAAGTCCAATTGCTGCGCGGACAAACGGTCACGAATGTGAACTTCACTTCGGTCGGTGGTGTCAGCACGATTCCGGTCGGAATGCTTGCCGCGCACGAAACAGTAACGCTGCAATATCGCGTGATCGTCGGCCCATCGGCGCATCAAGGTCAGTCGGAGAACCTCGCCACTGCTGAAGGAAAATTCCCGACGGGGGAAGTCGCAAAATCGCCGACAGCGCGTGCCTCAGTGCTAGTGCAAGGCGGCATCTTTTCAGACAAGCAGGCGATCATTGGGCGCGTGTTTGAAGACCTCAATAAGAATGGGTTCTATGACAAGGAGGCCGACCGCCCCGTGGCGGGCGCACGCATCTACACCGCCAACGGCACCGCCGTTGTGACCGATGCGAACGGGCAATACAACCTGCCGATGTTGGACGCAGGTAGCATCGTGTTGATTCTTGATCCGTTGTCGGTGCCGCAAGGCGCAATGTTGATTGATGAAAACCTCAAATATCAGCATTCATGGACGAGGCTGGTGCAACGTCCGCTTTTGGGAGGCGGCATTATGCGGCAGAACTTCGCGCTGGCTCCGTCAGGCTGGCAGCCGAAGGAAATCGAAACGGCTCATATCGCGCGGCGGCCTTGCGAGGACGAGAAAGAGTTCGATTGTCGGATGAAGAAGTTGCGCGAGCGAGCGGCGCATAAGATTCACGACGAAGCAGACAAGGCATCTGGTCGAGAGTTGGATACAGTGGTGCAACCGCAGTTTGCCGAAAGCGCAGCGCAAGTCGAACGCATCAACGAAAACCAGATCGTGCTTCCGCGTTACAAATCCGGGGAAGTCTTGATGGATCGTGCCTTGAGTTTGGAAGCGCGGGTCGCACAAGGCCACAGCGTCAAATTGGAAGTGAATGGCAAAGAGGTCGGCGACAATCAAATCGGTCGGAAATTGACCGATCCGAAGGTTGGCTTCTCCAGCTACTACTTCAATGGAGTGAACCTGAATCCTGGCCCAAACAGCGTGAAAGTGGTTTCGGTGGGGCCGGATGGTGCTGAAAAAGCAGTGGAGATGTTGAGTCTCTATGGTCGGGGGCCAAGTGAGAAATTGTCCCTTCATCCAAGCGCGACAGTGTTGCGTGCAGGCGGACGGCAAACCATAGATGTCGTGATCGAAGCGTTCGACCAATGGGGCAATCCGGCGGCGGACAATGACATCCTTGTGTTGAAGGCCAGCGCAGGTTCGTTACAACGCCTTGGAGCAGCGCCGAGTCGGCATCGGCAATTGATGGCGCAAGACCTGACTCGCTCGAACGGCCTTTCGGTAGAACAAACACCGGAGACGGAGAATCAGGTGAAGCTGGAGATGCTGGGCGGCTTGGCGTTGGTGCAATACATTGCGCCGCAACAAACTGGCTTGGTGAAATTCTTCGCGTCCAATGGAACGTTGCACGCAGAAAGTCAAATCCAGATAGACCCAGAAATCCGACCGACGTTGATGGTGGGCGTTGGGAAAGTGTCGGTGGGCACCGCCGCGCCGGAACATCAGATTTCGGGCGACAACGAGAAGGTGACGGGGCGCGGGCAGTTCTTCCTCAAAGCGCCGCTCGGCAATCAAACGACCTTCACTGGCAGTTACGATACGAGCCGTCCGTTGAATCGGTTACTGAATCAGAATCAACTTTTCCAACAGAATCCGCAGGATCGGATGTATCCGATTTTCGGGGATTCCTCGACGCGATTTCAGGAAGTGCAATCGAATTCGAAGCTGTACTTCAAATTGGAACATGGACAGCAATACGCGATGTTCGGTGATTTCCGATTACTCGGAAACGAGGTTGGTAACTACCAACCATCAAGCTTCCAGGGCGTGGGATTAGGTTCAAACGTCCGCATCGGCACAACGGCGAACACGTTGAGCAACTTTGCAGGGTTCGGCGCGAGCAATTCGGCGGGGCCGCGATTGTCGTTGTACGAGCGTTCGTTGACTGGCGGGAAACTCCACATCAAAGCGAACAAGCAAACCTACCTGACAATGGCCGCCGCGCGTCCCCAAACGCAATTTGCGCGGGATGTGTTTCCGGGCAACATTCTCGGCTATGCCAAATTGAGCGCGTCGGGTTTGCTGCCGAACACGGAACAGGTCTTTTTGGAATACCGCGACCGGCGCAGCCCAGAAGTAGTGCAAAAGACAGAGGCGTTGGTCAGAGGAATTGATTACCAAATTGATTACCTAACGGGCGTGTTGTATCTGCAACGGTCATTGCAGGCGTTTACGTCGGCGTTGGATTTGGTGCAAGTGGTGACGATTTACGAATTCGCCGATGGCGGCAATTCGTCGAACGTCTATGCGGGACGCGCGCAGTGGGGATGGAAAGGCCTCAATGTAGGTGGCACGTATATTGACCAATTGCAGAACGGCTTTGGCGCGTACCAGATCAGCGGGGTAGACCTGCATAAATCGCTCTTCAACGGTGGCAACATATCGGCGGAATGGTCACGGACGTCAGGCCAGGTGGCGGCGGCAGGCAACTACTTTGGTTTAGCGAACGGGTTCCATCGCGGCAATGCGTATCGGGCGGAATGGCATCAGCCGTTGGGCAAGACGTTCGTTGCCAATACATTGTACACGCGTTCGGATGAAGGTTACTTCAATCCGTTTGGCGGCACGATCACGCCCGGCACAAAACGGTTCCAGGCAGCGTTAACAGCTAACATTACAGCGAATGATGAGTTCACGATTGGCTACATTGGCGAGCAAAACAAGACGGTCAATGTGGACAATGGGCGCAAGACCGTAGACGCGGAATGGTCGCATCAATTCGGCAAGAAGTTCCGGGCGAACCTCGGTTACGCAATGCGGGAACTGACAACGAACAGCGTCAATAGCACAACGACGACGAACTCGCAGATGGTGAAAGCGGGCGTGGAATATAACCCGACCGAAAAACTCAGCCTGCAAGTGAGCCGGGAACAGAACCTCGTTCAAGGCAAAGATCAGACCTATCCCGATCAATGGCTGTTGGGTGCGAAGTACAAGCTCAACAACTTTACGAATCTGTTCTTCACGCAGCGGCTGGGTTCAGCGGCGATTTTACCGATTGCTGATTTGTCCAGCACGGGCTTTGCAGCGAGCAATAGTCGCAAAGAGATGTCCTTTGGGTTTGAGACAAAATTCTTCCGCAATACGAACTTTGTCTCGCGCTACCAAATTGAGCAAGGCATCAATGGGACCGACAGTTTCGCCGTCTTGGGCGTGAACCAGAAGTTCCAAGCGAGCAAAACCTTGTCGTTGGACGCAGGCGTGGAGAAAGGCTTCCACACGGCAGGCCAACAGGATGGCTTTGTTAGTGGTTCGCTGGCGGCAGCCTGGATGCCGACGGAAGACTTCAAAACGTCGTTGCGCTACGAACTGCGAGATCGCATGGGCTTGGGCCAGATTCTGTCGGCAGGCGCGGCGGGAAGGATGACAGAAAACCTCACCAGTCTGGGCAACTTCCAACTATCCAAAACGAATTTCCAGAACATCGAGAGCCAGATCATGCAGGGGCGCGCGGCGTTTGCCTATCGTCCAGCAGAAAGCGACCGCGTCGCGTGGTTGTTGAGCTACGACATGACGAGCTTTGATCGGGGTCGTTTGCCCGGCGATGCCGGACGTGGCTTGAACTTCAGCCTCACCCAGGAAACAGTCCATCAAGTGACCACAGACGGTTTGTACAAGCCATTTCACAACGGCAAGGTGGAGTTGTTTGGGAGGGCTGCATTCCGGCAGGTGTCCTCAGAAGGGCCGAGCCTCAATCGTCTCTCCACCGACACCTATTTGTTCCAGGGGCGCATTCAGGATCGCTTCAGTCATTATTTTGACGCGGCGGTCGAGGGACGCTGGCTGGGACAGGTTGGGTGGAATCAACGGCGCACCACGCTGGGAGCCGAATTAGGCTTCTGGCCGCTGGAAGACGTGCGGTTGGGCTTTGGGTATAACCGGAGCGCGCTGGATGCGCGGTTTGCGTACACTGGGCCGATCCGTTCGGGCTTCTACTTCACGATCACCACGAAGCTCGCCAATATCTTCAATCTCTTTGGCACCAGCCACCAAGGGATTGAGACGAAATAATCACGCCTGCGAGGGCGGCGTTGGACAAGCGCGTCGCCCTCCCTCAGACAGGAGATCAACTTCATGCAAAAGCTATTGTTCGTTTTATTCATGTGCTTGTGCGTCAGTCCCGCGTTTGCCCAAACCGAATTGGGACTGGCCAAACAAGACAGCGCACCGATCAACAATCTCGACGGCAGTTTCTCAACCACCATCACCTACACCGTCAAGAACTATGGCATCTTGCCCATCAGCAACCTCCAAGTCACCGACGATCTCGCCGGGCAATTCGCCCCAGGCGCAATAATGAATCTCACCGGATTAAGTAGTCCGAGTGGGTTCTTAACTGACCCCAGCTTCAATGGGGCAGGGCAACCGAATCTGTTATTGCCTGGTAACAGTCTGGCACCGGGCATGAGCGCGATCATCAATCTCACTATGCGGATCAAACCAGAGGATGATGCGTTCTATAATTACGCCAATAATGCCAACGCGACCGGTATGTATGGCGGTGGTATGCTTCTCGCAGACGTGTCACAAACAGGGCTAAATCCCGACGCCAATAAC
>CAZWAK010000300.1:0-5493 GCA_964631865.1 uncultured Heliobacteriaceae bacterium | reverse complement strand
TTCAAGGATACGCAAGGGCTGAAAATCTATTTCCACAACTCTTGACACGATCTCGCGGCTTGGGCTTTAATCCAATCCAGCACGACTGGACTGTGCATCAGCGGACGAGTGCCGTAGCCGCCGGGCACAATCAAAATATCTGCCTGCGGGCAATCGGCAAACGTGAAGTTCGGATTTACGCTCAAGCCGTTGCGCGCCCTGATCGGCGCGGCGGTTTCCGCTACGGTGAAGACGTCGAATGGCTTGTCTTCCGACCGTGCGCCTGTGACCGCAAAGACTTCAAACGGGCCACAGAAGTCCAACACTTCAACTTCATCGAAGATAAAGATTGCTACGCTTCGGGCCATAGTTTCCACGCTGCCTTTCCTTCGTCCCAGAGTTGATTGAATTCGAGATGGTCTTTGTACGTGTCGAGGCATTTCCAAAAGCCGCGATGCTTGTACGCCATAATTTGCCCGTCACGCGCGAGTTGCTCAAACGGTTCGCGTTCGAGGACGGAATCGTCTTGCAAGTAATCAAACGCTTGCGTGTTGAAGACAAAGAAGCCGCCGTTGATCCATTCGTGCATCACGGGCTTTTCCTGAAATTCCAATACCGCATTTTCGTCATTCAATTTCAGCAAACCGAATTGCGAACGCGGATTCACAGCGGTTAGCGTTGCGAGCTTGCCGTGCGACTTGTGATAGTCAAGCAACGCCTGCAAATCTACATCGGCCAAGCCATCGCCATACGTCGCGCAAAACGTTTCATCATCGCCGATGAATTCCTGCACGCGCTTGAGACGCCCGCCCGTATTGGTTTCCAGCCCCGTGTCCACAAACGTGATGCGCCAGTTTTCATGCGTGCCACGATGGTTGAGCAGTTCGTATTCGCCCGACGCTTTCATCTGCAACGTGAAGTCATTGGCGAGCCATTGTTGTTCGAGGAAATACCGCTTGATCGCATCGCCGAGATAGCCGAGACAGAGAATGAAATCATTCAAGCCGGCCTGCGAATACAGCTTGAGCAAATGCCACAGCACGGGCTTGCCGCCGATTTCGATGAGGGCTTTCGGAATGTTGATGCCGTGTTCGCCGAGCCGTGTGCCGCGCCCGCCGCAAAGGATGACGGTTTTCATTGGAGAGGTTTTTCGATGGCTTGCCGAAACCATGTTGTTTTGACCATCTTGCTGGTGGTTAGTTTTAAGGAACTCAGCAGATGCCGATTGAAGCGGGTTTTCATATCAAAGTATGGATAGAACTTTTCAAAGTCATCACTGCGCAAAGCGGCAATGATCGTTTCAATCGCATCGTCGTCGCGTTTGATGTTTTGATCGTTCAAGACCGAGTAGCCACGTCGCGCCAGTTCCAGCCCCGTCAAAATGTAATCACGTTGCCCATTTTTTTGGCGCTGAATATCCGCGCGGTAAGCTTGAATATCAAAGTCCGGGAATATCTCGGCAAGGTTATCAGGATGATAAAGATAGTTTTCAAATGCGTAGTAATGCAGCACGCGCAGGTTCGGTAATTGTTGCTGGATTTTATTAATCTCGCCTTCGGTCAGATAATCCCGATCCATTAAGCCATAGTAAGCGGGATTGTTTTTGACATTCAGATAGACTTGCCGCTTGTCCTGCACGCCGACGAATATCTTGTTTTCCAACGCCAGCAGGTTGAAGTATTCATCGTTTTTGTTCTCGCACACGAAAATCTGTTTCCCCTCAAACACTTTCAGCATGAGGTCTTTCGGCACGGCGACTTCGTAAATTTCGAGGATTTCTTTCGGCTGCGGCGTAATGGTTTGTGGCTGGTCGAAATCGAGTTGATCGAAGTCGAGAATGACAGAATGAGGGGTTTCTTTGGCGTATTGGATAAAGCCAAGCGAGTGGCTAGCCGTCCAGAGTTGGCAATTCGCCGGTAGCCAGTTTTCGGTGAGTTCTTTTAGTAAGTCATATTGCAAAGCTGTATTGAGATGTACGTCCAATTCGTCAATAAAATAGATCGTGTCTTGAAAGTGTTGGCGACGGACGAAGAAGTTGAGAAGAATGTTAATGACTTCCTTTTCGCCGCTACTCAAAAGATCATAAGTCAGTTCACTTTGACCTTTGCGGAACTTGATCTCGCCAGGGTTTCCATCCAGCGCAGGAACGATTTCAAGCATGGACAAAGAAGTCGCGCGATCCGTCCCAAAAATTCGCTCTAACGATTCATTAAAAGGAATAATGTACTTGGCCTTTACCTGCTCAGCATCAAATTCCGGACTGAACAATTCCGAAAACAAGAGCTTGACTAAGGCTGCGAAATCTCCCTCGAAGCGTTGATCAATCTGGATATATGTTCGTGGGCGGTCGGAGTCTTTTTCGATATTAACCTGACGTGCTTGTGCCGTGCGCGAAAGATCGGGCGTGTATCTTGTGGCACTACGACCGTAGAAAGCACGGCGCAGTTTTTCGTTGATCGGCGGTTCCCACAAACTAATTTCAGGTTGGTCGGCGAACGTTGGAAGAACAAATGGGTGGCTATCCGGCGTTTTGAAGTAATAAGGTTCCAATTCGCTCGGGAATGGCGAACTGGCTCTATACTCAAACGCATCAAATACACAACTCTTTCCACTGCCATTCGCACCAATCATCAACACCAATTTCGGCGGCGTTTTCGTCTCTGACAAATCAATTGTCAAATCCGTAAACCGCTTAAAGTTTTTCAGTTCCAGCTTGCTAATAAACATTGCTCACTCCGTCTTGCCGAGATTGCTTTTCTCCCACACTTTCGCAAATTTCAGAAACACACTGTACGCCGTCTGAATCGCAATAATCAATCCTTGCACGCCGTCACGAAAGCCTTGTTTGAAGAGGTAGGTGCGAATGAACGCCGCAATCGGCACGACGAACAAGTCTATCGCGCGCACCCGTTTGCCGTGCTTGAATAAATACTCCGCTGCGAGTGTGGTATAGCGATCCATCACGGCATGATGATCGCTCAAATCACGTTTGGTGTTATGCAGCAATTCGCCCGGCAAAACTTCTATGCGCCCGCGCACGTGCGCGACTTCGTGCGGCGACACGCCGTCCCAATAGCTCGCGGCTTTGCGATAGAGCCGCATTTGATAATCGGGATACCAACCCGAATGCAGGATCCACCTACCCAGATACCACGTGCGCCGCGCAATGCGAAAGCCATCGGGCAGCGTCGCCGGATCACGTTCGCGCAACGCTTTGATAGAGGCTTTCAATTCCGGTGTGACGATCTCGTCCGCATCCATCCACAAAATCCAATCGCCCGTCGTTTTGGCATCCGAAAACTCGTGTTTGTCTTTGTAGCCGCGAAACGGATGGTTGAAGATTTTGTCCGTGTAACGGCGCGCGATTTCCACCGTGCGGTCGGTGGAGTCAGAATCTACGATCACGATCTCGTCTGCGAAGTCGAGCGATTCGCAGACGGCTGCGAGGTTGTCTTCTTCGTTGTAGACGTTGATTTTGGCAGAGATTTTCATGACGAGCCGAGAATCACTTCGCTCATTTTGATGCGTTCGTAGCTTTGATTATCGCTCAATCCTTCAGCACGACAATAACTCACATTCGCCATCGCCAGTTTCAAGTTCAGCAAATCCAGCGGCACGAGGTATTCATCCTGCAACTCGGCAATCGCCGCATCGGAGGCAAAATTCAACGGGCAAAAATCAATTTCCTGCGCGCCGTCATCGGCTTCATAGAGCAACGGCAATCCTTGCGTGCGACAGATCAGCGGGCGCGATTCATAGATGGAACAGAGATTGTCCACGAGCAGCGGACACGCAACCGCTTCGCCACGCGCCTCACGTTGTTTGATCTCGCTTGCTTGTTGGCGAATGCGTGTTTGCGTAGCTTCTGGCAACGCCTGAATCGCTTCGGTCAACACTGCGGCTTCGACAGCGAAGACGGACAAGTGATGATGACAACAGCCGCTGCAACCCGCGCCGCATTGCAGATGCGATTGGTATCGTTCATTGAGTTGCGACGTCAAATCATCAACGCCTTCGATCAGTTGCCGGTACAGTTCGAGACTCATACATCGTCACCTTTGGTTTTCAGGAAGGATATTTCTCCACGAAGCTACACGAAGAATCACGAAGTTTTTTCGACAGGATTTACAGGATTTGCAAAATTAGATTTTATTGCCCAATCATCGTGTCAATCTTGTGAATCCTGTCTGATTCTTCTTCGTGTCTCTTCGTGTGACTTCGTGGAAAAAAAAAACTCCCTACTTGTTTTTCAAATGCCCATTCAGCACAGCTTTCAGCGCCTGCCCAGTGAATGATTTTTTATTCTTCGCCACTTCTTCCGGTGTGCCTTCCGCGACGACGCGCCCGCCGCCTTCGCCGCCTTCGGGGCCTAAGTCAATGATCCAATCGGCGGATTTCATCACGTCCAGATTATGCTCAATGATAATCACCGTGTTGCCCATCGTCACCAGTTTTTGCAGCACCTCAATTAACCGCCGCACGTCTTCAAAATGCAAGCCTGTCGTCGGCTCGTCCAGAATATACACCGTGCGCCCCGTCGCGCGTTTTGATAACTCTTTCGACAGCTTGATGCGTTGCGCTTCGCCGCCCGACAGCGTCGTCGCCGATTGCCCCAATTGCACGTAGCCCAAGCCAACATCCGCCAACGTTTGCAGCTTCGCCTTGATCTGCGGATGATTTTGCAGCGGTTCTAGCGCGTCTTCGATGGTTGTCTCCAAAAGCTGCGCGATGTTCTTGCCTTGATAGCGCACGTCCAACGTTTCGCGGTTGTAGCGCGAGCCGCGACAGACTTCGCACGTCACGTACACATCGGGCAAAAAGTTCATTTCGATCCGCTTCATCCCGTCGCCCTGACACGCTTCGCAGCGTCCGCCTTTGACATTGAACGAAAAGCGTCCGGGCTTGTAGCCGCGCTCTTTGCTTTCAGGCAGCATCGCGTACAACTCACGAATCGGCGTGAACAATCCGGTGTAGGTCGCCGGATTCGAGCGCGGCGTGCGACCAATCGGCGACTGATCAATTTCGATGATCTTGTCAATGTGTTCCAAGCCTTCGATGGTTTTGTGCGCGCCCGGTTCGGCCAGGCTGCGATAGAGTTTGCGCGCAATCGAGCGATACAAAATGTCTTCGACCAACGTAGATTTGCCGGAGCCGGAAACGCCTGTCACGACCGTCAACAAACCGAGCGGAAACGTGACATCAATTTGCTTCAGGTTATGTTCCGTCGCGCCGCGCACGATTAAATTTTTGCCGTTTGGCGAGCGACGTTCGGGAGGGATTGCGATGGAAATTTCACCTGATAAATAGCGACCGGTTAGCGATTCCGCAACTTTGATCACGTCGTCCGGTTTGCCGACCGCGACGACTACGCCGCCGTGCGTGCCTGCGGCTGGCCCCAAGTCTACGATGTAATCCGCGCGTCGCATCGTGTCTTCATCGTGTTCGACGACGATGACCGTGTTGCCCAAATCGCGCAGCGTTTCCAACGTGTCCAGCAGCTTTTGATTGTCGCGC
>CAZWAK010000299.1:0-5506 GCA_964631865.1 uncultured Heliobacteriaceae bacterium | reverse complement strand
ACGTCCACACAGGCGACATCATCGCGTTGTTTTCCGACGGTGTGACCGAAGCGCAGGACATTCACGAAGAAGAATACGGCGAGCAACGGCTGGCGGATTTTGTACGCGGCATTGCACACGAACCAGCGGAGGTGCTGGTAGAAAAAATCTTCACCGAGATTGACCGCTTCGCCGGAGCCGCGCCGCAATACGATGACATCACTTTGTTTGTGCTGAAACGGACGGAGTAGACGATTTACTTCATAACCCGAATCGGGTTCGCATAAATCCACGGTCGCCATTCGCCATCCACTTCCAGCCAAACCTCTGCCCGATACGTGCCCGGTTCCGTCACGACAAAATCCATCGCATCGCTGTTTATCTCCTGTGCCACCACGCCATTGCGAAACAGACGAATCCAACCGCTGGTCGGCGCAGCTACATTCAATTTCATTCCTGCTACAAACTTCACTTCATCGCCCATCACGCCAACTTGCCGCGCGCCTTGGTTGATCACAAACGCAAAGCCCGTCGGATCGCAGAGCCAATCGTGCGACACGTAAACATGCGCCTGTCGCAAAGCTTCGCGCACTGCTGCTTCGTTCAATCGCTGCGCCAGGATGTGCGTTGTGACATAGCTCAAACTGCGGTCGTACGGGTCAATGTCTATGACCGCAATCACGTCGCCGATTTGTTTGCCTTTCGTCAATTCAGGGATGCGCGGGGCGCGGTTGGCTTTGACGGTGAAGGTCGGTTCTTTGTCGCCCGTGAGCCAGAGCGTGATGGTGTCGGGCGCGGCGACTTTGACGGTGATGACTTGATTGTGGTGGCAATCGTTGGCCGCAATGCCCGTGACGCGATGGTGCTGGCTCTCGGCATCCCACTTGCGAATGTAGTCGCTCAGGTAATCTTGCGTTACACCGAAAAATTCTTGCGGATAATCGCGCAACATCTGTTGCACTTTAGCGATGCCGTCGGGATCAGACAGCGTCATCGGCAGCCAGCGCAGAAAGTCCAATTCAGGCTTGAAATCGGCGTGATGGTTGTAAATTTCCATCCCGGTCAAATTCGTCGTTGACCAATCGGGACGCTCTTCGATGTGCGAGAGAAAAATGTTGCCGCCGTTTTCGCGCACCATTTGGACGTACTCGTCGCGTCCGTTCGTTTTGCGGTTCAGAATGGATTTCATCGGATACGACAAAAAGCCTTCGTGTTCCGCGCCGGGGATAAACAGCACGCCGTCGCGCAGGCCGCGCCAACTGTCTTTGATGAAGTCTACCGGCGGGCGCACGTGATTCGTGAGCAGCACAATGTTGACGCCAGTGCGCTTGCACGCCGCGAGCAGTTCAGGCCGCGTGCCGCCCGTGTGCGCAGAGTCTTCGGCGTGAACATGCATAATCGCGCGATAGTCGTGGTAGCCTTTGATGACGCGCCGTTGCTGACGCTGTTGTTGATGACGTTGGCGATCTATTTGCACGGCGCGCAATCGTTCGGGTTGCAATCGTTCGACGGTCGTATATTTGCGTGCCGGTGTTTGCGCCAGCGTGGCGACGAGGAGGAGACAAAGAAGAAATAAAGGTTTCATATTCGCGTCAATTTTTGCGGAGCTTGAGTTTGGATAATCCCTGTCCGGCCAGAATGCAAACGACGATCATCACTGGCATCCGAAATCGCCCCGACGCTAACGTCCCACCCGCGAGCGCCAGTAGATAGAACCCTATCACCAACAGCAACAACAACGACAACGACAACGTTTGTCCTTTCAATCCCCACAGCGCCAGCGCGTAATTCACCAGCAACCACAGCCCAAAGATTGCTGACAGCGCAAACAACAACGGTTGTTGCACGACAATATTTCTGACCAGCGCAACAATTCCGTCGCTCACCATCGTGTTCATCAAGCGGCCTGAGCGCGGATACGCCTGAAACAAGCGCAAATACTCTGTCGCCCCTGGATCAAACAGCGCAATCGCCCAGCCGCGCCCATAAATTTTGACCGCCGTCAGCGGCGCGCGCCAAATCGCCTGGAAACCTTCGCGCTGCATAAATCCGTAGCGTTCGGCGAGCGACCAGCTTCGTTGTTCGGGATGCGCTTGCAGATATTTTTCGCGATCATAAAAGCCCAACTCGTCCAAGACATCGTAAAACGGTCGTTGTTCTTCCTGCGCCCGCAACGCCGCGACTTGATGAAAATACAAGTTGTACGCCATCGCCACCGAAAAGCCTGCATAGCCGGTTTGCCGATAGTTGCGGATTTGCCACACGCTCAACAACGCGAACGAAATCACGCAAAACAAGAGCGCCGGTTTGACGGAGCGCCATTCGCGTTTCGCTGTGCCCCACAACAACAGCACGAGCGTGATGACCAGCGGCAGGAAATAACCAATCGGTCGCACGTATGCTGCTGCCGCGAAGAATAATGCTGCGTAGAGCAAGCGCGTGAGGTTGCGTTGCCGCACGAATGTGAGCAGACAAAACAACGCCGCTGCCAACAATGCGCCGAACAACGATTCGCTCAGCAACCAACTGCACGAAATAATGCTCAGCGGTTCGAGGGCGTAAATCAACGCGCTCCAAATCGCACCGCGTTCGTCGGCGAACAATTCTTTGGCAATACGAAACACGAGATACGTCGTCGCGCAACTCAACAGAATTTGCAGCGCGATGGTGACGAATTCAATTTGTCCGAGCTTGATGCCGAACCCCAATAACACCGCATAACCCGGCGTGCGAAACAGCTCCGGTTCGCCTTGCGCGGTGAAGCTGCCAACGGTGAACCACTCAATCGCCGGTTGCAAATACGACCACGTGTCTTTGGCATAAAACGCCTTTGGATCGCGCAACGTCAGATATGCCGCGCCAGCAATGACGCCACGCAAAACGAAGGCGAGCAATAACACCCAACGAAGAGTAAGAGGCATTGTTTACGGAGGGAGAATCATTTTCCATTTTCCATTTTTGATTTGTCATTTCTCATTGGTTTGTTGTGTACGCGCACAATGACAAATGACAAATCAAAAATGGAAAATGGAAAATGAATTTCAAGCAACGATCATCAACCCGCCCACTTCCAACCATTCCGACAGCACTTCCTGGGCGCGGCGTGCGTTGACGCCGGACGTTTGGGCGCGGGCGAGCAGGCTTTTGATTTCCACCGTGCGACGCGCCTCGTACAACACCAGATACGAGGCCTTGTCAATTTCCGTCAACGAAATGCCCGTCGCGCCGGGGCTGAACAGCAAATAGGTTTTTAGCTTCGGCTCGACGGCAGGCAGTTCTGGCAAGCGCGGCGCATCGTCGCACAACACCATCGCAGGCATCAGGCTGACTTCAAACAAATATTGTTCGATCTGCTGAATCGTGGCGATCACGTTGGCTTGAAAGCCGCCGACGCCGAAGCCTGGCGCAAGTTGCACACGTTCGTTGTCGCCAATAGATTCAGGCAGCTTGTGAACTTCATGCGCGCCATTGCGGGCGAGTGTGCGCCGACACGTTGCCAGCGCGAGTTCCAATCGAATCACATCTGGAAGCTGCGGCGCACGCCACTGCTCCCGCTTGCAGCCATCGTGTAAAAACTCCGCGAACGATGCGCCGAGCGAGCCGCGTGCTTGCACGGCGTTATGAAAAAACGGCGAAGAAAAGAATTGTTCGAGCGAGGCCAGCGAGCGCGTTGCGGCGAGCGCGATGGTTGTTGAGATTTTGAATTCTTCGACCAACGTGCGCAGCGTTCGTTTGCGCCGCAACGCATCGTAACGCCACGCGCGCGGATCAACGCTGAGCAATTGCGCGCGTTCGCTTTCGGTCAATTCTAACTCCGCCAACGTCTGCTCCGGCGCGGCCTGAACAGCGGCGACAAACGCTTCGTCAAAGAGCATCCGCACCATCAGCTTTTGCAACGTATGATGGCTCATTGTGCGGCGACTCCGGTTGGTGCGGGAAACATCGCGTTGAGCTTCGCAAAGCCGTCCAGACAGGCCTCCGGCGCGTTGTATTCGCATTCAAACACGATGGCCTTCAAGTTTTTCGCGCGCGGCAGCACATAGTCCAAAATCTCCCACGTCGCCGCCAGCGGTTCGGGCGAATGATCGTCGTCAATGTAATGAAAGCCGTCCACCTCTTTGTACGTGCCGCCCGCCACGTGCATTTCAATCACACGATCCAGCGGGAAGTTATCGAGCGCCGTCAACGGCTCCAGCCCGCGCGCGTGCTGAAAAATCGCCAAATGTGCGCAGTCGAGCAACAAACCGCAATCGGCTTCCTCGGCCACGAGCGCAAAGTAATCCAGGATGTGCAAATCGCCGAGATACATCACCGACGGCGGATTTTCCGGCAGCACGCAAAAGCCCGTCGCCGCTTCGATCTGCTGAATGCTCGCGGCGGTTTCGAGCGCCGATTCACGACACAAAATTGGCGGCATCAACATCCCGTGTCCGCGCTCGCGCAAGCCGAAATGCCACCGTCCCGCATCGCCGCACAACCACGCCGCGTTGATTTCATCGGCGAAGGCTTTGGTGCGTTGCAGCCAATGTTGATCGAGGTCTTCCTGCTCTTCGAGGTTGATGTCGAGGAAGTGATAGGTCGTCGCTCCGCCCGCCGCCGCCCAGCGCCGCACGCCTTCATCCAAGCCGCGTTCGAGGTCACCGCCATACTCATAAAAATGCACCAGGTCGGGATAATTTTCTTTCAGCCAACTGACCTCAATGCCTTTGGCGGCAACATTGAATTCGCCCGACAACCCGACGTCGAGGCGCGGCAAGCGTTGTACTTTGTCTGCAAAAGTCGTCATAGGAAATCCGTATGCCTGGTAACAAACATTCTCAACTCTTCATTCTTCATTCTGTTGCAGAAATAAAGTAAGCGCAAAAATTTTTCCTGTCTAGAAATGAAGAATGGAGAATGAAGAATGAAGTTTACGTGACCTTGAATTCGCCACCGAGCCAGCCTTTTCGCAATCCCGTCAACACCGAAACCATCTGCCGACGAAACGGCGGCATCGCACACAGCAGCGGCAAGCCGAGGTCGCGCCATGTGCCCCAGCCTCGGATGGTGGATTGGAAGAACGGCGAGAGCAGATACGTTAAGCTTGCATAAAACCGTCGTTGTTGCTGGCGAAGTTGCGCATACAACTCTGCCGCCGCCAGCAAATCATTCGTCTGCGCAAACGCCTGATCGTACGCCCACGCATCCAACAAACCGAGGTTCACGCCTTGCCCCAGATGCGGCGAACTGGCAAACGCGGCATCACCGAGCAACAGCATTCGTTCACTGGAAACACGCGGCAACGACAAATGTCGCCACGTCGTGAACAGTAATTCGTCGGGCGATTGCAAGGCTTGCAAAATGTCTTCGCTTTCGGGGAACAACCGATGCGCTTCCGTTTTCCAGCCCGCAAAATCCGCGCGCATCGCCGCCGCTTCCTTTGCCGTTGCACCCCAAAAGAACGAGCATTCGCCGTTGCCCGTCGGCAACAATCCGCATAGTCGTTCCGTGCCTTTCGTCGCTTGAAACAACTGCCCGCGCACGCGAT
>CAZWAK010000298.1:0-5528 GCA_964631865.1 uncultured Heliobacteriaceae bacterium | reverse complement strand
GCAAAGCCGCGGCGAATTTCAAACGGACTGTACGCAATCGGCCTCCCAATTTGCCACGTCAACTCTTCGCCAATTTTGTCCGCACTTTCGACCAGATACGCGAGCATTTGGCGGCAAATATTCACACGTTCGGCAATCGGCACACGCTTCCATTCGCGTTGTGCCGCGACAGATTTGGCGAGCGCCGCTTCGATTTGTTCATTGGTTGCGAGTTCGCGTTCGGCATAAATCATGCCGTCAATTGGGCTGATGGTTTGTTGTGTCATAATCAATTTGTAAGGTTATACAACGCTTTTGTTGTACAACAATCTTGTTGTAGAAAAAAGATTCAGAGTCTTCCAGTCTTCTCTGTAATTTCCACCCTCTCTGCACCAATTAACTTTGCCAATCGCGCCAACGCTTCGTCCAATTTCTTCTGCCGCGCTTTCGTCACGTTGATCGTCGGTTCCCAATAGACCTTGCGCACTTCCAATGCACCACGCTCGCGCTGAAATTTCGGATCAATGCGCCCGACCAATTGCTCGCCTTCCAAAATCGGCAACACATAGTAGCCATATTGCCGCTGCGGTTCGGGCACGAAGGCTTCAAAGCGATAATCGAAGTTGAAGAGTCGTGCGACGCGCGCACGATCTCGGATCACCGGATCAAACGGCGAGAGCAAGCGCATCCGGTTGGGGGCATCGGGCAATTTCCGCAAACGTGATTGCCAATCGTGCAGCGCAAAGCTCGCGCGCGGTTTTTCGCCATTCGTTGCTTCAATCGCCACCGCCACAAGCTCGCCGGATTTCGCTGCTTGTTCGCACCACGCACGGGCTTGTGCCAGTGTGATCGCGTGCCAGAAATCAGCGATTTCTTTCGCCGTCGCAATCACCAATCGCTCGAACGCCGTGCGGCACGCCCATTCGATATGTTTGGCTTCGGATGGCTGCGCGCACGTCGCACAATCGGGCAAAACACGTTCGGTCAGATCGTAGACCTTCTGAAATTTTTCGCGCCGTGTGACCATCAATTTGCCTGTGAACCAAAGATATTCGAGTGCGGCTTTCTGCGGCTTCCAATCCCACCAGCCAGCCGCTTGACCTTTGCGATCATGCGCGAAATCCTGCGAGCACAGCGGGCCTTCGCGGGCGATGCGTTCGCGCACAGCATCCAGCACTTTGTCCGGCTTTGTGCCGATGCGCTGCATCCACCAGGAACGACCGCGCAGCTTGTCTTCGTAGCGTTTGAAGCGCGGCTTCCAATGCGCAAACCACGCGGTCGGAATCGCCGAAGCATCGTGTGTCCAATGCTCGAACAGATGCCGCTTGGTTTCAAGCAGATGGGTAAAATGCTCGCGGGCGTAGGCGTCCAACCGGCTGCCGAGCGTCAGATGATGCGCGCGCTCGACGTAGTTGATCGAATCCAGTTGGACGAACCCCATTTGCTCAATCAGCTTGGCGAGCGTTGTGTGTGTGGCTTTACGTGCGGGGTCGGCGAGCAAGCCTTGTGCGCCGAGCAACAAACGGCGCGCAGCTTGAGTGGAAATCGTGTTCATCGTTTTCAGCGCGGGTGCGTGCTTATTTCATCGTCAACAAGGCGGCCATCGTTTCAATGCCATCCCACAAATTCTGCAACCGAATGTTTTCGTTCGCGCTGTGCTGATTGTTGTCGTGGTTTGCTATCGGAATCCCGACAGCGGGCAGCTTCAGAATGTCGGTGAAGATGTACAACGGCACACTGCCGCCGAGCGTAGGCATTTTGACGGTCGTGCCGCGTGCCGCTTCGATAGCGGCGATGATCTGGCGCGAGATGGGCAAATCCATCGAAGTGCGCGCCGCGTTGTAGCCGTCGCCCGCGCGCGGCGAGATGGCTTTGATGACTTTGGGATATTTCAATCGTGTAGCTTCGTCCGGTTCGGTTTCGACGATCTGCCAGCCTTGTTTGCGAATGTGTGCGAGCACGCGGTTGACGGCGGTTTTGTAATCAATGCCTTTGACGAGGCGAATGTCAATCGCGGCAGTTGCAATCGCCGGAATCACATTGCGTGCGGTGGCTCCGACGGACGAACTAGAAAGGCCACGAATATTGAGCGATGGGTACATCAGCGTTTCTTTGAGCTTCTTGCCATTGCCTTCGGTGAAGCCGATTTGCAATTCGCGTTTGAGGGCTTCGTCGTTGTCGGCGGCTTCGGCCAGCGCGCGTTGTTCGGTTGGGCTGAGCGGTTCGATGCCGTTGTAGTAATTTTCAATCAGCACGCGCCCGTCATCGTCTTTCATCGAAGCCAACAGCCGCGCGAGCAGCAGCGCCGGGTTCGGAACCCAGTTGCCGTAATGCCCGCTGTGCAGCTCGCGGCGCGGGCCGTACACGGTCAATTCCAACGACGTCACACCGCGTGCGCCGAAGTAAATTTGCTGCTGTCGGTTCTGATGCACCGGGCCATCGCAAATCAGCCAGACATCGCCTTTCACCTGCTCTGGATATTTCGCCACGATTTGTTCGAGGTGCGGCGAACCGGCTTCCTCTTCGCCTTCAAAGAAAAACTTGATGTTGCTCGTGAGCGCGATTTTATTGGCTCGGAGCGCATCGAGTGCGGTCACGAGTGCGAGGATCGGCGCTTTATCATCGCCCGTCGAACGCGCATAGAGTCGCCATTCGGGATTGAATGGCTGCCCCTTCGCGGGGAAGGGAATGTCTTTGCCGCCTGCTTCGAGTGACGCGGATCGTAAGGTTGGGTTGAACGGATCGCCGCCGACCCATTTGGCGGGTTCGACGGGTTGCCCGTCGTAATGCACATAAAAAATCAGCGTGCGGGTTGCGCCGGGCGTTTTGATTTCGCCGTACACAACGGGCGGCACGTTCGGGATTTCGAGCAGTTCCGGCTTGATCCCGCGTGCGCTGAGCATGTTTGAAATCAACTCGGCATTGCGGCGAATGTTCGGCAGATCAGACGCGACGTTCGGAATCGCCAGCAGCCGCGTGAATTCGTTGATGATGTCGTGTTCGTGCGTTTGCCGATGTGCGCGTGCGGCGGTGACAGCAGTGGGTTGTGCGGTGATGGTGATGGTAAGCGCGAGCAGGAGCGATAGGGATATGATGAACTTCACGACAGATTTTACCTTGAGAGCGCGAAGCGTTTGGAGTGCTGCGGCTGGACGTAGCTTTTAAAGCATCCGATACCAAAGCGACGTCGAGACCGTCGCACTCCAAACGCTTCGCGTGATTGCTAATTCAACCGCTTCACGCGAATGTTGCGGTAGCGCACGACACTTTTCGGATCGTGTGCTTGAAAGGCGAATGTGCCTTTGTCGAGCATCAGCGGCATGTCTTTGCCGGGTTGCCGATCTGCGGGTTGTTCCCACTCCACAGCCACTTTGTCGTTGACCTTGATCGTGACGTGCTTGTCTTTGACGATGATGTGATAGGTGTACCACTCGTTGTCTTTGACCAGTTGTTCTTCCACATTGACGACGTTGTATAAACTGCCGGTTCGTTTTTTATCCGTGTGGGTTTGATTGACCTGCACTTCAAAACCCATTTTCGGGAACCCCGTTTCCTGCCATTGGGTGTGGAAGTAAATCCCGCCGTTGGAACCAGGTTCGGTCATCGCTTCGACTTTGTATTCAAAGTTGACGAAGGGCTTGGGATCGCCGACGTAAAACAGATGGCTGCGCGGGCCTTTGGCAATAATCGCGCCGTCCTGAATCGTCCAGCTATTTTTTTCGGGTTCGGAAATCTTCCAGCCGTTGAACGTCTTGCCGTCCCAGATGGTTTTGAAGCCTTTTTCTTTGATCGGCTTGGTCTTCTTGTCTTGTGCCAACGCGGTGCTGGCGAGGACGAACGATAATGTGATTGCTAAGAGCGTGGTGAGCTTTTTCATCTCGCTTGATCTCCTAAAAAAGTAAGGTTGCGTTTGGACTCGTGAAAGCGACGTTGAGCATAGCATTACTTCGGCGATGTTGTCAGTCGCGGCGATGCGGACGCGCAAAAATTTTCAGCCGCCCCTTGACAACCCTCGCTCAGATCACTAATATCTGCCGCTTTGTGCATGAAGGTCTTTGTCAGAGAAGCGACGCTACGCGGTCTTAACAGTGCAGAGGCGTCGCGCAGTCGGTATAAAAACCGGCTGACATTGAGAACGTATTGTGGCGTCCTTGTTCGTAATTCACGCGAACCATAACCAGCACGCAAACTCGCTTTTGAGCTTGCTTCTAACATTCACGCCACAGAAAAACTCGGCGCTTTGAGACGCCATAATCTGCACGCTTGCGAGACATCTCAACACGCTTACAAGATTGAATTTTAGAATGCCTGGACGCTGCTTGCGTCTAGTTGTGGGCTGTTCGTTGTCGAATAGCCGCTTGAGCGAAATATGCCGACGATTAACCAGTTAGTTCGCAAAGGACGTCAGAAAGTTAAATACAAGACTTCCAGCCCGGCGTTGCAGGCCTGTCCGCAACGGCGCGGCGTCTGCGTGCAGGTGAAAACCCAAACGCCCAAGAAGCCGAATTCGGCGCTGCGCAAAATCGCGCGCGTGCGATTGACGAATCAGATCGAAGTCACGTCGTACATTCCGGGCGTAGGACATAACTTGCAGGAACACTCCATCGTCTTGGTGCGCGGCGGACGTGTGAAGGATTTGCCGGGCGTGCGTTATCACATCGTGCGCGGCACGCTGGACGCGACGGGCGTGGCGAATCGCAAGCAAAGCCGCTCCAAATACGGCACCAAACGTCCGAAAGAAGGCCAAGCCACAGGCAAAGGCGCACCCGCGAAGAAGAAGTAAGCTCAGCTTTGAGATAGGAAATTTGAGAGCAGAGAAAACGATATGCCAAGAAGAAGAGGAATTCCCAAACGCGAAGTTTTGCCCGACCCGGTGTACAACAGCCCGTTGGTGGCGAAATTCGTCAATGCCTTGATGTGGGGCGGTAAAAAGTCTACAGCGGAAGGCATCCTGTACAGCGCGTTTGACAAGATCAAAGAAAAATCGCAGGAAGACCCGCTGAAGATTTTCAAGAAAGCGGTTGACAACATCGCACCGAAGGTCGAAGTCAAATCCAAGCGCGTCGGCGGGGCGAACTATCAGGTTCCGGTCGAAGTCACGGCGGCGCGGCGCAATGCGCTGGCGATGCGTTGGTTGGTGCAATACGCGCGTGGGCGTGGCGAAAAGACGATGGTGGATCGGTTGGCGGGTGAAATTCTGGATGCTGCGCAAGCCAAAGGCAACTCGGTCAAGAAACGCGAAGACGTGCATCGTATGGCCGAAGCCAACCGGGCCTTCGCGCACTATCGTTGGTAAATGTAGTCATTCACGAGCGGAGGCAGATCGTACCCGCACTCCGCACCTCACGGCACCTTTTGCTTTTTTTGAGTTAGTGTTATGCCTAGAACAGAAGCTTTAAGTAAATTCCGAAACATCGGCATCATGGCGCACATTGATGCCGGGAAGACGACGACGACCTAGCGCATCCTTTTCTACACGTGCGTGAACTACAACATTGGCGAATTTCACGAAGGCACGTCGACGAAGGACTGGATGGAACAGGAACAGT
>CAZWAK010000297.1:0-5543 GCA_964631865.1 uncultured Heliobacteriaceae bacterium | reverse complement strand
CTGAAAAAAACGCTGCCTCTCTTTAGGTGGTTTAGAATGAAAAACATTCACTGCAACTTGTCCGTCGGCACTTCCTGAAACCTCGCTTCCTGCAAAACCTCCGCTGTTGGAATCACAGGCAAAGAAAAGATCGCTTCATCGGAAAGCGCGCGTCGCCCCCAGACACGCGCCCAGGATGCACCGAGGATCACACAATAGGCCGGGCCGCGCGTGCGATAGTCACCGATAGGGAATGCCCACAACGCCGCGCGATCTTCGGGCAGGCGCGTGATGACGTAGCGATAATTAGCGAGCGTGATTTGCTGCTTGCCAATGGATTTCCACTCCACCTTAGCGAGCGCCGGAGTCGCTTGTTTCAATTCCATCCAATCCACTGGAAATTCCTGCCTCTGCTTCCGGTACTCCACCATCAGCTTCACGAATGAGCGCGCTTTGCATTGAGGGAGAAACGCTGCTATGGCTTTGTCGTCAGCGTAACCCCGATAGAGAAACGCGCCGAGACAGACGATCACCGCCACCATTGCGATGATGTAGGTGATAAAGAAGCGTTGTTGCTGATCGCCAAAATGATTCATAACAGTGTGGGGTCCCTTTCAATAAGGTCTTCGTCAAATGGGTCATAAACCGGCGGGTTCGCTTTGATGAGACGCGCACTATTGGGTTTGGGGGAAGGCGTCGGAGGCGATGGAGGAGCAGCATCAGAGCTTTCATCGGTCACCGCTGGAGAAGCAACTTCGACGGATGAAGAGGGGGCAGGTTTTGCGCTATTCACCAGGGCGAGAAAATCAATCAGCGATTCCTTCTGTACAGGTGGTTCGGACGCAACTGCGAGAGGTTGAATTTCCACTGCTTCAACCAATTCCTTCGGCTCCGCTGCATCTTCTAATACAGCAGCAGACGAAACTTTCTCCGGTGCAACGCCCTCGATTTTGAACTTTGGCAAGTTTGGATCAAACGCGAATTTCGGGAAAGCCAACTTAATCGGTGGTAAGGTTGAGACAATCGCTAACGCTTGTTTGTACTCGACAAGCTGGCGCACTTCACCGACCGTCATCAATTCCCGCCCGATCTCTGCCGAACGCTCGTTATCACCTTCAGAACCACCGAGAACATTGACGGCGGTATGCGACCATGTTGTTGTCTTATCCAGCAGCTTCGTAATCAGTTCCGCTGTTTGATTCGTCGCGCCGGGCAGGAATAGATAGTTGGTGAACAAATCCAACACCGTATCGCCTTTTTCCTTACCATACTGGGAATAGATTTGATTGACCGTTTGGTAACAACAAACGACGGAAATCATGCGACCACGACCCAAGCCCAACAACTCGGCTAACCCCCAAATTGGAATATTGCCCGCTTCATCAAACAGGCACAGCACTTTCGCATCGCGTTTGCTTTCGCCGGATTTCCGCAACGCCTGCGTAGCCATCCCCATGAAGGTTGCGAGCAAGCCTTGATAAGTTGCCGTGTCGCCTTCGTTGACGATGAGGAAAACCGCCGTACCAGGTTGGCGCAACTCTTTGAAGGAAATCCAGCGGGCATTGGTTTTGCCGCCAATTGGCTGGGCGAGACTGCGCACGGTTGCCGTCGTGAAGCTGCGTAAACGCACGCCCAAACCGAGCAGGACATTCCCGTGCCCTTCCTGCTTCACAATTGTAAACATGCCCCAGGCGTGTTTGATTTCTTTGCCGATTTCGCCTGGCACGGACATCATCAGGTCGTTGATGAGTGACACGTTGAAGGAGCGCGTCGGCGAGACTTCCGCCGTCTTTTTCGCCCGTTCGATTTGTTCTTCGGTAGCGAATTCTTCCGGGGCAGAGATGAGACGCGAGAGATCCGCCGGGATCATCGGCGAGCCGTCCGCGTTCCGACAGGACGAAAGAAACATCAAGAGCGCCCACAAACAGAGCGCTTCGGCATTTTCCCAAAACGGATCAACGCCCCCTGCCTTTTTATTCACGGGATCGAGTTGCAGGATGATGGAAGTAATATCAATGGCAACCGCAGAATCCCGACAATCAGGCACAAAGTTCCAGTGGTCAGAATCGAGTGGGTCTACCAAATTGAAGCGATAGACATTGCGGAAATAACGGCCCGTTTGCCACATCAATTCGCCTTTGGGGTCGAGCGCGATCACACTCCCCTGCTTCGCCCAACGGCGCATCTGGTTTATGAAAAACGTCTTGGATTTGCCGCTGCCCGTCTTGCCAAACAACGCCAGGTGACGCGATGACAACTCCCACGGTAGCCCAATGATCTTGGAACCATACCGACCCATTTCCAAAAAGCCTTCCTCTGGCGGCAATACTTTTCCCTGCTCCGAACGCTCACGCTTCACCCCAAAGAGGCGAAAGAAACGGCTCACTAGCTGATCCATCCGGTCAGAACTATCCTCCGAATCAAACAGGATACCGGCATCCTCCATCATCTCCGGTTCCATCCAGTAGGCCGTCCCTTGCGAAACGCGCTGTTGCGTGCGTTGGTATGCCAGCGGTAACTGTTTCGCTTCGGAATAAGCGATCAGCAAGGTTCCCAGCAACAAAAACAACAGCACAATCCCGGCAACGCTGAAGAAATTCCATTGCAGGAAGTAGAATGCGAGCAACCAGCACACCAATCCAATCACCGAAGCCACGCCAATCGTGAACATGCGCGTGCCAATGCTGATGAGAGCTTGCACGGCCTGATACGGTGGTAAAAACGGCGTGTCCGTCGGACGAGGGACGGGATAAACCGAATCGAGTTCGTTACAAATCGTGATTGGCGATTTGTATTTCCGATACAGCTTGAAAACGAAAACCGCAACTTCAATGATATTTCCCATAAAACCTCAATCAGCTATCAGCCGTAATCCCAAATCCGCAATCCCATCACTTTCCGCCATTGTGAATCCATCCTTGTACCTGCGCCTTCACCTCTTCGGTAATTTGCGGATCACGCAGCGGTTCGCTGAGCCAGCCCATTTGTAGCAATTGCCCAGCAGGAAGGCCGATGGCGAGAGCGACGCTCTTCGCCGATGAACGCCAGATGCGTACGGTTTGGCTGCCATCGGATGGGTTAAGCTGCACCAGGTAAGTATCGCCATTTTCAGCATCGGTTTTGCCGACGGCGAGGACTTCAATGATGTTGTGGTTCGTGTCCGCGCGCACATCGTAGACACCAAATTCCGAAACACAACGACCATTCCCCACATTGGTTACACCGGGCGGTAGGAGGCTATTGGCTTGCAGCTTATTGACAAGAACATTGCCATCGTAAGTGAGATTGCGATGCTGCCTCACGTCTTCAACGATGGCTTGGATGTAGATGCCAGTGGAAGCCGCAGCTAAAGCTTGAGCGACGCGGAGGCGGTCAGCCTCGATGTAGAGATGCCGATGCTTCGTCACGATGGGTTGAATCTTTTGGTTCGCCGTCGCAACTTGCTCTTCACTGAATTTCGTTTGGTCGAGGACTTCGACATCCACCTGCATAATGCGGCGCTGATAGGCTACGAAGACAAAATATCCGGCCAGCAATAAGACCATTGTCCCCAACACCATCATCACCGACACATTGTCCAGAAAAGCACCTTTGATTCGTTCGTAGCGTTCAATTGTTTTCCCAACTCGTTTTTGCATAAACCCGTTCCTTTTTTTATGAAAATTGAGCGATCTCACCTCGCAGAACTACATAAGGCTTGTGCCAAAAAGGCTTCCACTTCGGCGTGCGTGACCTCGCTTTCCGCAATCAAATATTCCAAGGTTTCCCGCTTGAGAAACCGCACATAATCGGGTCCGTTTTTCACCAGCAACCCGACACAATCCGCCAGGACATCCGGCGTGATGACTTCCACCTCTTGCTGCCAAAGCAGGCGAATAAAGTCCTCGGCTTCGCGGATGCCTGGGTATTCGACAAAACCGCTTTTGAGTCGAAAGGCGCTCACGATCAGCGCCGCTTGCGCGACCAGTGCGCGCGGAGCCGACGGCACTTTGCGTCGTAAGATTTGCAATTCATCTTGCAGCTTGGGCCGAGGGAGAACTGCGAAAGAGTGCCGGGAGCGAAAGGGATGCGAGACAGGCGATTCCGCATTGGAAGTCACCACGATGATCGGCCAGTATTCTTTCTCCGCAATGCCAATCACCCCGTCATAGCGTGGAATCCGCATTGTGCCGCGCGCAAAAAGTGCCAGCATCATGTTCTGAATCTTGCGCTCCAATTTGTCTACTTCGTCCACCAACAACAAACATCGCTGCTTTGTCGTCGCTGCATAGTCAAACGCTTTGGTGATTTCGCCGAGCATCAAAAACTCTTTGGCGAACTTGCGGGCGCGCAAACTGGCGAGCAGTTCGATTAGATCAAGGTTGGGATTTTGTTGCAGCGAAGCCGTGACCATTTGGGAAACCCAACGGTCTTGTTCTTCGGTGTCCCAACGATAGAGGGTGTCTGCGAGGGTCAGGTCTTCGACGCCTTGCAGCACGAACATCGGCAAATCAAACGCAGCGGCCAGACATTCGGCGAGGGCAGTCTTGCCGACGCCCGCCGGGCCTTGCACATAAAACGGCTTGCACAAGCGGAGTGCATTGAGGAATGAAGAGATCAATTCGCGTTGCACGATGTAGCCAACGGATTCCAACCGTGCCAAGACTGCGGCTGCGCCGTCTGTTGCCAAAACCTGTCGAGGATCAATCGCCATACACAAAAAAAACGGTGGTCGCCATTGCTAACGACCACCGTCTGGGCTGCTTCGATCAGAACGAAACAAAGTTGAGGGGGAGAGAAAATCTAACGATCAGGCGGGAGAAGATTACCGGTCTCGCGTAACACTTCCTCGGCTGCGCGCCGCATTTCAGGGGACATTCGCGGTAGATTGGCGCGCAGCCGATCAATCTCACCACTCGCCAATATCTCAGCAAACTCTGTACCACTGAGTTGTTTTTCTGTCACGGGCGCGACAGTTCCTGACAATGAACTGCCAGCAATTTCCGAAATCATAATGTAGCCATCCACACCGGCAGGAACTTCGACAAAATACTGCTGTCTACCATTTTGATATTGGCTTTGATTGTAGCCACCATAATCATTCGGATTGATGTAGACGCCGCCGCTGTTGCGTCCCAAGCGCGCCGAGAGAATCTGTGTGCCGGATTGCAGCAAGCGATCCAATACCTTTCCCATTATCGGCGTGAGACGCTTCTTATTGCCCCGCAATCCCGCGCCACCATCATCACCTGTCACTTGTCCGCCGAGCTTCACCAGTTGATTCGTTTCCGGGTCGAGATAACCAATCACATTCACGAAGGCTCGATCTTGCAACGAGCCGCTTACCTTGCCGACAAACAACGTCCCTTTCTTGAACGACCAACCATCGCCGCTCACATCACGACTGAGATGCAGACGCGCAAGATTGTCCGCTCCGTGTGTGTAGACTGCGCCCATCAACGTCACTGGCAACATCGTACCCAATATCGGCGTCTTCTTGGCCACCAGTTTCGGATCAAGCGCAACACCCGTCACAGCCGTGTCGATTATGAAGAACGCGATGATGTGAATTATCTGGTTCACAG
>CAZWAK010000296.1:0-5610 GCA_964631865.1 uncultured Heliobacteriaceae bacterium | reverse complement strand
GGGCGAATGAAGGCATAGTTGATGCCTTTGACGAATTCCTGCGGCACAGGCTTACCGTTGTATTTCTCCAGGCTCGGTTTGTAATCGAACATGTCGAGTTGCGACGGCCCGCCGGAGTTGAAAAGATAAATCACGCGCTTGGCCTTCGGCGCGTAGTGCGGCGGCTTGGGCGCAAGCGGACTCGCAGATTTTGGATTTTGGATTTTGGATTTTGGATTGGCGGAGGCGTTGTCGTTCAGCAACGATGCCAAGGCAATTGAGCCTAAGCCAACGCCGCATTCTTTGAAGAAGTGACGGCGCGTGACTAAGGTTTTGAATTCGTGATTGATCTCTTCTCTGTAATTCATAAAGCCTCTCAGTTTTTACATTGCTCGAACTTGTATCAATTGATTTTCCGTTGGACTTGCAATCAAGGAATTCCGCAATGGCTTGCCAAACAGCGGCGCAGCAATTTCAAACACATCGCCCGGCTCCGCCACAATCCCGCTCAAACAACTCAACACTGCCGCGCCGAAGTAATGCACATGCACATCGCCCGGCCTTCTGAAATTTGCGTACTTGAAATGATGATGCTCCAGGTTCGCAATCGTGTGCGACATGTTGGCCTCGCCGCTCAGCCATTCGCTTGTCCAAATCACTTCCCAACCTGTCTGAAAGCCGCGCACGATGCGGGACGTGCCCTCGATGTGGTCGGGCAAATCGCCGATGTACAATTCCGGCCCGAACGAACATTGCCGCAATTTGGAATGCGCGAGGTACAAATAATTTTGCCGCTCCAACTTGTGATCCGAATATTCGTTGCCGAGCGCAAAGCCGACGCGCAACGGCTCGCCCTTGTCGCCGATCACATATAGCCCAACGATCTCAGATTCTTCGCCGCCGTCTTCGGCAAACGCGGGCAATTCCAGCGGCGCTTCGGGCGCGACAATGCAACTGCCATCGCCTTTGTAAAACCATTCGGGTGCGACGCCGATTTCACCGGCAGCAGGCTTGCCGCCTTCCAAACCGAGCTTGAACATTTTCATCGAATCGGTGAGCGTGTCGGCTTGTAGTTTGGCGTGCATCGCATCGCGGGATTGCGCGCTGCCGAGATGCGTCAAGCCTGTGCCCGTGACCAGACAATGCGCCGGATCAGGATGCGTGAGCGGCGACAACACCCGTTGATTCGTCAGCAATGGTTCATAGTCGAGCGGTTCTGCGCTCACTTCTGCGGCGACGAGTTCCAGCAGCTTTACGTCGGCGCGATGTGCCCGCAGCGCCAACTCATAAATGCTCGTCGCCGTCGTCAATGGCGTGATCGTTTGGCGATCCTCATTGACCCGCCCGACGCGATTCGTTTGGTTCTCATCTAAAAATTGAATCAGGTTCATGATGGTTTTTATGCTGTAAGCCGTTTTTGCATACAGACGCTGTTTTCGATGCCAATGTATTGCCCGTAATTCGGAATGCGTTCGTAGCCGCTGTGTTGATACAGGCGAATTGCTTCCGGCTGCTTTTGCCCGGTTTCTAACACACAATGCGTTTTGCCGATTTCACGCGCCCACGTTTCCAATTCTGCCAACACTTGCTGTGCGATTCCTTGCCCGCGCCATTCCGGGCGCACATACATGCGTTTGATCTCCACCGAGTTTTCCGCAAACGGCTTGAATGCACCGCAACCTACCGCTTGCTGCTCAAGATAAGCAACGACCGCGTGCTGAATCATATCAATCTTATTGAACTGCGCGTAATACGCATGGTCTGCGCCGTCGCGAAGGGCTAAGTCTGCGTCCAGCAATCGCACCAGCAATTGAAAGTCATGATTCCTGGAATCGGTTCGGAGCAATGTCGGCATGGGTTCGTGATAGTCCCTCTCCACTTATTTGCGCCCTTTCTTTCCTTTCTTTTCCGGCGCTCCCTTACTTTCGCCATTCGTGCCAAAGGCTTTGGCCTGGAACTTTTTGGGGACTTGCAGCCGGAACGTCTCATCGCTGATGCGCGCCAGATATAACCCTTTGTTCAGAACTTCGTTCTTCACTTGTTCGGAGATGTGAACTGCCGCGAGGATGCCGTAAATTTTACGATTGGCGAGGTGCGGAAAAAACTTTGGTACACGCGCGATGGTTTGCAAAATCTGCTCGACGCCTTCGGACGTCAGGTGACTTTTGATTTCGACCACATAAGCTTCTTCCTGATTGACGCTATCGTACGCCAACGTGTCCACTTCGAGCGTATGACCATTCAAGCGAGATTTCGCGCGCGGCAACACAATGCCCATCCCGAAGCGTTCGTACAAAACCTTCTGCATCGAAGGCAAGGCCATCCCTTCCGTAAAGCTGCCGAATTTGTTGCCCAATTCACCGAGTTGCTTGTTCGTCTGCTTGACGGTTTTCTCTAAATCAGCGCGGGCTTTTCTCCATTCGGCGTCCAATGTTGAGGTCGAAGCAACCAGCTTGGCTACCGCATCTTTTAATTCCTGATCTGTCATAATGTTCCTCCGTTCTCAGATTCTACTCTTTCGTGATCGTCGCATCCAGATTCAATAACACCCGCGCCACCATTGTCCACGGCGCGAGTTCGTGCAAGTCCATGCCTTCGGGCAAGTTCGTCAAATCCATCGCCGTCACATACACCGCCGCCGCCGTCTTGCCTTTGAAATCGGCGCGATGCGCTTGCAAGAGCTTCATCAATTCCGTCGCCTCCAACGCATCGGGTTTGCGTCCTGTGCAGAGTTGGAACGCATAACTGATCTTCGCTTGCTCCGTCGCGCCGCCTTCTTTCCAAATACGCAGCGCCAAGCCTTGCGCGGCTTCCATAAACGTCACGTCGTTGAGCGTTGTCAGAGCTTGCAGCGGCGTGTTCGATTTGACGCGGCGCGTGCAGGAGAAATCGCCTGCCGGAGCATCGAAGGCCGACAGACTCGGATACGGCACGTTGCGTTTCCAGAAGGTGTACATCCCGCGCCGATAGCGGTCTTCGCCCTTTTCGGTCGGCCAGGGCAATTGCGGGCCATAGCCCAGACTCAACACGCCATCGGGAATCGGCGGATAGACGCTGGGGCCGCCGATCTTCTTCGACAGCAGCCCGCTTGAAGCTAACGCGATGTCGCGCACGACTTCGGCTTCGACGCGCAAACGCGGCGCACGCGCGAGCCAGCGATTGTACGGGTCTTTGTCCTGCAATTGCGGCGTGAGTTTGGACGATTGGCGATATGTTGCCGAGTTGACAATTAACCGGTGAACATCTTTCAGGTTTCTGCCCTTATCCCAAAATTCTGTCGCCAACCAATCAAGCAATTCGGGATGCGAGGGTTTCTCACAGCGCGTGCCGAAGTCTTCGGGCGTCGTAACCAAGCCTTGCCCGAAGTATTGTTGCCAGATGCGATTGACGATCACGCGCGCAGTGAGCGGATTGTTTTTGTCTACGATCCACTGCGCGAGTCCGAGCCGATTGCGCGGGGCATTCGCGGGGAACGGATGCAGCGCAGAAGGAGAATTCGCGGTCACTTCATCGCCGGGATTCTTCCAATCCCCGCGTTTGAAGATGCGCGTTGTGCGCGGCTGCGAACGTTTTGCCAATGCCAACGTGATCGGGCCATACGGCCATTCTTTCAGCAAGTCGTCAATGCGCTTGTTCGCCTCCGCCCATTCGGGCACGGTCGTGCGGTAGTAACTGAATAACTCACGCTGATGTTCGTCGGTTCGTTGCGTAGCAGGAATGGCCATGATGCGACGAATCCTGGGCGGCACAGGGTCAGCCATCGGGTTCGGATCGGTCGTCACGGACAAGCGGAATCGTCCGATGTTTGGCTTGCCCCACGAAATAGATTCATCGAATTTCTCTGCGAGTTGAAAGACAAAATACGTGCCGCCCTCAAAGCCGACCGGTGCTTTGGGCGTTACGACAAAAGTGCGATCCTGATTGCGTTTGACGGGGCCGAAATCGCTGTACCAATGCGTTTTCATGTTGCCGTCAATCAGGTTGCTCACGGGAAAATCAGGCCGTTCCATATCCGCCATTGCTTTCGCCAAACCAACTTTCTCCAGCGCATCCTGTTTATTCAAAGGTGCTGCTTCGGCGATGAACTCGGAGAAATAAAACGTGCCATCAGCAGCACGTCCTGGCCCTTCGCGCGGCAGGTTGTGATCGGTCATCACTTCAATCCGAAAGCCGGTGATACCTTTGAGATTTGTTTTCGCGCGCACGATGTAATTGTTCGCCGTCGCGTTGTCGCCTTTGGCAATGTAGGAACCGTCTTCGAGCTTATCGAACTTCACGCCGAACGCGGCATAAATATCCGTGTCGGTCAACGGCGTCCAATTGATTTGATTTTGGCTTGCTTGGTTCTCCCAACGGGCGACATGATCTTCCGGCGTCATCGAAGTTTTCGTGCGCAACTCCATTTCAATGTCGCGGATTTTGCCCAGAATTTCCGCGCGTTTTTTATTGATCTTCTCGTCCGGCACTTCGATTTCCGGCTCGTCATCGCTGTTGAGAAACGCGAGAAATTGATAGTAGTCGCGGTGCGGAATCGGATCGAATTTGTGCGTGTGGCATTGCGCGCAATTGATCGTCAGGCCAAGAAACGTTTTGCCCGTCGCGTCAATGCGATCAATCAAGCCTTCGACGCGGAACTGTTCGGGATCAACGCCGCCTTCTTCATTCTGCATCGAATTGCGCAGAAAGCCCGTCGCTACGCGCTGATCCAGCGTCGCGTTTGGCAACAAGTCGCCGGCCAATTGCTCAATCGTAAACTGGTCGAACGGCATGTTTTGATTGAACGCTTTGATGACCCAATCGCGGTAGGGCCAAATCGAACGCGCGCGGTCTTTTTCATAGCCGTTCGTATCGGCATAGCGCGCCGCATCCAACCACCAGCGCCCCCAGCGTTCGCCGTAATGCGGCGAGGCGAGCAGTCGTTCGACGACCTTTTCATAGGCATTCGGCGACTTGTCGGTGAGGAATTCATCCACCTCTTTCGGCGTCGGCGGCAAGCCAATCAAATCCAAACTGACGCGCCGCAGCAACGTGGCCTTATCGGCTTCGGGCGAAGGTTGCAGCCCTTGTTTTTCGAGCATCGCAAACACGAAATGATCAATCGGATTCGCGGTCTTGAACTTCGTCTTCGGCACAGCGGGACGCTCCGGTTTGACGAACGCCCAATGCTGCTCAATCTTCACGGACGCGCTGTCCGGCCACTGCGCGCCTTCGTCAATCCACTTGCGAATTAGCTCGATCTGCGCCGCAGGCAACGCTTCGCCGCCCATCGGCATACGCGGTTGTCCGCCTTCGCCGAGGAGGCGTTGCAGCAGGCGCGAGTCGCGTGCGTTGCCCGGCGTGATGACCTTCGACGCAATCTGTTTCGTATCCAATCGCAGGAAGCCGGAGGCTTTGGTTGCGCCGTGACACTTCACACAATTCGCCTGGAAAATCGGTTGAATGTCGCGCACGAAATCCACGGTGGCTTGTGGTGTGCGCGAGGCAAAGGCATTGAAGACCGGGAAGGCCAGCGCGAGCAGGAAGCCCAGCAGGAAGATTTTTTTGAGTGCCGATTGCATACACAGTTCCTCTATTTCAAGACTGCTTTGTAGTAATCAATAATGCTTTGAAAAACGGCGAGTAATTCTGCCA
>CAZWAK010000295.1:0-5950 GCA_964631865.1 uncultured Heliobacteriaceae bacterium | reverse complement strand
CGAGCCGCAGCTCGGCGATCTTCAATTGCGTCTTCTCGCGTTCGCGCGCCATCACGCGCTTCGTGCGCAGGTTGTTCAGCCCAAAGCCCGCGAGTCCGATGCCGCCCACGCACAGCCCATAAAACCACCACGTTTGCCAGAAATACGGCTTGAGATAAAACGAATATGAAGCGCCGGTTTCATTCCATACGCCATCGTTGTTCGAAGCGATCACGCGGAAGGTGTAATTGCCGGGGCGTAAGTTGGTGTAATACGCCGTGCGCCGATTGCCCGCGTCAATCCAGGTTTTGTCGTAGCCTTCGAGTTGGTATTTGTATTGATTCTTCTCGGCAGCAACGAGGCTCAGGCCAGCGTAATGAAATTCGAGATTCTGCGTGCCAGCGGCGAGTTGTTGCGGTTGCGCGAGGGAAAAGGTTGCGCCATCGGCAATGGCTTGTTCGATGACGACGGGCGGCGGCAGTTTGTTGTAGCGAATGTTCGCGGGATCAATAACAGCGACACCGCTGTACGTTCCAAACCAGAGCCGCCCGTCTCTGGTTTTCCAGCCAGCTTCTGGCCCCGCATTGCATTCTCGGCTTCCCAAACCATCCGCAAGGTCATACGTGGTACAAGAGATGGCTTTGCTTTTTCCGGCGGCAAAATCTTGTAAGCCCTGCCGCGAAGTACGAAAAACACCTCTTCCGCAACTCATCCAGAAATTGCCTTGCCCATCGTCGAGAATCGAATACACATTATTATCGAAAAGCCCATCCTGGCTGGTGAAGTGAGTAAATTGTCCATCTTTATAACGGAATAACCCAATGCCTTTTGCTTGTGTGCCAATCCAAAGATAACCCTCCTGGTCTTCATAGAAAGCTTTGACCTGGGCTTGAGGCGCACCCTCTGAAGTAATGTTGGTGAGCCGTCCATCTCGTATTTGACTCAATCCGTCAAACGTACCTATCCACAGAGTGCCTGCGCGATCCTCGTAAAGCGTCAATATCCAATTTGACCCTGCGTTGTCTGATACGGTGTAGTGTGTAATTTTGCCATCTTTGATCCCAGATAGTCCTTCAGTAGTTCCGACCCATAAAACGCCCGCTCGGCTTTCAAGAACTGCCTGAACATGAGCAAATTGCGGCCCTTCTTTTTTTTGGTAGGTTGTGAATCTGCCCTGCTGGAAACGACCTAACCCGAACCCAGTCGCGCTCCAAAGATTGCCTTTTGAGTCACCGCGCACGGCATAAATAAACGGATTGGATAGACCTTCTCGAGTTGAATAACTGGTAAAACGGCCTTCTTTGAGTTGCGCCATTCCACCGCCATAAGTTCCTATCCACAAGCTACTCGCCTGATCCTCATATATGCTGGTCACAGTGTCATGCGGCAATCCATCCGCCTTTGTATAAGTACTGAATTTACCATCGCGCAACCGATTCAGTCGGGCTTCTGTCCCAATCCAGAGACTTCCTTCGTGATCTTCGTAAAGTGAATCTATTGCGTCATCCGTTAAGGAATTTTTCGTCGTGTACGCGGTAAATTTGCCATCTCGGAACCGGTTCAAACCACCGCCATCTGTGCCGATCCAGAGATTGCCATCTTGATCTTCCAGTATCCTAGATACCCTATTGGAAGAAAGACCGTCTTTCGTTGTGTAGACCTTGAATTTTCCGTCCTTGAATTGTGTGAGGCCACCTTTATCACTACCTTTATTCGTACCAATCCAAAGCACCCCATTTCGATCTTCATATATGGCTGATACTCTGCCCGGCGAAAGTCCCTGTTGGTTCGTGTAATGAATGAATTGCCCATTTTTGAATTGATCCAATCCTTTCGGTGTGCCAAACCAAAGAGCACCAGTCTTGTCTTGCAAAATTGAGGAGATGCTGTTGTGCAATAAACCGTCTTTTGTACTGTATGTGGTGAAACGCTCGTCTTTGAATCGGTATAGCCCATCCCATGCGCCAACCCAGATAGCACCATCACGATCCTGATAAATTCTGAATACAGGATTTGTGGTTGGGTTTGGCGGCAAAGGGTAGTTGGTAAACTTACCATCTTTGTATCGGATGATCTCGTTGTCACCTGTGCCAGCCCATAGATCCCCCTCCCGATCCACACAAAGTGCCTGGATGAATCTGTGTTTGATCGCAGGCGTGTTTGTGTCATCAAAGACGGTAAAGCGCAGGCCATCAAAACGAACCAATCCTTCATACGTGCCGAACCAAAGATAGCCGTCGCGCGTCTGCGTAATCGCCAAAACTGTGTTTCCCGGCAACCCTTCATTCGTTGACCACACGTCATGCACGTATTGCGTGATCGCTTTCGTCGGATCGAGTGCCAACGCGCTCGTGCCGCACAGCAATAATAGCCAGCACACAAGTACAAGTTGAAGTCGCGCAAGATTCATCGGATCGTGTTGGAATTCGAGTACTGCTTCAAGGACGGCGATAGCTTGCCATCACTCAGCAGCAGGCGCAAAGGGTTTGCCGCGCAGTTGACAAGATGGGCAAACAAAAGTATCTCTCGGTCTGCTCGAAATCATCCCAATCACAAAAGGAAATACGTGACGAATAAAAATTACAAATGGGTCGTGGTCGGATTGCTCTGGTTCGTCTGCTTTTTCAACTATGCGGATCGGCAGGCGATTTTTTCGGTCTTCACGCCGATCAAAGCGGAGATGGGCTTGACCGATGTGCAACTGGGCTGGATCGGCTCGGCGTTTATGTACGTCTATGCGCTGGCGGGGCCGCTGGCGGGTGTGATTGGAGACCGGGTCAGCCGCAAGTTTTTGATTATTGCCGGGCTGGTGTTTTGGTCGCTCGTGACGGTGGGGACAGCGTTGGCGACGACGTTCTGGCATCTGGTGTTGGTGCGCGCGTTGGAAGGGTTTGGCGAGGCGTTTTACTTTCCGGCTTCGATGGCGTTGATTGCGGATTACCACGATGCAGACGGGACGAAATCGCGCGCGATGGGACTGCATCAATCCAGCGTGTATGCCGGAACGATTGCGGGCGGCGCGGTGTCCGGTTATATGGGACAGCATTACGGCTGGCGGTCGAGCTTTATTGTCTTTGGTTTGTTAGGCGTGCTGTTGGGCATCGTGCTGATGGTGGCTTTGAAAGAACCGAAGCGTGAGACAACCGTCGTCGCCGATCATTCGCACGCGACGTTGGATTGGCGGCAAAAAGGCGTGTGGGCGGACATCAAGGAAATCTTCCGCTCGCCGATGGTGCGCATTTTGATTGCGGTGTTTGTCGGCGCGAATTTTGTGGCTTCGATTTTTCTGACTTGGATGCCAACGTTTCTGCTGCGCAAATTCAATATGAGCCTGTCTATGGCGGGGTTGAGCGGCACGATGTATGTACAACTGGCTTCGATGGTCGGCGTAGTCGTCGGCGGCATTGTCGCGGATCGTCTGGTGCAGCGTTTCTTTGGCGGCAGACCGATGACGCAAGCCTTTGGTTTGTTCGGCGGCGTGATATTTATTTTCCTGACCGGCTGGACGCTGTCATTGCCGTTGCTGATTGGCGCGATGATCGGCTTTGGCTTTTTCAAAGGAATGTACGACGCCAACATCTGGGCTTCGCTCTATGACGTCGTGAAACCGGAACGGCGCGCGACCGCGTTGGGCCTGATGAATTCGATTGGCTGGCTCGGCGGCGCAGTGGCTCCGACCGCGATTGCGTGGGCCTCCGAATCGTTTGGGATGAGCGCCTGCATCAGCGCGACCTCGATGATTTATTTGCTAGTCGGTTTGTTGTTAGTGCTCGGCATTCGCAAGTATATGCGAAGCTCCAACCAAACACCGACCACCGGCCACTGACCACCGACCACTATGCTGCTTTGGCTTTACTTCGCAATACTGATTTTATTGGGTGTGATGACGCTCGGCGGTTTGGCATATTACCTGCTGGCCATTGATTCGGTGCGCAAGTTGCACAAGCGACCGCCCATCAACGCCGCAACTTCATCGCCGTTGATTTCGCTCATCAAACCGTTGTGCGGCGCAGACCCGGACTTGGCTTCGCATCTCGAAAGTTTCTTTCGGCAAGACTATCCGTCGTTTGAAATCCTCTTCGCGGTGCGGCACGACAGCGATCCGGCGGTGCAAGTCGTGAATTCTTTGACCGCGAAATGTCCGCATATTCCTACGCAAATGATTCTGACGGGCGAGCCACCGTACGCCAACGCTAAGGTATTTAGCATGGAAAAAATGGCCGAACGCGCAAACGGCGAATTGCTGGTCATCACGGACAGCGACGCTTCGGTTGCGCCTGATTATTTGCAGGATATGGCGCGTTGCTTTGCTGATGCGGAAGTCGGCGCGGTGACGAATTTGTATCGCGGCATTCCGGGCGCAGATGTTTGGTCAACGCTCGAAGCGTTGGGGATGAGCACCGAATTTATGGCGGGCGTCGTCGTCGCCGAACGACTCGAAGGCATGCACTTCACGCTCGGCCCTTCGATGGCGATTCGCGCGACGACGCTCAATAAAATTGGGGGTTTTGCGCGGATGGCGGATTATCTGGCGGATGATTTTGTGCTGGGGCAATGGACAGCCGAAGCGGGCGAAAAAGTTGTGTTGTCCACGCACGTCATCAATCATCACGCGACAGCGATAGGCTCTCGAAAAAGCTTCGCACATCGCGTGCGGTGGAATCGCAGTTCGCGGTTTTCGCGTCCGTCCGGCTATGTTGGGCAAGGCTTCACGTATGGATTGGCGTGGGCGCTGTTGTTGTTTGCCGTTACATTGGGTTGGTGGAGCGGCTTGATTTTATTGGTCGTCGCGGCGGTGCGCTTCTGGCTCGCGTATGAATTGGGCTTCAAGTTGATGGGCGATGTCAACGCGATGCGAAACGCCGCATTGATTCCGTTGCAGGATGTGCTCAGCGCGGCGGCGTGGATGGGCGGATTCGTCGGGCGCGAAGTGATGTGGCGCAATGAGCGTTATCGGTTGTTGCACGGCGGACGATTTGAACCGGTTGTGCCGCGATCAGAAATAGAACACGGATTGAACTGATGCAACGGATTGGTTCGGCTCGGCATTGATCAGATTTATCAGTTGAATCCGTGTTCTATTCCACCGGGCTAAGGATGGTTACTGTATAAAGATTTGCCGCCCGCTTTTGCAATGCGATGCACCGCGCCGCCCAATGAACTTTTCACCTTCGCAAACTGATCGTCATACGTCACCAGAAACACGCGCCGAGGCCCACTCCAGATTTCTGCCAATTCATTGCGATCAATAAAGACGGGCGGACAATCGGGGTAGTGTGAGCCAAACTCCAAAACCGTTGTGCGACCATCCACTAACAACATCTGACGCGCCAAATAAAAACCGACGCTCGCATGATTCTGAAACTCGCCGTTGAAGGCGACGAGGTCGTTGGGTTGAATGCGCGACTGAATTTCTTTCGCCAACGGATACGTCGAGAGCGTCGGATTGAATTGGCCGAACGCATAATGCGCGAAGTAGAAAAAGGCGGCGACGGTGATGGCCGTGGCGAGCGTCGCCGCGCCGTGCTGGCGTCGCCGACGAAAAACGAACGCGAGCAAAAAGCCCAGCCCCAATGTGATGGCTGCGCCTGCGGCAGGGAAACGCAACGCCGCAAACGCCGCCGTCGTCAAATCCGAAGCGTGGCCAAGCGAGAGGCGATAGTTTTCGGGATTGCTGGTGAGGAATTCCGAAATGTCTGCGGTCGGCACGACATCGCGCGAAAGCCAGAGCATTGCGCCGAGTATGATGGCGACGATTATTCCGAGCGTGCATAAAAATCCTTGTCCCCACGTGACCAGCTTGCTGTTGCCGGTTTCACCTTGTGCTAACGCATCGCCAAGCAGCAACGCCAACGCCGGGAAAACGGGGAACGTGTAATACTCCTGCCGTGTCGAAAACGAAAAGAAACCTACGATCACTAGGAACCATAGGATAGCTAACAAGCAGAGTTGTGTATTGCGGGGGGCCGAA
>CAZWAK010000294.1:0-5967 GCA_964631865.1 uncultured Heliobacteriaceae bacterium | reverse complement strand
GATCCCAGGAATTGAGACCTAGTGAGCGTAGGGTATGAAAGCGGCGCGCCGGACCTTGCAGCTCCTCCCCGGACTCATCAACGAATTCACGATTGCTTGGGTTTAACCCCAACGTAGCCACCTGCGCATTGGCTAAATTACCAAAAGCAGGAACAGGCGAACCCCAGCGAATAACATTTGTTTTTGAAATGGCCGAACTATCCAGGTGATTGATCAATGTGGTCAGTGTTGTGTACATGGTTTAATTTACCGATGTGGTAATCAAATTGTGCTGATGAGCCGGTGAACATCGCTTGCCGATGAAGAGATCGTAAGTTGAAGAAGTCATCTTTTCTCGCAACGCTTCGATTTCCTCAGCACACTTGTTTTTTGCATACCAAAATATTTGCAGTAAGCGAATCAAGTCAACCCAGTAGGAGTCTATATCATTGAGTTCTTCAACTTTGGGAGCGCCCTGTAATCGGATCGTTGCCTCAGCTTGCAGCAATGATTGAATGGCAGCCCAGGGATCACCTACCGGCATTGGCGGCATGGCCATTTCAGTTGTTTGCCAGCCTTCGTTCAGGAATTGTCGTGCCTTTTCTTCATCGCGATCATACAAGTGAAGGCTTCCAACAGTGTGTTTGTAAATTCCCACTTCGACCGCAAGCGACCGGGCAATAATTTCCTGAAGCATGGTAAAGCAAAAAATGTCGTGCGGCAGTCCCAAGAATACATCGTTTGAGCGCATGTAGGTAATCATGTGTAGGTAGTTATTCCGAATCAGAAATTGTAACGTGCAGGTGCAGGGGGTGCTGTTGGTTTGCTGAGCAATGTCTCCGGCTTCGAATAACTGTATTACGGCCTGCCGCGACGATGGTTTTTTACGAAGCAGCGCAATAACATTTTCTATCTGATTTTGCCCCTTCCAGTTGAATAGGCGTGGGCCATAACCGCCCAAGACAATCTCCCCGTCGGCATATTCCTCATAAGGCACGTAGTAAGAAATGAAATGCACTTGGTTGGATTGCGCCAAATACCAACAGAGTTCACCCAAGCAACTGAATGGTTTTCCGCGTGTTTCTGTTCGGCTCAGGCGTGATCTAGGATTATTGATCTCAAGCATTACGCCAGTCAGCTCCCGACAGGGCCCTTGGCTGGGGCAAATCTGCTGGCCATGTTTCAGGATCGCCTCCATCACTGCACGCATCACATCGTCAAGCGTTTGCTCGGAAAAGAATGGGACCTCCATGACATGCCTCCTGAATCGGTTGCCGGGACTAGCGCGGTCAAGGGAATTTTGACAACATTACCCCGGGTACTGGAGCGAGGATCAGTGGGTTAGATGGGCACGAGGGTTACGATAATGGACAATTAGGCTCAGTACAGCCCAGAGTCTAGTGAAGCAAGTATCTGGCGTCAATGGAATTTTGTTACCGTTTTATTGGGTGAGTTGTAGTTTCCTGAGATTTCTACTGGGGTTTTTCTGTCACTTTGCAAATTATTTGGCGCACTTTTTTGCAGGCTATTTGGCGCAGCCGGAGGCTTGCGCAAATGACTGATTTAAGGTTGGAATTGAAAATCCGTCCCTAGACCACGTCCTGAGCCGGCAGCGTGAGGCGTGCGCGCGCGCCTCCTAGCGGAGATTCCTCAAGCAAAATTGATCCGCCGTAAATCTCGGCGAGATCGCGCACGATGGCGAGACCGAGGCCAGAACCCTGTGCCGCTTCGTCGGCTCGGACGCCACGCTGCAAGACGACCTCGCGCATTGATGGCTCTATTCCAGGCCCATCATCATCCACCGCAATTACGATCTGTTCGCCTTCTTTTGAGCTGGTGAGCTTGACCTGGATGCGTGCCCACTTACAGGCATTGTCGAGCAGGTTGCCGA
Source organism: uncultured Heliobacteriaceae bacterium (assembly GCA_964631865.1). Taxonomy (GTDB): domain Bacteria; phylum Acidobacteriota; class Blastocatellia; order RBC074; family RBC074; genus JAFDVL01. Next base: position 4,097 of record CAZWAK010000294.1, on the reverse strand, counting down.
GCATCTCGTCAAGATCTTCTCGCTGTCCCCGAAAGGCGTGCGACTCGGGCACATTGATCTCGATGCGGAGGTCTCGTTCGGCATGCAGCCGCTGAAGCGCACGGCCAAGTCCTGCGGCAGATGCGGCAAGTGATGCGCGCGCCGCAGGCGAGGCGAAGGCGGCGGCAGAGCGCGCGTGCGCCAAGTGATAGTCAATTTGCCGACGCATGCGATCAATCTGCTGCTCGATCCCCACGGCAAGTTGCTCATATCCCGCCGCCCGTGCCTGCTGCGCCTCGTGCGCCAGCACTGCCAGCGGCGTCTTCAGACCGTGCGCGAGGTCACCCGCCTTGGCGATGGCGCGCGCGACGCGACGCTCGCGCTCCTCAAGCAGCGCGTTCAAGTCATCCACCAGCGGCTGGACCTCCACCGGATAGCTGCCCTCCACACGTGCGGCGAGGCCTTTATGCACGGACGTGAGACGATTGCGCAATTGATTGATCGGCGATAAGCCTCGACGGACTTGCAGAAATCCGAAGAGCATAAAGAGTGCTGCGGCTAGCGCCATCACTGGCCAGTACCGAAACATCAAGTGAAATACGCTATGAGCGGACTGCTGAGGAAATACGAAGTGGAGGAAGACGCCCGCGATCATGAAGGGGCCGATGGTCCAGAGGATCGCGCCGAGCAGGATACGCGTTTTGAGCGAGAGAAGGTTCATTCGATTCGATAGCCGTGACCGCGCACGGTTTCAATGAACGACGTGCCCAGCTTACGGCGCAGGCGTGCGATGAACACCTCTACCGTGTTCGAGTCGCGGTCGAAATCCTGCGCATAAATATGATCTATGAGTTCCGCCTGCGAGACGATGCGCCCGCGCTGGTGCATCAGGTACGAAAGCACGCGGAACTCGTGGCTTGTGAGCTTCACGGGCGCGCCGTCTAACGTGACACGCGCGAGGCGCGCATCCAACGTGACGCTGCCCGCACGCAGCTCCGACGTGACGTGACCGCTGGCCCGGCGCATCAGCGCACGCAGGCGCGCGAGCACTTCCTCGATGCGAAACGGCTTCGACACGTAATCATCCGCGCCGCCGTCTATCCCCTGCACCTTTTCGTGCCAACTACCGCGCGCCGTGAGCACGAGCACGGGTGTCACGAGGCCTGCGTCGCGCCACTTCCGCAACAGTGTGAGGCCGTCAATCTTTGGCAGCCCCAGATCGAGAACCATTGCGTCGTATTGTTCGGTATTTGCCAGAAAATCCGCGTGCTCACCGTCAGCAGCGTAATCCACGGCATACCCGGCTTCCGCGATGGACGAGGTGAGATGCTGCGCCAGCGGTGCCTCGTCCTCAACAACAAGAATTCGCATACGAACCTCAGTCTGTTTATAGCACACGTGAAGCTGAACAGAACCTGAACGGTGTGTTCAGGTTCTGTTCAGCCGCGTCTGCCTATACTGCTTCTCACGCGGGCCGCTTGTCTGGTGCGCGTAGCAATCGGAAGTGAATAGCAGGGCGGATGGAGGCGTAAAACTTTCGTCATTGTGGGTGAACGCCGCGCCCGCGTAGATCTTAAACCTATAACCACAGGAGAAAAACAATATGCAGTTAAGAGCTTTTGTCATTTCGGTCGTGATTGCGCTCTTGGCAGTCCAGTCTTCAGCATCATCAACAGTGTCTTGGCAGGATAAATCTAAAGGGGATGTCATTTCGGGCGAGTGGGCTGCTGTCATCACTCGTCCGAACAGGAACGTGCCAATCACCTTCAAGCTCAAGCTCGAAGGTGACAAGGTAACGGGCGCGTACGAGTCATCTCATTTGGGGAATGGCACGATTAGCGATAGCTCGTGGGTGGACAATAAGCTGAAGATCACGATCCAGTCCAGCCACGGAGCGCTGGTGCTGACTGCCGCGCTGCAAAACGACAACCTGGTCGGCGAATGGGAGGCAGGTCAGATGCAGGGAAAATGGGAGGCGAAGGCGAAGAAGTAAGCGCGCGCGTCACTTTGCAGGCTATTTGGCACGGGTGACCTTCTTCTTCTTCGAGTTCTTCGCGACTATCTGATCTGTCCGAGCCAGCAAGCGGGAGATGGTGGCCGGATGCACCTTGAACAACCGCGCAGCGTCGGCGGGGGTTTTGTCGGCCTTCGTTACTATCTTGCGAATCTCGGCCTGTTGTTGTGGGGAGAGCTTCGGGCGGCGTCCGCCGATGCGTCCTTCCTGCCGGGCCGCATCTAACCCCGCTTTGGTTCGTTCCCGCAGCATCGCGCGTTCAAACTCCGCAAATGCCCCGACCATCTGCATCATCATTCGGCATGCCGCTCGACGAGTACGCCAAATAGCGTGCAAAGGTTTACGCCATTTAATTTGCAAAGTGACAGGTTTTTCAAAGCGGTTTTTATCAAACAGACCCAACTGACATAAACTATATTATCGGACGCAAGATTCTTCAGCGTTCTCCTTCCTCTTTTCTCCCTCCTGGCGTCAAAATTGCTTCCCTTACTTTTCCGTTCCTCCACTCTCACAATCATTGAGAAAAAAGAGAAGTTGATTGAGAACGTTGTGGAATTTCAGGAATGGTGTCCATTGGGGGCCAACGGTCGCCCAATGGCGAGTAAGAAAGGGCAAACCTTCCAAGCTTTTATTACCTCGCTACGCAGCCTTGGCTACAATGTCGAATGGAAGGTTCTCAATGCTGCCAATTATGGCGATCCGACCTCGCGCGAACGGTTATTCATTCTTGCCCGGCGTGGTCACAAACGAATCACTTGGTCTGCGCCCTCTCATAGCGAGACCGGCGGCGAAACCCTCTTTGAGCAAACCGAGCGGTGGCGCAGTGCAGCGGAAATCATTGACTGGTCACTGCCCTCACAAAGTATTTTCGCGCGCAAGAAACCGCTGGCCGAAAATACCCTCAAGCGCATCTCTGCCGGACTCCAACGCTATGGCGGACTGCCCTTCCTCACGCCTAATTTCACCGAGCGTCCCGGCCAGCAAACACGTACCCATTCCTTGCAATCTCCGACCCCTGTCGTCACTTCACACGGAGCGGGCATGCTGGTGCAACCGTTTCTCGTTAAGTTTTATGGCGGCGCGAATGCGGAATCCATTGATCGCCCCTTACCAACCGTGACCGCCAATTATGAACATTTTGGCATTGCTCAACCCTTTGTCGTCGAATTGCGCAAGAATGCCACGGCGAGTAGTCTCACAGCACCCCTCTCGACGAGTACCACCAGCGGCGCGCATCAGGCGTTGGCCCAGCCCTTCCTGATCAAATTCACGCGCACCGGGCAAGCCTATCCGCTCGCCCAACCCATTGATACCATCACAACGCGCGATCGCTTTGCTTTGGTAGAGCCGCTTCCTCTCGGCAATGGATTAGCGCTGGATGTACATTTCAGAATGCTGCAACCACACGAGTTGGCGGCAGCACAAGGATTCCCCAAACATTATCAATTCCACGGCAATCGCAGCGAACAGATCAAACAGATTGGCAATGCTGTGCCTGTCAATCTTGCGCGCGCGCTGTGTTTTCAACTACTAACCCATTGACACTACGACGAGTCCCTCTTTCCCCCGGTCGTCTCGTTCCTTCTACGATTTCCATGACATCACCAACGCTTTCGATCACCGGCAAACGCTGGCAATACCATCCTCCGCTTGCCAGCACAGCACGTATCCAAGCGACACAGGGCAAACCCCATCGCATCGTAGCGGCGTCACTCGCGCGGCAAGGCTACAACGAAACCACTTATCACCTTGCGCTCAAACCCAATTACCAACGCGACCGGCACGATTCCTTTTTGTTACGCGATATGCGCAAAGCCGTCGCCCGGATTCAGCAGGCCATCACCAACCGCGAGATGGTCTTATTGATTTCCGATTTCGACGTGGATGGAATCACAGCCAGTCTCGTGACTAACACCGGATTGCAAGCGGCTGGGGTTAAGGCTTCTCAATTGGGTGCTCGGATTCCTGATCGGTTCACCGAGGGCTACGGTTTATCCGAAAAGATTCTGCGCGAGGCCAAAGCACAAGGCTACCAAGTCGCTATCACACTGGACATTGGCATCAACAGCCATCGAGAAGCGAAATTAGCGAAAGAGTTGGGCAT
>CAZWAK010000293.1:0-5978 GCA_964631865.1 uncultured Heliobacteriaceae bacterium | reverse complement strand
CCGCAGATTCTCTACAACCATCATCAAAGCGGCCCGGCGGGCACGGTGCTGTGGTCGCCGCCGATGCGCGATCCGTTCAATTACAACCAAGACCCGCTGGTCGTGCTCGGCATCAGCAGCCTCGGCATGGCAATGCACACGCGGCTCGCGGCGGAAGGCAAACCCGGCGCGACGATGAAAACCGGCGGGCCGTATGACGGCTGGTGGAACGGCGGTTTGCGCAGTATGGCCGCGTTTCACAACATCATCGCGCTGCTGACGGAAATGATCGGCAGCCCAACGCCGATGCGCATTCCGCTGGTGATGCAACGCCAATTGCCGACCAGCGATCTGGCGTTTCCGATTGCGCCGCAGACGTGGCATTTCCGGCAGTCCATCGAATACTCGCTGACGTGCAATCGCGCCGTGCTGGATTATGCGTCGCGGATGCGCGAGAACCTGCTCTTCAACGTTTATCGGATGGGGAAGAACTCGATTGAGCGCGGCAATCGGGATTCGTGGACGCCGTCGCCGAAGCGTTATGCCGAAGTCAGCGCCAAGCTCGCGCGCGAAGGTGCGAACACAGAAAACGCCGATCAATATTGGGCGGAACTGCGTACGCCGGAAACCCGTGACCCGCGCGGCTTCATCATTCCAGCGAATCAGGCGGACTTCCCGACCGCAACAAAATTCATCAACGCCTTGCTTGAAACCGGCGTCACCGTGCATCGCGCAACGCGGGAATTCGAGGTGCAAGGCAAGACGTATCCGGCAGGCTCATTCGTCGTTTTCGCCGCACAAGCCTATCGTCCGCACGTCATTGATATGTTCGAAGCCCAGCATCACCCGGATGTCTTCCCGTATCCCGGCTCGCCGCCGACGCCGCCGTATGACAACGCGGGCTGGACATTCGCGCTGCAAATGGGCGTGCAGTTCGACCGCATTCTGGAAGGCTTCAGCGGCCCGTTGGAAAAGATCACCGCGTGGAATGTGAAACCGCCCGCCGGCAAAGTCGTCGCAGCGAACAACGCGCAAGGCTATGTGACGAGCCGCCAAGTCAATGATTCGTTCCTCGCGCTCAATCGCCTGCTCAGCAGCAACGAAGAAGCGTATTGGCTGCAAGCGCCGTTGAACGCGAACGGCAAAACCTATCCCGCAGGCACACTCTTCATTCCAGCGAAAAGCACGACACAGGCCAAGCTCGAAAAAATTGCGGCTGAGCTTGGCGTGAACTTTGATGCGACGACGAGCAAACCTTCTGGCGAAGCGTTGAAGCTGCGTGTGCCGCGCGTGGGCTTGTGGGATCGCTATGGCGGTTCGATGGACGCGGGCTGGGCGCGCTGGATTCTCGAACAATTTGAGTTTCCGTTCGAGCGCGTCTTTGCGCCGACGCTTGATGCAGGCGAATTGCATCGCAAATTCGACGTGCTGATTTTTGTCGGCGGTGCAATTCCCGGCGCAAGCGGCAGACGCGGCAGCGAAGAAGCGGAGATACCAAACGTTCCCGCCGAATATCAAAACCAGCAAGGCCGCGTGACCGCAGACAAAACGCTGCCGCAGATCAAAGCCTTTCTCGAACAAGGCGGCACGGTCATCGCCATTGCGGATTCCGCAGCAAACCTCGCGGCCTATTTGAAGCTGCCAGTGCAAAATCATCTCGCGGAAAACGGCACGCCGTTGCCGCGCACAAAATTCTATTCGCCCGGTTCGCTGCACGCTGCGCAAGTGGACACGACGCATCTGGTCGCGCAAGGCTTGAAGGCCGAGACGATTATATATTTCGACAACAGCCCCGTCTTCAAGCTCAGTACGGACGCAGCCGATGTCAAAATCCTCGCCCGCTTCGCTCGCCATCCCTTGCGCAGCGGCTGGGCGTGGGGGCAAGAGCATCTGGAAGGCGGCGTGGTCGCGTTGGAAGCGAAAGTCGGACAAGGCAAAGTGCTGTTGTTCGGGCCAGAGATTTTGAAGCGCGCGCAACCGCACGGCACCTTCAAATTTCTCTTCAATGGCATTTATTACAGCACCGCGACGGTGACGTGACCGCGTAAGGCCAGAATGGTGGCGAATAAAGTGTCAAGGAACCACGCTTTCGGTTTACGCACCGCTGGCATCTGCGCGAGGATGAGTTTGACCGTTGTCATGGCGATGGTTGATTCAAAGTGGATTTATCTCATCCACAGTGAATCATTGCATCGCCTCTTTTGTGAATCCCTTCCTCAAAAAATGTCCGAACCATTGAAAAATGAGAAATGGAAAATGAAAACTGAATCCACAACCTTGAGGAACATTAATGACCGGCCCGCTCACAGGCATTCGTGTAATTGATTTAACGTCGGTCGTGATGGGGCCGTACGCCACGCAGATTCTCGGCGATCAGGGCGCAGATGTGATCAAAGTCGAAGTGCCCGACGGCGACGTCTTTCGCTACGTCACGCCGTTTCGTCACGAAGGAATGAGCGCAGCGTTTCTCAATCTCAACCGCAACAAACGCAGCATCGCGCTTGATCTCAAACAAGCGGACGACAAGCAGATCATGCTGGATTTGCTCCAGACCGCCGATGTGTTCGTAACGACCGTGCGACCGCAAGCGATGCGCAAACTAGGCTTGGATTACGAAGCGGTGCAAGCTGCAAATCCGCGTCTGATTTATTGTGGCGCGTATGGTTTTTCCGAAAGCGGGCCATACGCGGGTCGTCCTGCCTTCGATGACATCATTCAAGCGATGTCGGGTCTTGCCGAATTGCAAGGCCGCTCGCACCCGGACGGGCCGCAATACGCCGCGACGATCTTTGCGGATAAAACCGTCGGCATCACCGTTGCCTACGCGGTGGCGATGGCGCTCTATGAACGCGAACATTCCGGCTTGGGGCAGTTCGTCGAAGTGCCGATGTTTGAGACAATGGTCGCCTTCACGATGGTCGAGCATTTGGCGGGCGCAACCTATTGCCCGGCGGAAGGCGGCACAGGCTATGACCGTTTGCTCTCGGAACATCGCAAACCCTATCGCACGAAAGACGGCTTCATCGGTTTGTTGCCGTACACGACCAAGCAATGGCAGAGCTTTTTTCGCATCGCGGGCAGGCCGGAAATGATGGACGATCCGCGGGTGACCGACCCAACGGTGCGCGGGCAAAACGTTGGCGAATTGTATCGGATGGTGACGGAGTTGATTGCCACGCGCACGACGGCGGAATGGGTCGAACAACTGAGTGCCGCCGATGTCCCGATCACGCCCGTGTTGTCGCCCGATGATTTGCTGCGCAATGAACATTTGCTGGCGCTGAATTTCTTTCCGCACGAACAACATCCGTCCGAAGGCGAGATTCGCACCATCGGCATCCCCGTGCATTTTGCGCGCACGCCCGGCGAGATTCGTCGCCACGCGCCGCGACTGGACGAACAGCGCGCGGAAATTTTGCAAGAACTGCTCCAGGGACAAAATAACGCGCCCTAGTTCCTGCTTTCGTCGAAACCGGTCTGCAAGCTCGCTCGTCTTACGCTGCAACCCGATAAACTTGCACGAGCCGGATGAGATTACGCGCCAAGCTGGGCGGACAAAACGGCTCCAACGCAGTACATAACGCACTGAAAGGAACAACCAACCATGTATTCAAGAAGAGAGTTTGGGAAACTCGCACTCGCCAGTTTGCCGCTCACGCTCGCGTTTGCGAAAGGCAATTCCAAAGTGAATGGCGTTCGCATCGGCGTCCAATCCTACAGCTTTCGCACGATGTCGCTCGACGATGCGATCAAAGCGATGAAAGACATCGGCATCGGCGAATGCGAATTGTATTCCGGTCACGTCGAACCGCGCTCAAATAGGCCGCCGATGGGGCCGCCTCCGGGTGCTGGCGCTGGTGGCGGTCGCCCGCAATTGACGCCCGAACAACAGGCCGCGCAGCGCGAAGCCATGCAGAAAGCCGCTGAAGAAACGAAGAAATGGCGCTTGACAGTATCGCTGGATCACTTCAAAGACATCCGCAAGAAGTTCGACGCCGCGGGACTCGTGTTGCAAGCCTACAACTACAGCTTCAACGACCGCTTTTCGGACGAAGAGATTGATCGCGGGTTCCAATTCGCCCAGGCGCTCGGCGTCAAAATCATCACGGCGTCTTCAACCCTGAGTTCGGCGAAGCGCGTCGCGCCGTTTGCCGACAAATACAAAATCACGGTGGCGATGCACGGTCACTCGAATCTGACCGACCCGAACGAATTCGCCAAGCCGGAAAGCTTTGCCGCAGCGATGGCGATGTCGAAATACTTCGCGGTGAACTTGGACGTCGGTCATTTCTTCGCGGCGGGCTATGATCCGGTGGATTACATTCAGAAGAATTACAAACGCATCACCAATCTCCACATCAAAGACCGCAAGAAAGACAACGGGCCGAACACCGTGTGGGGTGAAGGTGACACGCCGATCAAGCCTGTGTTGCAGTTGCTGAAAACCAAGAAATACAACATCCCCGCGAACATCGAATTTGAATATCGCGGCGCAGACACGGTCGCCGAAGTGCGCAAATGTTTTGCATTTATCAAAGGCGCATTAGCGTAAGGCTCAATCGCCCACAAAGTCATGCGAGAAAAGACAAATCAAAAGGCAAAAGGCAAAAGGGCGGAAGATTATTTTTCTATTTTTAGAAAAGAAAAAGATAAAGTGCCGACCTTTTGCCTTTTGATTTCGCCTCTTCGCCCGACTTCGTGGACGAAAAAAACACAAGCTCTCACGACTTAACCCAAAGGAAGCTTTCTATGAAACAAGACAAACTCTCAAGACGGAAATTTGTGGCGGGCACGGGCGGCGCGGCGCTGAGCGCCATGATCGTCCCGCGTCACGTGCTGGGTGGCGTCGGCTACAACGCGCCCAGCGATACAGTCAATTTCGCGCTCATCGGCTGCGGCGGGCAGGGCAAAACCGATTCCGCCGAACTGGTCGCAGGCGGGCAAAATATGGTCGCGCTGTGCGACGTAGATTTCGGCTATGTTGACCGCGAGGTGGCGAATCTCGTCCGCCGCGCCGGTCGCCCGATGGGCGGCCCTCCCGGCGCGGGCGGTGCTCCCGGCGGCGCACCGCCGCAAATGTCCGAGCAGATGCAAAAGGCAATGGCCGAGCGGCAGGCACAAGCGCAGAAGCTGACCGATGCGTACAAAAGTGCGAAACGCTACACCGACTTCCGCAAGCTGCTCGAAACGCAAAAAGACATTGATGCGGTCGTCATCGCCACACCCGATCACACACACGCCGTCATCGGCAAAGCCGCGATGGAACTCGGCAAACACGCTTATATTGAAAAACCACTGACGTGGTCAATTCAGGAAGCGCGCGTGCTGCGCGAAGTTGCCGCGCGCACGAAAGTCGCTACGCAAATGGGCAACATGGGGCATTCCAGCGAAGGCGCGGCGCTCGTCAACGAATGGGTGCAAGCGGGTGTCATCGGCAAAATCCGCGAAGTGAATGTCTGGACAAATCGCCCGCTCGGCTTCTGGCCGCAAGGTGTGCCGCGTCCGGGCAAACCCGCGGTTGCCGCCGACGCGCCGCAAGGCATGAATATGGGCACGGATTGGAACGCACGGCTCGTGAACAAAACGCTTGCCGGGGCAATGGTCGGCAATTATCCAAAGCCGGATGGATTGGAATGGGACTTGTTCCTCGGCCCTGCGCCCGACGTTGAATATCACCCGATTTATCATCCGTTCAATTGGCGCGGCTGGTTGGATTGGGGCACGGGCGCGATTGGCGATATGGCGGCGCATTTGATTGACCATCCGTATTGGGCGCTCGGTCTGACTTATCCGACCAGTGTTGAGGCCACATTCACACCGTTCGGCGCAGACCTCAACAACAAACCCGTGAGCTATCCGATGGGTTCGCACGTCGTCTATCACTTCCCGGCGCGCGGCAACGATCCGGCGGTGAAATTGACGTGGTTCGATGGCGGCTTGATGCCCGCGCGTCCCGCAGCTTTGCCCGACGATGTGCAACTGGATGGCGGCGGCGGTGC
>CAZWAK010000292.1:0-6036 GCA_964631865.1 uncultured Heliobacteriaceae bacterium | reverse complement strand
CTGACCACGCATTTTGCAGAGAACTGGGGCAAGGTCTCGCCCGATGGCCGCTGGCTGGCGTATCAATCGAATGAATCCGGGCGCTATGAAATCTACGTGCAAGCCTTCCCGGAGCCGGGGCGGAAAGTCATCGTTTCCAAAGGCGGCGGCACGCTCCCCCGCTGGCGGCGCGATGGGCGGGAACTGTGCTACGTTGCGCCCGATGACAAACTGATGGCCGTGCCGGTCGAGCCGGGCGCGAACTTTGCCGCCGGGACACCCGTGCCGCTCTTTGAGGTGGGCAGCTATGGCCGCCGCAACAACCGCTACGTGTACGACGTGAGCGCCGACGGGCAGAAGATACTGTTGTTGCGCCCGCTGGAAGACGCGACGACGCGCCCGCTGACGGTGGTGCAGAATTGGACGGCGTTGCTGAAGAAGTGACGATTGCCTCGGAGACTCAACTTGAGTGAAGCTACCAGTAAATCTCCACGAGGCCGGAGTAAGTGATGGCGGCGTCTCTGGTAATCAACGGCAGATCGCGCAATTTGGCGGTCGCCACAATCGCCGCATCGAAGATGTCATTATTGAAACTGTATGTGCGGGCTTCGGCGATAATGTCCGCATCCAGCGGCACACAATCGAAACAAGGTTTGCGCAAAAGTTCTTTCAACCAGACTTCAAATGGATGGCTGAGTTTGATATGGCCTGCCTGTTCGAGCATCGAAACTTCCCAGAGCGATGGAGCGGGAATCAGGATCAATGCCGCACCGTTGTCGGCTTGCTCGAAGACAGTGCGGGCGCGGTCGGAAAGATGGCGGCGAGCGCGTCCGTCATAATAGATCAGCGGGTGGGTATCGGTGACGTAGATTGACATGCGGTTATGGCTCCGCTTCGTGTTCGTGCAACTCTCTGGCGGAACGTTGTAATGACTCGCTGACTCTCGCTCTGATTTCCTGTGTGCCGAGTTCGAGATCACCAATCTGTACAATCGCAGGGGCGGACAACTCTGATTTCGGCAATTGCTTGAAGAGAGCTTTGATCAATTCTTTCTGTTGTTCTATGGGCAGCCTTTGGGCGACTCCCAGAAGTTCATGCACATTCATAATTGGTACTCCTTTCTCAAGAACCAAGTCAGGGCTACTATATCACGCCGCTCAAGTCAGGAGGAATCGGACAATGAAACACATCTTGCCGCTTATTATCTGCCTAATGCTTGCCGCGCTTGCTCACGCGCAAGTGCCGTATCAACGCATCGCCGATGCCTCGCGCGAACCGGGCAATTGGCTGACCTATTCCGGCCATTACAATTCCCAACGCTTTTCGCTGCTCGATCAAATCACGCCGCAGAATGTCGCCCAGCTCAAAGTCCGCTGGCTTTATCAATCACAGGAACGCGGCTATCTGCAAACGTCGCCGCTGGTCGTGGATGGCGTGGTGTATGTGACCGAGCCGGGGTCGCGCGTGACGGCGCTGGATTTGCGCACCGGGAAGAAGCTGTGGTCGTGGCAACGTCCGGCTGCGGCGAAAGCCAAAACGTTGGGCTTCGGGGCGACGAATCGTGGCGTGGCGCTGCTGGACAACACGCTCTATGTCGGCACGCTGGATTGTTACATCGTGGCGCTGGATGCGCGGTCGGGCGCGGTGCGCTGGGAAACGAAAGTGCAGGAGAACAAGCTCGGCTATTCCATCACCGCCGCGCCGCTCGCCATAGACGGCAAAATCATCGTCGGCATCAGCGGCGGCGAGGCCGGCATTCGCGGCTTTCTGGACGCCTACGACGCGAAGACGGGCAAGCGGCTCTGGCGCTGTTTCACGATTCCAGCGCCTGGCGAACCCGGCGGCGAGACGTGGAAAGGTGATGCGTGGCAGCGGGGCGGCGGCGCTACCTGGCTGACGGGTTCGTACGACCCGGAATTGAATCTGTTGTATTGGGGCGTCGGTAATCCCGGCCCCGATTGGAACGGCGATGTGCGACCGGGCGACAATTTGTACACCTGTTCGCTGCTGGCGATTGATGCGGCGACGGGCAAGATCAAATGGCATTTTCAATACACGCCGCACGACACGCACGATTGGGACGCGAACGAAATCCCGGTGCTGCTCGATGCCGAAATCAACGGGCGACCGCGCAAGCTGGTAGCGATGGCGAACCGCAATGCGTTTTATTATCTGAATGACCGCGTGACGGGCGAGTTTCTGCTGGGCGAAGCGTACGCCAAACAAACGTGGGCGAAAGGGCTGGATGCCAAAGGCCGTCCGATAGTTTTGCCGAACACCGATCCGACTTACGAAGGTACGCTCGTCTATCCGGCGCTGAACGGTGCGACCAATTGGCTCAGCCCGTCGTACAGTCCGCTGACGAAATTGTTTTATGTTGCCGCGCGCGAACGTGGTTCGTACTACTTCAAGAGCGACGTGCAATTCAAACCCGGAACGATGTATGCGGGGGGCGGCGAACGCGCGATTGACGGCGAGGGCAAAGCGTGGGGCGCGTTGCGCGCGTTGGACGCCACGACAGGCAAATTGCGCTGGGAGTTTCGTTTGCACACTCCGGCGTGGGCGGGCGTAATGGCGACGGCGGGCGGCGTGGTGTTTGGCGGCACGAATGAAGGAAACTTTTTTGCGCTCGATGCGACGACTGGCCAAACGCTCTGGGATTTTCAAACCGGCGCAGGCATCGGCGCGAACCCGATCAGCTTCTTGATTGACGGCAAACAACACGTCGCCATCGCGGCGGGACAGGCGTTGTTGGTGTTTGGTTTGCCGTGATGTGACGCGCAGCGTTTGGAGTGCGACGGTCTCGACGTCGCTTTTGCATTTGTAGCGCAACCAAAGCTACGTCAAGCCGCAGCACTCCAAACGCTGCGCGCTACCAAAATCGCATTTACATACAGAAAGGAAACCTCTATGACCACCCAACAGATACGATTGATTTCATTATTCGTTGTACTTTTCTCTATCTCAGTTTTTGCACAAACCCCACCGAATCTGAATGGCTTCGATAACGTCGTCGAGCAGATTCGCCAAGAGTGGAAAGTGCCGGGCATTGCCGTTGCCATCGTGAAAGACGGCAAAGTCGTCTTTGCACAAGGCTACGGCTATCGCGATGTGCAGCGGCAATTGAAAGTCACGCCGGACACGCTGTTTGCGATTGGTTCCTGCTCGAAAGCGTTCACTGCCGCCGCGCTCGGCATGCTCGTGGACGAAAAGAAGCTGCAATGGGACGAGACTGTGCGCACACATTTGCCGGAGTTCCGGTTGTACGATGATTACGCCACGTCGCGCCTTCGTACACGCGATTTGCTCTCGCATCAATCGGGCTTGCCGCGTCACGATTTGGTTTGGTACGGCTCGCCTTTGAAACGAATGGAATTGTTTGAGCGGTTACGTTTCTTGGAGCCGAGCGCGCCGCTGCACGCGAAGTATCAATACAACAACCTGATGTTTATGACCGCAGGCGTGTTGCTCGAACGCCTTGCCGGACAAACGTGGGAATCGTTTGTGCAACAACGCATCTTCACGCCGCTCGGCATGAAGAACTCCAATTTCTCGGTCACGGCGATGCAACAAACGGCGGATTTTTCGCTGCCGCACGGCGAAGAAAAAGGCGAAATGAAGGCGATTCCGTTTCGCAACATTGACGAAATCGGCCCCGCCGGTTCGATCAATTCCAGCGTCAACGAAATGACGAACTGGCTGTTGCTGCAAATGAATCAGGGCAAAGTCGGCGACAAGCAAATCATCTCCGAACGCAGCCTGCTCGAAACCCAAACGCCGCAAATTGTTTCGGGCGGCGATTTGAAATATGACGAATCATTTTATGTCAGCTACGCGATGGGCTGGGGCGTGTACGTCTATCGCGGGCATCACATCCTGCGGCACGGCGGCGGGATTGACGGCTTCACGTCGAACGTGACTGTGCTGCCGAAAGACAAGCTCGGTATCGTCGTGCTGACGAATTCTTCTTCGCCTGCGAGCGGTTTGATTGCGAACCTTGCGGTAGATCGTCTGCTCGGCCTGAGCGAAGTCCCGCACGTCCAACGCGCCAAAGAAGCCGAAGCCAAAGGCAAAGATGCCGCCGCCAAAGCCAAAGCCGACGAAGAAGCGAAACGCAAGAAAGACACCAAGCCGACGCTGGCGTTGTCGGACTACGTCGGACAGTACGTGCATCCGGCCTATCAAACACTGACCATCACGCGCGACGGCGAGCAATTGAAAGGCGATCTGCACGGGCTGAAGTTCACGCTGAAGCATTATCACTACGACGTGTTCCTCGGCACGGATGGCGTTACGAACGAAACCAAAGTGGCGTTTCAGATGAACAAGGCGGGCGAGTTGGATCGCGTCGCAATTTTGCTGGAATCGAATGTCAAAGAGATCGTTTTCACGCGCAAGAAAGACAACAACGCCGCCGCCACTTCAGGCAAATGAAAGGATCAACACAATGCGAAAAGAATGGACAGCTTTGCTGCTGCTGCTGTTGCTCGCTACGTGGGCCATTGGGCAGCGGGCGCGTTCACCGCAAACGGAAGCATTGATCGCGCGCGCCAAATCGCTCGAACTGGATACACCGTACGAACCGCCGCCGGGCGCTGCACTCGCACATCACGCTGCTGGGTTTGCGAAGGTGATGTGCTCCGCCATTTTCATCACGGGACTTGATCCTCACTTCGCGGCGGCGAATGTCGGCGGCTTCACGGCTCCGTTTGCCGAGCGCGCCAAATTGGGCAAGCCCGTGATTGATCGTACGAACAAAACCGTCACGATCACGCTGCCAAACGGCACGCAACGCACGGCGAAGTTCTTCGGCTCGCAAGGCTGCATTGCGCTACCACAAGGCAAAACGGAACTAAACTTCAAGCCTGTCGAAGTCAAAAGCAAGTTGCCCGCCGCTGACAAACAAGCGTGGCCGATGGGCGACCAATTGCCGTCTGCGCCGCGGCCCAAAGAAATCCCAAAAGAAATCAACGCTGACAAGCTGCAACAAGCCGTAGACGCGGCGTTCGCAGATGAAGCCGGAATGACGGCAGCATTTGTCATCACGTACAAAGGCCGCTTGATTGCGGAACGCTATGGCGCAAACATCAACGCGCAAACACCGCTCGAAAGCTGGTCAATGGGCAAGAGCCTGACCGCAACGTTGCTGGGCATTCTCATCAAACAAGGCGTGTACAAGCTTGACCAGCCTGCGCCGATTCCTGAATGGCAGAAGCCAAATGACCCGCGTGCCAAAATTCGCATCGCCGACATTTTGCAGATGTCGAGCGGCATTCGCATTCGCGCGCCGCAAGACCCCGATTACGTTGACGATGGCCGCTATCCCGATCATCTCTATTTGTACACTGGCAGCGAAAACCTCTTCCACTACGCCGCCACGCGCCCGCAGCAATGGCAGCCCGGTCAGGTCGGACGCTATCGCAACACCGATCCGGTGCTGACGAACTATCTGATTCGCCTCGCGGTCGAAAAACGCAAAGAAGAATATTTGTTATTCCCGCGCCGCGCCTTGCTCGATAAATTGGGGATGCGCACGATGCTGATGGAAACGGATTCGTACGGCAACTTCCTGACGCAAGGCTATGAATTCGCTTCGGCGCGCGATTGGGCGCGGCTCGGCAATTTGTACTTGCGTGACGGCGTCGCACCGAACGGCGAGCGATTGCTGTCATCGGAATTCGTCAAGTTCATTCAAACGCTCGCGCCCGCGTGGAAAGCCGATGGGCGACCGATTTACGGCGGCTTTTTCTGGCTCAACGGTGATGGACGGTATCCCGTGCCAAAAGAAATGTTTTATATGGCAGGCGCAGGCGGGCAATCCACGATGATGATTCCTTCGCACGATCTGGTCGTTGTGCGGCTGGGACATTATCGAGGCAGCGCGACGGGCGAACGCACGCTCAAACATGCGTTGGCACTGTTGATGGAAGCTGTGCCGAAAAAAAATAGATTCGCATAACGGCTTGTCACCCAAACTTTCAACTCTTTCAGGAGCTATTGCATGAAACAATACTTCAGACATTTTTTAGGGGCTATAGCTCTTGGAAAATCAGCGGT
>CAZWAK010000291.1:0-6103 GCA_964631865.1 uncultured Heliobacteriaceae bacterium | reverse complement strand
GCAAGCGGCAGCAACGCGGCGGCGAATAACAAGGTGCAAAGTTGACGAACGTGCGATTTCATTAGGTTCCTCCGCTGATGGTAAAAATATAAGGTAGATCAACTCGTTCAATAAATGGTTGTGACTTTCACTCCCTGCACGCGACTGAAGGGGGAAGTTGGTCGCTCCGCTGTGATGAACTCATCTGCTTGCGCCAGCAACGCCGCAGCAATGTGTAGTGCATCCAACGCCGCCAAACCGTGTTTTTCGCCCGTTCGTGTTGCCTCATCGTACATCGCGGCAAAATCCTCGTTCCATTCATCAACCAACTGAAAATAATCGTTGTAAAATTCTTGTTCCTGCTGATTGCGGTAAAAGACGGTCTTGGGCAGCAACTCCAATTTGACGAACGGGGAGCAAATAAACTCTCGGCGCGGATCATTGATTATTGTTAAGGCTCGCATTTTCCGCGCTGCCTCTCCGCGCCAAGCGACAATCAATACACCGGTATCAAGAAAGGTCTTGATTGTCATCTTTTATTCCCTTCCCAAGTATTCCCGGATTTCTTCGGGTGTCATCGGTTCCAAGCCTTCTTCTGCGGCTTTGAGCGAGCGTTCGATCATCCGCGCCACGATTTCATTGCGCGGGTTGAGCGAAAGCAAGAGCCGACGTTGCTCGGCAATTTCGGCCTGATTGATTTGTGGTTTGGGTTCGCGTTTGTTCATTGTCGTTTCCTCCACATTTCAGAGTTGATTGACATAATAATTCCAAAGCCGTGTGGCGTAATAAATCGGCGCGTGATCGCATAACGAATCGCTGGGAATCATATCGAAATTGAACGTCGCCCAGCTTTTGAGCAGACCACTCGTGTGCCTTACCGCGCCTGCGAGTTGGTCTATGAGATTTATCTCCGCGCTGATGTCGCCTTGACTCGTAATGTAGCGCGCTTGCCCGATGTGTTGATAGCCGATATCCAGCTTGGGTAACCAGTCGTTGTTGTTCACGAAGCGAAACGTACGATTCTGCAAACGATAATTGCGCGTGAAATTTTGATCGCCCACGACCGGGCAACCGAACGTATAGACGCCGCCGACGGAACCGCCCGCTTGGTCATAACGATCTGCGGCCAGCACCGCCAACGCGCCGCCGAGACTGTGGCCCGTGAACCAAACGGGCAAAGCGGGATGCGCGGTCAGGAGGTCTTGAAGCTGTGGCCAGACGGCCTCCAACGCCTTCCTGAAACCGATGTGAACGTTGTTGCTGGGAATGATCGCAGCATTGGTCAGCACATCGCGCAACGCATCAAACGCTGCATTCGCCGAGCCGCGAATGTGGCTCAAAGTCAGATTCGCGCCCGGCTTCAGCACGGTCGTACCGCGAAACGCGACGAGCGCGAATTGGTCGGTGCGAGCGATGAAGCATTGCGTGTTGGCTTCGTCAATGAATTGCGTTTCGTGAAAGCCCGCGCGATCTCCTTCCCAATGCACGCGGGCTTCGTCAAAGTAGGCGAGCAACGCCGCGTCGGCGCACCAGGAAGTCGTGACCCAGGGCATCATTCCCACTCGTGCGTCGAACGGATGCTCCAGGTGATCCCGAAAATATTCGTAGTTGTCATTCGGCGGAAAGATGTCGCTGACTGTCGCTTCCGGGATTGGCTTGGCTAAATCGGGTCTGGGCATAACGCCTCCCTGGTTATTCTTCTGCTCCGCTCGCCCCCTGGCTGTATTTGTTCAGCTTGCGCAACTGACCGTGCCAGGGCGGAATCACAATTGTGACGTTGCCGTGGCATTTGACTTGGCACGCCATGCGAATCGGCGAGTCCTTTTCGCCCGTGAAGCCGTCGTAGCAAAACACCGTCGAGGCTTTCTCAATTTCGCGCGGCGTGGGCGGCGACAGCTTGGCTGTGTCCGACAACACGCCGACCCAGCAGGTGCCGCAAGCACACGTGCGACATTCAACGGGCAACGGGCCTTCGCCTTCTTTGCAGCGCGGGTCGGTCAAGTGATACGGACGTTTGTCTTCCGCTGCGGCCATCGTGATGTCCTGCATATTCGTGACCGGGAATTTGGCTGCCGGGATATTTTCATTGAAGGTCACGGTGAAGCGTTTGTCCACCGTGCGCAGGAAACCGAAGACCCCCTGACTGTCATCGGTGTTGCGTTCGGTGACGATTTGTTCGGGCGATTTCGCGGCGTGGTTGACGGTCAGCACGGCGGGCTGCTTCATTTTCTCCAAACCGACTTGTTCGAGCGTCATAAACGCGACGGCGGTAATGCCCGTCAACAGCGATTTGTCGGCATTGACCTGTGCGGCCACTTTCGTGGCAACGTCGGCAATTTGCTCGTGCAGCGGCGTCGTGAAGTTGGACGTTTCGGCATAGCTCGCCACGGCTTGTTTGACCTGCGGCCAGTAGCGATGGCCGTAAAGAAAGTGCGCGGATTCGTCTACTTGATCGCGGAGCAAATACTTGCCTTTCAGCACCAAATCTACTTCAAACTTTTGGCGATCCTCCGCCGCATCAAACGCACGTTTGAGCTTGAGCGGAAAAAAGGAAAACCATACGCGCGTGGCGCGGGCGTCTACCGCGTGAATGCTGGGTTCCAGCTTGAACAGCACCTGCAACCAATCGGTATCGTCGTGCTGCGTGAGAAAGGATTCGAATGAATTCGACATCAACCATGACTCCAATGCGTAAAATTTGCTTCGTGAAAGTAGAAGAAAAGATACTCGGAGGGAGTCAGGAAATCAAAAGGCAAATATCAAAAGGGAAAAGTAGGAAGCGGAAGGCTGCGCCCGTTTATCTGAAAAAATAAAGCGCCATGCCTTTTGCCTTTTAACTTTTGCCTTTTGCCTTTTGATTTCGCCGGAAGGCGCTGGCCTGCGCCGTCAAATGCTGCTCAATGCTGTGGCAGACGACATCGCAAAGCTGAAAGACCGTTTCGTCGGCGACGCGGTAATACACGGTGTTGCCTTCCTGACGACGCGCAATCAGCCCGGCGTCTTGCAGCGTTTTCAAGTGCTTGCTGACGTTGGGCTGCGACGCCGCGACCGCTTCCGTCACCTGCGTCACACTTTGCTCGCCGTTTTGCAAGGCGTTCAGGATGCGCAGCCGCATCGGATCACCCAAAACTTTGAAGCGCGCCGCGACCAAATTCATCGCCTCGGGGGTAAGAAGTTTATGACCTGCCATCGTTCGTTCCCCTCCATTCTCTGAAAATATAACTACGCAAGAATATAGTTAAGTCACCGCGATTATAGCCGAACCAGCGCCGCGCGCAATGAGGAATTTTCCTCGCCGTGTAATAACGCCTGGGGAAAAGCCCCCAGAAAATCGCCGGGCCGACGGTTCGTGCCGGTGTTTGAGCCGGAAGACCGCGTGGCATTGCGATTGCGAGGGCAAAGGTGGCGAAAAAAGGGAAGTGGTATTTTGCTAAGTACTCTGTAAATTAAGTTTCTTGGCAAAGACGTAACGCGATTTGGTAAATCGCGGGGCTTACCTAGCGAAGGCACGCGATTTACCAAATCGCGCTACACTTCAAAATTTACTTTACAGAGTACTAAGCAGTCAGGAAAAAAATCTGCGGCGTTTTCATTTTCCATCTTCTATGTTTGATTTGTCAGTGGTCATGGCACGCGCGGCCACCACAATGAAAACTGGAAACTGGAATATGGAAAATGAAAAGAGCGATTGCAGGGCAAAACTTTTGTCTCTCTGCTTATGTAGGCGATTCTTATCTTGACAATATAACTATCTGAGAATATAGTTAGCGAGAATTCAGGTTCATTAAAAACGGAGGTATTGATTATGATTGATTCCACTGCGCTTTCCACCGAAACCCAACATCGCTACGGCCTTCACCGCACGGTCAATCTGTCGTTTGACGAAGCCCTCGCGCGCACGCGGCAGGCCTTGCAACAGGCAGGCTTCGGCGTGCTGTTTGAAATTGATATGCAGGCCAAGCTGAAAGAGAAGCTAGGCGTAGAAATGCAACCCTACATCATCCTCGGGGCGTGCCATCCGCCGCTGGCTTGGCAAACGTTGCAGGAAGAAATTGACATTGGCTTGTTATTGCCGTGCAACGTGATTGTCTATGAAAAAGGCGGGCATTCGGTCGTCGTGGCGATTGACGCGGCGAAGATGATGACCGTCGTCGGCAATCCCAAACTCGAAGCCAACGCGCAACAGATCAATGCAATGTTGCGGCGCGTCGTTGAAGCTGTGTGAGGAATTTTATGAGCGACATCCTGTGGTTCATTTTGATTTTTGTTGTGTACGTCGCGCTGATGCGTTGGGTCTTGCCGCGCCTCGGCGTGCCGACCTGAATGAACGCGACTTGTGACTTCGAGGCTCGAAGTCAGGCTTCGCTTCCCAAAGACCAGACTGAAAGGAGTATCGAAAAATGAACATCGAACAATCGTTACGCTTAATTGCGGGCGTCGTTGTCTTAGCCAGTCTGCTGTTGGGCGTCTATGTCCATCCGTACTGGTTTTTCCTGACTGGCTTCGTTTCGCTGAACTTGATCCAATCGGCCTTTACAGATTGGTGTCCAGTGATGACAATTCTGCGTAAGCTAGGGGTTAAGGAGTAACCACGTCCTGTATGAAACCGACAGTCAAACAACATCTGGCGCTGGTCTTTGCGCTGCTGCACGCTGTGACCAGCGCACCGGTTGGAGCGCAAGCCGTAACCGATGCGTTGACGCTGCCGCTGGCCGTAGACATCGCGCTGAAAACCAATCCGCTCGTCAAAGCCACTGCGACCGGGCGCGAGATTGCGGATGCACGCCTGATTGAAGCACGCGCTTCGCGGTTGCCGGTCCTACAGGTCAGCCAAAACGTTACGAACGGCAACAACCCGGTGTACGTGTTTGGTTCGTTGCTGGAACAGGCGAATTTTAAGGCGCAGAACTTTGACCTGAACGCCCTGAACAATCCGTCGCCGCTGACCAACTTTCGCACGTCGCTGAGTTTTCGTGCGCCGCTCTTCGATCAACGCCAAAGCCGCACGCGTATCGCACAGGCCGAGTTGCAACAGCAGCAAATGGACACAAGCAGCAGTCAGGTGCAGCAACAAATTCGCTTTGAAGTGCTGCGTTCGTATTACGCCGTGCTGCTCGCACAAGCGAAAAAAGAAGTTGCGATGGAAGCCATCAAGATGGCCGAAGCCGATGTCAAACGCAGTCGCGACCGCGTTGAAGCAGGCGTCGCAGTGACTTCGGATTTGCTATCAGCGGAAGTCCAACTCGCGGAATTTCGTCAACAGCAAATTCAAGCCGAAGGCGAAATCATCACGGCAACGGCTGCACTCAACACCGCGCTCGGCTTGCCCATCAACACGCCACAGCAAATCAACGGCGCGCTCATCGAAAAGCAATTCGATCTCGGCGAACAGGAAGTGTTGATTCGCACGGCGTTGCAAGCGCGCCCGGAATATGCGCGCGCTGGATTGACGCTGCGCGAACGCGAACAACAAACGTTCGGCGCACGCGGTGAAATGTTGCCGCGTGTAGAAGCCTTCACGAGTGTCGGTGTCAGCGCCCGCAGCTTCCTCACCGGCAGCACTGATTACGTTGTCGGCGCGAGCGTCAGCTTCAACCTGTTCGATGCTGGACGCAAAGCACGGATGAGTCAGGCACAGGCTGCCGAAACGATGGCAACTTTAGAACAAGAACATCTGGCGAATCAGATTCGCTTTGAAGTCGTGAAAGCGCGGCAGCAATTCATCACCGCGCGCGAACGTTTGGCCGTGATGCAGCGCGTCATCAGTCAAGCGACAGAAGCGCTGCGCATTGTGCAAGACCGCTATCACGAAGGCTTGACGACGATCACCGAAGTGCTGCGCGCAGAAACCGCGTTGACACAAGCCCGCACGAATGTCCTGGCTGCACGCTACGATCATTACATCGGTTATGCCACGGTTTTACTGGCGACGGGGCAACTGACCGATGTGCAACCGTTTGTTTCCTGAGAAACAAACATCCGAAGGAGGAATGCCATGACGACAAACACAAATCCCAAAGTATTGGTACTCGGGGGAGGATTCGGCGGATTGGAAACGGCTTTTTACCTGCGCAAAAATTTGCCCGATAAAGCCGACATTACGATGGTTTCCGATCAGGATCAT
>CAZWAK010000290.1:0-6178 GCA_964631865.1 uncultured Heliobacteriaceae bacterium | reverse complement strand
GAAAAGGTAGCGCGATTTGCCAAATCGCGTTACGCCGCAGGTTCACTGGGAATTGATGTTAGACAACGAAAACGCGCACAACGCTAAAACACGTGGCGGCATTAGTCAAACGGCAAATGGGTGGTCGGTGGTCGGCATCTGTACGATGAAATTTCAAGTTTTCTGACTTCGGACTTCCGTTAGCCGATCACCGACCACCGACCACCGACCACCGCTCGAAAAATTCCTGGAACTTTTCTCCGCCGCACGAGGAATTAGGGATGGCAACCGGACAGAGGATAAGGAACCTTCACGGATGACAGCGTACAAGATGAACCCTACCCCAGACGAAGAACTGCTCCACCAAATGATGGCCGGGGACGAGGGTGCGTTCATTGTGCTGTACCGCCGCTGGCAGGCGAGCATTTATCGCTTCGCGTTGCGGATGTGCGGTTCCGAAGCGTTGGCCGAAGATGTCACGCAGGAAGTGTTTCTGATCCTGATGCGCGAAGGCGGACGCTACGATGCAAAGAAAGGTTCGTTGTCATCGTATCTCTACGGCATCGCGCGGTTTCAAGTGTTGCGCAAGATGCAGCGCGAACGCACGATGGTTTCGATGGACGATGATGAATCGGAAGTGACGGACGAAATGATGGCGACGAGCTTTGATCCGCTGCTGGATTTGGCGCGCGCCGAAACGGTGCAATCCGTCCGCGATGCGATTGGCGTGCTACCGGTGCATTACCGCGAAGTGGTGGTGCTCTGTGAATTGCACGAAATGAGCTATGCCGATGCGGCGGCGGTGTTGGGCTGCGCGATTGGCACAGTGCGGTCGCGGCTGCATCGCGCGCGTGGCTTGTTGGTTGAGAAGTTGCGCCCCGTCGCGGCGCGGGATTTGAAATTGCAGATTTGAGACGGAGGAGGGCGGACATTGATTATGAACTGTGTAGATTTTGAAACAATTGTGGTTGATCTGGCGCGCAACCTGCCCTTGGATGCGACGATGAAGCAAGAAGGCTTGCAGCACGGCCAAAGCTGCGTGCGTTGCGCCGGACGACTGAAAACGGAACAGACATTGAGCCGAGGGTTGCGCGCGGTCGCCAAAGGCGATCAATGGCTGAACGCGCCGCCCGCGCTCGAATCTGCGTTGCTTGCGGCGTTTCGGCAGCAGGCAGAAGCCGCGCCCGTCGCTGCAAATGTGATTGTCCCGACGTTTGCGAAATCGCCGCTCAAACGCTTCTTCGCGCAATTCCGATGGGCGTTCGTCCCGGCGGCTGCGCTTACGGCCATCGCGCTGATTGCCTTTGCCGTGTCGCGCGTGCTGCAACCGGCCACGCCGCAGCAACCGGTGATCGTGAAAAGCGCAACGCCTGCGCCCACCGTTTCTGCTACGCCGTCTCTGCCGGAACAAATTGAACCGCCCGCGCCGGAACCGGAACCCGAGTTGCGCGCGAGCGTGTCGCGCCCGGCGACACAGGTCAAAGCCCATCCGAACCGCTTGTCCGCGCGGCCACAGACGGGGCGCGTGACGGTGACGATGAGCGATTTTGAAGTGGACGAGCCGGAAACGGTTTCGGCGAAAGATTTTCTGGTCTTTGATTACGCCCAAAACCTGCCGCCCGCTGACAATGTGCAACTGATGCGGGTGCGCCTGCCGCGTGAACGTTTGGTTCCGCTCGGCATCCCGTTACCCAGAGAAACGCGCCACGAGAATTTCGTCAACGCCGACTTTCTGGTTGGGTCGGACGGCGTGCCGCGTGCCATCCGCGTGGCGAACCGATAACCGTTAGCTATAAATTTCGACGTAGCGCGATTTGGCAAATCGCGCTACCTTTTCCAAGGAGAAAACCATGAACCGTAAACTTGTTAGCTTCGGCTGCGCGCTGGCGTTGGTCGGCAACAGCTTGACCGCCTTCGCACAAAATCCGGTGCCGGACAAAAGCAAAACCGAACGGCGCGACGTCATCACGAGCAATACTTTTAGCCTTCAATTGGACGGCGAACCGTCCGATCATTTCACCCTCTTCGATCACGCCATCGCGGCTCCTGCCATTGCGTTGGGCGCTGGACAAGCGGGGTTTCAATATGGCTTCACCGCTTCGATAGATCACAAAGTCGTGAAAGGCCAGCCGTATTCCGCCGACGTTGTGACGGAGCATATTCAGACGCTCGGCGACGGCAATCGCATCGTGCGGCGCAGCAATGCTTCCGTCGCGCGCGACAGCGAAGGCCGGACGCGGCAGGAAGCCATCGTCATGGCGTTTGGGCCGCTGGCCGAAGCGATGCGTGATCTGCCCAAGCACGTCACGATTTACGATCCCGTCGCAGGCACGACTTATATGCTGAACCCGAAAGACAAGACGGCTCAAAAAGTCGGTTCCGTCATGATTCGCAAGGTTGAAGCCAAGCCGAGCACCAATGCTGCGCCGAAGACCGAAGGCAGCAGTGCGATGCCCCGCACGCAACGTGTTTCCGGCGGCGTGCTGCAAGGCAATGCGGTGCGCAAAGTCCAACCACCGTATCCTGAACTGGCCAAAGCTGCCGGAGCCGAAGGCGCGGTGCAAGTCTCCATCACCGTCAATGAAAACGGTGAAGTGACGACGACCGAAGCCGTCAGCGGCCATCCGTTGCTGAAGGAAGCGGCATTAGAAGCGGCGCGGCAATGGAAATTCAAGCAAACCGAACTGGACGGCAAACCCGTCAAGGTGCAAGGCCTTCTGACCTTCAACTTCACGCTCGAAGGCGGGGCCAGCAAAGAAGCGCGCGAAAGGGCTATGGCCGAACACAGGGCGGCGCAAGGTGAACGCCTCGCCATCGCACTGGGCGACAAAGTGCAGGCAGAAATGAAGATGACGACCGAAGGTCAATTGCTCACCATGGATTGGCGCGGCGACCAGAACTTCCAATTCTTCGGGAACAATAAGAAATACGAAACCAGGAAAGAATCGCTCGGCAAGCAAACCCTCGAAGGTGTGGAATGCGACGGCACGCGCAATGTGACGACCATTCCGGCGGGTGAGATGGGCAACGAATTGCCCATCAACATTGTCACCGAAACCTGGTACTCGCCTGATTTGCAAGTCACGGTGCTGCGCAAATTCAATGATCCGCGCTACGGCGAAGACGTTTATCGCTTGACCAATATCACGCGCGCCGAACCCGCGAAAGAGTTGTTTGAAGTGCCGTCCGATTACACGATCAAAGAAAATCGCGGCATGTTCTTCAATGACAAGATCGGCGAGGAAATGCGGATGCGGATGAAAGAAGTGGAAGAAAAGATGCGTAATCTTCAGGAACGGTAATCAATTGTGGGTCCTCTTGAAACCGTTCTTCAAATCGCCAGCAAGCAAATGCCTGCTGGCGATTTTTTTATTCGTCGCCCGTTTCGTCTACGCCGAAATAGCGCATCCAGTCGGACAATTCGTCCGTCTGGATTTGGGGCTGACCTTCCTCCGCAGCTTGCGCGGCTTTCTCCAACAGTCGTCGAAACACGCCCGCGCGCAGCACGCGCACGCCGCAGGCACGCACACGCCGCGTCAATGGCCCATCCGAAGTCACGACGGTGAGCGATTGCCGATTGCGCGCCGCTTCGACGAACGCGACGATGCGACTGTCGGCATCGGCGTCTGCGCCGGAAAAATACACTTTCACGCTGCGATAACTCGCGCCGTCGGCAATGTTGATTTCGGGCATTCCGTCGAACACCACCGTCACGCGCGCTTTTTTCCACTGCACAAACCGCGCGAGGTCAATCAACAATTGTTTGCGCGCCGCCGATTTGTCCCGATGCCAGCCCACGCGCTGCCCCATCACATTGTTGCCGTCAATTAGGTACATTGGTGGCCGGTGGTCGGTGGCTGGTGGTCGGTTTCTCTTTTCATCGTTGTAGTGATTTTGAAAGACCGTTGATGAGGCGGCCTACAGAACCCGCCAAATCTAACAAACTTTTGTAGTCTGGCTCTCCCAAATAACCAAGCTCTTTGGCAATTAGGATTTGAGTTTCTGTCTCGCAGAGTGACCCGTACGCAATCGAAAGATGATGAAGAAACTCTTTGGTCGAGGCTCTGCCCTGCCCCTCGGCGATATTTGAAGGAATGGAAACAACTGCTCTTCGCACTTGACTCGTCAACCCAAATAGCTCCTCTTTCGGAAACAATTTGGTTACACGATAAACTTCCAACACCAGCGATACGGCTTGTTGCCACGTTTCCAAGTCTCGATAACTTTGCACATTCATAAATCCGCCCATTTTGCAGCCCCTACCAGCCTATAACCGACCACCGACCACCGACCACCGACCACCCTTCTCAAATCTTAATGTTGTACGACTTGATCTTACTATTCAGCGTGGTGTTGTTCAGCCCCAACAATTTCGCGGCGCGGCTTTGATGACCGCCGGTCAATTCCAGCGCCTGACGAATCAACTCGATTTCAAAGCGCGACACTTCGTCGTAAAACGAGATGCCGTGCGCCAGGTCAATGTATTGCGTAGGCGAGGAAGCTGCGCCGCCCAAGCCTTCGCCGCCTTCAGGACTGAGAATTTCCGCGCGCAAACATTCCAGCGTGAGCTGTTCACCGCGTGCAATGATGACGGCGCGTTCGATGGCCGTTTCCAATTCGCGTACGTTGCCGGGCCAGGGGTAATTTTCCAGCGCCTCCAACACTTCCGGGCTGATTTGGTCGGACACGCTGCGACCGTTTTCCAGATTGTATTTGCGCACGAAATGTTGTGTCAGCGGCAGGATGTCGCTCACGCGATTGCGCAGCGGCGGCAGGTGAATGTTGATGACGTTGAGCCGATAAAACAAATCTTCGCGGAAGTCGCCCGACTGCACAGCGCGACGCAAATCGGTGTTGGTCGCGGCGATGATGCGCGCGTCCACTTTGCGCGGCGCAGTGTCGCCGAGCGGCGTGAATTCGCGTTCCTGAATCACGCGCAACAATCGTGCCTGGGTTTCGGGCGGAATCGTCGTGATCTCGTCGAGGAAAATCGAACCGCCATCCGCGACTTCAAACAAACCTTTTTTCGCCGCGACTGCGCCCGTGAACGCGCCGCGCGTGTGGCCGAACAGTTCGGATTCAAGCAGTTCTGACGGAATGTTGCTGCAATTGACGGCGACGAATTGCCCGGACTCGGCGCGCGGCGAGGAGAAGTGAATCGTGCGCGCCACGACTTCTTTGCCCGTGCCCGATTCGCCCGTCACCAGCACAGTCGAACGCGCGGGCGCGACTTGTTCGATCAAGTCGTAGACCTCGCGCATCGCGGGAGAATGGCCGACGATTTGGCTGCGATCTGCCGAAGCGCGCAACGTGCGGCGCAGCACCTGCCGCTCTTCTTCCTTGCGCCGCCGCGAGATGCCCGCCGCCACTTTTTTCAGAATATGTTCGTTCTCAAACGGCTTGCGAATGCAACTGAACGCGCCGAGTTCAAGCGCCGCGACGGCAGTCTCAAACGTTGCAAACGCCGTAATCATAATCACGACCGCTTCGAGGTCGAGCTTGAGGATTTCTTCGAGCGTGCGCAACCCGCCGATGCCCGGCATCGAAACGTCCAACAACACAACGTCGTAGGTGCGTTCGGGAAATTTGACCAAACCTTCTTCGCCCTGCTTGGCCAAGTCCACACGATAGCCTTCGGGAGAGAGCAGGCTTTCCAACACGTCGCGCATGATCTCTTCGTCATCAATGACCAGAATGTTACCTTTTTTCGCCATAGCGAAAATTGTAACGCAAGTTTCGTGAGATGTCAGAGGATGGAAACAGATTGCGACGAAAGCGCCTGTGCAGTAGATGAGTAAAACTCTCCATTCTCCATTCTTCATTCATAGACAGCACAGCCATTCTCAATTGGGGGGAGGCGGCAGCCGACTCTTCCTTTTTCATTTTTCCTTCTTCATTGTTTGTCGGGGAAAACCCCTGGAAAATAATGAAAAAGGAAGAATGAAGAATGTCGCGGCCACAGATCCAAATTGAGAATGGCTGTAGACAGTAAAAGCTGCTTCATTAGATCGGAGTTCAATTGCGTGTGCAGCCGCGCGAAGTGTTTGCAGTGCGATGGTCTTGACGTCGCGTTCGCCTACGTGAGTAAAACAAAGCTACGTCGAGCCGCAGCACTCCAAACGCTTCGCGCTCCCAATCTTCGTACACGCATTTGCAAACTGATCTAATTGCCAAAGGAATGAAGAATGATGCTTCTATA
>CAZWAK010000289.1:0-6214 GCA_964631865.1 uncultured Heliobacteriaceae bacterium | reverse complement strand
CACGAACCTCGTATTTATGGGCATGGGCGAGAGCTTTTTGAATTACGACGAAGTGATGAACGCGATTCGCCTGCTCTGCGATGAAAAGGGGCTGGCGATCAGCCCGAAACGCATCACGGTTTCGACCTCCGGCATCGTCCCGAAAATCATTGCGTTCGGACAAGAAGCCGTGCGACCGCGTTTGGCAATTTCGCTCTCCGGCACGACCGACGAACAACGCACGAAATTGATTCCGCTCAACAAGCGTTACGGAATGGATGAATTGATGCGCGCGCTGCAAAGCTACCCGCTGCGCGAGCGCGAAAAGATTACGTTTGAATACGTGATGCTCGACGGCGTCAACGACAGCGACGACGACGCCCGACGGTTGGCCAAGCTGATTCATCAATATTACCTGAAAGCCAAAGTGAATTTGATCCCGCACAATCCCGCGCCAGAGTTGCCGTTTCATTCGTCACCAATGTCGCGCATTCTGAAGTTTCAGCAGATTCTGAATGAAAGCGGCGTAGATGCGTTCATTCGCCGTCCACGCGGGCAGGATATTTCGGCAGCGTGTGGGCAATTGGCGGCGCGTCAGCAGGCCGCAAAATGAGAGGGGTTCTATGGATAACATCACACTTGAACAAGTGGAGAGTTTAGCCGATCAACTTTCGGCAGAAGATCAAAGTAAATTGATTGAGCATTTAGAGCAGCGAGTAAAGCAACCCTCCACCACAAACGGTAAAAAGCCTGTATCTTTACGCGGCATTTGGAAAGGCGCTTTTCCTGAAGACTTTGATATTGATGCTGCACTTTATGAAATTCGGCACGAGTGGGAAAAGGAGTGGCCGGAGGTTTTTGAGAAATGAACTCCTATGTGACGGACACGCATTCGCTCTACTGGTATCTCATCAACGCCCCGCTGTTAGGAACAAACGCAAGCGCCGCTTTTGATGAAGCCGATCAAGGCAGGGCGAAAATTTACATTTCTGCCATTGTTCTTGCCGAGCTTTACTATCTGAACAAAAAGCACGGCAGCCCCATTGATTTCGCCACGACGTTTGGTCAATTGCAGCAAAGTTCTCAGTTTGAGCTTTTACCTTTCAACCCTGAAGAGGTGCTGGAGTTCACCGCCAATGCCGCCGTGCCGGAAATGCATGATCGAATGATTGCAGGCGTCGCCAAACGGTTGAATATTCCTTGTCTGACGTGCGACAAACAAATTGTTGGCAGCGGATTAGTGCAGGTAGTTTGGTAAAGCAACACTTCTCTTTATGAACCATCCCGACTACATCGTTCTCGGTTCCGGCGTTGCAGGTCTGCGCGCTGCCATCGAACTCGCCCATCACGGGCGCGTTATTGTCCTTACCAAAGAACGCCTCGACGAATCCAACACGGAATATGCGCAGGGCGGCGTTGCTGTCGCCCTCTCCGACGACGATGAGATTGAGTTGCACATCGAAGATACGCTCGTCGCGGGCGCGGGGCTGTGCGATGAAAAAGCCGTGCGCGTGCTCGTCGAAGAAGGGCCGAAGTACGTCACGCAACTCATCGAATGGGGCGCACAATTCGACCGCGAAGGCACGGCGCTCGCCTTCACGCGCGAAGCCGCTCATTCGCGCAATCGCATCCTGCACGCGCGCGGCGATTCGACGGGGCGCGAATTCGTACGATCAATGATCGCGCACGCACGTACGCTGCCGAACATTCAACTGCTCGCGCACGCCGCGACGATTGGCTTACTTGTTGAAGACAACGCTTGCGTCGGCGTGCAATACATTGATCCGAACGAAAGCTTATTACGTGAAATGCGCGCGCGCGCGGTTGTGATTGCGACCGGCGGCGCAGGCCAATTGTTTTCGCAGACCACGAACCCCAGCGTTGCGACCGGCGACGGCATGGCGATGGCGTATGCGGCGGGCGCGATGATGTGCGATTTGGAGTTTGTGCAATTTCATCCGACCGCGCTCGCGTTGCCCGATGCGCCGCGCTTTTTGTTGTCTGAAGCCCTGCGTGGCGAAGGCGGCATCCTGCGCAATCACGATGGCAAAGCGTTTGCGGCAAACTATGACGACCGTGCGGAACTGGCGCCGCGCGACATTGTCGCGCGCGCCATCGTCGCGGAAATGGAGCGCACTGGCACGCGCTGGATGTATCTGGATTTGACGCATCTGAAGCCCGCGTTTCTGCGCGACCGCTTCCCGAAAATCTTCACGACCTGTTTGCAATACGGCTTGGATTTGACGAAAGACCAATTGCCCGTCAGCCCGGCAGTGCATTACGTGATGGGCGGCGTGCGCAGCGACACCCGCGGGCGCAGCACGCTCCCCGGCTTGTATGTCGCAGGCGAAGTCAGTTGCACGGGCGTTCACGGCGCGAATCGTTTGGCGAGCAATTCCCTGCTCGAAGGTTTAGTCTTCGGCGCACGAGCCGGAGCCGCTGCGATTGCCGACAATTTGCCCGCGCCCGCGCAAGCCGAAGGCGAACCTGTCGAATTCGATTTGGACAAATGGCGACTCGACCCGCACACGAAATCGCGCGTGCAGGAATTGATGTGGCGCAAAGTCGGACTGATTCGGCGCGGCGCAGAAATAAACTCCGCGATTGAAGAGTTGACGACACTCGCCGCAACGAACATCAACCAACGAACCCGCAACTTCGCCACGCTCGCCAAGCTGATGGCCGAAGCTGCATTATGGCGCGAAGAGTCGCGCGGCGGCCATTACCGCGAAGATTTCCCGCACCGCGATGATGCGCAGTGGGACAAACATTCGGCGCAGCAAATCGGGCAGGCGATTCATTCGCTTCTCAAACTCAGCGAAGGCGATTGAGCCAATAGCCAAACCACGCCACGCAATGCTAGACTGCGCGAATTCAACGGAAACAACGCGATGACGATTTCGACCGGAACGCGCTTCGGGCAGTACGAAATTGCCGCTCCACTTGGCAAGGGCGGTATGGGCGAAGTCTATCGCGCGCGCGACACGCGGCTGGAACGCCAAGTCGCCTTGAAGATTCTGCCGCTCGACTTCACGCAAAGCGCCGACCGTTTGCGTCGCTTCGAGCAGGAAGCCAAAACCGCTTCGGCGCTCAATCATCCGAACATCCTGACGATTCACGAAATTGGCGCACAGAACGGCACGCATTTCATCGCCACCGAATTTATTGTGGGGCAAACTTTGCGCGACCGTTTGCAGCAACCGCTCACGCAAACCGAAGCGATTGAGATTGCCTTGCAAATCGCCAATGCCCTCGCCGCCGCGCACGAAGCCGGGATCATTCACCGCGACATCAAGCCCGAAAACGTGATGTTGCGCAACGATGGCATCGTGAAGGTATTGGATTTTGGTTTAGCGAAGCTCACCGAAACGCGGAGTGCGGAATTCGGAGTGCGGAATGAAGAGCAGGCGCGAATATGCTGGACGTGATCGGCGCGATTTTGCATCGGGAGTTTACGCCGCTTGCTGATGCACCAAACGAACTGCAACGCATCGTGACGAAGGCGTTGCAGAAGGATCGTAACGCGCGTTATCAAACCGCCCAAGACTTCGCGCACGACTTGCAGGCGTGGAAAGACGAACTGGCCTATCAAGCCCGCGCCGCGCGTGCCTCCGGCGACACGGAACGCCTGGGAGCGCACGCGGCTCGCGTGCTTGCTGCGGAAGCGAATTCCTCCACCGAAGCGGATACGTTACTGACCAAGGCATCTGCCCTCGAAGCTTTAGCACGCGAGCCGCGTGCGCTCCCAGGTTTACGCGCTTCTCTCATCGTGGTTGCCGCCTTGCTGGTCGTTGCCGTTGCCGCGTATTTTATCTTTGCCCGCAAAACCGCACCCGCCGTCACCGAACGCGAGCCGCTGTTGCTCGCCGATTTCGAGAACAAGGCGGGCGAAGAGATTTGGGACGGCACGCTGAAACAAGCGTTGGCTGTGGCGCTGGAACAATCACCGTACATGAACATCTTTCCCGAAGAGCGGGCGCGCGACACGCTACGGCTGATGAATCGTTCGGTGGACGAATCCGTAACGCGCGCGACAGGGCGCGAAATCTGTCAGCGGCGCAACGTGCGAGCGATGTTGGTCGGCACGATTGCGAAGCTGGAACGCAGCTACACGGTGACGCTGGAAGCGACGAACGCGCAGAGGCCGCTGTGGCCGCTGGCGCATCTGGGCTTGGCGCGCGCGTGGGTGTTGCAAGGCGAAGTGGCGAAAGCGAAACAAATGTACGACGAATTTTCCGACTGTGGAAAGAGGCGGATGCGGATTTGCCGGTGTTGATTGAGGCGAAGCAGGAGTATGCGCAACTCAAGTGAGGGGTTCGTGCTATCATTGGCGACCGCAAAAGGAGGAACAATGGCGAATCAACCGAATCCACTTCCACCTGTTCACTACGACACGAAGCAGTGGGAAAAACTGCTGGAAGAAACGCGCACCGAATACTGGAACAGTGCGGAACTGACCGAGGCGGAGAAGCGATTTTTAGATGAACTGGACTCGTTGCCGGAAGCGGAGTGGGAGCCGGTTTCTTCGCTGGGGCAGCCGCTGTCGGAAGCGATCATTGAGGAGCGTGGGCGGCGATGAAACGTTGGTTCGCGGATACCAGCGCACTCATCAAACGTTATGTCCGCGAACCGGGCAGTGATTGGATTCGCAACGATGTCGTCAAAGACGAAATCATCATCGCGCAAATCACTCCCGTTGAAATTACTGCCGCGCTTGGGCGTCGTTATCGGCAGGGCGTGCTTTCCACGTTCGCCTTTTATCAAGCGCGTCGGATGTTTCTGCTGCATCTCCAAAACAATCAGTACACGATCATTGACCTCGACCAACAAATCGTAGACGAAGCGATTCGGCTGACCTTTCATCAAGGATTGCGCGCGTATGATGCCGCACAATTGGCGACAGCATTGGTGACAAGCGCGGGATTAGATCGCACGCGGTTTGTGTTCTTGACGGCGGATGCTGAGTTGGAAAAAGTCGCCGCCGCCGAAGGGCTGCAAACCGACAATCCGCTCCGGCATTGAGGAAGTGGTCACAACCTGGACAAGCAATGCTCCTGAAAATCATGCGAAGAATCTTTGCCCCTTTATGCCTGACAATCTTGTCGTTTGTCTTGCCTGCCGCTGCACAATCACAACGCCCGAACATCATCATCATTCTCGCCGATGATCTAGGCTACGGCGATGTGCAGAGCTTCAATCCAAACTCGAAAATCCCGACGCCGAATTTAGACAAGCTCGCGCGGCAGGGGATGCGCTTCACCGATGCGCATTCGCCTTCGTCCGTGTGTACGCCGACGCGGTATGCGTTGTTGACGGGGCGCTATCCGTGGCGGTCGCGGCTGAAAGCGGGCGTGTTGCCGCCGCTCGGAAAGCCGTTGATTGAAGAGGGGCGGTTGACGTTGGCTGCGATGTTGAAGGCGCAGGGCTATGCGACGGCGATTGTGGGCAAGTGGCATTTGGGCTGGGATTGGGCGACGACCGATGGCAAGCCTGCCGCAATTACGCCGAACGGACTCAGCAATGTGGATTTCACGAAGCCTGTCGCCAACGGGCCGCTCACGCGCGGCTTTGATTATTTTTATGGCGTAGACCTGCCGAATTTCCCCCCGTATGTCTTCCTCGAAAACGACCGCACGCTCGGCACGCCGACCGAAACGATTCCGCCGAACAACCCGGACATCAATCGCAAAGGGCCGATGATGAAGGATTGGGAGCCGGTGCAGATTTTGCCTGCGATTACGGAGCGCGCCGTGCGCTACATCGCCGAGCGCGGCAAATCGTCGCAGCCGTTTTTCCTGTACTTCGCGCTGACCTCGCCGCATTACCCGGTCGTGCCGTCGCCGGAATTTGTGGGCAAGAGTCAGGCGGGCGTCTACGGCGATTTCGTCGTGCAAACGGATGCCGCTGTGGGTGCGGTGATGGACGCTTTGCAACGCGCGGGCGCGGACAAAAATACGCTGGTGATTTTCACGAGCGACAACGGGCCGGAAGTCGCTTCAGAAGTCAAAATCGGCGCGTATGCTCGCATCCAACAATCGCAGCACGCGAGCATGGCAAATTGGCGTGGCGTGAAGCGTGACGCTTGGGAGGGCGGGCATCGCGTGCCGTTCATTGCGCGGTGGACGGGGAAAATCCCGGCGGGCAAAACGAATGCGACGTTGATTGGGCATCTGGATTTGATGGCGACGATTGCGGCGCTGACCGGCTCTCAGTTGCCGTTGGAAGCCGCGCCGGA
>CAZWAK010000288.1:0-6275 GCA_964631865.1 uncultured Heliobacteriaceae bacterium | reverse complement strand
CCTCGAACTCAAAAACGTGCTGGTCGGCGATGTGTGGATTTGCAGCGGGCAATCCAATATGCAATGGAGCGTCAAGCAAAGCGACAACGCGGATGCGGAAATTGCGAATGCGAACTTTCCGATGATTCGCTTGTTCACCGTGCCGCGCAGCGAAATCAACACGCCGCAAACGGACATCAAAGCGAATTGGCAGGAATGCAATTCCGCCAACATCCCAGACTTTTCCGCTGTCGGCTATTTCTTCGGACGCGACTTGCACAAGAACCTCAATGTACCGATTGGCTTGATTGACAACGCGGTCGGTGGCTCGCCAGCCGAATCGTGGATGCAAGCGGAATTGCTGAACGGCGACGAAGAGTTCAAGCAATTCCACGCGGCGTATCCGCAAGCGATGACGCGCTACAACGAAGCCGTCGAGAAACACAAAGCTGTCGTGGCTCAAGCGCAAGCCGAAGGCAAACGTCCGCCGAATCCGCCCGGTCGTCCGTGGATGCCGTCGGGCTTGTACAACGGGATGCTCGCGCCGCTCGTGCCGTACGCGATCAAAGGCGCGATCTGGTATCAAGGCGAATCGAATGCCGGACGCGCGTGGCAATATCGCCGCTTGTTTCCGACGATGATTCGCAATTGGCGCGAGCGTTGGGGGCAAGGCGAGTTTCCGTTTTTGTTCGTCCAACTCGCGGCGTTTGGGCCAAATGGACAGAAGCTCGGCGAGAGCGATTGGGCCGAACTGCGCGAGGCGCAAACGATGACGCTGGCGTTGCCAAATACGGGGATGGCCCTCGCGATTGATGTCGGCACGATTGATGACATTCACCCGAAAGCCAAACAACCGGTCGGCGCGCGGTTGGCATTGGCGGCGCGTTCGGTCGCCTACAAACAAAAGCTCGTGTATGCGGGGCCGATGTACGCGGGGATGAAGGCGAACGGCGACAAGATCGAGTTGAAATTCAATCACGTCGGCAGCGGTTTGGAAGCGAAAGGCGGCGCGTTGAAAGGCTTCCTGATCGCGGGCGAAGACAAGGCCTGGCACGAAGCGAAAGCCGAAATCAAAGGCAAACAAGTCGTCGTGTCCAGTCCGAACGTCGCGAAGCCCGTCGCGGTGCGGTATGCGTGGGCGAAGTATCCGACGGTGAATTTCTACAACAAAGAAGGCTTGCCCGCGAATCCGTTTCGCACCGACGATTGGCCGATGGTGACGCGACCCAAAGCGCCGTAAGTATTCAAAGCATTTTTGAGATTACGAAACAGACGAAAATAACGAAATAGACGAAAAAGCTTATTTTTATTACTTTCCGTGTGTTTCGTTATTTTCGTCTGTTTCGTAATCTCTCTTCTTTTCCCCCAGATACTCAGAGCTTCAATGACCGAAAGCCTACTACTGCAAGCAAGCCACATCACCAAATCCTACGCAGGTGTCCACGCCCTCAAGTTCGCTTCGTTTGAACTCCGCGCGGGCGAGGTGCATGCGTTGATTGGTGAAAACGGCGCGGGCAAATCTACGCTCATCAAAATCATCACGGGCGCGGTCGAAGCTGATGGCGGCGAATTATTTCTCAACGAACAACGCATCACGGCCAACTCACCACAACACGCGCACGCCCTCGGCATCGCCGCGATTTATCAGCAGCCTGCGCTATTTCCCGAATTGACCGTCGCCGAAAACATCGCGTTTGGCTTGGAAAAACACGGCCTGTGGAGTCGCATTGATTGGCGCAAACGTCGTCAACGCGCGGAACAATTGCTGGCCCAAGTCGGCGCGAAGATCAGCCCCGATGCGCTGGCAGGCGAACTCTCGATGCCCGAACAACAACTCGTCGAAATCGCCCGCGCGCTCGGAGCCGACGCCAAAGTGCTGATCCTGGATGAGCCGACCGCGTCGTTGTCCGAAGAGGACACGAACAATTTGTTTCGCGTAATTCGAGAGTTGCGCGCGCGTGGCGTCGGGATGATCTATATTTCGCATCGCCTCGAAGAATTGCCGTTGATCGCAGATCGCGTGACGGTGCTGCGTGATGGTCACACGATTGAGACGCGCGCGATGAGCGAAGTGGATCGGCAGGAATTGATTCGACTGATGGTCGGACGCGAATTGTCGGCGGTGTTTCCGAAACGCGACGTGGACATCGGCGAAGTCGTGCTGGAATTGCGCAACGTCGGCAGCCCGGCGGCAGGCGTGCGCGATGTAAACCTGACGATTCGCGCCGGAGAGATTGTCGGCCTCGCGGGTTTGGTCGGCGCAGGTCGCACGGAACTCGCGCGCACATTGTTTGGCTTGACGCCTGCGGACGAAGGCGAGATTTGGCTGCACGGCGAACGCATCACGATCCACAGCCCCGCACAAGCGATTCAGCACGGCATCGCGTATGTGCCCGAAGATCGGCGACGTCACGGCGTCGTGTTGGACTTGCCGATCAGCCACAACATCACGCTGGCCACGTTAGATCGCTTGGCGCGTTTCGGCGCATTGAATTTTCAGCGCGAACGTGAACTGAGTGTCGAATACGTGAATCGCTTTGCCGTCAAAACGCCGACGACGTTTGCGCCCGTCGCTACGTTGTCGGGCGGCAATCAACAGAAAGTTGCGCTGAGTCGTTGGCTGGCGACTGAGCCGCGCGTGCTGATTTTGGACGAACCAACGCAAGGCATTGATGTTGGCGCGAAGTCTGAAATTCATTCGTTGATGTGCGACCTGGCGGCGCGCGGCATGGCGATTCTGATGATTTCATCGGAACTGCCCGAAGTGCTGGGGATGAGTGATCGCATTGCCGTGATGCACGCGGGAACGATTGTTGGCGTGTTATCGCGTGAGGAAGCGACGCAACAGCGTGTGTTGTCCTTAGCACTGGGACATGATTCGTGACGTGCAAAGAGGCGTCATGAGTTCAAGCTTCAGCTTGTAAACCACCACGCCGTACGAACCCGCTGAAATACAAGCTGAAGCTTGAACTCATGACGCCGCCTTGTCAGCGGGTTCGTTTTACGCAGGTGGCTTCGAGGGAGAAATGAAATGTCTTCCAACTTTAACTTAACTCGTCATCAGCGCGAACTCGCGGCGTTGAGTGCCTACATCGCGCTGCTCGTCTTCGTCGGCATTGTTGCGCCATCGTTTTTCAATGCAGGGAACTGGCGCGATTTGGCCGTTGCGAATGCGCCCGTGCTGATGGTTGCGATTGGGATGACGCTCGTGATTATCGCGGGGCAGATTGATATTTCGGTCGGCTCGCAATTCGCCGTGTGCAGCATGCTCGCGGGCGCGTTGGCGAAAACGGGTATCCCCGTGCCGCTGTTGTTATTGCTCGTGCCGTTGATTGGCGCATTGTTCGGCGCAATGAACGGCGTGTTCGTCGCGCTGCTCAGAATGCCCGCGATTGTCGTGACGTTGGCGATGATGGTCGTGTGGCGCGATGCGCTGCGTTGGATTACCGAAGGCACCTGGGTGCAGGGGATGCCCGCAAGTTTTCAATGGTTCGGCGCGGGGCAGGGAATGGGGCAGGCGTTGATTGTGCTCATCGCGTTTGCGATTTTGTTTGCCTTTCGTTGGGCGCTCGGCAATGTTGGCGCGGGTCGGGCGGTGTATGCCGTTGGCTCGGATGCTGAAGCCGCGCGCTTGGCAGGCATCAATCCGCCGCGCGTCGTGCTGGCTGTATTTATGCTGATGGGCGCGCTGACAGGTTTGGCTGCGCTCTTGAATTCAATTCGTTTCAGTTCGATTCCGAGCAATTCGGGTTTGGGCTTGGAGATGAAAGCGATTGCCGCAGTCGTGGTCGGCGGCGCAGCGATTTCCGGCGGGCGCGGCACGTTGATCGGCACGTTGATTGGCACGGCGCTGCTCGGCACTATCGGCACGGCGCTGACGTTTGCGGGCATCAATCCGTTTTGGGAAAAAGCGATTCAAGGCGCGATTATATTGGCCGCGCTGGCGTCAGACATTGTGTTAATGCGGATTGCGGAATTCGGAATGCGGAATAAAAA
This sequence comes from uncultured Heliobacteriaceae bacterium, assembly GCA_964631865.1. Taxonomy (GTDB): domain Bacteria; phylum Acidobacteriota; class Blastocatellia; order RBC074; family RBC074; genus JAFDVL01. The sequence continues at coordinate 2,300 of CAZWAK010000288.1, read as the reverse complement.
AACTCTGCAAATCAGGGGGGCGAAATAATCAATGGCTGCTTCCACTCCGCACTCCGCACTCCGCACTCCGCACTCGCTGCCGCCTCTGCACGCGCGGTTGTTTCCGAATCAAGAGTGGACATTGCTGTTGGTGCTGCTGGTGGAATGCGCGATCTTCAGTTTCACTGGCAACAACTTTTTGTCAACCAACAACGGCTTTGAGATTGTGCGCCTGAGTGTCGAAATCGGCTTGCTGGCCTTGGCGCTGACGCCGGTCATCATCACGGGCGGGATTGATTTATCGGTCGGTTCGATGATCGGTTTGTCCGCCGTTGTACTCGGCAGTTTGTGGCACGACGCGCATTGGCCGTTGCCGCTCGCAGCCCTGTCAACATTGGCGCTGGGCGCGCTCGGTGGTGGATTGAATGCACTGCTGATTGCGCGCTTGAATCTGCCGCCGCTGATCGTCACGCTTGGCACGTTTTCGTTGTATCGCGGCTTGGCGGAAGGTTTGACGCGCGGACTGGAAACCTATCGCGGCTTTGCGCCGGAGTTTTTGTTTTTGGGGCAAGGCTATCTCGGCGGCATCGTGCCACCGCAATTGTTCGTGTTGCTCGTTGCGATTATCGGCATCTGGTGGTGGCTGCATCGCAGCATTTACGGGCGCAGTTTGTATGCCATCGGATTTTCTGCCGAAGGCGCGCGCTACGCCGGCATTCCTGTCGCGCGCCGTTTGCTGTGGGTTTATGTGTTGTCCGGTTTGATTGCGAGTTTGGCCGCGATCATTTACGTCGCGCATTTGGGACAAGCCAAATCGGATGCGGGCACGGGCTACGAATTGATGGCGATTACGGCAGTCGTGTTGGGCGGAACCTCGATCTATGGCGGGCGCGGCACAGTGCTCGGAACTGTACTGGGCTTATTCGCTGTCGTGATTTTGCAAAACGGTTTGCGCTTGAGCGGACAGCCTGCCGAACTCGCAGGCATTCTGACCGGCGTGTTGTTGCTGACGACAATACTGATTGATCGCTACGCGCATCGCCGCCCACTGTCTGCCAAAGCATCTATTGAGGTACTTTCATCAACTGAGGACTTGGACGTGAAAAATTCACAAGTGGCTATTTTGAGCGCGGTCATTTTGGCGGCGGCATTGATCGTCGCGGGCAGCAATTGGTTGCTCGTTCGTTCGCTGCAACAAAACGCGGGCACGCCGGTCGCAGCCAATAACAACAATGCTGCGACGCCAACGACCAGTCGCAAATTGACCGTCGCTGTGATGCCGAAAGCGAAGGGCGATCCATACTTCGCCAGTTGTCGGCAGGGCGCGGAAGAAGCGGCGAAAGAACTCGGCATTGAATTGTTGTGGGATGGCCCGACCGACCTTGATCCGGCGAAACAAAACGAAGTCGTCGAAGCCTGGATCACGCGCGGCGTGGACGCGATTGCGGTCAGCGTCAGCAACCGCGAAGGCATCTCGACGGTGCTGCGCAAGGCGCGTCAGAAAGGCATCAAAGTGCTGACGTGGGATGCCGACGCGGAACGAGATGCGCGCGATTTTCTGGTCAATCAAGCCACGCCGCAAGGCATCGGCTACACGCTCGTGGACGAAGCCGCGCGGATGATGAACGGCGCGGGCGAATTTGCGATCATCACCGGGAGCCTGAGCGCGGACAATCAAAACGAATGGATCAAGCACATCCGAGCGCGCGTGGCCGAGAAGTTTCCGAACCTGAAGCTCGTCGGCATTCAGCCGAGCGACGACGACCGCGACCGCGCGTTCACCGAAGCGCAAAACATTATGAAAACGCATCCGAATGTGAAGTTGATTATGGCGATCTCCGCGCCTGCTGTGCCCGGCGCGGGTGAAGCCGTAAAGCAATCGGGGCGCAAGGATGTCAAAGTCATGGGCTTGTCGTTGCCGAGCCTGTGCAAATCGTATGTTCACGAAGGTGTGATCGAAAGCGTGATTCTGTGGAAGACCGTTGACCTCGGCTATCTGGTCATGCAATCGGCGAAAGCCGTGACAGAAGGAACACTGAAACCCGGCGTGTCGGAATTGATGGCGGGACGGATGGGCAAGATCGTCATACAAGGGGATGAAGTGATTTTGGGTGCGCCGTTTATTTTCAATAAAGGCAATATTGATCAGTTTAATTTTTGAGCGGAGAAGAGAGATTACGAAACACACGAAAATAACGAAACAAACGAAAATACCCAAAGTGAATCGTGGTCTTTTTTCGGATGTTTCGTTATTTTCGTGTGTTTCGTAATCTCTCTTTCCTCTGTTACCGATTCAAAATCAACACGCCCCACGGACTGCC
>CAZWAK010000287.1:0-6288 GCA_964631865.1 uncultured Heliobacteriaceae bacterium | reverse complement strand
GGGAAAACACGACGGGCAAGCGGCAACGCGATGAAATCTGGAGCAAAGCGAACGGCGGTTCAATGCTCGGCGTTGGACGCGCGGTCGTGGATGGCAAGACGACCGAGTATGAGTTTATGCGGATTCATCAGGAAGCCGACGGACTCTATTTCACGGCGCAACCATCGGGGCAACCGCAGGCTTCGTTCAAGCTGGTCAGTCTGCGCGACAACGTGGCGACGTTTGAGAACCCGAAACATGATTTTCCGCAGCGCGTCATTTATGCCTTGCAGCCAGACGGCTCCCTGAAAGCGCGGATTGAAGGCGTGATGAATGGCAAGCAGCGCGGCATTGACTTTCCGTTCAAGCGAGCGCAATGCGAAAACACCAAACAATAAGGAGGCAACCGAATGTTTACGAAAACTGAACTCAAATGGGGCGTGATTTTTTCGGTGATGGGGCTGGTCTGGTTGACGCTGGAATATCTGGTCGGGCTGCATGGCAAATTCATTGCGTGGCAAGCGATCTTGACTAACCTCGTAGCGATTCCGTCCGTCATCATTATGGTGCTGGCAATTTTGGAAAAGCGGCGCGTGTTGGGCGGGACGATTTCCTTCAAGCAAGCGTTTTTGTGCGGCTTGGGCGTCAGCGTGGTCGTCGCGGCGTTGAGTCCGCTGACCACGTTTATTTTCCATAAGATCATCAACCCCGATTACTTCACGAACGTCATTCGCTACAGCGTCGAGACGGGGAAATCCACGTTGGCGCAAGCAGAAGCGTTTTTCAATTTGCAGAGCTACATGCTGCAAGGCGTGTTGGCTGCGCTCATCATTGGCTCGATTACGTCGCTCGTCATCGCAGCGATGATTAAGAAGGAGGCGCGTGTATGAATGTGGTCGAAAAAGGCTTGGAAACGCAGCTCAAGAACATCCAGACGAAAACCGGCAAATCGCTCGACGAACTCAGTGCGATTGTGAAGCAAAGTGGTTTGAGCAAGCACGGCGAAATCCGCGATATGCTCAAACAAGCATTGGGCTTGGGGCACGGCGACGCAAATACGTTGACGCACTTCGCGCTCAAGAGTGACGGCGCGAGCGCGGCGCAGGCCAGTAACGCCTCAACGGACGATGTCGTCGCGGCGATTTATGTCGGAGCGAAAGAACATTTGCGTCCGATTCACGATGCGCTGATGGCGGCGATCACGCCGATGGGCGAATTTGAAATCGCGCCGAAAAAAGGCTACGTCAGCCTGCGTCGCAAAAAGCAATTTGCGATGATTACGCCCGCAACCAACACGCGCGTCGAAGTCGGCTTGAATATGAAAGGCGTCGCAGGCACTGACCGTTTGGTCGAGCAACCGCCGGGCGGGATGTGCAATTACAAGGTGAAGCTCACCGACGCGGCGGAAGTGGATGGGGAATTGATCGGCTGGATCGCGCAGGCATTTCAGAGCGCGGGTTAGCGGCAAAGAAACGCCTGTAATTCGGGGAGCCTTCATTGTTCCTTCTTCATTGTTTTTCGAGGAAACCAACCGTTTTTTCCGCGTCAACCAATGAAGAGGGAAGCATGAAAAAGGAAGAATGCAGCCGCAGAAATTCCCAGAAGATTCAAAAAATCGCAGAGAATTCAACGAACATTTCTCGCACACATTGCGTAAAAGCTACGACGACCAGATACTCACCGGTTGTCGTAGCTTTTACAGTTTGACGGCTCTCCCAATCGAAGTTCACCGGGCAATAACGGAGCATCTTGCAATGGCAGTTTATCAACATACTTATCAGCAATACGCCGGGCCGACGACGCCGCTGTGGTCACGGTTTCTGATCTTGCCGCGGTATGCGTTTCAGGGCGTCTTTCAATCGAAGATTTTCACCGCGCTGTTTGCAATTTGTTTCGCGCCGCTGCTGGTGATGACGATTCTGATTTACTTCAAGCACAACACGACGGCGCTGGCGGCGTTTGGGCTTTCGATCTCGGACATCGGCTTCAACATCAACGGCTTTTTCTTTCGCGTGTTCACGAATCTGCAAACAGGCTTCGGCTTTCTGCTGACAGTCATCGTGGGGCCGGTGTTGATTTCGCGCGACCTGTCGAATAACGCGCTGCCGTTGTATCTGTGTCGTCCGTTGACGCGACTGGATTACGTGATTGGCAAGATGTCAGTCATTGGGATTTTGCTCTCGTTGATTACTTGGGTTCCGCTGCTGTTGCTGTTTTTCTTTGAAGCGTATTTGGAAGGCGGAAGCTGGTTGTGGGAGAACTTGTACATCGCGCGCGCGGTTTTCGTGACGAGTTGGACGCACATTATTTTATTGGCCTTGCTGGCGACGGCGTTGTCCGCGTGGTTGAAGTGGCGCATTGCGGCAAGCGGCGCGCTGTTTGCGGTGTTCACGATTCCCACGCCGATCACGATTATGGTCAATGAAATGTTTCGCACCAACGTCGGGACCTTGATTCATCCGAGCTTTGTGCTCAATTTGTTGATGGACAATTTGTTCCGTTTGGAAAGCGGCATGTTGCCGGATTGGATGGTTCCGCCGACCTGGAGTTTATGGGCATCGCTCATCGCCCTCGCCTTGATTTGCATAGGTCTGCTCTCGCTCAAAGTGCGAGCTTATGAGGTCGTCAAATAATGCCAAGTATGGAAGCTGCGATCAATATTCCAATTAGCCAAACCGCCCGCGAGGCCGTCGCCATTGATCAGATGATCGTCTTTGAGGATGTCTCGAAGTTTTATGGCGAAATCCTCGGCGTCAATCGCGTGAACTTATCTATTGCACCGGGCATCACAAGTCTCGTGGGGCCGAACGGTTCGGGCAAAACGACGTTGATGAATTTGATGACGGGCTTGATTCAACCCACGCGCGGGCGTGTACAGGTGCTGAATTACGAGGCGAACGATCCGGAAATTTTCTTTCGCAAAGTCGGCTACTGCTCGCAATTCGATTCGTTCCCAGCAGGCCACACGGGTTATGAATTTATCTATTCGTATCTGCGCGTGTACGGCTACGCGAAGAAAGATGCTGACAAAATGACGTGGCGCGCGATTGAGCGAGTCGGCTTGACGGAAGCGGCGAAACGCAAGGTCGCGGGCTACAGCAAGGGGATGCGCCAACGCATTCGATTAGCGCAATCCATCGCGCATAATCCGGTGGTGATCGTGCTGGACGAACCGCTGAACGGCCTCGATCCGATGGCGCGTGCGGAAGCGATTCGATTATTCCGCGAGTTGGCGGATGAAGGCTTGCACCTGATTATTTCCAGCCACATTTTGCACGAAGTGAACAAGATGTCGGATCGCGTGATCTTCATCAAAGAAGGCTATATCAAAGCCGAAGGCGAAGTGCAGGGCGTGCGCAGCGAATTGGAAGAGCATCCGTTGCAAATCGTCGTGCGTTGCGATCAGCCGTCGTTTTTGGCGACGAAGCTGTTTGCTGAACCGCACATCGTCGAAGTTCACATTCACGACGACCGCCGAGGCTTGTTCGTCAAGACGCGCAACGTGGATAAGTTTTACGACTTGCTGAATCGCGTGGTCGTAACCTCAGACCTGAACATCGAAACGGTTGCTACTGTAGACAACGATCTGAGCGCCGTCTATCACTACTTGATCGGCGCACGACAGGAGGGCGAATAATGGACGCTGTGGCTTTTGAAACACCAACGCTCGGTTCTTCGTGGTCGTTATGGCGCAGGCAAATCGCAGGCATCTTGCGGCTCGAAATCAAAAAGAATTTTCTGAGCAAGCGCGCGCTGCCGATGTATTTGTTAGCGGCGATTCCGGTCGTGATAATGATGATGCTCGCGTTGTTTGATCGTGGGATGCGGCGCGGTGTGCGGACGAACTTTGCGCAGGCGATGGTGATTTTCTCGAACCTGCACGAAGGCTTGATTCTGCGCACGGTGATCTTCTTCGGCTGTGCGTGGATTTTCATGAATCTGTTTCGCGGCGAAGTGGTGGACAAAAGTTTGCATTATTACTTTTTGTCGGCGGTGAAGCGCGAAGTGTTGGTGGTCGGAAAATATCTGTCCGGCTTGATCGCTTCGTGTGCGTTGTTCTTGCTGACGACGGCGGGCGCGCTGTTCTTTTTGTATTTGCCGCGCGGCGTGCAGGCCAATCTGGACTACATCTTCAATGGGCCGGGCTGGGCGCAGATTGTAGATTATTTGGGCATTACCGTTTTGGCGTGTGTCGGTTATGGCGCGTTGTTTATGGTGATTGGACTGTTCTTCCGCAATCCCATTATTCCTGCATTGCTTGTCTACGGCTGGGAGTGGATCAACTTTTTGTTGCCGCCGATGCTGAAGAAAATCAGCATCATTCACTACTTGCACTCGCTCGTGCCCGTGCCGGTCAACGAAGGCCCGCTGGCCATCATTGGCGAGCCGACGCCGCAATGGATTGCGATTTCGGGCATGCTAGTGGTGACCACGATTGTGCTCTTTCTCGCCAGCGTCCGCATTCGCCGCATGGAAATTCACTATGGCGGCGAGTGACAACGGCTTAGGATGAAGGTTTCTTGCGACGCATCAAGGAAGCAAGCCCCGCCAGGCCAATGCCCAACAAAATCAGCGTCCCAGACTCTGGCAAAGCCAGGACAGGAACCTGTGCGTCCATCATTGTCCGTGTTTCCAGTTGAAACGGATCAGTTGCGACAATGACCCGCCCTGCCGAAGGTTGTGCGGTCAGCAAATCGCCGAGCCAGGGCTGGCCGGGCGAGGCCAAAACCAGCATGGCGCGCGCTTCCCACTGAGCTTGCTGGTAGCCGACCCGCCACTCCAACGAAGCCGCTTGTAGCGAACGCGGCGCACACACACATCCTCCCAAGAGCACACTCCACATAACTATGCTTCTCAACATCGGTGAATCCTCTGATTCGTGGGGGGATTGGCTTGCTTATCCTCAAGCGACTATTTCAACCATTGAGGAAACGTAACGCACACAAACCATCTCAAGGCTCTGGGATATGGGGAGCGAGACAAGCTTTGAGACAGAAACCTGTTTTCGTGAGGAACGTGAGGAACGCAACTGCAAAGTGAGGTCAGGAATGACAAAAAAGAACGTAGGGAGTTTTTAGACCGTAAAAAAACTGAGAGCCGACCACAAGCTTTGGGACCTGCAATCGGCTCGAAACTGCTGATGTCCTCACCCCATCAACAGTTAGATTGCCACACATTTTAGACAGCTAACAAAATTTGTCAAGCCCTAAAATGATTTTTCCCGAAACCCTGATGTAACAAGTTAATGACTTGGTTTTAAACGGCTTAGCCTTAAAGAAGTTCTGCACTCTAGGGTTACGCCTGCGCGCCAAATCGTTGACGAAATGCCGAAACGGACAATTTTCCGGTCTCGGCCAAAGTGGCAAGCCACTTTTCATCCGCAAAATCGCGGCTATTCAAGCGCACCATATAATCACGTGCGACCTGATAACTTTCCGTATCCACTTCGACGGGACGCCGTCGCCCCGTGCCCGACGCTTGATCCAACATATCCTTGAAAGCAATCGGCAGAAATTCGCCGCCTTGAATCGTGATCATCGCGCCGGAACCGCCGTTGAGCAAATAGGTTACAGCCGCGTAGCCCAAATCACGTGCCATCTCCGCGTCCATAGGAATCGGCGGCGAGCAACGCAATTCATAACCGATGGTTTTGTCTACGATGGTGACTTTGATGTCGCGGTCTTCGAGACGCCGTTCGACTTCGTTTTTGACTTTGCGACCGAGATCAACTTCGGAGACGCGGATGTTGCCTTGTGCATCGCGATCCACGTTGCGCAGATCGTCCACTTCATCGGGCGAAAGAAATTCGACCAACGCTTCGGACAGCAACGCGACACCGAAGTCGCGCCCCATCGCGCGGCGTTTGATGATCGCGCCTTCGACGATGTCGCAGATGTCTGAGAGCCGAATCACATCGCTTTTGAACTCTTCCGGGATGATCGTACACGTCGCGCTCGCGGCTTTGCCGATGCCGAGCGTCAGATGTCCCGTCGGTCGCCCCATCGTCACACCGATGTACCAACGTCCCGTCGTGCGCGCATCTTCCATCAGGCTTTGCACCAAGCCGACGCCGACGTGTCGCGCCGTTTCGTGACCGAGTGTCGGCACAGGCAACGGCATCCATAAATCGTTGTCAATGCTCTTCGGGATCATCACGACTTTGATCGAACCATTGGTCGCTTCGGACACAGCCGCCGCGCTGCGAATCATGTCGTCGCCGCCGATGGCAACCAACGCTTCGACGCCGAGTTTTTTGAGCGCCGCAATCGTGTTGTCCAGGGCTTCAGGATCGCGCGTGATGTCGCGCCG
>CAZWAK010000286.1:0-6312 GCA_964631865.1 uncultured Heliobacteriaceae bacterium | reverse complement strand
GGTAATTGTAAAAGTAGTCTAGAAATTGCTCAACTTATCTTGCGATACTGACTTAATTCAGGCCATCGGCGTGTTCGTGTTCCAGATGTCAATGTGCAACTTCCAGCCGCCGTCGTCTTTCCACACCACCACATATTTGCCGACATCCGTCATGGCGGCGGCTCCTTCGGGCTGAATTGTCAAGGTGTATTGCCCGACTTCGACCGCCAAATCGCCGCGCGCTTCGACATGTTTGGTTTCGAGCTGGGCATCTTTGATGCCCAGCGCCATCGCACCTTGCCAGAACGCAGTGATGTTCGCCGTGCCGGACATCGGCTCGCCATTCGGCGGCAACAACTGTGCATCACTCGTGTAACAAGCCGCGACGCCCGCCGCATCGCCTCGTGCAAAAGCAGCCATAAAATTGGCGTTGCCTGCGGTAATGGCGGAACGGATTTCGTCCATAGATTCCTCCTGATTGAAAAGAAAGTTGATTGAAGGCGACGGCAACCTAATGTACTTCGCGCCACTCGTCAAGATCGCAATGCACGATTGACCAAGTCTCTGCTATGATTGCCGCCGCATGATGACGGACACCCAAATCATCAACATCATCGGCGGCGGTTTGGCCGGCTCGGAAGCCGCTTGGCAAGTGGCGCGGCGCGGCTTGCGTGTGCGGTTGTTCGAGATGCGCCCCGTCCGGACGACAGGCGCGCATCGCACCAGCAACCTGGCCGAACTCGTGTGCAGCAATTCGCTCAAATCCGACGAAGCGAATACCGCGCCGCGCCTGCTCAAAGACGAATTGCGCGCGGGCGGCTCGTTGCTCGTGAACATTGCGAAAGACTGCGCCGTGCCGGCGGGCGGCGCGTTGTCCGTAGATCGGGAAAAGTTTTCAGCGGCAGTTACAGCAACGCTCTCTGAGCACCCCAACATCGAACTGCGCCGCGAAGAGTTCTCTGACATTGACCCGAACGAAATCACCGTGATTGCGGCGGGGCCGTTGGCATCGTCGAAATTAGTCGCGGCAATTGGTCAACTCACGGGCGAGCAGGATTTGTATTTCTTCGATGCGATCTCGCCGATTGTCGAAGGCGATTCGATCAACTACGACATCGCCTTCAAAGCCGCGCGCTACGGCAAAGGCGGCGACGATTACGTCAACTGCCCGATGAACAAGGACGAATATCTGCGCTTTTACGAAGCGTTGACGGCGGCGGAAAAGGTGACGCCGCACGACGGGATGCACGACGAGGCGAAGTTTTTTGAAGGCTGTCTGCCGATTGAAGAATTGGCGCGGCGCGGCGTAGACACATTACGGTTTGGGCCGATGAAGCCAGTCGGGTTGATTGATCCGCGCATCGGGCGCGAGCCTTATGCTTGTGTGCAATTGCGGCTGGAAAATTTGATGGCGGAGGCGTACAACATCGTCGGCTTTCAATGCCACATCAAATATGGCGCGCAGAAGCGCGTGCTGCAATTGATTCCGGGTTTGGAAAACGCCGAGTTCATTCGCTTCGGCCAGATGCACCGCAACACATACATTTGTTCGCCGCGTCTGCTCGGCGAGACGTTGCAGATGAAGCAGCATCCGAACATTTTGTTCGCCGGGCAGATTTCCGGCATCGAAGGCTACACCGAAGCGATGGCGACCGGGATGATCGCAGGAATGAATGCCGCGCGCCTTGCGCAAGGCAAAGAAGCTGCCGCGCCGCCGCGTGCTTCGGCGATTGGTTCGCTGACGAATTATCTGGCCAACGCCGAGGCGAAGAATTTTCAGCCTGCGAACACGACGTTTGCGTTGTTGCCGCAACTGGAACCGGAGTGGCGGAAAAAGTTGAAGAAAAAAGCCGACCGCCATCGTATCCAGGTCGAACGCGGGCTGAAAGCCTTCACCGATTGGTTAGCAGACATCGGCGAAACCAACGTGATGAGTGCCGAACGATGAAAGACAAAAGGGGGATTCGCAAGATGATTGTTATGGAGAGAAAGAAAGTCCTGATCTTTTACCTTTTGCCTTTTTACTGTTTGTTTCTCACGCTTCTCCCGTCCTCTTCGCGGGCGCAAAGCGGTCGTCCGGCGCAGCCGCCGGAAACGAAGGTCAAGCCTGTGCCTCCGCCGCTCCAATTGCCTGGCCCTGGTTCCGGTTTGCCATCCAAGAAAAAAGAAACAGATGAAGAAGTGCTCAAGATTGACAGCAATCTCGTCACGATCATCAGCAGCATCAACACCAAACACGGCACACAACCTGCCAAGCTGCATCAGGAAGATTTCGAAATTCTGGAAGACGGCGTGGCGCAGGAAATCAGCGAATTCGCCCGCGACGAAGACATTCCGCTGCGCTTGATTATGCTCTTCGACACGAGTTCGAGCGTGAAAAATCAGCTTCGCTTTGAGCGGCGGGCGGCGGCGCGTTTTTTTGAGCGGCTCTTGCGCCCGCAAGATCAAGCTGCCTTGTTCGCGGTCTCGACTGACGTCACGATCATTCAGGACTTCACCAACAAAGTCTCGCAACTGACGAACGCTACAAAACTGCTGCAAGCCAGAGGCGCAACGTCGCTCTACGATGGCGTGTACCTGGCCGCTGGTTACTTAAAACTCACGCAAGGGCGTCGCATCATTGTGATCGTGTCAGACGGCGGCGACACGACCAGTCAGAAAAAACTCGCCGAAGCCTTAGAACAAGCGCAGGCGTCCGACGTCGTCATCTTCAATGTCTTCACCGGTTTGTTGACCGCTTCGCAAAATGTTCGCGATTTAGCCGCCGAACGCGCGATGCAAACCCTCACGAACGAAACAGGCGGCGAAATGTACTCGCCACGCATGGCGCTGAACGGCAACGAAATTGACGAAGAAGAATCGCTGCAAAACCTCGACGAAGCCTTTTCCACACTCGCCGATCAAGTCCGCACCCAATACACGCTGCGGTTTTATTCCACCAATGATGTTCGCGACGGTAAGTTCCGCAAACTGACGGTCAAGGTCAAAAAGGCAGGCTACACAGCACGCGCACGTTCTGGCTACTACGCGCCGAAAGGCTTGTAGTCAGCCTCATTGCAAGCGCGCTTTTTGCCGCCCCCAGCCATAAAATCATCATCGCTTCGCAACATCAAAGCTTTGCATTCAGTCAATTTAAACATTTTTTACCAAATCTGTGATTTTCTGCTAGACCGCTCAACAGGGTTTAATGAATAATACGCCTGCGGTCGTTTCAGGCTTTGCTTGTCTGGGGAATAAATGCCTTTGGTCGGGCGTTGATTCGAGCAAAGCCACTACAAGTAAAACCACCTGCCAGGCATCCCTCACAGCTTGGGCGTAACAGGTGCGGTTGGTAAAAAAACTCTATGATTTGTCCGGTGATTGGCTCCACACCGAGACGGAGGCTGGCTCGTAGTTCTCAATCAGGTGAGTTTATCCCACAGCTACTTACGCCATCTGTGCCAGGGATGAACACACCAGCCAGTGCAGGCCATGAGCATTACTGATAACCTCTGGATGAGGTTGATTCGGCAAGCGATCATTCTCGGCGGCGGTCTGCTGCTGGTCGCAGCAGTTTATCAACTGAGCCGTCAGCTTCCCGATACTCGCTATGTTCTTCTCTTCACGCTGGCCATGCTTCTTTCGTGGCCGCGCCTGAAATTGCCGCTCAATGCGGCGGAGATGTTGTTTTATCTGGTGCTGCTCATCTACGGCCCATCGGCGGCCATATTGTTGTCTGTGATGGCGACGGTCGTGACCTTCCGTAGCCTTCTGGAACACAATTCGGCGCTATTCTTTTTGCGGTGCGGGCAATCCGTGATGTCCGCCGCGCTGGCCGCCGCTGTGCTGAAGTTGTTACTTTCCCTAAGCACAGAAACCAATTCTCCACTTTTACTCCTCAATGCGCTGGCCTGGATGGCCTGGGCGCGGTATCTGTTTCACGTAGACTGGCTGGCCTGCCTGGCCACCATTCGCAGCCATAAGTTCAGAGAACAATTCACCGAAGGACAATGGATCAACGGCTTTGTGGCTTATTTTGCCGCTGCCATCACGGCAGGGGTCGTGCTGCTGGTCGCGCGACACAACGAATCGTACATCTCTGTCCTGAGCCTCGTCATCCTGACGATCTTTTACTTTGCCTATCGTCGTTTTAAGAGAAGATACATTGACAGCGAAGAGGTCACGAAATTGCATTTGCGAACGATGGAAGCCTTGGCCGGAGCGATTGAAGCCAAAGATCACCGCGCCCAATCGCATGCCCAGCGGCTGCAAATATATACCGATGGTTTGGGTAAGGCGCTGGGGCTGTCGGAACCGGAATTAAAAGGATTGCGCGCGGCGGCGTTGCTGCGCGACATCGGCAAGTTGGCCGTCCCTGATTACATTCTGAACAAATCCGACAACCTGACCGAGGCCGAGTTGGAAAAGATGAAGCTGCATCCGGTCGTCGGAGCCAGCATTTTGGAACAGGTTGGGTTTCCCTATCCGCTCGTCCCCGCCGTCAAGCATCATCACGAACATTGGGACGGCAGCGGCTATCCCGACAAGTTGCGCGGCGAAGCCATTCCGATCACGGCGCGCATCCTGGCGATTGTGGATGCGTTCGATGCGGCTTACGGGGACGGAACTGGCAACGCAGAAGCTATTCAGCTTTTGCAAACACAAAGCGGTCGCCTCTACGATCCTGACATCGTTCATACCTTTTTGGAAAAGCTCCCGCTCTTCGAGGCGGAAGTTAAAGAATTGAAGGTCGCCGAACAATCATTGACCGAACCACACGTCAAGGCGATGCCAATGCTCCCGCCCGCCGATGATCCGGCGACGGCGCTCAAAGAAATTCGTCGCGCGCATCAGGAAGGAACGGAGTTGCTGTATCTGGCGCAAACCTTGAGCAGCACATTGAATCTGGAAGAAGCCGTAGCGATCATCATTTCGCGCATCAGCCGCCTGATTACCTTTGACACGGGCGCGATTTATCTTTGCGACGAGACGGGCGTGACCGCCTACGTGGCGGGCGCGGTGGGCGTCTATGCCGACAAGTTGCGCCCCCACGAGGCCCTCGTCGGGCACGGCACGATTGGCGAAGCTCTCGCAAGTGAACAACCGACCTATTCGTCCGAGCCGGGTTTGGAGTTCGTCGAATTGGATCAAGACGTACAAACCGTTTTCCGCTCGATGACCGTACATCCGCTGGTCAAAGCCGAGCGCGTGATCGGGGCGATTGTTTTGTTGAGCACCGAGCCGAACAGCTTCACGAATGAACATCAGCGCGTGATGGCGATGGTCGAACCGCTGGCCGCCGATGCGCTCTTCAATTCGATGACCTACTTGCGCACCGAAGCGCGAGCCTTGACCGATGCGTTGACGGGCTTGCCGAATTCGCGCGCGCTGGTCACGTATTTCGAGCAGGAAAGCAATCGCGCCGAACGCTATGTGACGACGCTGGCGATGTTGATGATTGACCTCGACGGCTTCAAGCAGGTCAATGACACGTATGGCCATCAAAGCGGCGACCTAGTGTTGCGCGAAGTGGCAAACTGTCTCAAGAACGAATTGCGCGCGGGCGACCCATTGATTCGCTATGCCGGCGACGAGTTCATCGTCTTGCTGCCGTACGCCGAAGAACGATCCATCAACGACCTCATCACTCGTATTCAGAAACGATTGGAAGCGCACACGATCAAAGTAAATGGTGCGGAAGTGCGCGTCGGCGCGAGCATCGGTTATGCGATGTACGACCGCGATGGGCGGACATTGGATGATTTGATGAAGGTCGCGGATGAAGGCATGTATCGCAACAAAGCGTTCCGCAAACGCCCGACCCGACCGCGTCTGGTGCAAGCATCTATGTCGCAGAACGCGGACGAAGTCGGCATCATCTACACCGAAGCAATGGCGTCTTGAAATCGTTCAAGCCACTTCGCTGTGCGCCAGTTGTACGATGGTTCTGCGTTGTGCCTGAAGCCTGTTCGCCGCCGATTCCTGCCACAACGCGATTTCCCAATAGCCTGCGCTGCCGAGGTACGCGAGGAGTTCTGCGCGGTTGGCCGCCTGCGCGAAATGCGTGCCGAATTGGTGGACAGTTTGCCCGGCGATCAGCAGCCGCGTGCTGGACGTGCAGTCCTCCAACGTCAATTCGCGCGCCGTCAAATTCGTAATGCAGTTGCCAAAATGATCTACGTGCAGCACCGCGCCGCGCCAACCCGATTCCGTTGGTTCGGGCAACGGAATCGGCCAGCGAACGACATCGAAAATCTCCGCGCCGAAGCTTTCCGGCGCGACGCCATTTTCTAACCAAGCCACGACGGGCGCAAACAGATCGCGTCCGTGAAACGTCGGGCTGACACTCTGGCG
>CAZWAK010000285.1:0-6321 GCA_964631865.1 uncultured Heliobacteriaceae bacterium | reverse complement strand
ATTTACGATCCGGCCACGACGCGCGCGAACCCCAATGGACAAGGCTTTCTGCGCGATCCGTTTCCCGGCAACATCATTCCGGCCAATCGGCTTGATCCCGTCTCGAAGAACGTTCTGCGCTTTTATCCGTTGCCGAATCGCACGCCGGACAATGCCTTCACGAATCTGAACAATTACTTCGGCGCGGTCAGCAACAAGCGCACCTTGAGTAATCATACGTCGCGCTTCGATCATCGCGTGTCGGAGAAAAATAACTTCACGGCGCGCTACACGTATTACAAACAATTCACCGATAACGGCACGGCGAACCTGTATCCCGATCCGGTCGTGCGCCAACGCACCGATCCGTTTCGCGGGCATAACGTCGTACTGCAAGACCTGCACAACTTCACGCCGAACCTGATTCACGAAGTCCGCATCGGCGTGGCGCGGCAAATCTTCGATTTCAAAGTGGCGAGCGCGGGCGGCAATTGGCCGCAGCAATTGGGACTGCCCGCGATTGTGCCGAACGACACCTTCCCGGCGCTGGGCAATGGCTTGCCGGGCGTGAACACGGGGACGGTCGGCAAACGCGGCGGCGCGGTGTGGCAATTGTTTGATTCGCTGACCTGGTTGCACGGCAATCATACGACGAAGTTCGGCACGGAACTACGCTTGACACAAGCGAACAATTTGCAGAAGAGCGCCCCGTCCGGCAACTTTCAGTTTCCGACCACGTTGACCGACAACGCCGCGCCGATTGCGGGCAACCGCATCAATACAGGCAATTCGTTTGCGACCTTCCTGCTCGGCACGGTTGGCAATGCTTCGATCACGACGCATCTCGGCGAATCGCAAGTCGGCAAATCCTACGGGTTTTACATCAATGATGAATGGAAGATTCGTCGCCGCTTGTCCTTGAATTTGGGCTTGCGCTACGATCTGCAACAGCAACCGTACGAGCGGCGCTGCGGCACGTCGAGCTTTAATATCAACGCGACGAATCCGACGAACAGTTTGAAGGGCGTGACGCAATATGCTTGTGTGGATTACGGGCGCGCGTTTTCCGCCAACGATAACAACGACATCGCGCCGCGCGTGGGCTTCTCGCTGGATGTCTTCGGCAATCAGAAAACCGTGCTGCGCGGCGGCTATGGCATCTTTTACTCCGCGCTGTTTTCCTACTGGAACAGCAATTACGACGGCACAAACGGCTTTGCTTCGACTTCGACAGCTTATAATCCGGCGGGCGGCAATAATCTGTTGACGGCGTTTCTCTTCAGAAATGGTTTCCCGACTGCGCCGAATCAACCGCAAGGCGCGCGGCTCGGCCCAAATCTGTTTGCGACCTCGAACAATCAAAATTTCAAAGAGCCAATTTCGCGCACGCCGATGTCACAGCAATGGAACCTTTCGGTGCAGCAACAATTGTCCGGCGGCTTTATGGTCGAAGCGGCCTACTCCGCCAATCACGGCACGCATCTGTTGTCCGGCGATTACGACTTGAATCAAGCCGACCCCGCGAAGATTCGTGAATTCGGCTTGGCAGGACGCTTGACGAACAACGTGGCGAATCCGTTTGCCGGCAAAGTGCCGGGACAATTCGGCGGCGCGACGATCACGCAGGCGCAGGCACTGCGGCCTTATCCGTATCTCGGCGGCATCGGCGTCCGCGCGCCACATGCGGGCAATTCGATTTATCATTCGTTGCTGTTGTCGGCGGAAAAACGCTTCTCGCAAGGCTTCTCGGTGCTGGCGTCGTACACGTTTGCCAAGCTCATCAGCGATTCGATTTTCAATGGGCTGAACTTCATCGGCACGGAAGGCGGCAACGAATACGGCTATCAAAACGGCCTGTACAATCGCCGCGCCGAACGCGCCGAAGACCCGTCGAATGTGCCGCATCGGTTGGTCGTGAGCGGGTTGTACGAATTGCCGATTGGGCGCGGCAAAAAGCTGGACTTCAACAATGGCGTGGCCAATCAAATTCTCGGCGGCTGGCAACTGAACACGATCACGACGATTGTGGCGGGGACGCCCGTTGTCGTGCGTGGTGCGAACAACGGGCTGGCGAATCGTCCTGATTGGATTGGTAGCCTGGAATTGCCGAGCGGTTTCGTAGACGCGAACCCACAACGCGGTGTGCAATGGTTCAATCCGGCGGCGTTTCAGAATCCGGCGTTGTACGTGTTCGGTAACACGCCGCGCGCGATCAGCCAGTTCCGCAATCCGGGCGCGGTGATTGTGGACTTGTCCGTTATCAAATCGTTTCGTCTGACGGAAAAGACGAGCCTGCAATTTCGCGCCGAAGCTTTCAATGCGCCGAACCACACGAATCTGGGCTTCCCGAATACGTCGTTCGGGGCCGGGCCGGATGGCAAGAACAACAACGATGCCTTCGGACGCATCACGGGTTCGCGCGATCCGCGTTTGATGCAGTTGAGCCTGAAGCTGCTCTTTTAGGCGAGCGAGCCAACTCGTCACGAACGTTTCTTTTTGGCGGGTTGGCTCTTCTTTGTGGCTGGAGCGGCTTTGCGCGCTTTCGCCGGCTTTGGTTTCGGTGTGGCTTCGGTCGCAGGAAACGTGACGCGGTAATACACGTCCGCCAGTTTGAGTGTGCATTGTAAGGCCGGAATCACGATGCGCCCTTTCAATCCGCTTGCTGCCGTGTACTCCCACTGCGGTGATTGCGGCGCAGGACGATGAAAGATTTCGATGGCAGGTTCCTCCTGCGACACCAGCACGTAATCCACCAGCGACGGCAGGTATTGCTGATAGCGCAAAAATTTTTGGCGACGATCTTTTTTTTCGGTGCTGTCCGAAAGGACTTCAATAATGACGGTCGGATTAACGAGAACGTCTTTGTACTCGTCCAGATATTTGCGTTCGCCGCAGACGACAACCAAATCCGGGTAAGAGAAAAGCCCTTTGGTTTGCAAACGATTTTTAGGGAGAGGGCCGCTGCGCACTTTGGTGTCTTTGGTGTAAAGATCACAGTCTTTTCCCAGCAGGTGATTGCCAATCAGACGTATGAGATTCACGCTGATACTGCCATGTTCCGGGCTTTCGCCCGCCATCGCATAAATGACGCCGTCGAGATATTCGTGCCGTTCTTCAGCGGCGCGCTCAAAGACGAGGTATTCGGCTTCGGTGTACAGCGGTTCGCTCGTGCTTACTTGTTTCCGTGGTGCGAGTGCCATCGTTACATTCTCCGTCCTTTGGGTATGTGGCGCGATTGTAACGTAAAGCGACGCAGGCGTCAGCCCTGCAACTGATATGAAACGACGTGATTTTCTCAAAACCAGTAGCTTGTTCGCTGTCACCGCTCCTGCTGCACGGTTGGCACAATCGCCTGTCGTGGCGCGCAGTCGCATTGGCACATCTCCGCTGAAAATCACCAAGATCGAACCGTTCGTCATTCGCACGCCGAAAGACAACAAAAGGCCGGAAGAGCTAATTGAAATGCCGCCCGTCGGCAATCAAACCGGCGGCGTCGGTTTGTGGAATCGGTTGGATCACGCGAGTCCTTCCCGCTTCAAAGGCTACACGCAGGCGGTGGTCGTCAAAGTCACTACGGATCAGGGCTTGATCGGTTGGGGCGAATGTCACGCGCCCGCCGCACCGCGCGTTCATCAAACGATCATCAGCGACATGCTCGCGCCACTGTTGAGCGGGCAGGACGCGCGCAATGTCGAAGTGTTGTGGGAGCGTATGTATTCGAGCGAACGCTTGCGCGGCTATGCGACTGCGCCGTTCACCGAAGCCATCGCGGGCATTGATCTCGCGCTCTGGGACATTCTCGGCAAATTCACCGGACAGCCGTTATATGTGCTGCTCGGCGGCAAGTACCGCGACACGGTGCCGACCTATCTCGGCATTAGCAGTTCGTCCGCCGAAGAGTTGAAAGACAAAGCCGTGCGCGCGGTCGAAGCGGGCTACACGGCCATGAAAACTGAACTCGGCAAAGGCGCAAATTCGCGCGGCTTGGATCGTTTGACCGCTGTCACGCAAGCCATCAAAGGTCGCGCGCAATTGCTGCTGGATTCGCTGGGCGCATTCAAATTGCACGAAGCCGAACAACTCGGCAAAGAACTCGATCAAATGCCCGGCATTGGCTGGTGGGAAGATGCGTTGATGCCCGAAGACACGAGCGGCTATCCGCGTTTGGCTGCCGCGCTGAGTACGCCGGTTTGCGTCGGCGAAGGCTTATCGAATCGCTTTCAGTTCCGCGATCTGTTCGCGGCGAAAGCCTGCGACATGATTAACCCTGATGTGTGCCGTGCCGGCGGCATTACCGAATGCAAACGTATTGCGACGCTCGCCGACGCGCACGGCGTGTTGTGGTCGCCGCACATCAGTACGGGGACTGCGCCCTATATCGCCGCTTCGCTGCATTTGGCAGTGGCAACCGCGAACTTCGTCATCATCGAAGGCGGCAACAAAACCGAAGGGCCATTTGGCAATGTGTTGCTGAAAGAACCGCTCGAATTCAAACCCGGCAGCGCGCGCGTGCCGGAACGTCCCGGCCTCGGCGTGGAATTCGACGAAAAGGAGTTGGCAAAAGTGATCGTATGAGCGAGCCGACACGCCGACAATTCATCGGGCCGATAGATGTACATTGAGTACCAGCGAAGTTGTGAGGCAATGGGAACGCGCTTCGACGTGATTTTACGCGGCGCGGATGCACAACATTTGGAAGCCGTTGCCGTCGCCGTTTGCGAAGAATTTCAGCGATTGGACAGCGTGCTGTCGCGCTTTAATCCCAGCAGTGAAATCGCGCGCATCAATCGGGAAGCGCACACGAAAGCCGTTCGCGTTGACCGCGAATTATTTGCGTTGCTCACACATTGCGAGCAAGCGCGTGAATTGACGGAAGGCTATTTTGACGTGACGGCAATTTCAGGCGGCAAGGGCTTTGTTCTTGATGCGGAACGTTGTACGGTGCAACTTGCACAACCTGATGCTGCCATTGATTTGGGCGCGATTGGCAAAGGGTATGCGCTGGATGGCGGGCGCGCGATTGTCGAGCGATTTGGCGTTGAGACGGCTTTGCTGAATGGCGGCACAAGTTCAGTGTTAGCGGTGGGCGACGAAGAATGGCCGATTGATATACGCCATCCGCTTGCGCCAAATGTGATCGTGCAGCACATTAACCTGACGAAGCGCGCGTTGTCGTGTTCGGCGACGCGGCATCCGGGGCAGGCCGATTCGGATGTCGTGAATCCACTGCACGGTGCGCCCATAGTGGGCGATGACGCTTGTGTTGCGCTGGCGTCAACTGCAACTGAGGCAGAAATTTTTTCGACGGCTTTGCTGGCGATGGGGCGGGAACAGGCGGCGACATATTTAGCGGATGCGCTTTGGGCTGATTTACACGTAGAATGGTTTTGAGAACATCGTGAAGTTTACGCGCCGCACATTTTTAGAAACTGCCGGAGCCACGTTGGCGGTCAGCGCCGTCTTGCCTGCCGATGAGGCTCCCGTGCGCGTCGCGGTGATTGGCACGGGCGGGCGCGGCTCCGATTTGATTCGTGCGTTGACAACGATTGACGATGTCGCGTTGGTGGGCGTTTGCGATGACTACGCGCCGCATTTGGAACAAGGTGCGAAGTACGCGGGGCCGCAGGCGAAGACGTTCAGCGATTATCGCAAGCTGCTCGATGAATTGAAGCCGCAAGCCGTCGTCATCGCCGTGCCGTTGTATTTGCATTACAAAGTTGCGACGGATTGTTTGCACGCGGGCTGTGATGTTTTTCTCGAAAAGACGATGTGCTACACGGTGGACGAAGCGAAGAAGCTCGCGGCGCAAGTTGCTTCGTCCAAGCGCGTCTTTCAAGTCGGACTGCAACGCCGCGCGAATGCGATTTACAAACAGGCGCAGGCGATGGTTGCCGCCGGAATGATCGGGCAGGTCGTTTCGATCAAAGCCCAATGGCATCGCAACAATTCGTGGCGTCGTCCGGTTCCTGTTCCCAGAAGCGATGCGCAGTGGCCGAAGCTGGAACGAAAACTCAACTGGCGTTTGTACAAAGCCTATTCCGCCGGATTGATGGCCGAACTCGGCAGCCATCAAATGGACGTGGCGAACTGGTTTCTCGGCACGCATCCGAAGCGCGTGATAGCGTCGGGCGGGATTGAATATTTCCGTGATGGCCGCGAAGTCTACGATAACATTTCCTGTTTGTATGAATACGAATTGAAAGACACAAAGGGGCAGCCGTACACGGTGCGCGCAAATTACACGTCGCTGTGCAACAACGCCTACGAAGGCGCGGCGGAATTGATCATGGGCACGAAAGGCAGTTTGTATTTGACGAGCGCGAAGGGCTTGCTGTTTCAGGA
>CAZWAK010000284.1:0-6392 GCA_964631865.1 uncultured Heliobacteriaceae bacterium | reverse complement strand
CTGCTATGCGAGTGTATAGAGGAAAAGATTCAGGTACAGAAAACGGTTATTTCGCGTAATACCCGCTCTTGGTGCGCGCGGTTGCGCCGGGTTGATTGACGCTCAGTTTGATGGTGCGCCACTCCTTTTTCTCGGTTTTCGCGCCATCGTCAAGGCTCGACGAATACGCGAGGCTGTATATCGTTTTGAGTTCCGCTGCGACGCGATCATAGACGCCGCTGAGGTCTTCGATCCGCGCGACGTGAAAGAGCAAGCCGCCGGAACGTTCCGCAACTTGTGAAAGCTGTTTACGCGCGATGGTGTAATGTTCGTGCTTGTCCTGGCCGCCGTGGCGTTTGACGACCATTTCGTATTCCGTGTCGAGATACATCGGATAAATCGTCACATCTTCTTCGGCAACGCGCGCAATCATTTCGTCGAAGTTGTATTTCGTATCGTATTCATCGGGATCCATGATCGTGTTGTCCACGCCGTCGGTCAGCACGACGATGGCGTTGCGCGCGCCCTGCGCCTGCTTGAACAAATCCAGCGCGCTCCACATTGCATCGTAGTAGCGCGTGCCGCTCGACGGAATCTTCAAATCGCCGATCAGTTTTTTGAGTTGTTTTTTGTCGGAGATGAACGAAGTCTTCAAATAAAAACGGCGCGCAAAGGCGGCGATAGCCACGCGATCTTCCGGGCCGAGCGAATCCACGAACCGTTTGGCGGCGTCTTTCATCACGTCTTTTTTCTTCTCCGTGCTGCCGCTGAAATCAAGCAGCAAGACCAAATTGATTGGCGCGGTCACGGGCGAAAAATGTTCGATGGTCTGCTTGACGTTGTTTTCGTAGAGCGTGAAATCGTTTTTCGTGAGCGAGAGCAACGGCTTGCCCGCCGCGTTCGCCACCTTCGCATTCAGGTTGATGAGCTTCGTGTCAATGACGATGTCGCCGCGAATGGACGAATCGCCTGTGCCATCGGTTGGTGCGGTTGTCGTTGGCGCAGTGGTCGTCGTGGGCGGCGGCGCGTCTGTGGGTTCCGCAGATTGTTCAGGCGTCTTTTGAGCAATCGGCGCATCGGCTACGATAGTCTCACCAGCGGGTTGAGCCAAAGCAGCTTTGGTGGAATTGGCGAAGATTGGGTCGTCTTTGGAAAGCGACACACCGGGATTGCTTTTGTCCGATTCGGCGATGACGGTGCGATTCCGGCTGCCCGTCAAATCGTCGAGTCCGAAGTCGCCCAAAATGGATTGCCCGTTGTTATGCTTCTCGATGAACTTGGCGAGTTGCGTCGGATTGACTTTGACGGTCAAGACGACAGCATTGTCCGGCTGAAGCGCCGTAATCATGATCTGAAAATCCTTGCCGACCTCTTTGGCGTACAGATACGTGCGCTGCATTTGCTTGCGCGAGTAAAAGCGAATCATCGGCGTCCAACTGGCATCGAACGATTTGAAGACGGTTTCAAACCCAGGGTCTTGAATCGGCTCGCTGAAGTTTTGTTCTTTGAAGATCGTCACCTTCAAGCCTTTGACCGCGCCTCGCGTGTAAATGCGCGCGCCAAAACTGACCAGCCCCATAATCGGAGGCAAGCGCATTTGTTTCGCGTTATAGCGTTTCTTCAAATGATTAATCATCATTTTGTACGGATCTGGTTTGGCGGCAACGGTCGCGGCAAGGAACGATGCAATGATGATGACGACGAAAGAACGGGCAATGGTCTTCATAGCTACCTCACTTGTGATCAGTCTGGAGAGACTATGGGCTTAGTTTTGATCCGGCTTCTTATCTTCCTCTTTTTTCTCTTTGGTCTTTTTCTTTACGATGCCGAGACCTTCGAGTTCCAAATCGGGAATATTAAATTTGCCGCTCAAGTCCCGGATTTTGGCCAGGTCAAACGTACCGATGATGTTGATGACGGCGAGATGTTCTTTTTCCGCCGCGATGATCGCGACGCCAAGCAGGTTGTCTTCTTCATCGGTCATAATCGAAACCTCGACGTTGACCATATCTTTTTTCTTGCTCCGCACGCTGGTCAGGCGCATCCAGTTCGGATTGTTGTCAATTTGCGTTTTCAGCATTTGATAATCCGACGCCTGATATTCGCCTTCTTTTTCAAACTCGAAGACTTTGACCGTAATGCCTTCGATCCCGGCGATTAGCTCTTTGATGGCTTTTTCTTCAGGAATGCTATCCTTAAAAAACCGCGCGGCCATGCGCAGCGTGCGCTGATCTACATTGACGTCAATCACCGAGGCAGCTTTGTCTTCGAGCGCGGCCAGGTGACTGATGTCAATTTTGGCTTTGGCGTATTTCGGGTTTTGAATGAAGTTGTTCTGCCCGTATGAAACGGCGGTGACGCAAAGTATGAAAAGCGTGGGCAACAACAACTGACGCGCGATGGCGGCAAGGTTGGATATGAATTGAAAGAGTATGAATGGTTTCATAAAGTTCTCCATCTGGGTACGCACGCATCCTGCGTGCTAGAGCATTTATTACCAATACACTGCGATAAAAAATAATGGACGCAGGATGCGTGCGTACCCAAGGTTTAGTTCGTATCCGTCTGTATCTTCTTGGAAATTAAATTGAGCTTTTCGCTGGTGATTTGCAGGGCATATAACACTTTTTCTTTGGCGCGCTCGCCTTCTTCATCCAACGACTTTCGCAGCTTGCGTGGCGCATGATGCTTGACGAAATGCGCTTTGGGCGCGGGCGCATAAGGTTGCTTCACGGTCTGCGGCGCGGGTGCTGGCGGCGCGACGTGCGGCACAGGCACGATGATCTGTTCTGGTGTTGCAGTTGGCGTTGGCGTCGCGGGATTGGCAACAACTGTCGGCGCATTCGTTGTCAGTCGCACGCTCAGCCAAATCCCGAGGCCGAGTGCGAGCAACGCCATTGCCGCCAGCGCGGCATAGCGCCACGTCATCAGTGGCACAAGATCAAAAATCGTGCGCTTCGGTGTTTCGGCGGGCAGCACGAGCGGGCGCGGGTCGTAGCGAAATTCGCTCAGCAACGATTCGAGTTGTTGAATCTCTTCGTCCGGCTCGCCTGATTTGTCCCATAAATAGTTGTCGTTCATAACACTCTCTCCACCAACTTACGCGGCATACCCTGCCAGCCGCTCGCGCAGCATCTTCATCCCGCGATGCAAATTGACGCGGACGGAATCGGGCGTCAAACCGGTGCGCGACGCGATCTCTGGCCCGGTCATGCCTTCGACCAACCGCAGAATCAACGTCTCGCGGTAGGCTTCGGGCAACGCCTTAATCGTGTTCAGCACGGCAATGGCCTCGGTTTGTTCCTGCGGCTTTTGCGTCATCGTATCCGCTATCGTGTCGGTCAATTCTTCCGTGTCGGTTTTCTGGCGGTGATAATCCATCGCGCGATTGCGAGCGATCATCCCGATCCAGCCACCAAACGCTCCCACATCACGGACGGTGTGAATTTTGCGCCAGGCAAAAAAGAACACGTCCTGCACTAAATCATCGGCTTCGCTGCGCGGCACACGCGCCAGCACGATGCCATGCACCATCCGGGCATATTGTTCATAGAGCTTCGTGAACGCCGCACGATCCCCGTCGCGCGCGGCTTCGACCAGCCGAAGCTCGGCTTGTTTTTCGTGACTCACCGATTGAAAGGGGGCAGCCGATGAACTCAGGGGCGGATTGGGTTCGGCTTGCATAGGGACAATCGAAAAGACGTTGTTGGCTAATTGTGCCATTGTGTCAGCCATAAAAAATAGCGCATCTCAAATCCCACTCACCGTCCTATTTTCACCTTCGCGCCATAAGACGGCAATGAATTTGCAAGCGTTAACAAGAAAAAGAAGGGGAGAAAAGTTTTCTGGTTAGGAAATCGCATTCTCCATTCTCGATTCTGCATTCTCCATTCTTTTGCGGGAGAATCGAGAATCGAGAATCGAGAATAAGGGGCAATCGTTGGGTTTCAGGCTCGCTGAAGAAATTGGCGCACGGTCGGCACAAACTGTTCCGGCTCGGCTAAAAAGCCATCGTGACCGTGCGTCGTCACCAATTTTGCGTATTCGACTGCCACATTCGCGGCCTTCATTTGCGCAGCTAAAGCTTCGACATCTTCGGGCGGAAAGAGCCAGTCAGATTCGATCCCGATGAGCAACACGCGCGCCGTGATGCGGGAAAATGCGGCGGACAGCGATTCATAACCGAGGGCGGGATCGAAGTTGTCCATCAGTTTGGTGATAATCAAATAGGTGTCGGGATCGAACCGCCGGGTGAAGATTTCGCCCTGATAATCCAAATAGCCGCCAACCTCGTAGCGTTCCGCCAATGTCCGATGCGGGTCTTCGCCGTTGCGGTTCGGCTTGCGTCCGTAGCGTTCGGCGAACAATTCGGCGGATTTGTACGAAATCATCGCAATCTGCCGCGCGAGCGAAAGCCCTTGCTCGCGGTTGTTCAGAATCGCTTGGCGTTGCAGATGATTGAGCGCGAGCGCCATCGCCCCAATCGGCGCAGTCCCGACCGCGATGCAATGCTCAACCATCTCTGGAAAATCAATTACCCATTGAATCGCCTGCATCCCGCCAATCGAACCGCCGATCACGACGCGCAATTTTTGAAGGCCGAGATGGCGAATCAATTCGGCCTGCGCGCGCACGTTGTCTTTGACCGTGACGAGCGGAAAGTCGCGTCCGTAGGGTTTGCCCGTCGTCGGGTTGACGGAAGTCGGCCCAGTCGAGCCATAACACGAGCCGATCAGATTGATGCCGATGACGCAGTCTTTGGCTAAATCAAAGACCGCGTCTGCGCCAAACAATTGCGGCCACCAATGGGCTACGCGCGCCGAGCCGGATAAAGCGTGCGGAACCAGAATCGCATTGTCGCGCGCCTCGTTCAGCGTGCCGTAGATCGCGTAATGCAACGTGACGTGCGGCAGCGTTTCGCCCGACCGCAAGCGAAACGGCGCGGGCAGTATGTAATCGCCTTCGTAGGTGAGAAACATAGGAATGCGGATTGCGGATTGCGGAACGCGGATTTCAGACGGCAAGCAAAGACTTCCAAAGCGAAGTCCTTCTTCCAATCCGCAATCCGAATTCCGCAATCCGCAATCAGGGTTACGATCCTGCACCGACCGACTGCGCCGTCGCATTCAAGGCTTGATCCAAATCAGCGATGATGTCGGTGATGTTTTCGATGCCGACCGACAAGCGCACGAGTTCGGGCGTCACGCCGGTCGTTGCTTGTTCTTCGGTCGTCAACTGTGAATGCGTGGTCGAAGCCGGATGAATAATCAACGACTTCGCGTCGCCGATGTTGGCGAGCAGGCTGAAGAGCTGCACTGAATTGATGAGCTTCTTGCCCGCTTCCAAACCGCCGCGAATGCCGAAGGTGACGAGCGCGCCTGCGCCTTTCGGGGAATATTTTTTCGCCCGCTCAAAATAGGGACTGGATTCGAGGCCGGGATAATTCACCCATTCGACTTGCGCGTGGCCTTGCAGGAATTTCGCCACGGCGAGTGCGTTTTCGGAATGCCGTTCCATCCGCAAATGCAACGTCTCCGCGCCCTGCAAAATCAGGAACGCATTGAACGGCGAGAGGCACGCACCCGTGTCGCGCAAGCCTTGCACGCGCGCCTTCAAAATGAACGCGAGCGGCCCGAACGCATCGGCGTGAACCAGACCGTGATACGACGGATCGGGATTCGTGAAGTCGGCAAAGCGCCCCGAAGCTTTCCAATCGAACTTGCCCGCATCAATGATCGCGCCGCCAATCGAAGTGCCGTGTCCGCCAATAAATTTCGTCAGCGATTGAATCACGATGTCCGCGCCGTGTTCGATGGGGCGAATCAGCGCGGGCGACGGCGTCGTGTTGTCAATCATCAGCGGCAGACCGTGTTCGTGCGCGATGTTGGCGAGCTTTTCAATGTCCACGATGTCGAGCTTCGGATTGCCGACAGTTTCGGTGTAAATCGCGCGCGTCTTGTCGTTGATCGCGGCGCGCAATCCGGCTTCGTCTTCGGCATCCACGAAGCGCACAGTGATGCCCCATTTCGGCAACGTGTAGTGAAACAAATTGTACGTGCCGCCGTAGAGCGACGTCGTCGAAACAATCTCGTCGCCCGCATTGGCCAGCGTGATGATCGCCAAGGTTTCCGCGGCTTGCCCGGACGACAAGCACAACGCGGCGGCTCCGCCTTCGAGCGCGGCGAGCCGTTTTTCCAGCACGTCCGTCGTCGGGTTCATGATGCGCGTGTAGATGTTGCCGAACTCCTGCAACGCGAAGAGTCGCGCGGCGTGATCGGCGTCCGCGAAGTTGTACGAAGTGGTTTGATAAATCGGGACGGCGCGCGCGTTCGTGGTGGGGTCAGACGTTTGCCCGCCGTGAATGGCCAGGGTTTCGAGTTGATAATTCGGTTCGGACATAGTTAGATTTCTCC
>CAZWAK010000283.1:0-6414 GCA_964631865.1 uncultured Heliobacteriaceae bacterium | reverse complement strand
TTGATGCGATTCAGGAATTCAAAGTGCAATCGAATTTGTACTCGGCGGAAAGCGGCGTGACGGGCGGCGCGCAAATCAACATCGCCATCAAATCGGGCAGCAACGACTGGCACGGCTCGTTGTTTGAGTTCTTCCGCAATGATCGGCTGAACGCGCGCAACTTCTTTGACCTCGCCGACAACAACCGCGACGGCAAACTGGATCGCCCCGTCTATCAGCAAAATCAATTCGGCTTCACGTTCGGCGGGCGCATCATCAAAGACAAATTGTTTTTCTTCGGCAATGGCGAATGGCTGCATCTACGTGTGCCGCAAAGCCGCGCGTTGACCGTGCCGACAGCGAAGATGCGCACGGGCGATTTCAGCGAATTCGGCGACGGCAATCTGGCGACGACCGGTGACATAGACTTGCGCAATCCGTTTGTGACCGGGCGGCCTGTGTTTGCGGGCAATATCGTGCCGCAATCTGTGTGGAATGCGACGGCGAGAGACGCGCTGAATTTGTTGCCGCTGCCGACGCGCACGGGCACGTCGCAGAACTACACGTCGGCTCCGGCGTTTCGCAATCGCACCGATCAATACAACGGGCGCGTGGATTATCGTTTGTCGGACAACGACACGATTTACGGGCGCTACATTTATTCCGACATCGCTGCTTATTCGCCGTTCGGTGCGATTACACAAGGCACACGCGGCGGCGCGGCCTTGCCCGGTTATGGTTGGGATTTGACGACCGACAATCGCAACCTCGCCGTCAATTACACGCGCGTCTGGACGCAACGACTGATTACCGAAGCGCGCTTCGGCTACAACCAAGTCGGCGGCGGGCAAGTGCATCAAAACGTGGGCAATGACTTTGCGATTCGCAACCGGATTCAAGGGCTGTTTGCGACGGCGGAAAATGATCGCGGCATCCCGCGCATTTCGATCACCGGCCTCAGCCCGTTCGGCGATGAGCCGAACACCATCGTGCGCAACAACGAAGATTTTCAATACGACTTCAGCGTGTCGTACAACGTCGGCACGCACCAGATGAAATATGGCGGCACGTTGATGCAGGTGAACTTCGCGCCCGAATATCAAAACCTCACGCGCGGCACGTACACCTTCGGCGGCAGCACGATCAGCAGCGGTCTGGGCTTTGCCGATTTCCTGCTCGGCTTGCCGACCGGCGCTTCAACCGGCGCGCTGGCGAAGGCGGATTTTTACGGCAAGGAGTATTACTTCTTCGCGCAGGACAACTGGAAGATCAGGCCGCGTTTCACCTTCAATTACGGCGTGCGCTACGAATATTCGCAACCGCTGATTGATCGCAATTTGGCGGTCGGCAACTTTGATTTGAGAACTCGCACCGTCATTGTGCCGTACGATGGCGAACGCACGGCTCCGGCCTCTGCGTTTCGCGTCGGCACGCTGACGACGCCGTATTCGCCGATTGCCGCCGGGTCGCCGAATTTTCCAGTGCGGCCCGCCTCGGCGCTCGGCATTCATCCGGGCTTGATTCGCCGCGACCTGAACAATTGGGCACCGCGCATCGGCTTCGCGTGGAATGTGTTCGGCGATGAACGGTTGGTGCTGCGCACGGGCTATGGGATGTATTACAACCGCAAGGAAATGTTCGGCGCGTCCACGATGGTGCAACGTCCGCCGTTCGGTTATTCCAACACGATCAACCCGCCGACGCAGCCCTGTTTGAGTCCGACGGGCACGGGCGTCGCTTGCACCGCGACGACGCCGAAATTGCAGATTGAAAACGCGCTGGCAACGGTCGCGCCGTTCGCGTTGCTGCTGCCGGTTGATCCCGACATGCGTACGGGCTATTTGCAACAATGGAACTTCACCGCGCAAACCAACTTCCAAAAGACATGGTTGGTCGAGGTCGGTTATGTCGGCTCGAAAGGTTCGAAGCTGTACTTCATTGACAGCCGCAACTATCGTCCGCCGAACCCGACGCCGCTCGCCAATTCCACGCGCGAGTTTGCGCCGTATCTGTTTGGCATGGCGGTGTGGAGCGATCACGGTTTCTCGAACTATCACGCCCTGCAAACACGCCTCGTGCGGCGACTGACGAATGGCTGGCAACTGTCCGCCAATTACACGTGGGCGCATTCGATTGACAACAACTCGGCAGGCTCTTCCGGCTCGAACGATTCGGATTCGGGCGGCGTCAGCAATCCGTTCAATCGGCGCTTGGAAAAAGGCCGCTCATCGTTCGATGCGCGGCATCGCTTTGTCATCAGCACGGTCTATCAATTGCCGTTCGGCGCAAGTTTGACGGGCGCGGCGAAGCGGTTGGTTCACGGCTGGCAATTGGGCGTGATCGGTTCGTGGCGTTCGGCCAATGCGTTCACGGTGGACAGCAATTTCGACTTCGGCAACATCGGACGCGCCAGCGCGAATCGCCCCGATTTGGGCGGCGATCCGAACGCCGGGCCGAAGACCGCCGAACGTTGGTTCAATACGACCGCGTTTGTGAATCCAGTGCGCGGCGTGTTTGGCAAAGCGGGGCGCAACATCGTCGCAGGCGATACGCTGACTTCGGTGGATTTTTCGGTGCTGAAAGATTTCGCGGTGAACGAAAAGCTGAAAGTGCAATTCCGCGCTGAGATTTTCAATATCGGCAACCACACCAATTTCGGCACGCCGAATCGCGTTTACACGCCGATAGCCGCGGGCTACACGGCAGGCGCAAGTTCCAACACGAATCCTGATTTTGGACGGGTCTTCGGAGCCAACGATCCGCGCGTGGCGCAGATGGCACTGAAGATTCTGTTCTAACCGCTACCACGAGGAATCACTGGGACACGGGAACCCGCAGGCATAGGCTAGTCGCACTAGACA
This sequence comes from uncultured Heliobacteriaceae bacterium, assembly GCA_964631865.1. Classification (GTDB taxonomy): domain Bacteria; phylum Acidobacteriota; class Blastocatellia; order RBC074; family RBC074; genus JAFDVL01. The sequence continues at coordinate 3,574 of CAZWAK010000283.1, read as the reverse complement.
GTTTTGCCTGCTCCCGTGTACCTCGTGGTTTTTGTGATCCAACCAAAGGTTTTTATGGAGTCATTGCACACAACGATCAGCGAGGGTCTGGTCAAACACTATGAAGGCTATCTGAGCAAGGTTCATCAGTGGGCAGAGCCGCTGACTGAAGAGCAGTTCTGGACGAACCCGTATCCGTACGGCAACAGCTTCGGGCATTTGGTGCTGCATTTGACGGGCAATTTGAATTACTACATCGGCGCGCAAATCGCCGCGACGGGTTATGTTCGTGACCGCGACCGTGAGTTCACCGAAGCCCATCCGCCCGCGAAAGCCGAAGCGTTGCAACGGCTCGACGACGCGGTGGCTATGGTCGTCCGCACGATTCGCGCGCAAACCGAAGACGATTGGGGCAAGTTCTACACCGCCGTGGGTGACGCCGACGCGGGCAATCGCTTTAATATTCTCGTGCGATGCGCCACGCATTTTTATCACCACATCGGGCAAATGATTTTTCTCACCCGCGAATGGTCACGGGTCAAGTGACCGGGGAATCTTGTCGGCAGTTGCAGGTCAGAATTGAATGCCGTAGCCGGGCACGACGCTGCGGAAGGCGTTCAGGATGGTGGTGAATTTCGACATCTTCGAGTCCGGGACATAGACGTAATCGCCGTCCTGCAACACAACATCTGCCTTGTTGCCCGGCTTCAGCAATTTGGTCGCATCCACGAGCACGACTTTTAGTTCGCGGTCATTGATTGGGCGGGCGTGCAGAATTTGCTTGCGATGGGCTTCGCGCGTGAACCCGCCCGCCAACGACACGACCTGGAAAAGCGTTTGTCCGGCGCGCAAGTCGTAGCTGCCGGGCTTCGCTACTTGTCCCGTGACAAACACGCGCGGCGCGACGAATTCCAGCACGTTCACCGTAATTTCAGGATCGAGCAAAATTTCCCGATAGGCTTTTTCCAGCGCGGCTTTCAATTCCTTGACGGTCAAGCCTTCGGCTTTGATTTCCTCAATCATCGGCAGGCTGATTTTGCCATCCGGGCGCACGACCAGCGCCGCCTCGCTCAATTCCGGTTGATACAAAAACTTGATGTTGAGCTTGTCGCCTTTGCGAATGTGATAGTCGGGTGTAGGTTGGGCGGGCGCGGGCGCGAAGGCAGAACTGAATAGCGTCAAAAGGAGCAACGCGAGGCGACCAAGTTGAAGAAGCTTCATATTTACACGCTTTCCGGCATTCACGACGATTTCTCGCTCGAAGTAAAAATTCCCGCACGATCTTAGCCAGAGAAGATGGATTGAGCAACGGGGTCGCCGCGGCTTAATCCCCCGGGACAACGACTTTGGCTTTCACGAAAAGGTCGGGCCAGTTCCAGGCATCGGCGGCGATTCGACCATCGGCAAAGACCACACCGCTGGCATACGTGACGCCATCGGCAAACATGACGCCCTGCACAATCAAGCGATCATCCGCCATCGTGCCGCCATCAGCGAAGACTACGCCGCCGCTGTTGAGGACGCCCGGAGACGTCAGTCCGGGAACTTGAAAGACTGTGCCGTTCGCCACGTTCGTCGCATCGGCCAAAACCAGGGTGCGCGCGTAAACGCCTTGCCAATGGGTCATCAAATTGCTGCCGCAGAGGAAAGCATAATTCGTAATCACGCTTTGCCCCCAGCGGCAAATCTCACTGGTGATGATGCTGGTTTGGGACGAGGGGAACACACCGGTCAACATGGTGGCTCCATTCGCCAACGTGGTCGGATTGGGACGCACCAGGCGGGCAATGCGCACCGCCCCGTCAATGTTCAGTAGCCCTGCGCCTTGTTCCAGCGTGTTGTAACTGGGAATCGGTTGGGCGCTGTACATCAAAATCGCTTTGACTAAATTCGGCGTCAGATTGGCATTGATGTCAAACAGCAAGGCCGCCGCGCCAGCCACCACCGGAGCCGCCACCGACGTGCCGCTCAAAATCATCACGCGGTCTTCGACTTTTGCGCTCGCATTGACGATCAGCGTGGGGTAGGTAAGGACTAAATTGTTCAGACTTTTGTTACTGTCCGGGTTGCGCGAACTGGCCGCGATAATACGATTGCCGGGGGCGACCAAATCCGGCTTCATCAAATTGTCGTAATGCTTCACGCCCGCGGCATCCGTGTAGTAGCCTCGCGTCGGGCCGCGCGAACTGTACGACGCTACGCGATCATCCGAACGACGATCAGTCCCCCACGTATTGGCCGCGCCGACGGTCAAGACCGAAGGATCAATACCGGGCGAATGAATGCCGCCATAGAGCTTGTTGCCGAAGCGATCTTTGCCGTCGTTGCCGGCTGCTGCGACAACCAGAATGCCTGCGGCGTGGGCGCGACGCGCGGCGAGACAGAGCGGGTCGGTTTTGTAGCTGTCTTGGGCTGGAGTGCCGATGCTGAGATTGATGACGCGAATGTTGTAGCGAATGCGATTGAAGATGCACCAATCGAGCGCGGCGATGAGGCTGCTGGTGAGGCCGACGCCATCATCGTTCAGCACTTTCAGATTGATGAGATTGGCTCCGGGCGCAATTCCTTCGTACGCGCCCTTGTTGAGCGCCGCACTGCCCACCGCCACCGAAGCGACAAACGTGCCGTGCCCAAAGTGATCGGTTCGCGCGTTTACCGTGATAAAGTCCGTTGCCGCCACGATGCCGGGGTGTCCCGACGTGGGGCGGATCAATTTGTGATTGCTGTCCACGCCACTATCAATCACGGCAATCCCAATGCCTGTGCCATCCAAATTCGACACCCCGTTCATCCTGGCCAGGAAGCGCACCTGATCGGCTCCGGTCGTCGCTTCTAGATGCCCAAAGGCGACAATCGGACGATCCGGGCTGACGTATTCAACATCTGTTTCGGTGGCGAATTCGCGCACACGCTCCAACGGGACTTCCACCGCCGCGACGCCGAGGTTCGGATGCACCTGATGCACGCGCCCACCGACTTTCAGCAACGAAGATTTGAGCGTGAGATCAGTCGCAAGGCCGCGGAGCTTGACGATGAGGCGCTGTTGCGGTTGCGCCGCAGGCAGTGCCGGTGGTGACCAGACGTTTGCCAAGGACGGTTTGGCCTGTAATTTTTCGCGCCGCACTTCGCCTAACGTTTTGTTGCGAGCGGCTTCTGTTTGTTCGTGCTGCGCGAGAGTTTCTTCCAAATCGGGAGCCAGCTTGCGGGGCTGGTCGCGGTGTGGTCGTTGTGCTTGCAGCGTCTGCGCCGCTCCGCCCAGAGGCCCCGAGGACAGCAACAGCAGACCGCACAGCAGCCACACGAACATAGTTTGGATACAATTCCTTTTCGGCATCGTTAGAGCGCCTCCGCAACGGGCTTCGACTCAGACTCGGCGCTGAGTCCATCAGACCTCGCCTAAAGAAACGCCCAATGCCAACCGCGTCGCAGAGAATCGCTGCAAAAATTCCTTTATTTTTGTCACGCGCCCAAAACTCCTGAATCCGCGCAGCATTGCGCATATACAAAGGCCGATGGGCAAGGTGTCTGTGCGCCTTGCGTCTATTCGTTTCGGAAGGAATCCATTCCGCCCTCGCTCAAGCAGACAGAGGGCGAG
>CAZWAK010000282.1:0-6495 GCA_964631865.1 uncultured Heliobacteriaceae bacterium | reverse complement strand
ATCGGTTGAAGAGTGTGAACAATGGGAGTCTGGGGAGTTATGGCTATGACGGCAATGGCAAGCGCGTGAAGAAGACGGAGAGCGGAAATACAATCTACTATTTCTATTCTTCGGTGATTGGCTGGCCTTTGCTCGAAGTAACGTCAGCAGGAGTCTATCGCGCGTATGTGATGAATGGTGCGAGTGTGATCGCCGAGCAGAGTTACGATGGCAATTTCTACTGGGTGCATAAAGATCACCTAGGTACGGGGCGCAAACTCACGAACACGAGCGGCACAATGGTGTACAGAGCAGAGTACGATCCCTACGGAAAGTTGCTCTATGAATGGTCATCTACTAGTCAGCCGAATTTGAACAGTAAGAAATACACAGGTTATGAGCGCGATGCAGCGACAGGGTTAGACTATGCCGAGGCGCGGATGTATGCGAGTGATTGGGGGCGGTTTCTGAGTCCTGATCCGATGGGGCTAGGGGCGGCTGATTTGAATAGGCCACAAAGTCTGAATCGCTACACTTATGTGGATAATGATCCTATTAATTTCAATGACCCGGAAGGATTGTATAAATGTGGAGAAATACCTTTTGCAGATGGGATTTTCCGAGGTCAAACGATGTCTGAAGTGATGAATAGCACTGACGGTGTGGCGTTAATGGCGCAGCTTGTATATCACGAAGCAGGAACAATCTTTAGTTCAGACAGAAACGGTACAGGCGTACATCAGTCGTACTTTACAGATCTTGAAGGAATTGCAACAGCAATCATTAACCAGTGGTTTGTGGACAATAATATTACTATTGTTTACAACAACGGTCAGAGAGAATGTCCTCTTGGGCAGTGCCTCAATCGCTCACTCAAGGATATTATAATCAGGATTGCCGTTGATAATATCAGCCCTATTTTTGATTCAAGTGGAAAGATGAGAGCATCTAGCCGCCAAAGGCTAGATGCCATTCTAAATACAGATATAGACTCAGGGGAGAAAATTCAGGATATTTATGGAAGGTTCTACAACATCGGATGCGCAGGAATGGTATCTGCTGTTGCTGTCGTTAGCCAAATTTTTCAAGGAACAAGAGACCTTTATCGCCCTGATGGATTGACGCTACTCTTCTGGAATAAGGCTAGCCCAAATAGTACAACAACATTCCCAGGAAGTGCTGGATATACTGGAGTGAGGTCGCCTCGAAGTGCTGGACATACGTTTTGGGGGTTAACTACGACTCCACCGCCACCACCAAATCCTTCTCGTGTAGGGCCGGGCGACTCAAGGCCGCCGACAAGAAGAAGGGATGGCACTGGTCGTGGTGCAATCTAATTCAAGAGGGATACTTTTATGATGTTGAAAGTTCTTGCGATGATTATCGCTATGTTCAGTCTTACTTGTCAGTCTTCCGAGAAAGGTGTCACACCAGGCCCTGTGGCGGTTGTTAAGAAGTCCCCGCCTACAATGACTAATGGGATATCCGCTCATAAATCCTCAGCGAATAAGGTTACGCCTGCTGCTGTCTTGCGCCAACTGGAGCGAGCGTTTGCCGCCCGCTTCCGTCATGAAATTCTCTGGAATAATAGTTCGCAGGGGTTTCACTTACCAAAAGATCGCAGAGCACAACTCACGTTTTTTCAAACCAGCAGTTCTGTTTGGTACTGTAGTCGTGTTCTGGGGACATGTGCGCGATACAGATTAGAAAAAGGTCAGCTAGGAGCAAGAAGCGATAGTATTCGGTGCGAAGATGAGGATGAAAAAAGGGCGGTATTAAAGTTTGTCGAAGAGACAGTTACTACTGGCCACGACCAAGGGCTACGAGGGCTTGATTATTCAACGGGTACATTCGGATCAATTACTTTAACGTTCGACAGTAGAGAAGAAATCGTAAAATACTATAGGCGGTTACGTCCTGCTAAGCTTAAAAGCTTGAAAGATTGGATTCAGCATAGGGCAGATGAATATCGGGAGAATGGGTATCGCTCCATCACTATTGCAAGTTTTGATACTCTAGACCCAAACGTCTACCTTTACGGAGATCGCGAGGCGGCGCACGGTGGCCCCCTTGTTTTTACTGTGTTTTGGTTCGACAATCTCAAAGATTGGCAGTTCGAGGGGATGCTGACTCAAGAGCAAGCCCCCGAAATCTTTGCTCAGCAAAAATCGCTAACACAAGAAATTGCTTGTGAAACTATCCGGTTCAAATAATACCAATCTAGTAAATCACTTAGTACCCGGCGAACTTCACGTATGACGCAGCCGGGAATATGATGGCGGCGAACAGCACGACGTATCAATGAGATGCGGCGAATCGGTTGCAGAGAGTCAACAATGGCAGTTTGGGGAGCTACGGCTATGACGGCAATGGCAAGCGGGTCAAGAAGAGCGAGAGCGGCACAACTGCGGACTACAGTTGATCGGGGTCAAGGCCGAGTTCGCGCAATTTGGCAGCGAGGCGGGCGGCACGTTGTTCCGCGGCTTGGAGTGCGGCATCGGCGGCTTGCCGAGCAGCGGCTTCCTCAGCGGGCGTGCGGAGGAACTCGTGGGTCGCGGGATGCCAGAGCCGCAACGTCTGTCCCGTATTGACCAGTTCCAACCCGAATTCGTGACTGACGACACGATTCTGCGAAACCACTTCTTCAACCAATTCCTCGCCCCGCAGTCGAACGGCAGGCAGCGGTGGGGGCAGTTTGTATTCGGGATCAAAGACAAAATACTCGCGCACGCCCAAGCCACGCATAGAGGTCTTTCCTCTCCCCCAAATCACCCTTGCGCGTTTTCCGCGACGAGATTTCCAGTACGACATTGGGCACAGGCTCTTCCCAAAACATGTAAATGCGCCATTCGGGTTTCGCCGCCAATCATCAGACCACTCACGTCCGTTGCCTAAAGTAGTGCAAGCCAGGCGTGGGAAAAATTGCGGCTACAAATAAGTCATTGAATGTTCCACTTCGCTATGCTATTTTCTGCGCCAAGTTGCGCAGCCCTCAGCAACTTAGCTGGCTCCGCGCCAGAGCACGATGAATTCCGATAGGTAAATCAACCGACTTTTGAGCTTCTCTGACAACACGAATGTATCCGGCTCGAAGTGGTTAGTTGTCTGCCCCGCATTCCCAAGCTTGCAAGTTATGTCCAGTAATAAGCGAACGCTATTTTCGCTGGATTGGTATGTGATTTCGTCACGCACGCTGCGGCATTTGGCTGTCATCGTGGGCGCGCTGGCCGTCGTGCTCGGCGCGGGCTACGGGCTATATTCCTATTTACGCAGCACGACGGCGACGACCATCACCCCCGGCACCCAGAGCGCGCGCTTCATCGAAATTTCCGGGCAGGTGCGAGTCAAAAAAGCGAATGGAACCGATTTTGTCGTCGCCGATGAAAAGATGCCGCTCGCCGCGGGCGACACCGTGCAAACGCTTGCCAGTTCAGTCGCGCGCGTGCAATTCGTAGACGGCAGCAGTTACACGATCAAGCCCGACACGACGCTGATTATCAAAGACAACGAATTGATGGATGATCGCAGCACCAAAGTGCAAGTCAAAGTGCGCGTCGGAACCATCAATCTGGCCACCAACCAGCAAGGCCCAGGCTCGAGCAACGTTGTGCAAACAGATGCCGCAGAAGCGCGCATCGGCGAAAACTCGGAAGCCAGCGTCGGCGCGGGCGAAAATGGGCAACAAACCGATATTCGTGTGACGCGCGGTGATGCCCAAATTCGTACGCAAGCGGGCGAAACCTATCAGGCGCGCACCAATGAACGGTTGGAATTTGAGCAAAGCGGTAAACTGGCGCGTCGCACCTCGCTGTTGGGCATGCCGGTTTTGAAATTTCCAGAGAATCAGCAAACCGTGCGGCAGGGAAACTCCGGCACACTTCGGTTCGAGTGGAATCCTGTGCCGCAGGCCAGCAGCTACACGGTTGAGATTGCGACTTCTTCGACCTTTGATCGGGAAACGCTCGTCAAGGCGCGCGATGGTTTGGGAACACCGCTCGCTACGTTCGATAAATTGCCGACCGGCTCGTATTACTGGCGCGTGCGCGCGGATACAAACCAGGAACAAGGCTCCTATAGCGACCCGTTCAAATTCACGATTGCCGGAAATAAAGCTGCGAGTGCGCACACGCCCACCGTCAGTGGTGTGCGCAAGACGCCGATGGGCGGCGGCACATATCTGGTCGAGGGGCGCTGTGAGTCGGGCGCGCGCGTGCGCGTCGGCGGGAAACCTGCCCGCGTCGAAGCGGACGGCAGTTTTCGGGCGATTGTGACGCTGGCGGCGGGCGCGCGGAGCGTTCTGATCGAGGCCGAAGATCAGGATGGAAATGTCGGGCGACAAAGCGTGCAATTTTGAGGCTACCATGAAGTTCATCGAATTCAACTCGGAAGAACCTCGACCCGCCGCGCGGGTCGGCGTCATCGCGAGTGCCGAGATGACCGAGCAAATTCGCGCGGCTTTGCCCCTCCCGCTGCACGCGGAAGTACACCACTTGCCCTGGCCTGTGGGCGGCACGCCGATAGCCAGCGAACAGGCCGCGCCAGAGATTGTGGTCTGCGAAATCAACGACCCGACGCAGGCGTTGACCTGCCGAGAGGAAGTCGGGCAACTCTGGCCCGAGGCGATGTTGATTTCCTGCGAGGCGGACGTGGGCGAAGGATTTGTGCTCGACTCGTCGGCTTTAGAAATGGCTTCGCGGCAGGCTGGGTATCAAGGACATTTAATAATTCACGATGTAGCTCTTCAATTGCCGATATTTTTGCGTTATGCTGAGCAGCGCCGGGTGGCCGACCAGCAGTCACACCAGTTGCTCCAGTTGAAAAAGTTGCTCGATGCGTCCAATCGGATGCACTCCTCGCTCGATCAACAACGAGTCGCCGCGGAAATCCTGAGCGAATTCAGCCAGTGGGTGAAGGCCGATAGCTGGCATTTGTATGTCGTTTCGGATGACGAGAAGTTCATGGAGTTGATCGGTTCCGAGGGGAGTAGGGCGAACCCGCCAGCATTGACGCTCAGAACAAATGGCCCAGGTGTTATTGAGCGTGTTTGGCGACAAGGAGAAATGGTTGTGCTGAGTCAAATGGAACTGGGTCCAGAGGCCGAGGCGAAGGTCTTGCGAAAAACCGATGAGCAGGCGAGACCCGCGCATTCGGTGCTATGTTTTCCCCTCAAAGTTGGGCAGACTGTCATCGGTGTCAGTCAGGCCATTCGGATTGACAACCTGGAAGCGTTTAGTCCGGGCGAGCAAGAGGCGCTCAAGCCGGTGGCGACCGTCGCGGCGCTGGCGCTCAGCAATGCGACGCATTTTGCCCGTGCCGAAAAGCTGTACATGCAGGATGATTTGACGCAACTGCATAACGGTCGGTACTTGCGGCAATATCTGGAAGCCGAATTACGACGGACGCGGCGCTACGGCGGGCAAGTCGCGGTCGTGTTCATTGACCTGGACGGCTTCAAAGGCGTCAATGATCGCTACGGGCATCGCGTCGGCAGCGAAACCTTGCGCGAGATGGCGACCCTGCTGCGAGAGTCGGTGCGCGACACCGATGTCGTGACCCGCTACGGGGGCGATGAATTTACGATTGTGTTGCCGGAGACAGGCTCCGAGCGGGCCTTGATTACCGCCGAGCGCGTGCGACAGCGCGTCGCCGCCCACGATTTTCACGGTGGAAGTCAACATACTTTCCACTTGACGGCCAGTTTCGGCATTGCATCCTACCCGGAATGTCCGGCAGAATTAGCGGCTGATTTGCTTGAGAAAGCCGATTTGGCCATGTATGAGGCCAAAGCCGCGCACAAGAATAATGTCAAACTGGCGAAGCCCTGAAATGAGTTATCGAGATTTGAATTGTTTGCTTAGAGTCCGCTGCGAAGCTGAACATCCCGACTCGCAATTCCGACCTCATAGCTTGAAACCCATAACCCTTTTCTCGGAGTAGGAGTCTGCAAGGGATTTGGTAACAGTCAAGCTGCACCGTCCTGGACAGGTCTTGAGTACCTTAGATGAATTTGCGTTCGATCTTCAGTTTATTTTCCAGCGACCTCGCGATTGATTTAGGAACGGCGAACACGTTGGTTTTCGCCCGCGGTCGCGGGATCGTCGTTTCTGAACCTTCCATCGTTGCCATCAATAAAATCACTCATAAAGTCGAAGCTGTCGGCAAGGAGGCCAAAGAAATGCTGGGGCGCACGCCCGGCAATATCGTGGCCATCCGACCGATGAAAGACGGCGTCATCGCGGACTTTGAAGTCACGGAGAAGATGCTCCAATACTTCATCAAAAAAGCCCACAACGGTCGGCAGTGGGTTAGCCCGCGCATCGTCATCGGTATTCCGTCCGAGATCACGCAGGTCGAGCGCCGCGCCGTCGAAGACAGTGCCTATCGCGCCAAAGCCGCCGAAGTGTATCTGGTCGAAGAAGCGATGGCCGCCGCGATTGGCGCGGGGCTGCCGATTACCGAACCGCACGGCAATATGATCGTAGACATCGGCGGCGGCACGACCGACATCGCCGTGAT
>CAZWAK010000281.1:0-6772 GCA_964631865.1 uncultured Heliobacteriaceae bacterium | reverse complement strand
GGAATAGAACGCGGATTGAACGGATCAGGCGGATTAGCACGGATAGATCCGTTTGTATTCGTATTATCCGTTCAATCCGTATTCCATCTCATCTCGCAGCAATAGAACACGGATTGAGCGGATCAGACAGATGCGCGCGGATAAATCTGTTGGCATCGGTGGCATCCGTCAAATCCGCGTTCTATCTCGCCTCATTTCAAATACTCTAATTTCGTGATTTCCAATTCAATTTTCGCGGGTTTGCCCTTGATCGTGGACGTATGCACGCGCGCTTTCGGCACCCAGTAATTGCCTTGTTTCACGTAAGTATCCACGAAGTGATCCTTGCCCACTTCCTGCTTCGTGCCCGTCATGAAATACACCACGCCGTAATCCGTAGCGATGTAGCGACTGTCTTCCGCTGGCTGAAATTGATTCGTGCTGATCGTGAAATCCATGCGCCCGATGTTGCGGCTCAACTGGCGCACTTGTTTGTTGCCGATGATATAGCTCGATCCCATCGAATCGCCTTCGACAAAAACTTCGTGGCCTGCGGGTGTTTCTTTGCCGAGCTTGAATTTCGCTTTGTCGGGGCCGTACCACGCATCGAAGGGCTTGCGCGGTTCGCGGTGCGTGACGAACTGGCTCATCTCTTCGTGCATGATCGCTTTGGTGTTCGCATCAGGTGCTTCGATTTCAATGTCGAGTTTGGGCGAGCAACGAACCTTGATCGGAATGGCTGCGCCGCCGTCAATCTTCATCATCACGGTCGCGGTGAAGCCGCTGAAGCCTAAGTCGGCGTCCCACACATAACGATTCAAACTCGCTTCTTTGAAAAGCGCGCGCGCCGTCGGATTGTCGGCAGCGGCGGCAAGTTCGGCAATCATTTTGTCATACAGCTTTTTGCCGTCTTCCGCCGTCGCAATCGCATTGTTATTGATCGTCGCGGCTTTCAAGCGCGCGTTCAGCGTCATCAACACAGCGTTGTTGTTTTTCGTCACGACTTCGTAATCGTATGCGACCATCCCGACGCCGCGCGCATAAAAGTAAATGTTCTTCACGCGCGCCGTCGGCGTGTCCCATTCAACCCGCGTGCGCAGGCAGTTTTCGTAACGCCCCATCGGCGTCTCTACATGCTCAAAGCCTTCCGGCGTCGTGCGGAATTGCATCAAGCCTTTGCCGTCCGCTTCGGCTTGTGTCCAACGATACGTGCGCCCGATGACCAGATCGTCACGCGCGATCAGCAAGCCGGGTTCGTAATAAAACTTCACGCCTTGCGCACGCATCCCTTTTTCGCCGGATTCGGTAATGCGCAGACCGCTGCGATCCAGCGTGTAGAATTGATAATCCTCTTCGCCTATGTCCTGCACGAGCTTGAAGGCCGCGCCCGCGTTGGTGAATTTCGAACCTTCAAACCAGCGTTTGCGCTCGCTCGTGCGCGCCTGGCCGTTGCTCATTTTGTACGCCCAGTCATACGTCCAACTGTCGCCTTGATGAAACGGAAAGTATTCGGCGACTTTGATCGTTTGATCCGCTTCGCCGCCGATTTTGCGGCCTGCGATGCGCCCGTGCAGCAATTCGGTTTCGTAGCGTAACGATTGCTGTGCGGCGGGCGAAAAGATTTCCTGCACCTCTTTCACGAGTCCCACGCCCTTCGCCAGATAGCGCGTCGTCGTCGTCGTCGCGCCCGAAGGCTTCGTCGTCGTGAAGCACAGTTTGAGGCAATCGCGGAACGCGCCTGCCGATGTGCTGACGCTTTCGATGCCGAAGTAAACGGCATCGGACGAGACGGCGTCTGTGCCGCTGACATGCGCTTGTGTGTAGGCTTTGCCCGGCGTGTAGTTCGCGTCAAAGAAGGTCAGCGGCGGGCTGAATTTTGTTTCGCCGCGCCCGTCATTTTCGGCATAAAAGCGAAAGCGATTCGCCTCAATCGAAATCAACGAATAGCGCCCGCGATCATCCGCCATCCGCCGCGCCGTTGCTTTGTCGCTGACTTTGACTTCATCCGCGGCGACGACTGTGCGCAGGCGATAAAACGTTTGCCCATCGGCGCGGAACTGTTTGCTCTGATAAACCCACATATTGCCGAGCGCCAGCGGGTAATATTCGCGCAGATCAAGGCCCGGATTTTCTTGGGAATCGGATGCTTGAGTGCTGTCATAAGTGAAGGCGAAAACGGCTGCCGTCACGATTGCAATGCAGGTAAAAAATCGTTTCATTGTGGAACCTCCTTGAGCGGGATCAATGGACTCGGCGACATTGTCTATCGTCTATTCTTGATTGTCCATCGTCTGGCAAAGCTAACGCATTTTTCTGAGGAAATAGCGGCTAATCGGGACTGAAAGCCGTTTGCTCAAGCTAACAAAAATTTGGTGGTTTCGGATAAAAAGAGATCGAGTTGATCGTGGTGCAACCAATGCCCGGCTTTCTCGACGGTGACGAGCCGATAGTCTTTGAGCATTTGTGCCAGACCGCTTTCTTCGGGGTTCGAGAAGAAGCTCTCGCGTCCCCAAAACAACAGCGCCGGACACGTGATGTTGCCGAGCACGTCGGTCAAATCCTGCTTGTTCGTGCCATACGGCGAAAAGAAGCGCAAGTAATTATCGAACTTCCAGGTCAACGAGCCATCTGAATTCCAGTTCGTGCCGTGGCGCGTCAAATGCTCAGCGATTTCGTGCGGCAAATGCGGATTGACTTCTTTCATCCGCGCGACAGCGGATTCGAGATTCGGATAGCTTTTGACTTCGCGCTTCTCGCCTTTGCGCACGTTTTCCACCCAATCGCGCAACCGTTCGGTAAACGGACGATTCATTTTATGCCCCATAGGAAAGCCGAGACCTTCAATCGCCACGAGCTTTTTGACGCGATCAGGATAAATGCCGGAATAATGCAGCACGATGTTGCCGCCCAAACTGTGACCGATCAAATACACCGGAAAATCGTTGATGACATCCACGAGCGCCGACAGGTCAAGCACGTGTTCGGCCAATGTATACAAGGCTCCGGGCGCTTGTTGGCTGTTGCCGTGCCCGCGCAAATCGAGTGCGTAGACGTGAAAATGCTCGCGCAAACTGCGCGCCACCCAATCCCAATTGCGCGCGTGATCCAAGCCACCGTGAACGAGGATCAGCGTTGGTTTGCCTTCCGTGCCGAAGTCCCAGAATTGCAATTTCAGGCGGTGCGAATAGTAAAAATGCGAAATCGGTTCCATGCCGGTTATGATGCCGGACGACAATGGAAAGCACAATACTCGCAACCCGCTGTCGCGCATTCCGGTTTCCGCTTTCCTGATGTACACTTTGCAGGTCTTTCCGCACCTGGCTGTTTCCTGACGAAGCGGCACAACGAACAACAACTGAACTTTTGGTTTTCACGAACCTGAACGACACCTATGAAGCTAAGCACCCGAATTCAATTGATGGTTATGATGTTCCTCCAATTCTTTATGTGGGGGGCGTGGTACGGACAAATGAGCAAATATCTGCTTTCGCCCGAAGTCAAAGCGACCGGCGATCAGGTCGGCAACGCTTATATGGCGTTTTCGCTGGCGAACATCGCCGCCCCGTTTTTTGTGGGGATGATCGCGGATCGCTATTTTGCTGCGCAAAAGCTGATGGGCATTTTGAATCTGGTTGGCGCGGCGATTTTGTTTTTCCTGACGCAGATCAAAGACGGCGGGACGTTTTTCTGGTACATCCTGGCCTATTGCTTGACCTTTGCGCCGACGCTGGCGTTGTCTACGGCGATTGCGATGCGACAGATGAGCGACCCCGGCAAAGAATTCCCCGCGATTCGTGTACTCGGCACAATTTCGTGGATCGTCGTCACGAACATCGTCGGCTGGATGGCGGTCGGCGATCAAGTCACGATCTTTCAAATCTCGATGATTACCTCGGTTGTGCTGGGCATTTATTGTTTCTTCTTGCCCGACACGCCGCCGCGCGCGAAAGGCCAGAGCGCGACGTTCGGGCAAATCATCGGAGCCGATGCGTTCGTGTTATTCAAGGATCGCTCGTTCCTGATCTTCTTCCTCTCGTCGGTGCTGATCTGCATTCCGCTGTCGTTTTACTACAATTTGGCGAACCCTTCGCTGACCGATTCGCACATGACGAACGTCGAAAACAAGATGTCGTTGGGGCAGGCGTCGGAGATTTTCTTTATGCTGATGCTGCCGCTGTTTTACCGCAAGCTCGGCGTCAAGAATTTGCTGATCGTTGGCTTGGTCGCGTGGATTGTGCGCTTCTTCTGCTTCGGCTACGGCGACGCGCTTACGTCAGAGTGGATGTTGTATTTGGGCATCGTGCTGCACGGCATCTGCTATGACTTCTTCTTTGTGACGGGACAGATTTACACGGACAACAAAGCCGGCGACAAGATCAAAGCCTCGGCGCAAGGCTTGATTACGCTCGCCACATACGGCGTCGGCATGGGCATTGGCTCGAAGCTGTCGGGCATCGTGCTGGATATGTACAAAACGGGCGAAGTCGCGGGCAAAGCAACGTACAACTGGACGTCAGTTTGGCTTGTCCCGGCAGGCATTGCGATTGTCGTGCTGATTCTGTTTGTGCTGTTGTTTTCGGAGAAGCGATCTCGCTCCGCGACGACCGCAGAGGCCGAACAAATGGCCTAGCCGCAAAACTCCGATGGCATCTTGTTCGTTTCTCCGCCCACAAGATGCCATCTTTTTGATAGCAAATTTTGACTCCCGCTTTTTCACTTTTGCCGTACACTCTCAGCCCTTGCACGCGCGGGCCTCGCTGACGACTTGAGTTATGAACGCATTTACGTTTACTGCTTCCGACGGCGCTCGGCTCGCCGCTTACCGCTGGGAACCTGCCCTCGCCCCGCGCGGCGTGATTCACATTGCGCACGGTCTGGCCGAACACGCCGGACGATACGCGCGCACGGCGAAGGCGCTCAACGCGAACGGCTATGTAGTTTATGTCAATGATATGCGCGGGCACGGACAGACGGCGCAATCGCAAGACGAATTAGGCTTTTTAGCCGACGCCGATGGGTGGAATCGCGTCGTGCTGGATGTGGCGGAGATGCTCCAAACCGAAGCACAAACGCACGCCGAGTTGCCCGTGATTTTATTGGGGCACAGTCTCGGTTCCTATCTGACGCAACAATTGATCTACGAATATCCGACGCTGCTCTCCGCTGCGATTTTATCGGCTCCGAATGGCAAGCCGGGTCGGCTGGCGCAAGCCGGGCGCGCGATTGCGCGGGCGGAACGATTGCGGCTCGGCAAACGCGGTCGCAGCCAGCTTATCAATTCGCTCACCTTCGGCAAATTCAACGAAGCGTTTGCGCCGGTCGAAACGCCGTTCGATTGGCTCAGCCGTGACGCGGCGGAAGTGCGGTTGTATTTCAACGACGCGCGTTGTGGCTTCCTCAGCACGACGCAGTTGTGGGTGGATTTTCTCGACGGCATTGCGACGCTCGCACAACCGGCGTACAAACGCCTGATTCCCGCGACGTTCCCGCTGTACATTGTGGCCGGGAGCCGCGATCCCGTCTGTGCCAACGGCAAAGGCGCGGCGGCGTTAGCTGAGGAATACAAAGCAGCGGGCTTGACCGCCGTGACGTACAAACTCTATCCCGAAGCGCGGCACGAATTGCTCAACGAGATCAATCGGCATGAAGTGCTCAGTGATTTGGTGACGTGGTTGGAGCAAACGCTGCATTGAGTTCCCGTCAAAACTCGAAGCGCGAAAAGACTCCGATGATATGCAGACGCCCCGGACGCGCGTGTTCGTCCAGGTTGCGCGCATAATGCAAGTCCAGCGTGAGGTGTTTGCTGACCGGCACGCGCGTTCCCAGCCAGAACTGTTTGCGGCTCCATTGATGGAAGCGCGAATCGTAGAAAAACTCGCCGGCCACATACGACGTCAAGCGATGGTCGCGCCAGGTGTAGGCTTTTTCGAGTTGCACGCGATTGCGATAGCGCCACGAACCGCGATCTTCAATGTCGCGCCATTCGGTGCGGTTGCGATCCGACAACGAGAAGCCTTTGGGCAAAGGGAGGCGCGGCGTTATGTCTATGAAATAGCGGTTTTCCTGCGTGTGTCGGGTTTCATCCGGCTGCGACCAGACGTGGCGATAACTGGGCGCGATGCTGAGATAATCGTTGAGCCGGAAGATGACCACTGTCCCTAATTGTTCGTTTACTAAATTTTCCTGACTCCGGCCAAATCGCGCGGTTCCGAACAAATTCAGCGTGACCTTTGGCGTCAGCTTAAATCCAACGGTCACGTCGGGCCACAATTGCACATCTTCGTTGTCCTCCGCTTGTGCCTGGATACGGATGCGTAACGCCGTCAAAAGCAGCATCATAACCACGACTCTCTTCATCGCAACTCCTTCACGAAATAACTGACGATGTGATAGCCGTCTATAAATTTGTACGGTGTCTTGCCGCTGGTGTAATGCCCGCACGGCAAAATGACTTTGTCTACGGCGAGGCCGTGCCGTTCGCAGTCCTTCAGCACAATCTGCGACAACTCATACGGAAACGTCAGATCATATTTCGCCACGATCATTTTGGCTTTGCGTTTGATGTGCTTCATCTGCGGGATGAAGGCGCTGGGGCTGATCGAAAGCCACGCCTGACGAACTTCGTCCTGCGTCAGATGTTGCGCGAGCGTCTGGCGAATATGCTGCGTTGTGATGCCTTGCCAGACGACATCGCCGAAGTAGCTCGAAGCGTGATTGAAGACGCCGACTTCCAACCGTTCGTCGTGCCCCCAGGCCAAAAACCCAACGCACGAACCGACGCTCGTGCCCATAA
>CAZWAK010000280.1:0-6837 GCA_964631865.1 uncultured Heliobacteriaceae bacterium | reverse complement strand
CTCTGTGCGCCGAGCGCCATGCGGATGCCGATTTCGTGACTGCGTTGTGACACCGAATACGCGAGCACGCCGTACAAACCGACGGCTGCCAGCAATAAGGCTGTGACCGCGAAGATGCCCAGCAACCATAACGTGAAGCGGCGTTGCACCATCGAATCGGCGACCAGTTGCTCCATCGTTGTGACGCGAAACACGGGCAGGTCTTTGTCGAGGTTGCGCACGGTGTTGCGCACGGAGGCCGCGAGGCTGTTCGGATCGCCTGCGGTGCGCAGAACTAAAAACATGCTGGTGGGATTCGGGCGTTGCGCGTACGGAATGTAGTATTGCACGCGCGATTCGCCTTCCAGATTGCGATGTTTGGCGTGCCCGACTAAGCCGACGATTTCGCGCCAGCGCGGATTGCCCTGGTCGTCGCGCTCAAACGAGATGCGTTTGCCGAGCGGGTCTTCGTTCGGCCAATATTTCTTCGCCATCGTTTCGTCAATGATCGCCACGCCCAATGAATTCGCGTTGTCCTGCGTGTTGAAATAGCGACCGCGCACGAGCGGAATTTTCATCGTCTCGAAATACTCACCCGCCGCCATCCAACGATCTCCGTGCGGCGAGGATTGACCTTGTGGAATCTGACGGCCTTCGATTTGGAAACTGCCGCTCGAATTCGTGCCGCTCATTGGGATGACCGAACACGCGCCGACCGACTGCACGCCGGGCAAGGCTTTGAGGTTTGGCAACAACTGCTCGAAGAAGTTCACGCGCTGCGGCGGCTCTTTGTATTTCTGTCCGGGCAACGACACGATTTGCGTTAAGACGCCTTGGGGTTGAAAGCCGGGGCTGACTTGCTGCAAACGCCAGAAGCTGCGCATCAACAGCCCTGCGCCGACGAGCAGCATCAAGGCCAGTGCCATTTCCGCGACGATCAAGGCGCTGCGCAAGCGTCCGCGTGCGCCGCTTTGGCCGGTGCGTCCGCCTTCTTTCAACGTGTCGTGCAAATCGCTGCGCGAGGCTTGCAGTGCCGGAACCAAGCCGAACAAGATGCCAGTGAAAACGGACACGCCCAACGTGAAGAACAGCACGCGCCAATCCAGACCGACTTCGTGCGCGCGCGGGATTTGAATTTGACTGAGCTGCGAGAGCAACGACACGCCCCACGCCGCGAGGCCGAGGCCGAGCACGCCGCCCACAACCGCCAGCAACACGCTTTCGGTCAACAACTGTTGCACAACACGCCAACGGCTCGCGCCCATTGCCGCGCGCACAGCGATTTCGCGTTGCCGATCTGCCGCGCGTGCCAGCGTCAAATTCGCCACGTTCGCGCAGGCAATCAGCAACACCAATCCGACTGCGCCGAGCAACGTCCACAGCGCAAAGCGCACATCGCCGACCACCATTTCGTTCAGCGGTTGCAGCAACAAATTCCACTGCTGGCGCGTCATCTGCGGCGCATGTTGCTTCAGCACGTTGTCGGCTAAGCTGTCCATTTCGGCTTGTGCTTGTTGTTGCGTCAAACCTGCGCGCACCCGCCCGAACACCGATAAATATTCATTCGTCAAGCGACTCGCCTGCAATTGATCGGGTGTGAACGTCAAGGGCACAAACAAATCTGGCACGCGCCCGAATTCGCGCCCGAACTGAAACCGCGCGGGCATCACACCGATGACCGTGTAGTTTTCGCCGTTGAGCGTGATCGTTTGATTCACGATGTCAGGGTTCGCACCAAAGCGTCGTGTCCACAACGCATCGCTCAACACCGCCACGCGATTGCGCCCGTCCTGTTCTTCTTCGGGTGCAATCACGCGCCCGCGCACTGCCTCGCCGCCAAAGAGCGGAAAGAAACTCGCCGTGACCATCATCGCCTGCAACTGTTCCGGTTCGCCGCTGCCCGTCAGATTCATGCCGCCGCCAGAGATCGCTGCGATTTGCTCGAAGGCTTTGGCCTCTTTGGTGTAAATCGTGTAGCCGAACGCGGAGACCGACGCTTTCAAATTGATCTGTGGATAGTTGTGATTGAGTTGCATCAGCCGCTCCGGTTCGGGATACGGCAGCGGACGCAGCAAAATCGCGTTCACCACACTGAAAATCGCTGTGTTCGCGCCGATGCCAAGCGCGAGGGCGAGAATGGCGATGGCGGTAAACGCAGGCTTGCGCAGCAATAAACGAAAGCCGTAACGAAGGTCGTGCCAAAGTGTTTGCATAATTCCTCCAGAGTAGACGGTAGACAGTAGTCGGTAGTCGGTAGCACACCGTCGGATGCTGTCTACCGTCTACGAACTATTGTCTACTCGCAACGTAACGCAATCATCGGGTCTACTTTCGCCGCGCGTCGCGCGGGCAGATAACAGGCCGCGAAGGCAATGAGAGCCAATCCAACTTGCGATTCGGTCACGCTTGCTTTCAGTCGCGCCAGTACACGCAACGTCAGACAACCGCGCTGACAACCTTCACCAATCGGCGGCAGCACCGTGCGATACAATTCCGCTTTCGGGACAACGGGAAACTTGAAGCCTACAGGCATCACACCGATCCCTGTCCAGGGGGTGCCCATCAATGAAATCGTTTTGCCGAGGATGGCTTCGTCGCTGCCAAAGCGTCGTTGCCACAAGCCGTGACTGAGGATCACGACTTTCTCTGCGCCGCGCTGATCTTCTTCTTTGCGAAACGTGCGCCCGCCTTGCGGCAACACGCCGAGCAGATCGAACGTGTTGTACGACACCGCCGCGCCGATCAATTGCTCCGGCTCCGTTTGCCCGGTCAGCGTCGGCTGCCGGCCCTGCCCCGCCGCGACGTGATCGAACGACTGTGCCTGATCGCGCCAATCGCCAAAGCCCGTCGGCGAAGTCCATTCGAGTTCCGGCCCGTCCTTGGCACGGTAATCTTCCCAAATCGTCATCAAGCGTTCCGCGTGCGGCAGCGGCAGCGAACGCAGCAGCACCGCATCCACGACGCTGTAAATCGCCGTCGTCGCGCCGATACCGAGTGCGAGCGTGAAAATTGCAATCAAGGTGAAACCCGGCGCTTTGCGCAGCGTGCGCAAACCGAAGCCGAGATCACGGAGAAGATTGTTCATTGGTTCCTCCCAAAATTCACAAGGCAAGTTACAAGACGTGCGTGACCGAGGAGGTGGTATTCAATTTTCGTGCCAGTGCGAAAGTGGTACGAAATAGCGTGTTGTGGTTGGGAGGAAGACGCGCCGCCGCTGTTGCAGTGTCCGCTTTCGGAATCCCGCCGTCCCAAAAGCGGCCAATCCTACAACGACGCTCGTGGCGCGTTTGTTTTCATAGTGAGTGTTATTCGCGCAATTCGATGCGCAAGCCGCTCAGTTTTTGTGGCGCGGCGGAATCCACTTCAAACATAAATTCGGCGGTTTTGCCCGTAGCAGTTTGGAATGTCACGGCCAGCCCGTTTTCATTGGTCGTCGTAACCGTGCTGATCGTCAAATCGCCCAGATCGCCGCGCAATCGCTGATAGATTTTCAGCCGCTCGTCCATCGAACGACTCGCTAAATACGCGGGGGCGAGATGCGTTTGCAAAAACGCCTGCATCGCTTTTTCGTCGCCGGAATTGAAGGCCTTGAGGTAGGCCGCGACGATATGCCCGGCAGCATTGTCGGGCAATTTCGGCGCAGCGGTTTTCGCAGGCGCGGCAGCGGCAGCTTGATACTGCACATTCGCGCTGAAGCCATTGCCTTGCGGCTTGAAGCTGAGGTTGATTGTCTCGCCAGTTGGGAGGTTGTAGTGGACGAATTCCGTCGTCGTTTGTGGATAAAACACCACGCCCGGCGCGCTCATCGAAGGCCGGATGCCGCGCAGCATCCCGCCGCCGTCCCACATAAATTGCGCGTAATCCGAACCGCGCTCGAAGTCGAGCCGTGCGGTTGTGGTGTAGCCGCCTTGCGCGGGCACAGTGCTCAAAATCGTGACGGCTTTGAAAGCACCGAACTGGGAGTTGCGCCGCTGCCACAAACTTTCCTGCCGCGCTTTGAATTGTTCGTACGGCATCGCCGCACCAAAGGCTTTGTGCGTGAGGTTGAAATCGCCGTGCGCTGCGGCTTCCAACATCGCTTTGACGCGCACACTCATCTGCTCGGCGCGTTCCGCATTGCCGCGCGCATTGCCTTGCAACAAACGAAAGCCCGCTTCATTCGCGCCCGCGACAAACAGATGATCGCCTTTGGCCCTGACGTTCAATTCCGCGCCCGCGGGCAGTTGATAATTGCCAACGAACTTCGCTAACGCCGCTCCATCCAACGTTACAAGCTGTGGCGGCAAAGCGAGTTCACGCCCGCTCGCCAGCGCGACAAGTCCGCGACTGACTTCCGTCGCACGCACGCGAGCATCCGTCGTCGCCAACAGAATCACGAGGCGCTGCGCGGGTTCGTTTTGATAGACAAAAAAATGAACGCCATTGCCGCCGACCAGCATCAGCGGCGCATTCACATCAAACAACTTCGCTTTGAATTCGCGGTTCAGGAGCGTCTCGTCCTGCAACGCGCGATAGAATTTGTACATATCGCCGACAGTCGAAAGCGTGCCACCGTTGCCGCGCAAACTCCACGACGGGCCGTCGGGCAAGTGCGGCAGATCAAACGTCGAAGGCTGTTCGTTGCCGTCAGCATAATTGCGCGCGAGTTGCCCCTCACGCCACTGCGGCAGAATGTAGCCCGTCGTCGTCATGCCCGCAGGCTTGAGAATCCGCTCCTGCACATATTGATCGTAGCTGTTTCCGCTGACCTTCTCGATGATCGCGGCAAGCAGGCTGTAACCCGGATTCGAGTAGTTTTCCTCTTTGCCCGGCGCAGCGATCAACGGCGCGCTGAACACCCGTTTGAGAAATTCGACTTTCGTCAGGCGTTCGTCATCCGGCCCCGAATATTGCCCGAATCCTGCGGTGTGTTCCATCAACTGCTCAACCGTAATAACGGCCTTGTCTGCCGGAACATTATCGAAAAACTTCGGCAGCGTGTCGGTCAGCTTGAGCTTGCCATTTTGCGCGAGTTGCAGGATCGCAGTCTTGGTCAAATCCTTCGTGTTCGAGCCAATGTCCACGACCGTGTCTTTCGTGAACGGCAGCTTGCGCGCGCGATCCGCCAAGCCATAGCCTTTCTCCAAAATCACTTTGCCGTCCTGCGCGACCAGCACCGCACCAGTCAAGCCGAAGCCCGTCAAGCGCGTCAGGTAGGCGTCCATTTTTTCAGACGTGGTGGATTGGGCATTGGCGATGGCAGCCAATAACGACAGGGCGATGAGACAGGTTTTCCAATGGTTCATAGTTCCTCGCAATGAAAAAGTTTGGTGCGAAGAACGGTTGTACCAGAAAGTTGTGAAGATGTGATGAAGCAACTCAAGCCGCGAAACTGTCAAAACAATCTGACGTTGGTTCAGGCAGCAAGCGATTCAAGCGATTCCGTCTGCATTCGCTCGTACTTCACCCCGGACACGATGTGTTCCGCCGGAATGCCCGCTTCGATCAATGTGGATTTCAAGCCGTCTTCCAGGTTGTCCGTTTCAATCACGACGAGGCCGTCCACCAGACGTGCGTGAAAGAGTATCGTGTCATACCACCTGTCTTTGTCCCATCCGACCATGATCAGCAAGAATTGCCCCGTTTCCCGATCACAGGATGAAACAATCTTCAGCCTCGGTTGAAAGCTGGGTTGGAACTTGCTTTCTTCATAGAGGACTTGCGTGAGAATATCCGCGTAGTTCACTGTTTGATCCATTGCAAAATTACCTCCTGCACAGTGTCGCAAACGATTAAGTTGATACGCTTGCGTTCGACGATGGCGTGAAACGCCGTCTTCTCGTTTTGGATGTAATCATCATACACCTTCTTGCTGACGGCCAGATAGAGGTCGCGTTCGGGGGAAGTTTCTTCGAGCGCCCATTGATACAGTTGAAGCTGCCCGATCAACTTTTGCAACTCGCTCGACATCGCACTGCGATCAAAGTCTTTCACTTCGACGGCGATCTGGCGTCCGTCTTTTTCAGCGGCAAAATAGCGCTCTGCCCCCAGATCAACCTTCAAGCGAAGGTCTCTAAAGCCAATGACAATCGGGTCGTGTGTGATTGCCCAGCCTTCTTTCTCCAACGCCCGGCGCACCGGGTAATGAAAATCATCGCGTCTCGACATTTTCAACTCCGTTTCCTGTTGTGCTTAACACCTCTAATAACAACGTCAGTTCCACAACCCAATCAAAATTTAAAGCAAGATCAGAGGTTAAAGAAATATCTCGTTTGCCTTGCAAAATAGCTTGAAGCTTGCCGATCAGGGGCTGTAGCCATTTGGAAGTTTCTCTGCGCAGCAATCTATTGAGTTCTCGCTCCGCTTCGCCATTTCTTCCACTCAGAATGGAGTTGTATACACGGGCGAAAAGTTCCCATTGATTGGATTGACTTGCTCCACCTGCCCTCCGATAGGCTAAATATTTGTCAATAGCCTGATTTCGCGCCTCTTCTACGGCCTTATTGTTGCCAATTGCCTCCTCAATATTTTGCAAAAGATACCAAGCTTTCCAAACCTCGCTCGATTGGCCAAATTGTTTTTTGCGCTCAATCGCAAGTAACGCTTCGCTACGGGCGGTTACAAGTTGCCCAAGCTTTAGTAGGCTCGCTGCGATATTTTGATGTGCTTTACCTTCACGGAAGAGGTTCCCAAGTTTGGCGTAAATATCTGCAGCCTGCCGTGAGAATATCACCGCATATTCAAGTTTCCCCAGTTCAGCATAAAGCACACCCAGTTCATTAAGAGTGCTGGCTTCTCCTTCAAGCAAATTATGCTGAACACTCAACGAGAGTGCTTGCTGGAAAGCCCGTTCTGCTTGCTGGAAGTCCTCAGCCTTAG
>CAZWAK010000279.1:0-6883 GCA_964631865.1 uncultured Heliobacteriaceae bacterium | reverse complement strand
GAGCTTTGCGCACGATGGAAGATATGGGCATGAATATGGAAGGCATGGACATGGCTGGGATGAAGCTGGAGATGGACAAGAACGCCAAAGCCGGGGGCAAGACGTCCGGGATGAATGCGGGCATGGAGATGCCGGGCATGAAATCCTCCGGCGGCGGGCACAACATGCCGGGGATGCAGGAAGCGCCGAAACCTGCTGCGCCGAGCAAGCCCGCACCGCACGATATGAAAAACATGCCCGGCATACAGGAAGTGCCGCCAAAGCCCGCCAAACCGGACGCTCATGCCGGACACGATATGCAGAATATGCCCGGCATGCAGGGTGGCGCGAAGAAACCCGCCACGCCGAGTCAGCCCACGCAGCACGACATGAAAAACATGCCGAATATGCCGCAGCCGCCCGCGCAGCAACCACCGCACAACATGACGAAAATGGCGGACAAGCCAGCGATGCCGCCCCAGCACGATATGAAAACCATGGCGGGTATGAATGATCGCTCCGAGATTCCGGGCAGCAAGCCCGTCGAGCATGGGCCTGGTAGGCATGGTATCGGCAACCAGTCAACGCCGGATGCCACGCGCAGCCGCCTGGATGATCCTGGCGTCGGATTGGGAGGCGATGGCCGCCGCCTACTGGTCTACACCGACCTCAAGGCGTTGCAACCCTACCCTGATCGGCGCGCGCCGGAGCGTGAACTGGAACTGCACGCGACCGGTCACATGGAGCGTTTCATCTGGTCGTTCGACGGCAAGAAGTTTTCGCAAGCGCCCCAGGCCATCCCCTTCCGCACGGGCGAGCGGCTGCGCTGGACGTTCGTCAACGACACGATGATGGAACACACCTTCCACCTGCACGGAATGTTTATGGAACTGGAAAACGGCACGGGCGATTTCCTGCCGCGCAAGCACACGGTGATTGTCAAACCCGCCGAGCGCGTTTCGGTCGCCATCACCGCCGATGCGCCGGGCCGCTGGGCGTTTCACTGTCACCTGCTCTTGCACATGGAAGTGGGCATGTTCCGCATCGTCGAAGTGTCGGCCAAAGCGACGGAGGCGCGCTCATGAAAGTTGCCCCGCTAGCCGCTTTGTCGCTCGCGTTAGTTTGTCTGCTGGGCGCGGCGACCGTCTCGGCGCAAACCACGCCGAGCGCGACTCCCACGCCAACCCCCACGCCGAGCGCGACTCCCACGCCCGCTCCGACCGCGTCATCCAACCAGCAGGGCGGCCAGCACGGCGGGCATGGCGGAGGGCAAGGCAATGTGTCGCCAGGGAAAGATTGGCCCAGCCCGGTGGAGGACAAGATGCCATATATCTTTGTCCTCGCCGACGTGTTGGAGTTTCGTCCAAGCCGGGAAGGCGGCGACTTTCGCTGGGACATCGAGGGCTGGCGCGGCGGCGATTACAACCGCTTCTGGTTCAAGAGCGAGGGCGAGCGCAACACCGCATTGAAAGCGGAATATGACATAGACCTGCAACTGCTCTACGGGCGTTTCGTCAGGAAGTATTACGACTTCCAAGTCGGTCTGCGCGTCGAGACCCAGAGCTTTCGCGGTGCCAACGTCACGCGCCCGCAGTTGGTGATCGGGTTTGAAGGACTCGTCCCGTACCGTTATGAGCTTGAGTCATCACTCTTCATCAGCCATCAGGGACACGTTTCGGGGCGCTTTTCGTTTACCAGAGATTACCTGCTGAACCAGCGCTGGATTCTTCAGGGGCGCGTCGAAGCCAACGCGGCGGCGCAGCGAGTCGAGCGGTTCACGACCGGCAGAGGCCTGAACAACATCGAGGCGGGCTTGCGCCTGCGTTACGAAATCCGGCGCAAGTTCGGCCCCTACGTCGGCATCTCTTATGACCAGAGTTTTTTCGGCACCGCTAACCTCGTGCGGCAGGATGGCGGCGACCCCAGGCAATTGCGCTTCGTGGCGGGCGTCCGCGTGTGGCGCTAGATCATTATTCGGAAGAGTTTGAAAAAGGAGAACTCGCAACTATGGAAAACATGCTGCCAAAGAAGTTTACGGTTGCCGCGGTGATACTGATTCTGGTCATAGGTTTTATCCATCTCTTTGAAGCGCCGCACGCCTTCGAGGAAATGCAGATGCTTGGATATTCGTTCATCGCCAATTGTCTGGCCGCCATCGTGGCGGCGGTGGGCATTTATCGCGGCGCGCGCCTCTGGGGCTGGGCACTGGGCGCGCTGATCGCAGGCGGCTCGCTGGTCGGCTACATCGTGAAGGCGACTATGGGAATGCCGGGAATGCCGCCTGAAGCAGACGCCTGGACCGACCCGGTCGGCATTACCTCGGTCATCGCCGAGGTGTTATTCCTGGTCATCTTTGCCTTCGCGTGGAAAAAGTCGTTGGCGCCGGTCCGATAAAAGCTCCGGAGGAACCGCGCGTTGTTTCCGAAGTCAACAGGGCAGCGTTTGAGTTGTTGGGAGAGTTTATGTTGAATGCGATTATCCGCTGGTCACTTCAGAACAGGCTGATTGTTGTCGCCATGGCGGCGCTGCTGCTGGTCGGCGGCGCTTATGTCACTGTCAACCTGCCGGTGGACGTGCTGCCTGATCTCAATCGTCCGACGGTCACAATCCTGACCGAAGCAGCGGGGCTTGCGCCAGAAGAAGTTGAAACGCTCGTCTCGTTTCCGATTGAGACGCTGATGAACGGCGCGCCGGGCGTGACGCGCGTGCGCTCGCAATCGGGTATCAGTCTTTCCATCGTGTACGTTGAGTTCGACTGGGGCACGGACATTTACCTTGATCGTCAACTCGTCGCCGAAAAGCTCAATCTTGCGCGGGAGCAGTTGCCCGTCGGCGTCACGCCGGTGATGGGGCCAATCTCGTCCATTATGGGCGAGATCATGCTGGTCTCGATGCGCTCGAAGAACGGTGCGACCAATGCGCTCGACGTGCGCACGCTGGCCGATTGGACGATTCGCCCGCGCCTGCTGACGATTCCGGGCATCGCGCAGGTGACGGTGATTGGCGGCGGCGTCAAGCAGTATCAAGCGCTGGTCTCGCCCGACAAGCTCAAGCAGTACGGCGTGACGTTGCAGGAGATTTCGACGGCGCTCGCAAAGTCGAACATTAATTCGACCGGCGGTTTCGTGGATGCGCAGTCGCAGGAATACCTGATCCGCAATCTGGCCCGCTTTTATTCGCTCGATGAGTTGAAGAATACGGTTGTCGCTTACCGCCAGGCGACGCCGATCAAGCTGGGCGACGTGGCGAATGTCGAGTTCGGGCCGAAGATCAAGCGCGGCGACGGCGGCACGATGGGTGACCCAGCGGTGATTCTGGCGATCTCGAAACAGCCTGGTTCGTCCACGCAGTTCTTGACGGGGAAAATTGACGAGGCATTGAAGGAACTGCAAGCCACGATGCCGCCGGATGTCGAAATCAACTCTGAGTTGTTCCGGCAGGAGAATTTCATCAATGCGGCCATCGGCAATGTGATCGAGGCGTTGCGCGACGGGGCGATTCTTGTCGTCATCGTGCTATTCCTGTTTCTGCTCAATTTCCGCACAACCTTCATCACGCTCACCGCGATTCCGCTTTCGTTCATTGTCACGTTCCTCGTGTTGAAAGCTTTCGGCGCGTCGGTCAACACGATGACGCTGGGCGGGCTGGCGGTCGCAATCGGCGAACTCGTTGACGATGCGATTGTGGACATTGAGAACGTCTTCCGCCGCTTGCGCGAGAATCGGCAGAGTCCGCAGCCCAAGCCCGCCTTGCAGGTGATCTACCACGCCTCGCTCGAAATCCGTTCGAGCATCGTTTACGCCACGTTCATCGTCGCGCTGGTCTTCGTGCCACTGTTTGCGCTGACCGGCGTCGAAGGGCGATTGCTCGCGCCGCTGGGGCTGGCCTATATCACGGCGCTCGTCGCTTCGTTGTTTGTCAGTTTGACCGTAACGCCAGTGCTGGCTTCATTCCTGCTGCCGCGTATGAAAGCGATGAAGCATGAGAAAGACGGCTTCCTCGTGCGTTTCCTCAAAAAGTGGGATGAAAAGTTTTTGCACAAGACGCTGCGCCATCCCTGGGTTGTCATCGGCGCGGCGGTCGTGCTGTTCCTGGCCGCCATCGCCACGCTGCCGTTTGTCGGCACGGCGTTTCTGCCTGAGTTCAACGAGGGCACGTTGACGGTCAATCTACTGGCGCAGCCCGGCACGAGTCTCGCCGAATCAAACCGCATTGGCGCGGTGGCTGAAAAAGCCCTGCTCACCATTCCCGAAGTGAAATCAACGGGCCGCCGCACGGGGCGCGCCGAACTCGACGAACACGCCGAGGGCGTGCATTACAGCGAGATTGACGTTGACCTGAGAAAGGGCAAGCGCGAGCGCGAAGAAGTACTGAAAGACATCCGCGAAAAGCTGGCCGTCATTCCCGGCGTGGTCAGTAACGTCGGCCAGCCGATCTCGCACCGCATTGATCACCTGCAATCCGGCGTGCGCGCGCAAATTGCCATTAAACTCTTCGGCGACGATCTCGGCACGCTACGCGCCAAAGCCGAAGAGATCAAAAATGTGATGACGACGGTTGAAGGCGCGACAGACGTGCAGGTCGAAAAACAAGTTCTCATCCCGCAAGTTCGCTTCAACGTCAATCGCACGGAGGCCGCGCGCTACGGCCTGCAACCGGGCGAAGTGGCCGAGACGCTGGAAACGGCCTTGAACGGTCGCAAGGTTTCCGAAGCCGTCGAAGGGCAGCGCCGCTACGATGTGATCGTGCGCTTTGATGACGCATCACGCGGCAGTCTCGACGCTTTGAAGAACGTCACGATTGACACGCCGCAGGGGACGCAGATTCCTGTCTCCGCCGTCGCCACGATTGAAAAGCTGCCGGGGCCGAATCAGGTGCTGCGCGAGAACACCAAACGGCGCATCGTCATTATGTCGAACGTCGCTGACCGCGATCTGGGTTCCGTCGTGCGCGACATGCAGGAACGCATCAAGGCGCAGGTGCAATTGCCGGAAGGCTATTTCCTCGAATACGGCGGCCAGTTCGAAGCGCAGCAGGAAGCGACGAAGCGGCTCTCGGTGCTGACGATCTTTTCGCTGGTGGCAATTTTCTTCGTGTTGCTGAAGGCGCTCGGCGATTGGCGTTCCTCGTTGCAGGTGATGATCAACGTGCCGCTGGCGCTGATCGGCGCGATTATTGCGATGCTCATGACGGGCGGCGTCTTCTCCGTCGCCACGCTCGTCGGCTTTATTTCGCTGGTCGGAATCACTTCGCGCAACGGCATTATGATGATCTCGCATTATCTGCACCTGATGCGCGAAGAAGGCGAAGGGTTCACCGAGCACATGATCATTCGCGGCTCGCTGGAACGGCTGGTGCCGGTCTTGATGACGGCGCTGACGGCGGGACTGTCGCTGATTCCGCTGGTGCTGGCTGCCGGAGAGCCGGGCAAGGAGATTCTGCACCCGCTCGCAGTCGTCGTACTCGGCGGCATTCTCACTTCAACATTGCTTGATCAGCTTGTGACGCCAGCGGTCTTCTACAAATTCGGCAAGCCAATTGCCGACAGGATCATCGCCGAGCGTGACGGCGTGGCTACAGGTGGTAAGGACGAATTCGGCGATGACCGCGTGCGCGACACCGATGTACCCCCATTCACCAAAGTACTACCCGATCCAGTAGCTGGTGATTAAGGGAGTGTTCGGTTACTTCGTGAAGCAATCGGTATAAGTTCCAATCGTTGACGTGCTTTCAAATTTGCTGTCCGAAGAGCATGTCCTTTACTAAACCCTACTGGTTTTGTCCGGCTAATCCCTGAAAAGGAGAACAAAAAATGAACGAACAAAGAAATACTGAAACGGCGCGAAGCGCATATGATCTTTTCAAACGGGGCAATATCGACTCGCTGATGAATTTATACACAGAAGATGCCGACGGGGAAATGCCGCGCGTCGAAAGCGCGCAACTGCTGGAATTTATGTCGTTGGTCGGACCAGAGAAAATTGAAAATCTGCGCTTTGAACCGCGCGAATTCGTTGCGCAGGGTAACAAAGTCGTCGTTCTAGGCGTTTATCATTGGCGCGTAAAGGCAACCGGCGAAGAATACGAATCGGACTTTGTTCACGTCTGCACGTTTGACGACAAAGGGAAAATTACAGCTTTCAAAGAATATATGGATACCGCCGCCGCCAAAGACGCTTACACGGCGTAAATGACGGCAAGTCGAACGTCCATATGTGGGCTGTGGTTTTCGAGCGCGCCCGGCGCGCGCCCGAATCGGCTGATAAGCCATACGACTTGTGGCGCGCGCTCCTGCGTAACAATCCCAATTTCAGTCACTTTTCCGTACAGGCTACCTGTTGCGCCACTTCATCCGCTTGTGTCTTTGCTGGGGCACTTCGAGGCAATGAATGTTCCGCGGCAGCGTGGGCCAAGGAGGAATGGTTATGAAACTGCTCAAGAGCAAAATCGCGATCACATTCTTTGCTGTTCTCGTCATCCTCGCGCCCATTTTCCCGCAATCCGGCTATACGCAGCAAAAGCCGCCGCAGGACAAAACCAAACGCGACGACGACACGATTCGGATTGACACCGACCTGGTGACGCTCACCGCGACAGTCGTGAATGAGCGTGGCCGCTATGTCGCCGATCTCAAGCAGCGCGACTTCGCCGTCTACGAGGATGGTGTCAAACAGGAGGTGGCCTACTTCAACACAGGCGATAAGGTGCCGATCAGTCTGGGCATCCTCTTTGATACGAGCGGCAGCATGGTGGACAAGATGGATGATGTGCGTGATGCCGTCGAGCATTTCGTCAAATCGGTCGCGCCCGGCGACGAAATCTTCCTGGTCAAATTCAGCAGCGATGCCGAACTCGTGCAGGATTTCACCGATGACCGCCGCCGCATCCTGCGTGCTGTAGATCG
>CAZWAK010000278.1:0-6963 GCA_964631865.1 uncultured Heliobacteriaceae bacterium | reverse complement strand
GTTCGAGCCTGACGTTTCTCTATGCCTATCTGCTCGGCTACGAAAACATTCGCAACTATTCGGATGGTTGGAGCGGTTGGAGCACGACGTACCAAGCCGATGCACAGGAACAAGGCATCACGCCGGGTTGGCGACAGCGCGCGTCAGGCCGACCGGTGGCGACGGGAGAGCATTGATCGTTGCGCCGCGCAGGCGTAGAATCGCGCTGTCTTTATCAGCTTTTTTTTATGTGCTTGAAGCAGGGGTAGCACGGAAAAGATCGAACCTGGTCAGTCCCTTTCCCGTGCTATGCCAACCGCGCGAGCGGCAGCAAAATGAAGGTCGTTCATCCCCCCTAAACCGCGACTACACGGGGAAGTCGTGGGATGTAGTCTATTCAGTAAAACGGAAACCGTTGGGAAACACTGCCACGCCCGCGTGATTTTTTTGCGTGGGCGGGCGTTGCTGCTTTATGAACATTACTTCGCTTCCTTCCGTGCCCGCTATGTCAGGCGTCACGCAATTGTTGCAAGCCTGGAATGCGGGCGACCGCGCCGCGCTCGAACAATTGATTCCGCTCGTCAATGCCGAACTGCATCATCTGGCGGTCAACTATATGCGTCACCAATCGCCCGATCACGTGCTGCAAGCGACGGCGCTCGTCAACGAGGCGTGGCTCAAGCTGATTGATTGGCCCGCCGCGACGTGGCAAAGCCGCGCGCATTTCTTCGGCGTTGCCGCACAGTTGATGCGCCGCATTCTCGTAGACGAAGCGCGTCGCCAACACGCCAACAAACGCGGCGGCCATGCGCTGCGTGTTTCGATGTCTGACGTGGAACGACTCGCACGAAGGAAAAGTCACGACCTGCTGGCACTGAACGATGCCTTGCAAGCTCTGACCGAATTCGACGAACGCCGCAGCCGCATTGTCGAGCTACGATTCTTCGGTGGCCTGAGCGTCGAAGAAACTGCCGAAGTCCTGGGCGTCTCGCCGCGCACCATCGCCCGCGAATGGCGTTTGGCGCAAGCGTGGTTGTATCGCGAGTTGAGTCACTAACGCTGAGAGCGCCCGAGCGTTTGGAGTGCGACGGTCTCGACGTCGCTTTGGCCTGCAATGCCTGACAAAGCTACGTCAAGCCGCAGCACTCCAAACGCTTCGCGTTCCTGAGAGGAGTTTTTATGGAACACAATCGTTGGCACGAAATCGAACAAATCTTTGATGAAGCCCTGGAACACGACGAAGCCGAACGCCCCGCCTTTCTGGCGCAGGCTTGCCAGGGCGATGCCGAGTTGCGCCGCGAAGTCGAATCGCTCCTGCGCGCTGATGAACAAGTGGGCAGCTTCATCGCCAGCCCCCTCTTGGCTGTTTCCGCGGCGCACGATTTTTCTCCCAGCCATTATGACGAGTCGCCTTCACTTGAGGGCGCACGCATTGGCGCATACCAAATCGAACGGGAAATCGCGCGGGGCGGCATGGGCACGGTGTATTTAGCCACACGCGCCGATGACCAATATCATCAACAAGTCGCCATCAAACTGCTCAAAGCCGGAGCCAATCACTCCGACATCGCCGGGCGGCTGCGGCACGAGCGGCAAATCCTCGCCGACCTGAATCACCCGAACATCGCGCGCCTGCTCGACGGCGGCACGACCGAGAGCGGGCAGCCCTACCTCGTGATGGAATACATCGCAGGCGTGCCAATTGATGCGTATTGCCGCGACCATCAATTGACGCTGCGCGAACGATTGCAGCTTTTCCGACAAGTCTGCGCGGCGGTTGCATACGCGCATCAACACCTCATCATTCACCGCGATCTGAAACCGGCGAACATTCTCGTGACAGCCGATGGCACGCCGAAGCTCTTGGATTTCGGCATCGCCAAATTGCTGCAACCTGACCTGTCGCAATCGTACCAAACCCAAGCCGGACAAACACCGATGACGCCCGCCTATGCCAGTCCCGAACAAGTACGCAGCGAAAAACTGACGACCACGAGCGATGTGTACAGCTTAGGCGTTGTGTTGTATGAACTGCTGACCGGGCGCAGTCCATATCAGTTGTGGGAACACAGTTTCAGCGAAATGATCCGCGCCATCACGGAGCAAGAACCGGAGCGCCCCAGCACAGCAGGGATGAAGGATGAGGCCACACATGGCAACCGCATGCATTCATCCATTCATCCCTCATCCCTTCGAGGTGACGTGGACAGCATTGTGCTGATGGCGCTGCGCAAAGAACCGACAGCGCGCTACGCTTCGGTCGAACAATTCTCCGCCGACATTCAGCGGTATTTGGGTGGTTTGCCCACGCTCGCGCGCAAAAGCACGTTCGCCTATCGCGCGGTGAAATACGTGCGCCGTTACAAGGTGACTGTCGCTGCTGCTGCGTTGATTTTGTTGTCTCTACTCGGCGGCATCAGCGCAACGTTGCGGCAAGCCGCTATCGCCAAAGTTGCCCAGTTCCGCGCTGAAGGTGAACAGTCAAAAGCTGACGCACAACGACTACGTGCCGAAAACGCATTGGCAACTGCCGAAGAGCGCAGGCAGCAGGCAGAAGCCGCTCGCAGGGAAGCCGACCAGCAACGAGCCGCCGCCGAATTGCAAAAGACTTTTGCCGACGAACAACGTGCGCGCGCGGAACAGGAAGAGCAAACCAAACGGCAGTTCCTCTATGCCGCGCAGATGAAGCTCGCCCATCAAGCTTGGGACCCAACCAACAGCGAACGCACGTACAACATTGAGCGTATGCAGGAACTACTCGACGCGCAGCTACCACAACCGGGACAACAGGATTTACGCGGGTTCGAGTGGTATTACTTGTGGCGGCTGGCACGCAGCGAGCTTGTTACGCTCCAACACACAGCCCAGGTCATGTCAATTGTCCTAACTCCTGACGGGACAAAGATGGCATCACAGACGCTTCGCGGCGACCTCAGAATCTGGGAGACGGCAACAGGCAAAGAACTCGCACCAATTCACGCTAACGACGCCATTGCTTGCGGCCTAGCCATCTCGCCAGACGGCAAATTCTTCGCGCAGAGCAGGTGCGACGGAAAAATCAAAATCTTTGCCGTCTCGAACGGAGCGCATCTGTCCATGCTTGAATCCGGCCAGAGAGGGGTAACGAATACCGCCTTCTCGCCTGATGGGAGATTTTTGGCGGCGAGCATGACTGACGGGATGGTTGGCGTATGGGCTGTGCCAACGTGGAAAAGAGAGGCGCTTTTCAAAGCTTCTTCCGCCAACATCTATTCCGTAATTTTCACGCCTGATAGCAAAGAGCTTTTGACAGGCGGGCAGGAAGGTTTGATCAAAGTGTGGCATCCGCTGAATGGGCAGGAACGGAGAACGCTGCCGAACAAGATGACGATTTACCGAATGACGTTTATTCCCGGCAGCAACAATGTCGTAGGCCTGAGCACAAATGGCGTCCTGAAAACCTGGAATTTTGCCACGGGGCAGCAGGTCGCTGAGATAAAGATCGCTTCGGCTAACGCTCTGGCCTGTTCTCCTGATGGCAAAATAATTGCTACCGCGCATACCGATCCCATTGTGCGCTTGTGGAATGCCCAAAGCGGGACACTCCTCACCGAAATCAAAACGCATGGCAGGCCGCTCCTCTCGCTCGCCTTTACTCCTGATGGCAAAGGGTTGTTTACCGGCAGTGTAGATAAAACCATCAAGTTCAGGAACGTGCAGGAAGTTTCTGATGCAAAACTCATTGCCCAAAACACGACCCCCATTCACAACGTAGCCTTCACGCGCGACGGACGCCGTTTGATTTCAGGCGATGAAGCGCAGGTCATTCGCATTCACGATGCGCGAACGGGCAGAGAGTTGCAAAAGATTGAAGGGCATGAACCTGTACCGCGAGCGCCGAACGTAGGGCTTCGGATGCTGAAGATTGCTGTAAGCCCTGCGGGAGGGTATTTCGCTACATCTGGTCATGATAAGACTGTAAGAACTTGGGATGAGCAAACCGGCAGGCCATTACAAGTTTTTAGAGGCCACACCCAACCACTTTGGGCGATTGACATCTCAGCCGATGGACGGTTTATCGCTTCGGGCGGACTGGATTCGACGGTGAAAATCTGGGATACAGTTTCTGGGCGGGAGCTACACACCATGCGCGGGCACACAGGTAATGTCGGTGGGGCCGCATTTTCTCCGCTGGGAAAAATACTTGCCACCTGTGATCTGGACAAAGTGATTATTTGGGATTACCGGAAGGGAATTGAACTCACTTCTATCAAATCCGAATCACCTACCGTAGGCTTTCAAAATGTGGATTTCTCACCGGACGGAAAATTCCTGGCGGTGAGCGACGCTGACAGGAAAATTGTTCTGCTGGATACCACTACTTGGCGCACGGTCAAAACGCTCAAAGGGCACACACAAACTGTTTTCACTTTGAAATTTTCTCCCGATGGAAAACGGTTGGCTTCGGGTGGCAGAGATGCCACGACAAGAGTCTGGGAATTGGAACAAGGGCAGGAGGTGCTGACTTTGCGAGGACATGAAACCAATAGCATCATAGATATGAGGTTTTCACCGGATGGGACTTCGCTCGCCACCGTTGGAATGAGTGGAAAACTATTGCTATGGAATGCCGCTACGCCACGCGAAGTGCTTGCCTATTCCAGCCCTGGGAATCACCC
Organism: uncultured Heliobacteriaceae bacterium; assembly: GCA_964631865.1. Lineage (GTDB taxonomy): Bacteria > Acidobacteriota > Blastocatellia > RBC074 > RBC074 > JAFDVL01. Next base: position 2,326 of record CAZWAK010000278.1, on the reverse strand, counting down.
TTTGCGCGCGACTGTGTCTGCCGCTGACTGGCAGCAATGGCTCGTGCGCGCAACAGCGGCAAAATGAGGGGTAGCGCGATTTGCTAAATCGCGGAGTTTCCCGTGCGAACACACGCGATTTGGCAAATCGCGCTACATCTTTAATTCATAGCTTCGGCTTGCCGTTGTGCCGTTGCTGCACTTCACGCCGCAACTGTTCCGTTTCAGGAGGCAGCGTGCCGCCCAGTTCACCGTAGCGCGCGAAGTCTGCTTCGGCTTCTTTGAGTTTGTCGAGCAACAAATACGCGATGCCGCGATTGCGATAGGCAGCGGCCAGTTGCGGATTCAGCGTTAACGCTTGCGTATAGTCTGCCACGGCTCCGGCCAAATCTCCCCGACTGATTTTGATGGCTCCCTGATTCATCCAAGCTTCGGAAAGCGTGGGGTCGAGTTTGAGCGCCTGCGCAACATCCGCCATTGCACGTTCCAGATCGCCTTTCGCCAACCAGACTCTGCTGCGATTGCTCAGAAAAGTTGCCTGTTGTGGAACGAGAGCCAGCGCCTGATTGAAATCCGCCAGAGCTTTTTCCAACTCGCCTTTCTCAAACCACACATTGCCGCGATTGTTGTAGGCATCCGCGTGACGCGCATCGAGTTTCAGTGCCTGCTGCAAATCCTTCAGCGCAGCGTCTAGCTCACGCTTCATCAAATACAGACTGCTGCGACAGACCCAAGTGTCAGCATTGCGCGCATCCAGACGCAGGCTCTCGGTAAAATCGGCCAGTGCTGCATCAATCTTACCAAGCTGCTGATACGCGATGCCGCGATTGAGCCAGGCTTTTGCCGCACGTGGATTGACCGCAATCGCCTGCTCAAAATCTCGCAGTCCTTCCTCGAAATTGCTTTGCTTGATGAAGAGTATTCCTCTGTTGAGAAACGCCTCCACGTGGTGTGCATTGAGCCGTAGCGCCTGACTGTAATCACGCATCGCGCCTTCGTCGTCGCCTTTCTGCTGGCGTGCCAGACCGCGCTGATGATAGGCATAATCCAACGTGGGGTCGAAGGAGATGGCAAACGAAAAATCCTCAATCGCGCGTTCGACCTCGCCTTTTTTCAGCCATTGATTGCCGCGTTCGAGATACGAAGCTGCCGACTCGCGCCGCGAGGTTTGCGCGGCGGCAAAACTGGCGAAGGCGATCAGCGCCAATAAACATAGGGTGTTCCTGCGCATAAGCCGTTCTCCTTTCGTTCGACACACGACGGCCTGCTGCCGCGTGCGCGTGGTTGTCGGCCAGCTTCAACCCCAAAGGCTGAAGGACGCGCTCAGGGTTGAAGCGATGCTTGTTTGGTTGCTATCTGGAAAAACGGAATGTGGGCAGGAAAACTGCCACGCAGCAGGAAAAATTTCTGGGGAGGGAAAGTGGATGGAGCGCGAAGCGTTTTTCAGTGCTGCGGCAACGGCGAATCTCAAATCTCAAATTTCAAATTTGAAATCCTCGGAGCCAAACCGACTTCGAGACCGTCGCACTCCAAACGCTTCGCGTCATTCAGTGTTTCGGTTATTTACCAGTATTCAGAAATTCGGCGACCCACTGCCTGAACACAGTTTCATCGGTACGATGAACAAAGCTCGCACGGGCTTCGGCTACGCGCTCTATGCCGATGCGGGCGATGCGATCTGCCAACAATGCTTCGCTGTATTCGTGTGTGAATTCAGGATGGGCTTGCAGTCCGAGCATGGATTCGCCAACGCGAAACGCGGCTATGGGGCAATGCCCGCTCCGGCCTAACACGACGCTGTTGTCGGGCAACCGGACGACTTGATCCTGATGCATGTAATGCAGCTTGAGCGTCGTTTGCGGTGGCTGCATCCACGCTTCGACTCGCGTGATCTCGACCGCTTGAATGCCTACGCCCCAGCCGGATGAAGACTTCTCAACCTTGCCGCCCAACGCTTCCGCCATCATTTGATGTCCGAAACAAATGCCGATGAATGGCGTGCGGGTTTCATACACGCGGCGCACAAAGGTTTTCAAATCGTGAATCCAGGCCACATCATCGTAGACTGAGGCGCGCGAACCGGTGCAGATATACCCTTTGCATTCGTGCAGCGACGCAGGCCAGACGCCGTTGCAGACGTCATACGGAATCAAGTTGAAATGCCTGCCAAACAACGCGCCGAACATTTCGGGGTAATCGCCCGCGATGGGCTGGAAGCGGTCGGCGACGTGATCGCATTGCAGTAAGCCGATGTTCATGGCTCAATTTTAGCCACGAATTCCACGAATTGACACGAATTTCTTGGCATCGGGGAAAGAGATGTTTCTTGGTTCTTGACGAGTTGATT
>CAZWAK010000277.1:0-6980 GCA_964631865.1 uncultured Heliobacteriaceae bacterium | reverse complement strand
AACCCCCGACACACGGATTTTCAGTCCGTTGCTCTACCAACTGAGCTACCTGGCCGCAGAAGGCAATGCCGTTTGCTGTTAAGAATCAATGGTTTACTTGCTAGTAAGACTAGCGGTATACATAAGTTTGACAAACGGATTTACAATGAACACCGAAGCTAAAGAAACGGCATTTTGCCCAGCAGCAGCAGAAAAGTCAACCATCGAAGCACTATTTGAAAGATCCATTACTGAAAAGCCAGAGCAAGCGCGTTGTAAAGGTTTCGATTTGGGGCAGTTCAAGGCTTTGAGCAAGTCGCTGTGTTCCCAAACGGCCCGCAGCCGTTTGTTCTGGCCACATTTGAAGTTGCTTTCCTGTTGCGGCAAACCGTCGGTCAAACGCCGTCATAGAGCGAAGTGCTCCGGCGCGCAAACACCAAAGACTTCGCCGACCTTTTGCCCAACGCGGCACTACAAAACTGGATTGACGATGCGCCCGTCAATTGATTCTCACCGCACCGCTGGATTCGGCGCAATCTTTTGCAGCTTTCGCTCCATCAACAACAAACACAGCACGAAGGCGACGCTGGTTGCGGCCAGCGCGGCAGGTGGCAAGCCGATAGCGGTCGCCGGTACAAGCAGGCCTGCCAGCATCATCAAGCCACCCAACAACAGCCAGGGCGCACGCGCTTTGAGAAGAATCCCTAGTCCCAACAGCGCAAGCAGCGCCATCGTGGCGATGGCTGCCAGCGGCAACCCCAGCGGCGTGTCCGGCTGATATTGTTTGATGCCTTCGCGTTCAATGGGTTCCAGCCCGAACCCCGTGTAGCCTTGCATGAGTCCAAGCACAATCAACGCCAGAATGACTACCGCCAGCCCCAACATCACCAGCGGATCGTCCAGCCATTTCACGCGGGCACGCTTGGCCTGGTCCGCAGCAATGACGAGCAAAAACGGTGTGGCGAGCGCGCGCAGCAAATAGCGCAGCGACGTCAAAACTTGCAGCGTTGCGCCTTCTCCCAACAAATTCCCCACCGCCAAAACCAGCGGGTCAAACATCAACCAAATCAAGAGCGGCAGTAACATCGCCAGCGCCCAACTCGGATATTTGTAAAACATGACAGCAGCCACAATCCCCAATAAAAACAGACATCCGACAATCAGCCAATACAAGTTTGAGGCCATCAACACTCCTGTACAATTTTCAATCGTTGTTTCCGGGGCAACAGCAGGCAGGGAAGCCATTTTCGTAAACCGGCGAGATTCTATCATCAGATGCACTTGAAGTTGTACCTCTGGCGCGTTTACGATGCGCTTCAGCATGACCCACAAAACCGCTACGACAGATCAAGCGCAACCCACGATTCATTATCAATCCAACGCCAAAATTCCGCTCTGGCGACCACTGCTGAATTTGCTGCGGGAACATCGCGGTCTGATTCGTTCGATGGTGCAGCGCGAGTTGTCAAGCCGCTACAAAGGTTCGTTGATGGGCTTGGGCTGGGCGATTATTTCCCCGGCAGTGATGATCGTGATTTTTACGATTATTTTTTCGGGCATCTTCGGCGCGCGCTTCAGCAGCACGAGCGGGCATCTGAGCTTTGCGGTGTATTTGTTTTGCGGGCTTTTGCCGTGGATCGCGTTCAGCGAGAGCGTGCAACGCGCGACGAACTCGCTGCTCGAAAACATCAACCTCGTCAAGCGTGTTGTCTTCCCAATGGAAGCGTTGCCCGTGAATCTGGCGCTCGCGGGCATCGTGACGCAACTGCTCGGCACGATGGTGTTGCTCGTCGCGCACGCAATCCTCGCGCAGCAATTGCACGTGACGGTGTTGTGGTTGCCGGTGTTATTGATTCCGCAATTGCTCGTGACCTTGGGCTTGGGTTGGTTGATGGCGAGTTTGGGCGTGTTTCTGCGCGATATGCCGCAGATCAATCAACTCGTGCTGATGGCGTGGATGTATCTGACGCCGATTTTCTTTCCTGAAAATTTAGTGCCGCCGCAATTTCAATGGCTGATTCGCTACAACCCGATGGCTCCGCTGATTCGCAGCTATCGGCGCGCATTGCTTGAAGGACAGCAACCCGATTGGCGCGGCCTGAGCTTCACGCTGGCGGTTGCCGTTGTGTGTTTTGTGGTAGGGTATTGGTGGTTTCAGCGGACGAAAAAAGCGTTTGCAGATTTGTTGTAGTTAGAGTGCGTAAAGCTTCCGAATCCAACTGATAAAGGCGGCAGCTTGAGAAGCAGCAGGATCGAAGTAGCGTTTGGTAATGGCAGAGCCGAGCGGCGTACCCGGCTCTTCCTGCCAGGCGAGCCAAGTATGAATATAGGCTTTAGAAAGGTGATTAGCGGTGAAGCGCCGATGCTCAGATGGAATATCATTAACGGACTCCAAAGCTTTTGCCCAAAGTAAATCTTCTGGCGGAACAAGTAGCGCGACAAAGTCTTCCAACATTCCCGGCAACTTGTTATTTGGCATCAACCAAATTCCGACAATAGGCAAACCTTCTGTTTGCAGGATTGTGCCATCAGGAGCAGGGAGTTTCGGAATGTCTCCATACCCCGCCTTTCCCAATACTGCTTGTAACGATTGCCAATGGGCAATCAAATCGGTATCAGCATCAATGAGAATCCCCAATCGTTCCAATTCGCTGGCGCGAAGCTCAATGGGCAAATCCTTCAGAAGCTTTTGCAAACCAGTTTTATCTTTGAACTTAATAATTCCTTCAGCAATGCCATAGTAATAAAGAAGAGCCCCCACGACGTGACGATCATTTTTGCCTTCAAAGAGCATCAAATATTTGTCTGCCATCAACGCACCTCTACCTCTTCACGCGTAGCAATTTCCAGCTCACTTTCGTCAAATATATCGGCAACAATATCTCCTTTTTTTTCCGCCAGCCGGATCAGCAATCCTTCTTCGGGATGTTCATGCGCAGCGTGCTGAAAAGCTTCAATACAATCCCAACTATGTGTTGTTGCAAACACCTGAACATTAAGCCGATGTGCTGTCTCGAAGATGAGTCGCCATACATTAGCCTGGACAGAGTAATGCAGTCCGCTTTCGACCTCATCAATCAGTAGCATTCCGTTTTGGGCATTCACTAAGGCAAGCGCGATTCCTAATAAACGACTCATTCCTTCCCCTAAGCTACGAAGCGGAATCGGGGTAGTTGTTTTGCTTGTTTTCGCAATAGGAATACGCTCTCGGCCCGGTGCTGTATAAGGGTTGTTGATTAAGGTCACGCGCTCGATAGAGGGCGAGATAATTCGTAACGAATCAAGAACCTTATCCTCTAATGCCGTCAATGAAACCTGATCCCACAATCTCCCCAGTTCGATGGTACTTAGGCCGTTGGCATTTATGAGTAGGCAGCTTTTTTCTGACTGGGGGCTTCGTCCATAATTTCCGTCTAAACGATAAATAATGGGTCTTTGTTTTCCTAGTTGCACTCTAAAACCATTGACGGGAAATTGGAAATCATCAAACAGCGTTGTCTGTACGGTGTCGATTTCGTTACCTAATTCATCAGTGTAGTTGGCTTGAAGTGCAGACCAGACAGGGCTAATCAAAAGGGTTTGTCCATTCAATTTCGTGGGGCCAATCTGAATGGGGTCAGTTGCTCTAGTAAAATCTTCGCGACCATAAAATAGGTTTTTCAGCACTAGCCCTATATCTTCGGCCTTTCTTCCTATTCCCAATCGTGGGCGGCGTCCCTCATCTCTAGTCTCTAAAATACGCCATATAGTCGTTGGATCCCCTTCATTGGCATAGAGCCAGAGAGTTTCTAAGAGGGAGGTTTTCCCTACATTATTTTTCCCCACAATTAAATTCACCCTCTGTAGTCGAGGGATCGATAAATGCCGAAAGGCTCGAAATTGGCGGATTTCGAGTGAATCTAAAATCAATGACTCGCTCATAAACAGTTCCTTACAAAACGCATAATGCAGCACACATCATAGCGTATTTCCTACCACTTGCCGAGCGTATCAATTGAGGATGAATGTTTTCGTGTAAGAGAAGGGGAACTTGCCATCACTCGCTGATGCGCTTGCTGACGTTACGCATGCTGATCGAAGGGCGGCGAATCGGCACTAACGCTTCGTTGGCATTTGAGTTTGTTTGTGTCGCGGCATTGGCAACGTATTCCTGCATATACTGGAAAAAACGATTGAACTCCTGCTGCATCTGCTCCATCTTCTCACGCATATTCAAAATTACTTCGACGCCCGCGAGATTCACGCCCAAATCGCGTGTCAGACCGAGGATCAATTCCAGGCGTTCGATGTCTTCTTCCGTGTATAACCGCACGTTGCCGTCCGAGCGCGAAGGCTTCAGCAAGCCTTCGCGCTCGTAGAGGCGCAAGGTTTGTTGATGAATTTCGTAATGATCGGCTACGGCAGAAATCGTGTAGCCTTTAGCTCGACGTTTCATACGATTGCGGAGTACGGATTGCGGAATGCGGAGTGCGGGAAATCAAACATTTATTCCGCACTCTGCCTTCTACAATCTGCATTCATTCCAGCCCCATCGCCGCGCGCGGGTTTTCGGGATTGCGTTTGGCGAATTGGCGGAGCAGTTCTTTGGAATCTTCGTCAATGATCTTGGGCAACGTGATCTTCACTTCGACATACTGATCGCCGCGATGATTGCTGCGCAGGCTCGGTGCGCCTTTTTCACGCAGGCGGAAGCGTTGACCCGATTGTGTGCCGGGAGGAATGCGCATTTGCGTTTTGCCGCTGACGGTTGGCACTTCAATCTTCGCGCCCAACGCGGCTTCGGTCAGCGTGATCGGGATGACGCATTCGATGTTGTCGCCTTTGCGCGTGAAGACCGGATGCGGCGCAACGTTCGTGATGATGAACAGATCGCCGGTTTGCCCGCCGCGTTTGCCCGCTTCGCCTTTGCCTGCCGCGCGCACGCGCGAGCCTGTGTCCACGCCAGCCGGAATGCGCACTGTCACGGTTTCGGTTTTCGGCACTGCGCCGCGCCCGTAGCATTCGCTGCACGGCGGACGACGTTTGCCGGAGCCGCGACAATCCATGCACGTTTGATCGAAACTGAAGAAGCCGCCGCCGCCCGACACTTTGCCGCTGCCGCGACAGGTCGTGCAAGTGACGGGCGTGCCTGTGCCCTCGCCCAAGCCATTACAGCGCGCGCAGGTGTCGTTGCGCCGCACGCTGATGGTTTTGGTCGTGCCGTTGATGGCATCTTCAAAGGTCAGTGAAATCGGTAACTCAATGTCAGCGCCGCGTTGTGATTTGGCTTGCGCTGCGTTGCGCCCCGTGCCGCTGAACAAATCGCTGAACAGGTCTTTGATGCTGGCTCCGCCGCCTTCTGCTTCACCACTGCCACCGCCCGTCCGCAGGTCGCTCCAATTGAAATCGAAGCCGCCGGGAAAGCCTGCGCCTGCACCTTTGCCCGCCGCGTCGCGCAAGTTTTCGCTGTACGAACCGAACTTGTCGTAGACCTCTTTTTTCTTCGGGTCGGAGAGGACGTCGTAGGCTTCGGAAATCTGTTTGAATTTATCCTCGGCGACTTTATCGCCCGGATTGACGTCCGGGTGATATTTGCGCGCGAGGCGGCGATACGCCTTTTTGATTTCGTCGTCGGATGCGCCGCGTTTGACGCCGAGTGTGTTGTAGTAATCTTCGCGTGGAGCCATTATTCCGTCTCAACCTTGATCTTCTGCACTTGCGGCGCGCGTTTCGGCAGCTTGACGGTCAGCACGCCGTTGTCGAGCGCCGCCGAAATATGCGCCACATCAATGCGCTCCGAGAGATTGAAGCTGCGCTCGAATTTGCCGTAGGCGCTTTCGAGACGATGAAATTGCTCGCCGCCCGTGTCGGCGGACGCTTCCCGATCCCAACGCCGCTCGCCGCGCAAAGTCAATTGATTGTCCACGACTTTGACATCAATTTCCTCGCTGCTGACGCCCGGCACTTCCGCCGTCAGCACAAAGCTGTCGGTCGTTTCGTAAATATCTACTGCCGGAGACCACGAGTTGCGCGATGGTTGATTGTTGTGGCGCGCACTCTCGAACAACTGATTGATTTGCTGTTCGAGAGAAGCCAGATCGCTGAAAAAAAGGTTTTGGCGTGGCATAAAATTGGTGGTCGGTGGCTGGTGATCAGTGGTCGGTGGTCGGTTTACAGTTGCAACAATTAGGCGACCCTTTCAGGTTCATCATAATCGTTGCCAGTTCTAAACCGACCACCAACCACCGACCACCGACCACCTACTTCTTATCATCAACGTCAATGTATTCCGCATCAATCACATCGTCGTTGCCGGACTTCGGTTGATTGGCGTCGCCACTGGTTCCGGCGGCTCCGGCGGAGGCAGCATCGGCAGCGCCGCTGCTGGTGGTTTGATAGAGCGATTCGGCAATGCGATGCGAGAGCCGTGTGAGCTTGTCGTACTCGCCATTGATCGCGTCGGTGTCGCCCGCTTCGACAGCTTTCCTGGCCTCGGTCAACGCCGATTCCACTTCCGAAATGAGGCCGACGGCAATCTTCTCGCGATTGTCCGCGATGGTTTTTTCGGTTTGATAGATCAGCGAATCCAACCGATTCTTCGCTTCGATGCCTTCGCGCCGCTTGCGGTCTTCGTCCGAATGCGACTCGGCGTCTTTCATCATCCGATCAATCTCTTCTTTGCTCAGACCAGACGAAGCCGTAATCGTGATTTTCTGCTCGCGGCCTGTGCCGAGATCGCGCGCCGAAACGTTGACGATGCCGTTGGCGTCAATGTCGAACGTGACTTCGATTTGCGGCATACCACGCGGGGCGGGCGGAATGCCGACCAGATGGAATTTGCCGAGCGTGCGGTTGTCACCGGCCAGCGAACGTTCGCCTTGCAGCACGTGAACTTCGACCGAAGTTTGATTGTCGGTCGCGGTCGAAAACACTTCGCTCTTGCGCGTCGGGATTGTCGTGTTGCGTTCGATGAGCTTCGTGAACACGCCGCCGAGCGTTTCGATACCGAGTGACAACGGCGT
>CAZWAK010000276.1:0-6990 GCA_964631865.1 uncultured Heliobacteriaceae bacterium | reverse complement strand
CGTCTTCGGTGCGGCGATTGTAGAGTTCGCGGATGGCGGCGAAGAATTCATCGGTGGAAAACGGGAGGCTGCGCACGGCATCAATTTCATCTACGAAGATGACGATGCGCCCGCTGCGTTGCGGCAGCACGACTGCGCAGAGCGCATTGATCCAGCGTTGCACGCAACTCAGGCGCGCGTGATCCGCCCAGAAGTCTTCGAGTTCGTCTTCGAGGTCGAGTTGCTGCCCGACTTTGCCGAGCAAGCCGTCGTACCATTGTTCGGCGCTGAGGTTTTGCCCGATGGCGGTCAAATCCAGCACGGCGACGTGCGCCTGGGCTTCGCGCAATCGGGCGGCAGTGCGCACCATCAAGCTGGATTTGCCCATCTGCCGCGAGGTCAGCACGTAACAAAAGCTCCCTTGCATCAGGCCGTCGTACAAGGCTTGATCGGCGCGGCGTTGGACGTAGCACGCGGCATCGCGGCGCAGCGTCCCGCCCGTGACATAAAAGCTGTCGGTGGTGTTCATTTCAGTGTTGGTCATAAGCTGCAATTCCTTTCGCAAAGTTGGTTGCAGCGGGTAAGGCGGGAACGTGCGACAAAAACTGCCACGCCCAAGAAAAAAAATATTCTGACGCCGCAATTTTTTTGTCTCGCTGGGACGGGGTGCCGATTATCGTTCATCCTTCAGCGGTGGTGTGCCTCAACGTTCGCGGACGCGAATGCGCTCGATCCCCTTCGACTGCTTGTGCAAAGGAGTTGCCATTATGAGCCGGATGGGCAACGCTGTCTATGCAGTCGAGGATTTGCGTTTATGTTCGGGAGGGCTTTGACACGTTGCGGATGCGGGCTTATGTTACACGCGCTGTCATCATCATTTATATCGTGGAGGAGCAAGCCGATGAAACTCATCTTGCGCGGTTTTCTGCTGATTTTGTTGCTGACCGGGGAATGTTTTATGACCCATGCCCAACCCAACTCGTTGCGTGTCGGCGTGGCTGCCGTCTCCATCACGCCGCCGAATGGCACGCCGCTCGCCGGGTATTATCGCAAGCGCTTGAGCGAAGGCGTGCTGGACGACATCCACGCAAAAGCGATGGTCTTTGAAAACAACGGCGTCCGCGCGGCGGTCGTAATCTGCGACATCCTGACCTTTCCGCGCAAGACGGTTGTGATCGCACGCGAACTGATCGAAAAGCAAACCGGCATCCCCGGCGCGAACGTGCTGCTGGCCGCGACGCATTCGCACACCTCGCCCGTCGTGGCGGGCGAAAACACGCGCGATGCGTTGGACGGCGGCGACACGGAAGCTGCATTGAATTATTCGGCGCAGTTGCCGAAACGCATCGCGCAGAGCGTGGCCGAAGCGAATCAAAAACTTGCGCCGATGCGCGTGAGCGCGACGATAGCGCACGAAGACGGCGTCAGCTTCAATCGCCGCTTCTGGATGCGCGACGGCTCGGTCAGTTGGAATCCGCCGAAGCAGGATAAAAACATCATCAAGACTGCGGGGCCGATTGATCCTGACATCGGCTTGTTGTCGTTCGAGACGATGAACAACGAACCAGTCGCGGCGTTTGTGAACTTCGCGTTGCATCTGGACACAACGGGCGGGCAAAAGATTTCCGCCGATTTTCCGGGACATTTGGCGCGGTTGCTGGCGCAAGTCAAAGGCGCAAGCTTTCAGACCGTATTCGCAACGGGCGCATGCGGCAACATCAATCATCGCGACATCGCTTGGAAAGACAATCAAAAAGGCGTTCACGAAGCCTTCCGCATTGCGACTGTGTTGGCAGGCGCGATCAATACAAATTGGAGTTCGCTGCAACCGTTAACCGAGACCGCGATTCAAGTGCGCAGCGAAATGGTGAAGCTGCCGCTTGCGCCCATCACGGACGCCGACATTGCCCAAGCGCGCGCAGTTTACGCCCGCATCAACGATCCCAAGACGACGTTTCCAGAACAGGTCAATGCCTTCAAGGTGCTCGACATCGTTCAGCGCAACGGCCAACCGCTCGAAGTCGAAGTGCAAGTGATTGCGCTGGGGCGTGACGTGGCGTTTGTGTCGTTGCCGGGCGAAGTCTTTGTCGAGTTGGGGCAGTCCATCAAAAAAGCCTCGCCGTTCAAATACACAATGCTTGTCGAATTAGCGAACGGCTCGATTGGCTACATCCCGAACAAATCGGCCTATCCCGAAAGCAACTACGAAGTGTGGAGCGCGCGTTGTGCGGCAGGCTCTGGCGAAATGCTGGTCAGCACTGCTACAAAGCTCTTGAGCGAACTTTTTGCGCGAAATAATCAACGCTAACGGAATCACGAATTATGCAACGACGAACATTTCTCCAACACAGTGTGCGGGCCGCGATGAGCATTTCACTCTTGCCAGCCGCACGCATTCGGTTGATTACGCGCGGCGATGATTTGGGTTGTGCGCGCAGCCTCAATCGCGCGACGAAAGAATGCTACGAAAAAGGCATTCTCAAAAACGTCTCGGTGCTCGCCGCCGCGCCGCACGTCGAAGAAGCCGCACGAATGCTCGCGAAAACGAAAGGGATTTGCTTTGGCCTGCACTGCGATTTGACGTCCGAGTGGGACAAGGTCAAATGGCGTCCCGTCGCACCGCGCGAGCAAGTGCCGTCGCTGGTGGACAGCAATGGTTTTCTGCATCAAACCAACGACGCCGTGCGCGCCAACGCGAAAGCCGACGAAGCGTTGCTTGAACTGCAAGCCCAACTCGACAAAGCGCGCCGCTTGGGCTTTGACATTCGCTACGCCGATTTGCACATGGGCACGGTGCAATTCGTCGCGGGACTGCCCGACCGGTTCGGCGAATGGTGTCGCAAGAATCGTGTAATTGACACGCGCGGCATCGGTGGTCGGTTGAATCTGCCGCGCACGAGTCCTGTGTCGCGCAAGCATCCGGGCGATTATGTAGCGGATGTGATGAACGCCCTCAAGACTGCGGCGGACGGCGAATATTTGCTCGTCGGGCATCTGGCGTACGACGAGGCGGAGATTCGGAATTTAGGGCATCCGGGCTACGCAGGCGATGCCGTCGCGCACAATTTGAATTGGGAACGATTGGCATACATTGATCCGCGCATCGTGAAATTTGTGAAGGAAAATGGCGTGCAACCGATTCGCTATGACGAAACCGACGCGGCAAAAGAACAGATGAAACAATTCAATGCGTAATCTCACCGCCTCCTTGATCGCCCTGTTTTTATTGGCTGCAACCGTTGTCGCCCAGGAAACGCCTGCGCAAAAATATCTCATCTCCGTCGAACGCATCTGGGCGCGCGCGCCGCACAGCGCGTTCACCGATCTGGTCGAATTCAACCGCAAACTCTACTGCACGTTCCGCGAAGGCTCCGGGCATGTGCCGGGCAAAGAGGGAACGAACGGAACGATTCGCATCATTGCTTCGGACGACGGACAGAATTGGCGTTCGGTCGCATTACTTACCGAAGACCACGTGGATTTGCGTGATCCAAAATTGTCCGTCACGCCGCAGGGGCGCTTGATGGTGTTGATCGGCGGCTCGTATTACGAAGGCGAAAAGCTGGGGATGCGACAGACACGAGTTTCGTTTTCGGATAAGACGGGCACGCGCTTCAGCGTCCCGAAACCGATTATCGTGGACGCCAAGATCAAAACCGAAGCCGATTGGTTGTGGCGTGTGACGTGGCATCAAGGGACAGGCTACGGCGTGATTTATCAGTCGGGCGGAGAAGAATTCAAAGCACATCTGGTTGCGACGCGCGATGGCTTGAATTACCAACTCGTGACGACGTTCGACATTGCGGGGCGACCGAATGAAACGACGTTGCGCTTCAATGCAGACGGCGAAATGATTGCGTGGGTGCGGCGCGAACGCGGCACGCAAAATGGTTTCATCGGCACGAGCCGCGCGCCGTATACCAATTGGACTTGGAAGGAACAGAACGTGCGACTGGGCGGGCCAGAGTTTCTGATATTGCCCAACGGGAAATGGATCGGCACGACGCGCGGACATTTGCCGGAGCGCAAGACGAATACTTATGTCACGTGGCTGACGCGCGACGGTCCGGTCACGCCGATTGTGACGTTGCCGAGCGGCGGCGACACGAGCTATGCCGGGATGGTCGTGCGCGGCGACCAATTGCTGGTGTCGTATTATGCGAGCCACGAGGGAAAGACCGCGATTTATTTGGCGACGCTGAACGCGAAAGCCTTGCTGAAGGAAGGAACTACTCAATGAGAAAAGCACTCCTGGCGCTTCTGCCGTTGTGCGCGGCAACGGCGCTGGCACAAACGCCGACCTCATTCCCAGCCCCGAAAACATTGGGTGATGTGACCACCTACGGGCGCAACATCCAACGCACGATGACGCTGCTGGCGACCAGCACGCCGCAGCGTCGCCACACGGTGCGCATTTTGTTTTATGGCCAATCCATCACCGAACAAACGTGGACGAAGTGGGTGAGCGAGGATTTGCGTCGTCGCTTTCCGCACGCGAATCTCATCCTCGAAAACCGCGCTATCGGCGGGCATTCGTCGCCGCGTCTGGTCAAGACGATGGAAGCCGATGTGTTTCCGTTCCAGCCTGATCTGGTGATCTTTCACGTTTATGGCGATGACGGCGATTACGAACGCATCATGCGCGCCATTCGCGAACGCACGACGGCGGAGATTCTGCTGCAAACCGATCACCTGCGCCGCGATGACGACCCACTGAGAGAAATCACCGATCCAACGAAAATCACGCGCGGCAGAGAGATGTGGAACTCGTGGATGAATTATGTGTTTTTGCCACGTATGGCTAAGCAATATACGGCAGAGTTAGTCAACCAACGCGATCTCTGGAAAGCCTATTTGCGCGATCATAATTTGTCGCCGGGCGCATTGCTCAAGGATCAAGTGCATCTCAACGATCACGGCAATTACCTGATGGCCGAGATTGTGAAAGCGTATTTGCGCTACGATCCGAAGTTGAAAGCTGAAGGCGATACAGGCACGATCACGACCTATCAAGTCGGCCAAGACGTGCGCTGGAAGAACGGCAAATGGACGTTGCCCTTCGACGGCAATCGCGTGGACGTGATCGTCAAAACCGGTGAAGCCAAACCCGCGACGATCACGATTGATGGCCAGAACCCATCGGCATTCCCGGAACTCTACAGCTTCAATCGCGTCACGCATTATCCCCAATCCAAATGGCCGACGATGTTGCGTGTGCAACGCGGTGCGCCATTGCTCGTCGAAGATTGGACGTTGACGCTGACCGAATTGTCCAGCGACTACAAACAGGTGAAATTCACGTTGCGCGGCGCAAAGACGGGCGAAGACGGCGCAGGCATCAGCACCGAACGATTCGTTTCTAAGTCCGGGCGCATCGTGATTGAGCCGGGCGATTGGAATCTGGAATACTGCCTGCAAGTCTTCAAGCGTCCGCTGCAACCGGGGTTTCAAATCGAATGGAACGTCGTGCCGCAATTCGTGGATGAATTCGTTGCGCCGAGCCTTGCCGACACAGCAATTGAAACGACGGTCACGCTGGCCAATGGCTTGGCGAATGGCAAGCACGTTTTAGAAATCGTGGGCGAGAAGCAAACGCCCATCGCTGCGATTCGTGTCCATCGCCCGCATCGCCCGTGAATTTCGACAAGACGCGGCAAGTTTGTTACCTTTGTCGCCTTCACAGAAACGACATCACCACAGGAGCAATCACAATGAAACGACTCTTCATGGCACTCGCGCTGCTTGGCACCCTCGGCATCGCACAAACGAACAAATCGTCCGCGCCCGTCATCGGCGTGCAGTTGTACAGCTTTCGCAACGAGATGAAAACCGATGTGGACGGCGTGCTGGCCAAAGTCAAAGCGATGGGCTTTACGGAAGTCGAAGCCGCTGGCTACAACTGGAACTCAGCGGCAGAATTCAAACAAAAGCTCGACAAACACGGGCTGAAAAACGTCAGCTTCTTTGCCGACTACAACAAACTCAACACCGATTTTGCGAGCGTTGTCGCCGATGCCAAAGCTCTCAACGCGAAGTACGTCATCGTTGGTTGGATTCCGCACAAGGGCAATGACTTCACGCTCGCCGACACCGAGAAAGCAATCAAGGACTTCAACAAATGGGGCGCGGCGCTGGCGAAAGAAGGCTTGAAGTTCGCCTACCACGTGCATGGCTACGAATTTCAAACGAACGGTTTGGCGGCGGGGCAGGGAACGCTCTTCGATAAGTTGATGAAAGAAACCGATGCGAAAACCGTCGCGATTGAATTGGATGTGTACTGGATTCAATGGCCGGGACAAGACCCGGTGAAGATTTTGAAGCAACTCGGCCAGCGCGTCGAGTTGCTGCACCTGAAAGAATTGCCGAAAGGCATGAAAGGCGATTTGACGGGGCACGCCGATGTCGAAACGAACATCGTCGTCGGCACGGGGCAAATTGATTTTCCGGCGCTGATGAAGACGGCGAAACAAGTCGGCGTGCAGCATTATTTCATCGAAGACGAATCGTCGCGTTTGCTGGCGCAGGTGCTGCAAAGTTTGCGGTATCTGAAGTCGCTGAAATAACAACATCGTCAGCATCCGAGCATTCTTCCTTCTTCATTATTTGCCAGAGGGCTTCCCCGAAAATAATGAAGAAGGAAAAATGAAGAAGGAAGAATGCTGGCTCCCAAAATTCAGGAGGATCACATTTATGCAAAAACGAATCATTACGCTGGGTTTTCTATTACTCCTGGCGCTCCCGGCGTTCGCTGCCGTCAAGCCGCACGCGCTGTTCACCGAGGGCATGGTGCTGCAACGCGACATCGCTGTGCCGATTTGGGGCACGGCGGATAACGGCGAAAAAGTCAAAGTCGAAATCAGTGGACAAAGCGCCGAAGTAACCGCTGTGGACGGCAAGTGGATGGTGCGCCTGAAGCCGCTCAAAGCTGGCGGGCCGTTCACGCTCAAGATCAATACCCTCGAACTCAAAAACGTGCTGGTCGGCGATGTGTGGATTTGCAGCGGGCAATCC
>CAZWAK010000275.1:0-7129 GCA_964631865.1 uncultured Heliobacteriaceae bacterium | reverse complement strand
CACAGGGCCGCGCGTTTGTGCTTTGCACGAGCAACAGTTCGATGGATATGTTGCGCGATCTGGTCGCGGCACGGGTGGACTTTCCGATTTACAAACAAGGCGAAGGCTCGCGCACGGGCATCCTCGATCAGTTTCGCAACACGCCGCACGCGGTGCTGTTTGCGACGAGCAGTTTTTGGCAAGGCGTAGACGTGCGCGGCGAGGCGTTGTCGTGCGTGATTATTGATAAGCTGCCGTTCGCCGTGCCGTCCGATCCGGTCATCGCCGCGCGGCAAAGATTCATTGACGAAACCGGCGGCAGCAGCTTCAGCGACTATTCCGTGCCGTCGGCGATCATCACGTTGAAGCAAGGCTTAGGCCGTTTGATTCGCAGCACGACAGATCGCGGTGTGTTGTCGGTCTTGGATCCCAGATTGGTGACGAAAGCGTATGGCCAGACGTTTCTGAACAGCTTGCCCAATTGCCGCATTACGCACAGCATCGCCGAGGTGACAGCATTTTTTGCGTCATCGGAACCTAATACAAATTGACGTATTCGGGCTTGCTGCGAAATGGACTGAAGCAGACGTTCTTGGCGGGCGACACGAACGAACTCACGGCAGGCAGGGCATTCGGAATCCAACGATACAGCACTTCTGTTTTCTCAAAAGGCTTCGTCACCCACTCGCCGGCGCGCGAAACCGTGCGGCTCAGGCGTCCCTCGAAAAATCTGGATTTCCCCGCGTTGGCCAGGACGCTGAAATCACTATTGGCCACCACGTTCCATTCGGTCGGCAGCGGCTCCAACAGCGCGATGCGGTTGTAATTCAACGAAGTAGGAAGCGCGAGTTTGTGCTCCACGTTCACGGTCACGTCTGGCCATTCCGCTTGCGGCTTCGGCGCAAACAAATCCGCCCGCACCTGCCAGCCGAGCGACTCGGTGTTGAGCATCAGGTTGGGTCGCGTGGTGGCGCTCATCGGCAATACGGGCGCGGCTTCGATGAATTTCTCTGGGCGCGGCGCTAACCGTTTTTGGCTGCGATATGCCGTGCGAATGATGGTCTTTTCCTGCACGACAGGGACGGCGATGACGGCTGGAGACGGGACACTGCTGACGAGGGGCAAGACCTCTTCGGACTTCGTGACAAAGAACGAGAGAAAGCCGCCGCCCGCGATCAGCAACAACGCAACTTGCAACGCGACCAGCGGCAGCGGCACGCGCACCGACGAAGTGAAGAACCGCTCCCACCACGAACGACGATGCGCGTAGCGGTGATAGGATTCCAACACGCGCTGATCCAGCGAGGTCGGAACGTCAGGCGCGTCCCACGCTTTGAGCGCCTCATTGAAGTTCGATTCCGGTTGCGAATTTGCGTTCTGCATAATCTTTTCCTACGATGCGCGCGGGAGCGGAAGCGTCTCGCTTGCCAATTCTCTTGTTTACCTACCAACTCTCAAATGCGAGCGTTGCTTAACTGGCAAGCGAGGCGTTTCGGCTCCCGCGTGTGGCGTAGAGCGATTTGGCAAATCGCTCTACATTTATGGCGTTGCGGCGCGCGTTCCGTCGTTGAGATACGGCGTCAATAATTGCCGCAGCTTTTCGCGTCCGCGATGTAAGCGCGATTTCACGGTTCCAACGTCAGCGTTCACGATCAACGCCACTTCTGCCAAACTCAAATCTTCATACTCGAACAAAATCACGGCCTCGCGTTGCAGCGGCGGCAACAGCGCCACCGCCGCGCGCACCGCCGCCGCCAACTCTGCGCCGATCACCTGCTTCAGGGGATTCCACTGCTCCGACGTCGGCCATTCGGGATTCAATTCGTCATAGGTCATTGTGCGCTGCAAATGTTTGAGCGCCTGATTGCGCGCCGCCGCGCAGAGATAGGTTCTCAAACTGGCGCGGCTGGCATCGAAGCGCGTCGGTTTTTTGATTAAGCTCAAAAAGCAATCGTGCGTGATTTCTTCCGCCAGCTCGACGGACTGCAACATCCGATAGGCGAAGCGAAAGACGACTTCGCGGTGTCGTTCATACAACAAGCGAAACGCCGTTTCATCGCCCAGCGCAGCGGCTTGCAAAAGGTTTCCGTCCGTCATCGTAGTGGCCAGACTCTCCGACGAAAAAACAAAATATTCAGTTGGTTCAGAAACAAGGTCCAAGCGTGCGTCCTCTGCCTATTGCGTAAGCTTGTTGCGTTGTCATTCTGTTTGCTTATTCCCCACAGGAAGGAAAAAGTTACGGGAGAGAGGAAAAAAAAGTCAAAAAGCGAAAGTTGAAAGTCAGAAGTTGAAAGGCGAAAGGTCAACACAATGTACTTTCAACTTCTGACTTTCAACTTTCAACTTTTGCTGTTACCGATGCGCGGCGCGCGCTTGCGTGTCATTTCTATCGGCGCGCTGACGCACGGCGTCCCACTCAAACACTTGTTGCGCGCGGCGATTTTCGTAGGCCGAACTGAGCGCCGCGATGAGTTCGTCATCGAAGTCATGGGGCTGGCGTTCGGCCCGCCGCATCGTTTCCATGATCGAAACGTACTCGTTGATTTCTTCAATTTCGGATTCGGAGAGGTGATCTAATTTAAAGGCGAGTTTTTCCCGGTTGGTCAGTTGCGTTGCCATAACTACCTCCACTGGCAAGCGACCTTCCGGTTCGGGCGAGAACGGTCAACTTGCCGTCTGTAACGTGCGCTGCGCCAGCGCCAAGGTTGTGTTCGTGTACATCAGTTGTAGTTTCTGCTCCTTGTGTGTGTGTGTGAACGTGCTTGTCAATTTGGGGTTCTTGATTCGTCGTGAACAGGAGCCATCATAATACAAAATCGGCGCGGCGCAAACTCTCAACTTTGCGTCGCCATAACTTCTTCGTGTCTTTGCAAGCCAAAATTGATTGTTTGGGACGCGCCCCGCGCAGCTTTATCATCGCTTTGTAAGACGCCTCGCACAGCCTTTCCCTATTTTCCTTACATCCCTGGCGGCACAACATTTTGGCAAGCACACTATGAACTGGTTTGATCTATCCGACTACCACCGACGCAGCAAAATTTTCTGGGGGAGCGTCAGCGTCTGTGGCGCGAGCGCGACGCTGTTCAGCCTGTGGCAACTTGGCGCGCTGGCCCACACACAAGCCTGGCAATTCGTTTGCTTGTTGTTGGTCATCGGCGTCATCGGGCGGTTCGCCTTTGAAATGCCCAATCGGGCAGGCGTGCTGTCGCCGACGGATGCGCTGATTTTCCTCGCGGCGTATTTTCTCGGCACGCCTGCCGCGACGATGGCAGCCGCGCTGAACGGCTTCGTCGCGCTGACGTCAACGAAGCGCACGCGGGCGGAACAAATCTACAGTGCTGCGAGCCACGCGCTGGCGACGTTTCTCGGTTCGTCGTTGATGTATGCGGTCATCAACCACAACAGCCCCGCGCAACGCTCGCACCTGACTGAGAACAGCGCGCCCGTCGAATTATTTCTGTCCGCTGCCATCGCGATGGTCGCCGTTTATTTCACGTGCAATGCCACATTGGCGGCGCTGTTCCAAGCGAACAAACAAACGCCGTCCGACAAGCCGTTCTGGCTCACGCATCAGTTGTGGGCGGCGCTGCACATTTTTGCCGCCGGCGTCATCACGGCGTTTTTGTACGTTCTGGCGCAAGGCTACAGCCCGCTTTATTTGCTCGCCATCGTACCCACGATGGCGGCGAGTTTTGTGGCGTGCCGAATGTACTTCACCAAAGTCGAAACGGCGTCGCATGATCTCGCCGAAATCAATCGTTTGCATTTTGCTACGGTCGAAGCACTCGCCACCGCCATTGACGCCAAAGATCAAGTCACGCACGAACACGTGCGCCGCGTGCAAATTTATGCGGAAGGAATGGGGCGACTCTTCCACTTGCCCGAAGCCGAAATCGAAGCCTTGCGCGCCGGAGCGTTGCTGCATGACATCGGCAAGCTCGCCGTGCCCGATTACATCTTGAATAAAGCGGGTAAACTAACGCCCGCTGAATTCGAGAAGATGAAAATTCACACGACCATCGGCGCGCGCATTTTGGAGCGCGTCGGCTTTCCATACCCAGTCGTGCCCATCGTGAAATATCACCACGAACGCTGGGACGGCAAAGGCTATCCCGAAGGCTTGCGGGAAACGGCGATTCCGTTGACTGTGCGCATTTTGGCGGTCGTGGATTGCTTCGATGCCGTGCGCGAAGACCGCGCTTATCGTTGTGCGTTGACGCGCGATGAGGCTTGTCAATTGCTGCGCGCGCAAAGCGGCAAACATTTTGATCCCGAAGTCGTCGCCACGTTTCTGGCGCATTTGCCGACCTTCGAGCAACACATCTTGGCAGCCGGGTTGTCGTTGGAACCAACGCAATCGAACACGATTTTGCGCGAGGCCGAAGACGATCCCACCGCGTTGTACAGCCGTGCGAACGAGCAGCCGGAATACCTGGATCAAATCGCCGCTGCGCATCACGAAATGTCATCGCTGTATGAAATCGCGCGCACTTTGAGTACCTCACTAAATCTGGAAGACACGATTGCAATTTTCGCGCGCAAGCTGAAATTCGTGATTCCGTTCGAGACCTGCGCGATTTATCTCTACGACGAACAAAAGCAAGTCGCGCGCGCCGAACACGTCACGGGCAAATACGCCGCAGCCTTTGCCGAACGCCAAGTGTTGCCGGGCGATGGCGTGACGGGTTGGGTGCTCGCGCATCGCAAACTGTTTTGCAACGCGCATCCCGAACTCGATTTGGCGGGCTTGCACTTGCACGACGACGAATTCCAAACAATGGCCGTCGCACCGCTTTTGAAAGGCGAACAGATGATCGGCGTGATTGCGTTGTACTCGGAAAAGCTGTTGCGCTACACGACCGATCACATTCGTATGCTCGAAACGATTTCCGGCTTGGCTGCCGATGCGATTTACAACGCGCGGCATCACGCCGAAACGCGCGAATTCGCGTTGACCGATCCGCTGACCGGCATGCCAAACGCGCGGTCACTGCATTTTCAATTTGCGCAGGAAGCCAATCGCGCGCACCGGCAAGACACGCCGCTCTCTGTGTTGATGATGGATTTGGATGGCTTCAAGAAAATCAACGACACCTATGGTCATCACGCGGGCAATGAATTTCTGATTGGCATTGCGCAGGTCATCGCGGGCGAGTTGCGCAGTTACGATTACCTGGCGCGTTATGCGGGCGATGAGTTCGTTGCGTTGTTGCCCGGCGCGACCGAACACGATGTCGAAGACCTGATGTGGCGCATCCAACGCGCCGTCGAAAATTACGCTTTGCCGGGTTACAGCCACGAACAAATCAAAGCCGGTGTCAGCTTAGGCGCAGCCCGTTATGGCAGCGAAGCCGACGCGCTCGAACGGCTGCTGAAAATCGCGGATCGGCGAATGTACAAAAACAAACAACTGCGACGGCAACATGAATTTTTGCTGGAAGCGGGCGAGTGCGGCGATACAGTGGCGCAAGTTATCGCGCGAAGCTAATCGCGCTCGTGTCCCTGGCTCAAAAAGCCTAACCACTCGGCATCCGGTTTCTTCGCTGGCTTTCTTGTCGAAGTCATCCTCAATAGGTATATTGGCGACTGTATTCAATGTGAGGATGTCTATGGAAAATGTGAGCCAATCACTTCCAGCACAGAACACAATGATTCCGCAACTAGCGTTGCCAGACGCCGAAGCTGCACGGAAAGCGGTCGGACGATGGTTGCGAACCGAGATTGGGGACGCGCTTTATCCAGGTGAAGTTGCATTTGTGCCGGAAAGTTTTGTCTGGCACGTCTCCGTTTGGTTTAGCACTGCCGGACAGCCAATGGCAGTTCGGCTCGCGGACGTTTATCTGAACCCCGCGACAGGTTCGTTTTTGGGCCGCCCTTCCCGTGAAGAGTTGGCACATCGCCTGGCGCAGATCAGCCAACAGGAATAAGACGTGTTGCCTCTGTATTCTCAGGAATTGTCCACCAGTTGCGTGGCGGCTTGTGTCAGGATGGTGTTAGCCGCTTTGGGCTTTGCTTTCTCCGAAGCCGAAATCCGCGCACGCTGTGGTTATTCCGGTCTCGGCATGCGCCTGAATCAAGTGGCGCAAGGCCTGGTTGATCTGCCTGTCAAAGCCGAATACCACACGGACTGGAATCTGGATGATTTGACGGCGGTAGTTCGCCAATCCGTCCTTCCCATCGTAGGAGTAGACCTGCGCTTCGTGGACGGGCTTTTCGCTTTTCATGCGTTGGTCATTGCCGATGTGACAAGCGAGCAAGTGCTTGTCCACGACCCGCGCCACGGTGTCAGCCCGCAAATTATCAGCTTGCCAACCTTTGAAGAGGCTTGGGAGAGCGCCGACCGTGAATGCCTTGTGCTTGAGTTGAAACAGCCCGTGTGACTTCCCTCTAAGCCGTTTCAGTTTTCCTCGCCGCCTTTGCTCAAAAACCGCAACAACCAAGCCTTCGCCAACCGCCAATCGCGCCGCACGGTTTCGGGTGAGATTTGCAACGCTTCGGCCATCTCGGTTTCCGTCAGCCCGCCGAAAAATCGTAGCTCGACGACTTTGCATTTGCGCTCATCCACGGCTGCCAACGCCGTCAACGCTTCATCCAGCGCGACCAAATCTTCCCTTCGCCCCGCCCCAGCAATCAGACCTTCATCCAGCACAATCTGTCGCGCGCTGCCGCCGCGTTTGCGCGCTTGCCGTTCACGCGCCAGATCCACCAGCACGCGCCGCATCAGCGTAGACGAGATGGCAAAGAAATGCGCACGGTTCTGCCAACTGATGTGCTGCGCGTCGAGCAAACGCAAATAGGCTTCGTTCACGAGCGCCGCCGTTTCGAGCGAATGCCCGGCGCGTTCCTTGCGCAAATAGTTGCGGGCAATGCGGCGCAATTCGGCATACACGAGCGGGATCAATTGCGCCAACGCTCGCTCATCACCCGCGCGCCACGCCAGCAAGAGCTGCGTCACTTCGGTTGTCTCTGCATTCTCTGCCGAAGCCATAGCTTTTCCCCACAGATCGAATTTGCATCCCCCGAAACGCGGTCATTCTACCGTAGCACCTCTGCATAAAAAAATTGGAGCTGTAAAATTTCGGGGAAGAAAAGGATGGGCTATTCCTGGGAGCGCACGCGGCTCGCGTGCTTCGCCTTGTGAGGCAATTGC
>CAZWAK010000274.1:2600-7172 GCA_964631865.1 uncultured Heliobacteriaceae bacterium | reverse complement strand
GCGTGCAGCCCAACCTCCCGGTTGACATTCTGACGAATCCCGATGAATTCGCGCGACGCAACACGACCGGGCTGGAAACAAATCTCAAGCTCACGCGCGAGGCGATCACGCAAGCGCCCGGCAAAAAAGCTGACCTCATTGTGTGGGCGGAATCGCCGCTTGTGTTGCATTACGAACAAGACGAAGCCGCGCGCAACAAACTCAATGCCATTGCGCAGGAACACAATGCGCATCTGCTCTTCAGCGCAATGGGGCGCGATGGCGAAAACATCTACAACAGCGTGCAAACGATCACGCCCGATGGCAAGGCGCTGAAACGTTACGACAAAATGCGCCTTGTGCCGTTTGGCGAATACGTGCCGTTGCGCGCGGTGCTGGGCGCGTTTGTGCCCGCGATGATTGGCGATTTCACGCCGGGCAACACGGCAACCGTCAATTCGCTCAAGCTTGCTACGCAACTCGCCATCGTGCAGAACGACGAAGAAACACAGGGCGAAGTCGCACTCGAACGCACCACGAGTTTCGTCAAAGTCGGCGCGTTTATCTGCTACGAAGCGGCTTATCCGAACCTCGTCCGCCAATTCGTCACCAATGGCGCGACCTTGCTCGTCAACGTGTCTGACGATGCGTGGTTCGGCAATTCTGCTGGCGCGCAGCAACATCTCAATCACGCACGAATGCGCGCCATTGAAACCAACCGCGACCTCGTGCGCGTCACAAACAGCGGCATCTCGGCCTTAATCAAAGCCGATGGCAGCGTCATTGACCCATTGCCGATGTTCGCGGCGACGAGCAAAGTGTGGGCGGCGGAAAAGCGACAAGGCTTGACGTTGTATGTACAGCACGGCGATTGGTTCGCCATTCTTTGTGCCATCATTTCTGCGCTCGCCATCGGAGCCAGCTTCGTTTATCATTCGCGCGCTCCCCGTGAATCTCAGATTTGAGATTGGACATTTGAGATGAATCTTGCCTTGTGAGTTTCAGATTTGAGATTCGAGATTTGAGATCAGGAGCAGATGCCCCATCTCAAATTTCCAATCTCAAATCTCCAATCCCCTATGCTGCTGGAAGTCAAAAATCTGAAAACCTATTTTGCGACCGCGCGCGGCGAAGTGCGTTCGGTGGACGATGTGTCGTTCACACTCGACAGTGGCGAAACGCTCTGTGTCGTGGGCGAATCGGGCTGCGGAAAATCTGTGACGGCGCTTTCGATTATGCGCCTTGTCGCGCGTCCGGGTTACATCGCAGGCGGCGAGATTTTGTTTGAAGGCCGCGACCTGCTCAAGCTTAGCGAAGACGAAATGCGCACGATGCGCGGCGACGACATCGCCATGATTTTTCAAGACCCGATGACGTCGCTGAACCCTGTCTACACGGTCGGTGAACAAATTGCCGAAGCGATTCGTCTGCATCGCGGCGTCTCGAAAAAAGAAGCGTGGAATCAGGCTATCGAAGGCATGCGCGACGTCGCGATTCCGTCGCCCGAAAGCCGCGCGAAAAGCTATCCGCACGAAATGTCCGGCGGCATGCGCCAGCGCGTGATGATTGCGATGGCGCTCGCCTGCGATCCGAAATTGCTGATTGCTGATGAGCCGACGACCGCGCTCGACGTGACGATTCAAGCGCAGATTTTGCAGGAACTCGCCGAATTACAAAGCAAGCGTCAGCTTGGACTGTTGCTCATCACACACGACCTCGGCGTCGTCGCCGAAACTGCCGACCGCGTCGCCGTGATGTACGCGGGCAAAATTGTCGAAGAAGCGCCCGTGCGCGAATTGTTCGCCCGTCCACGTCATCCCTACACCGAAGGTTTGCTGCGCGCTGTTCCGCAACTCGGCGCGAAAGGCCATCTGACGCGCCTGCGCACGATTGACGGCGTCGTGCCGAACCCGTTGGAATTACCGCCTGGCTGTCGCTTTGCGCCGCGCTGCCAGCATGCCCAGGAAAAATGTCGCACGGGCGAAATCGAATTGATAAATGCCGGCGAAGCGCATCTGTCGCGGTGTGTGCGTGTGAATGAGATTTATTGAGGTATGATAGGGATGACCACTGATTGCGAAAGGTAGTATTTATGCAAGTTTTAAGTACATCTCCACTTGTCAAAACCTATACGCTCGAAGAATTCTGGAAACTGCCTGATCCGAAAGACGGCACGAAATATGAGCTAATCGCTGGAGTATTGTATATGACCCCGCCCCCGAATTTTGATCACAGCTTTTCCTCGGCAACCTTGATACGACTGTTCATTCTGCACCTGTCAGAAATTGGAGATGCAGGTACTGTGTTTACTCCGCGCGCAGCAATTTGGACAGACCCGAACACTTATGTCGAGCCGGATTTGTTTTATATCTCTGCCGAAACCTTTGCCCTTATTGATCCGCAACATATTGATTGCGCAGACATCGTGGTTGAAGTGATTTCGCCCAGCACTGCGATTTATGACCACAACACGAAAGCTGACACGTATGCAGCGTTAGGTGTGCGGGAATTGTGGTTGGTTGATACAGAGATGGAAACCGTAGAAGTGCGAAATCTGAAACAGGATGAGCGAGTTTATGATGAGGGTTGCATTTATATGAGCGGCGAAAACGTTGCTTCGCAAGTCTTACCGAAATTCTCTCCGCCCGTCAGCGAAGTTTGCAAACGCCTGAAAAAATGACTGCATCAACGCTCGTCGAAATCCAACATCTCAAGAAACATTTTCCCGCCGGACGCGGACAATCGGTGCGTGCCGTAGATGGCGTTTCGTTCAATATTTACAAGGGTGAAACGCTCGGTCTGGTCGGCGAATCGGGTTGTGGCAAGACGACGGTCGGGCGCTGTTTGTTGCGGCTGATTGAACCCACGAGCGGCGAGATCAGGTTCGACAATCAAGATTTGCTGAACTTGAGCAAAAGCGAAATGCGGGCGCTGCGGCGACGGATGCAAATTGTCTTTCAAGACCCCTATTCGTCGCTCAATCCGCGCATGAAAGTCGGCGACATCATTGGCGAACCGCTCATCGTTCACGGCATCGGCAACAAACAGGAACGCCGCGACCGCGTCACCGAATTGCTCAAAGTCGTCAAGCTTGATCACGATTACGCGAATCGCTATCCACATCAATTCAGCGGGGGACAACGCCAACGCATCGGCATTGCGCGGGCGCTGGCGCTCAACCCGGATTTCATTGTCGCAGATGAACCGGTGTCGGCGCTCGACGTTTCGGTGCAGGCGCAGGTCGTAAATTTGCTCCAGGATTTGCAGGAACAATTCGGCTTGACGTATCTGTTCATCTCGCACGGCCTCGCCGTCGTTGAGCATATTTCGACGCGCGTCGGCGTGATGTATTTAGGCAAGATTGTCGAACTCGCGCCCGCACTGGAACTCTATCAAGCGCCCAAGCATCCGTACACGCAAGCCTTGCTGGCTTCGATTCCGTTGCCTGACCCGGAACAAACACGCGACCGCGAGCGTATTGCTCTACGCGGCGAAGTTCCTACGCCGCTGAATCCGCCGTCGGGCTGTCGTTTTCACACCCGCTGCCCGCACGCAATGGAGCAATGCAAAACGAACGAACCCCAATTTAAAGAAATCGCACCCGGCCATTTCGCCGCGTGCTTTCTCAACGAGTAGACAGTAGTCAGTAGCGGCCCCTTTCGTAACTGCTGTTTTCCCACGCCTTCCTACCGATTACTGCCTCCCTTCAACTCATAGGAGGCTTTATGGCAACAGAAATCACTACGGATGCACCTGCAGCACAGAACTTTTTCAGCCGTCTGATGGGCGTGTATTTTTCACCGGGCGAAACTTTCCCAGGCATTGGTCTCGCTCCCAAAATTGTCGCGCCGTTGATTGTGCTGGCGATAGTGGGCGCACTGACCGGCTTCGTCATGGCCGAGCGATTGGACGCAGTGAAAATCGCTTCGATGGGCATTGAAAAAGCGGTGGCCGATGGCAAGATGACGCAAGAGCAAGCCGCGCCACAACTGGAAGCGATGAGAAAAAATGCGACCTTGATTAAAGCCACATTTCCGCTCATGGGTGTGTTAGGAAGCCTCGTAACCGTGTTTGCGGTGGCGGGCATTTTCAAGCTGGCCAGTATGGTACTCGGCACAGAAAATACTTTTATGCCGATCCTCGGTGTCACGATCTACGCCTTCCTGGCCATTTCGATTATTTCGTCCCTGGTCTTCATTGCGATTTTGTTCCTCAAAAGCCCGGACGAAATTGATATCCAAAACCCCATTGGCTCCAATCTGGGGGCCTTGCTGACGATGTTCCTCGGCAAGGACAGCTTGCCGAAATTCATTGTCGCTTTTGCGAATTGGATTGACGTGTTTTCGCTTTGGCGGCTGTCCTTATTGGCGATTGGTTATGCCGCCGTCTCACGCCGCTTAAAGACCGCCAGTGCCTTTACGACACTGCTCGTGTTGTTTTTGGGCGCGGCTTTGATCTCGGCAACCTGGGCCACAATTTTCGGCTAGGGGTTGTGAAAAGGGCAGATTCTTACTTTGTCGGATTCTGCCCTTTGTTTCTCAAAACTCGCGCCCGCGCTCAAACGCCAACACCTCATCTACGCTCAGTCGCGGT
>CAZWAK010000274.1:0-2500 GCA_964631865.1 uncultured Heliobacteriaceae bacterium | reverse complement strand
TCAAAACTCGCGCCCGCGCTCAAACGCCAACACCTCATCTACGCTCAGTCGCGGTTTGCGCGGGTGATTGCCCGGAGCCGCATACCCGACCGCAATCAACATCGCGGGCACATACCGGTCTGCGAGGCCGAACTCACGCTTCACACCTTCGGGGTCAAAGCCAATCATCGGGCCGCTCACCAAACCTTTTGCCCCTGCCGCCAACATCAACGTCATCGCCGCCAACGACGCACCGCGAATGGCTTCGTCGCGCGCCATCTGGGGATTGCTGCTGTAAATTTTCGTGGCGGTTCCGACCGTTCGATCCACTTGTTCCTGACGCATCGCACCTGCTTCCACGAACGGTTGATAAATTTGCGGCAGCTTCTCGTAGCCTCGTAAATCGCCGAGCACGATGAACGTCACCGCCGCATCGGCGACTTTGGGTTGATTGTACGCAAGAGCTTTCAGCCGTGCTTTTTCTTCGGGCTTCGTGACCGCGACGAAGCGCCAATGCTGAATGTTATACGACGATGGTGCTTCGGTGGCATACGAAATCAACTCTTTGATCTCGGCTTCGGAAAGCGTGCGAGTCGGGTCAAAATGATTCGCGGAAATGCGATGCCTGATAGTCTCAAGTGTATCCACAAGTTTCTCCTCTGCGAAGGTAACGCGATTTGCCAAATCGCGTTACGCCTTAGTTTCATCAAGGCACGAACGGTCGGTTCACGCCACGTATCGGTTTACGGCAGGTCAATCAAAATGATTTCGCTGTCGGTTGTCGCTGCAAGCGCAAGCGTGGATTCGTTCACGAGGCGCGCTTGATCGCCTGTGTTGAAGGACTCGCCGTTGATGGTGAGCGCGCCATCAATCACATACAGAAACGCGCGCCGCTGCCCAGTGAAGTTATGCGCCACCGTGTCGCCCGCGCGCAACCGCGCCACATAAAACGTCACGTCCTGATGCACTTTCACTGCGCCCGCCATGTCCTGCCCCGACGCAATCGGCAGCAACTTGCCCGTGCGCTCTTCCGTTGAGAACTGCTTTTGTTCGTACGAAGGCGTCAGCCCCGCGCGCTCCGGCAGCACCCAGATTTGCAGCAGCTTCGTGACGTCGGTTTCCGAAGCATTGAACTCGGAATGCGCGATGCCCGTGCCCGCCGTCATGCGTTGCACTTCGCCGGGACGAATGAAGCCGACGCCACCCGTACTGTCTTTGTGCGCGAGCGCACCTTCGAGCACGTAGGTCACAATCTCCATCTCGCGATGCGGATGCGTTGGGAAGCCCGCGCCGCCTTTGATCGTGTCGTGATTGAAGACGCGCAGCGGCCCAAACGCCATGTTGTTCGGATCGTAGTAGCGATCAAAGCTGAACAACCAATAGGCCGAAAGCCAATCGCTTTCGAGATGATACCGCTCGTTTGCTGCAATTTTCTGCATCATATTCGTACCTCACAAAATTTGTTTCTTGGTAAACTGTCAACTGGTTAACAATTAGGGCGAAAAAAAGGGCTGCTAATGCAGCAGTTTGTCGAGCAACTCGCTCAAAGCCTTTTGCTCGGCTTTGGTGAGCGGTTTCAAGCTGCTTTCCGCCGCCTCCAGAATCGCCTTGAGCGTGTCTTCGAGAAACTTCGTGCCCGCCTCAGTCAATTCAATCAACTTCACGCGCCGATCTCCACAATTCAAACGCCGCACGAATTTCTTGTCTTCGAGCAAATCAATCAGCTTCGTTACATTCGCGCGCGACGACAGCATGCGGCGGCCAATCTCGATCTGCGAAATCGGTTCGCCCGCGCCGTTCAGGATGCGCAGCACGTTGTAGTGATTGTCGGTCAAGCCCCATTGAGCGAACCGTTCGTCCGATTCGCGCCAGAGCCGGTCGCCGACGCGCATCAGCTTGAGCAGCGCCTGCTCGGCGGTGTTGTTTGGAATCTTGACCTTTGGCATAGTGTAAATCCTCAATTTCAACCAAACGCATAATAATCGTTCACCAGGAAATTGTCAACTGGGAAACAATTGAGAGGGAAACAATGTTATTAAATTTGAATTTGCGTCGCGCCCAATTGCTGTTGTTGTCGTTGCTGGTGACTTTCGCGCTGTTGCGACTCTGGCTCCACAACTTTCCGAATACCGACCTCAACGTCGGCGCGTACAATATTCATCATCTCTTCACGGGCGTGCTGCTCATCGTGTTGGGCGGCGTCCCACTGGCGCTGTGGCAAGGCCGCAGTCGTTGGCTGGATGCAGCGGCGCTGCTGTTTGGCATCGGGCTGAGCTTGGCGTTGGATGAATGGGTATATTTGATTGCGACCGATGGCACGAACGCGGCGTATTTGTTGCCGATTTCTTTTTGGGGCGGCGCAGTTATGACGGGATTGGCTTGCGGCTATGTGCTGTTGCTGGTATTTCTTTCCGCGCTGAGTAACCGCAAACCCAACGAGGAAAATGAGGCGTAACGCGATTTGCCAAATCGCGCTGCATTTTCAGAGGCGTAACGCGATTTGCCAAATCGCGCTACTTTT
>CAZWAK010000273.1:0-7173 GCA_964631865.1 uncultured Heliobacteriaceae bacterium | reverse complement strand
GTGCGCATCACCGTGGCGGGACGGCATCACTATTTAGATTTGCTTTTCTTTCATCGTCGTTTGCGCTGTTTGATCGCGTATGATCTCAAGCTCGGCGAGTTTCAGCACGAAGATGCCGGGCAAATGAATTTCTACCTCAACTACCTGCGCGAAGAAGTTTCGCTGCCCGATGAAAACCCTCCGGTGGGGGTGATTCTTTGTGCAGACAAAGACGCTGCCGAAGTGCATTATGCAACGGCGGGGATGGATCAGCAGCTTTTTGTCTCGCGCTATCTGGTGGCCTTGCCTTCGGAAGAACGATTAAGACAATGGTTGCTGGAAGAGCAGGAGCTTTTGCAACGACGTAACATCAATGACTGATCTTGATTACATCCAACAAACCCTCCAACTCGCCGCGCAAGGCAAAGGCCAGGTCAGCCCGAACCCGCTCGTTGGCTCGGTGGTGGTCAAAGACGGCAAAGTCATTGGGCGCGGTTATCATCGCTATGCCGACCTCAAACACGCCGAAGTGTGGGCGCTGGAAGAAGCGAGTGGCGAAGCCAAAGGCGCGACGATTTATGTGAATCTCGAACCCTGCGCGCACAATGGCAATGGCAAGCGCACGCCGCCCTGTGTCGAAGCCATCATCAACGCAGGGATTCGCCGCGTCGTCGCTTCGATGGTGGACCCGAATCCGAAAGTGAATGGACGCGGCTTTGAATTGTTGCGCGCGGCGGGCATCGCGGTTTCGACGGGGTTGATGGAGCGGGAAGCACAGCAACTCAACGAAAAATATGCGAAGTTTGTGACGACGGGTTTGCCGTTCGTGCATTTGAAAACGGCGTGTTCGTTGGATGGTCGCATCGCTACCAAAACCGGCGAGTCGAAGTGGATTACCGGCGAAAAGGCACGTGCGGCGGGGCAAATATTGCGGCACGAATACGACGCGATTCTGGTCGGCATTAACACCGCGCTGAGCGATGATCCGTTGCTCACGGATCGTTCCGGCTTGCCGCGTCATCGCCCGTTGGTGCGCGTCGTGCTGGATGCGGGCTTGCGGCTGTCGCCGAAATCACAGCTTGTGCAAACCGCGCGCGACGTGCCGTTGCTGGTAATTGCCGGCGACCAGGAAATTCTCGACGGCATGGGCTTCCCGATTTACACCGAATGGGGCAACACGTTGGAAGAGCGCAAAGCCGTGCTGGACGAATTGGATGTCGAAGTCGTGCAAGTGCCGGTGGACGGTGGGCAATTGAATTTGACGGCGGCGTTACAACAACTCCCGAAATATGCGTTGACGAGCGTGTTGGTGGAAGGCGGCGCAGCAGTGGCGGCTTCGATGATTGAGCAGCGATTGGTGGACAAAATTACGTTTTTCTTCGCCCCGAAAATCATCGGCGGACAGGAAGCCAAGTCGGCGATTGAAGGCGAAGGCGTGGCGCACTTGCGCGATGCGATGGAGTTGTGCGATTTGAAAGTCACGCCGCGCGGCAGCGATTTGGAAATCACGGGTTATCCGAAGGAGCAAGATTCATGAGCCGGTATCGCGGGCGGTGGGAAACGTTCTGAGAAATTGCCGTGAAAGGCGGGCCTCCCGTGCGGGGGCACAAATTGATGGCGTGGGAATTGCCACCGATGATGGTCAACCTGAAACATTACTCGACGGAAAAACCGAGCGGCTCGATGGTTCCGTGGGCGCAAACCCAACTCGCGCAAGCCACGCAACAGGCGCTGGCAGCCGTTGCGCGCGATGTCGTCAGCGGCTTGCAGGAAACCGTTGGCATTCGCAGCCGTTGGGGAACCGAGTTTGCCGAGCAGGCGAAATGTTCGGTCATCGTTGAACTGCCGAGCGAGGCTGACCCGGAATTTATTGCCCACGCGATTGACCTGGAAAACGTCGAAGCGTGGTGCGATGAAAACCAACAAGTCCACGTCGCCATCGGCCCCTGGTATTCGACCAAAGACGTAGATCAAGTCGTGCTGTCCGTCACGAAAGTCATTCATGTGTTGCTCGGAATGCACGCCTAATCCAATGCACGCGAAAAAAAGCCTCGGACAAAACTTCCTGGTCGGTTCGCATTATCCAAACCGCATCGTTACTTCTGTCGCGCCGCAACCGAACGAAACGATTCTCGAAATCGGCCCCGGTCACGGCGCGTTGACGGAACTCTTGCTCGCCACGAATGCCAACGTCATTGCCATCGAACTCGACCGCGTCTTGATTCCCGAATTGAATGCACAGTTCGCGGCTTACTCAAACTTTCGCCTCGTCGCAGCCGATGCGCTCGGCGTGAATTTCTGTGAATTGATTCAGCCTGCCACGTCGGCGCGCGTCGTGGCGAATTTGCCATATTACATTTCGACCGCGATTTTACAGCGTCTGCTTGAGCAGCGCGCCTGCCTCCGCGAGATGACCTTGATGCTGCAACGCGAAGTCGTCGAGCGCATCGTGGCCAAACCGGGCGGCAAGGAATACGGCTATTTGGCGGCGCTCGTGCAGTTTTTTTGTGAAGCGAAAAAGCTGTTCGATGTGCCACCGGGCGCGTTTCGTCCCGTGCCGAAAGTCACGTCGAGCGTCGTGCGCCTGCGGGTGCGGGAACAGCCGGTTGCGGTCGTGACGGACGAAGCCTTTTTTCTCGCCCTGCTGAGCGCGCTCTTTGCGCAGCGGCGCAAAACGCTCTGGAACAATCTGCGCGCGGCCAAAGGCAAATTTAAGCTGGACGATTTACAATTACGCTCGGCGCTCGACGCGGCAAACATTGATGCGCAACGTCGCGCCGAAACCTTAACGCTGGAAGAATCTGCACGGCTTTCCAATCATCTGAAGGAACTTGCATGAAACGCCGCGAATTCATCTCTCAAACTGCTTTGGCAAGCAGCGGCTTGTTGTTTGCCCCTGCGATCATCACGGCTGCGCAGGCGCGTCCGCAATTGCCCTGCGGTGTGCAAAGCGGCGACATCACCAGCAACAGCGCGATTCTGTGGAGTCGCAGCGACCGCGCGGCACGCATGATCGTCGAGTACGCCACGACAGAATCATTCACGAATGCACAACGGATCATTGGCCCCGCTGCGCTCGAAAACAGCGATTTCACCGCGCGCCTTGATCTGCAAAATCTGCCCGCCGGACAGCGTATTTTCTATCGCGTTTCGTGGCAGGATTTGAGCGACATTCGCGTATTCAGCGAAGCCGTGCGCGGCAGCTTCAAAACGGCTCCGGTCAATGCGCGCGATGTTTCGTTCGTGTGGGGCGGTGACGTGTGCGGGCAAGGTTGGGGCATCAATCCTGATTTCGGCGGGATGAAGATTTACGATGCGATGCACCGCTTGCAGCCGGATTTTTTCATCCATTCCGGCGACACGATTTATGCCGATGGCGAAATCAAAGCCGAAGTGAAACTCGACGACGGCACGATTTGGAAAAACATCGTCACGCCGGAAAAATCCAAAGTCGCCGAAACGCTCGACGAATTTCGCGGCAATCATCGCTATAACTTGCGCGACGAAAACCTGCGCCGCTTCAATGCCGAAGTGCCGATGCTCGCGCAATGGGACGATCACGAAGTGCGCAACAATTGGTATCCGGGGCAGATTCTCGACGATCCGAAATACGTCGTGAAAAGCGTGGATTTATTGGCTGCGCGTGGGCGGCGCGCGTTTCTGGACTATATGCCAATGCGCTTTGATCCGCTCGACCCGGAGCGCATTTTTCGCGCGTGCAATTACGGCCCGCTGCTCGATGTGCTGATGCTCGACGAGCGCAGCTATCGCGGTCGCAACACGCCGAACAAGCAAACGACGATGGATGCCGACACACAGTTTTTAGGCTCGGCGCAAATGAATTGGATCAAGCAACGATTGGCGTCTTCGCGCGCGACGTGGAAAGTGATTGCGAGCGATATGCCGCTGGGCTTGATCGTGAGAGACGGCAGAGAAAACTTTGAAGCCGTCGCGCAAAGCAACGGCCCCGCGCTCGGACGTGAATTGGAAATTGCGGAACTCCTGCGTTTCATCAAGCAGCGCAAGATCAAAAACGTCGTCTGGATTACGGCAGATGTGCATTACTGCGCCGCGCATTACTACGATCCGGCCCAAGCGCAATTCACCGACTTCGCGCCGTTCTGGGAATTCGTCGCGGGGCCGCTGAATGCCGGAACATTCGGCCCCGGCGAGATGGATAACACGTTTGGGCCACAAGTGAAATTCGTCGGCATTCCCAAAGGCATGAAAGCGAATCGCTCGCCGAAAGACGGCTTCCAGTTTTTCGGCGCGATCAAGATTGACGCCAAAACAAAGGCGATGAACGTGAGTTTGCACAACCTCGAAGGCCGGAAAATCTACAGTTTGGAATTGCCTGCCGCGCGCTAGAAAGGGCTTGACGGGGTTTGGTCAGATTCGCTACTCTGCCGCCAATGAAAGCACGAACGCTCACAATTTGGTCATCGCTCAAAGTCACAGCTTTCGTGTTTTGTGCGCTGTGGTGGGGCGGATTGAATTGTCTGGCGGCTTGCGTGTTGGAGGAATGGGCGAAAGCGGCGGAATCGTGTGAACATCATTGTTGCGCCATGCAGCGCGCCGCTGATGTCGAGATGCCTGCCGTGACCGCTGCGCCATCGCAAGCGATGAATTGTTGTGCGCTGGCGGATTTGGCGGCGCTCGAAACTTCGTCGCCGAAGAACGTCGCGCCGTTGCTTGTGGCGGCTCCCAGGCTCACGCCTTTTCTGCCGTTCCCACCCAAAGGCCCAACTTCTTTTTCTTCCTTTTCTCTTCCTGATAAAAGCAATGCACGTCTGCTGAACTGTGTCTGGCGGATTTAGGAAAAGTGTGTCTGTTCGCTGGTGCAAGCGCACCAAAAGCCTCAACATTTTTTCTAAATTAGGAGCTTAGACGTATGAATATCTTACGTGTATCTTTCTTTGCTGTTTGTTTGCTGACGGCGAGTTTTGCCTTCGGTCAATCTTCCACAACCCCGCAGAAGCCTGCTTGCTGCACGGCGCAATGCTGCGATCACAAGAGCAGTTCCGAAGACTGCTGCACACCGCAATGTTGCGACGAGAAATGTTGCGACCAAGGTTGCTGCCAGTCTGCTTGTTGTGCGGAAAGCTGCTGTGACACGGGTTGCTGCGCCGAAGCGCACGATGCTTGCTGTGCCAAGCCAACGCGCCAATAAGCCGACAAACAAGTGGCACGCCGTTGCGGCAGGAGCCAAAGGCTTCTGCCGCAACGCGGCTTCAATCAGAAAGGAATTCCCCATGAAAAAAAGTATCGCCCGTTGCCTCGCCGGTTTGATCTTGCTGTTCGGTGCAGTCACTGTTGCGAGTGCGCAGGTCAAACAAATCCAGATGAAGATTGACGGCTATTTGTGCGGCAACTGAGTGTACAACATTCAGAAGGCCGTGAGCCGTCTGCCCTTTGCTCCCACACCCAAAGAAATTGCCGTCACCGACATCAAAGGCGGCATCGGTGTGTTCACACCGCGCGCAGAATTTGCCGTGTCGTTTGCGGCGCTGCACACTGCGCTGAAGAAAGCAGGCTATAAGCTTGGTGCTGCCGAAATCACGGCGCGCGGCCAAGTGCTGCACAGTGAAAAAGGCGTTTTCCTGCTCGTCGGCAAACAACGATTTCTGCTCGAAGGCGCGAACAATGTCGCCGTAAATACAGAAGCCGAAATCGTCGGCGCGTGGACA
This sequence comes from uncultured Heliobacteriaceae bacterium, assembly GCA_964631865.1. GTDB lineage: Bacteria > Acidobacteriota > Blastocatellia > RBC074 > RBC074 > JAFDVL01. Next base: position 1,507 of record CAZWAK010000273.1, on the reverse strand, counting down.
ACCGTCGGCGTTGGAACCACCGCGCAAGAAGTCATCACGCTTGCGCCCAAGAAAAGCGAGATCGTAGATGTCGCCAGTTCCGAATGGGCGGCATTGCATGTAGCGACGATGCCGATTCGCACCGTCAGCCCAGGCTTGACGGTGTATCAAGGTGGCGCGGTGATGCCGCGTTATCAACGCTTGCAGCAATCGTTCGGCACGATGCGCGTGAGCCGCGACGTTTGGCAGTTGAATGTTTCATACACGCCGACGCCGACGTTGCAACTCGAAGTTGAATTGCCCTACGTTCGCACGCGCGCGCAACAGGGTTCGACTATCGTCACGAACAACGGTTTGGGCAACATCACGCTCTGGGGCAAGTACCGCTTTTTTCGCGTCGTCGAACAATGGGGTGACAAGCAAGCGGCAGTACGCTTTGGCTTGGAATTGCCGACCGGAAACAGCGATGTCGCCGATGCCGCACGTTTGACGATTCCAACCTTCATTCGCCAGCAACTCGCGCCCATCAATGGCGGCACGAGCGCGCATTTGGAAGCCGCCTATTCGCAGGCTAAAGGCCGCTGGATTTTCGGTGGCAACGTCGCCGGCATTCTCCGCAGCGAGCGCGACGGCTTTCACGTCGGGCACGAATTCAACCTGAACACCGATTTGGAATACGTGCTGTTTCCGTTCAAGTATCGGCGTCCGACGAAAGAATTGTTCGGCATCCTGGAAACCAATCTGACGTATCGCGGCAACGGTCGCAGCGGTTCGGCAGCGGTTGCCAACAGCGATGTCACGGTCTTTTCGTTGCTGCCCGGTTTGCAATATGTCGCCAGCACGCGCGTCGTGCTTGAAGCCAGTTATCAATGGCTCGTCGCACAACGCGGCGGCGGACAAGCGTTGCGACCGAATCGCGGCTGGTTGTTTGGATTGCGGTTTTTGTATTGAGATGCTGAAGCCTTTCCTCCTTCTTGCATTCCTGTTGTCACCCGTCATCGCGCAACCGCAAGCCGCGCCGGATTGGAAGTTGAAAGACATCGCCGGACGGTCAATTCGGCTGCGCGATTACAAAGGCAAAGTTGTGCTGCTGAACTTTTGGGCGACGTGGTGTGCGCCGTGTCGCGCGGAAATCCCTGAACTCGTCCAATGGCAACGCCGCTATGCCAAAGACGGCTTGCAAATCATCGGCATCACGTACCCGCCACAAACGAAACGCGAAATCCTCCAATTCGTCCGCCAACGCAAGATCAACTACCCCATCATTCAAGGCACAGCCGAATTGAAAGCGTACTTCACGCCGAGCGAAACCTTGCCGTGTACCGTCGTGCTGGATGCGGCGGGGAATGTTCACGCCACTATCGAAGGCATTTTGTACGAAGACGAATTCCGCGCGAAAATTCAGCCGTTGCTGCGACCCAAACAACCTCGTCGTCGGATGCCTTGAAAAAAATCCTTGCGGTAAAAAATTCAGGGCTATTCCTGGGAGCGCACGCGGCTCGCGTGCTTCGCCTTGTGAGGCAATTGC
>CAZWAK010000272.1:0-7213 GCA_964631865.1 uncultured Heliobacteriaceae bacterium | reverse complement strand
ATGTCGAAGCCAAAGTTTCGCAGGTGTTTCGTCGCTTGTCCGGCCCCGTGTTGAGCGATCCGAAATTGACGATGCTCGATGCGCGCGGCGAAGTGACGGCGCGCGCGATCAAGGAATTGATGCCGGTTGAGATCAACGATTTGTTCGAGGGCGATCAGCTTGTGTTGCTGGGGCAATATCAAGGCGAACAACCGCTGCGCTTCAAACTCAACGGCAATTACTTGGGCACGCCGCGCAGCTTTGAATTCAAGTTTGATGTGACTTCGGCGACGACCCGCAATTCGTATGTGCCGCGTTTGTGGGCGAGCCGCAAGATTGCGTACTTGATTGATCAAATTCGGCAGATGGCGGCAGACGGCAGCACGCAGCCGCGCACGAAAGAATTGGTGACGGAGATTGTGCGGCTCTCGACGCAGTTCGGAATTTTGACCGAGTACACCGCGTTTCTGGCGACGGAAGGCGAGATGGCTGCAACGCCAAGACTACGATTTGAGAGGGCGGAAAGCGAGATTGATAAGAAAGCCGCGAAGGTTCGCAGCGGTGCGGGTGCTGTATCGCAGGAAATGAATGTCAACGCGCAAAAAGGACAATCCACGATGAATCGCGCGAATGTGTTTTATGACGATCAGATGAAGCGCGTCGAAATCACGAACGTCCAACAAATCGCGGATCGCACGTTCTTCCGCCGCAACAAGCAATGGATTGAAGCGCCGCTGCTCGACCGCGCGAAAGATTTGAAGGCGGACGCCGAAATCGAATTCGGCTCCGCAGCGTTCGATCAACTCGTAACGCGGCTCGTACACGAAGGACGACAAGGCATTCTCGCGCTCGGCAGCGATTTCCTGCTGGCGCTTGACGGCAAGACGGTTTTGGTCAAAATGCCGAGTGATGCCAAAACACAATAACGTCCCGACGCCTTTGAATGAACGGTCGCTTGCCGTCGCGGCCAAAAAGCTCGCGGCAAGCGACCCGGATTTAGCGCGCATCCTCAAACTGTACGGTGTGCCGCCGCTGTGGGAACGCGAGCCGGGCTTCGCGACACTCGTTTACATCATCCTCGAACAACAAGTCTCGCTCGCGTCCGCGAAAGCCGCGTTTTATCGGCTCCAAACCACGCTCGGTCGCATCACGCCCGACAATTTTCTCACGCTCAACAACGCGGAATTGAAAACGATTGGCTTCAGTCGGCAAAAGACGTTGTACGCGCAATTGCTGGCGGAGGCGGTGCTTGAGCGGCAACTTGATTTGGACAACCTGCACCATCTGCCCGATGACGACGTGCGCACAACGCTCAAGCAACTCAAAGGCATCGGCGATTGGACGGCGGATATGTATTTGCTGATGGCGCTCGGACGCCCGGATATTTGGCCGCGCGGCGATCTGGCGTTAGTCGTGGCAATGCAAAAGCTCAAGCATTTGCCCGCGCGTCCAACGACAGAAGAATTTGCAATGCTGGGCGAATCGTGGAAACCGTTTCGCGCGGTCGCGGCGCGGATACTGTGGCATTTTTACTTGAGTCAGAGATAGTCCACCGCGACTCTCAAGACTCTACGCCGCGTAGCTTCCCAATGGTACTTCAAACGGTTGCCCGTGCGCGGTGTCGCGTGGAGCGGGGAGCGGCGTTTTTGCGGTATGTTCCGTGATGAGTTGGAACGCGGCGTGGGCTTCCATCGGTTTGGCGAACAAATAGCCTTGTCCGTGCTCGCAGCCCAACGCGCGCAGCATTTCCAATTGCTCCACCGTTTCGATGCCTTCCGCCGTGACATCCATGTGCAGGTTTTTGGCAAGCGTGATGATCGTGCGCACAATCTCGGCGTTTTCGTTGTTCTCCGCCATCTGTTGCACAAATGAGCGATCAATCTTGAGCGTGTCGGTGGAGAGACGATGCAGATAACTCAGGCTCGAATAGCCCGTGCCGAAATCGTCAATGCTCAGCTTCACGCCGAGTTTGCGCAATTGGTCGAGCTTGCGCATCGCCACTTCGATGTTTTCCATCACGACGCTTTCCGTGATTTCCAACTTCAAATGATGCGGATCGAGTTGATGCCGGTTCAGCGCGCGTTCCACATACTCCACGATGTTTTCCTGCATCAATTGCTTGCCCGATAAATTGAGGCTCATCAGCAACGACGCGTCGAACAGCGCGGGCCAGGCGTGTTGCCATTCGCGCATCTGGCGGCAGGCTTCGCCGATCACCCATTCGCCGAGCGGCAGAATCAAGCCGGTTTCCTCCGAGATCGGAATGAACTCGCCCGGATTCACCAAACCGCGTTCCGGGTGCTGCCAGCGCACCAACGCTTCAAAGCCGACCAGCCGCTGCGTTTCGAGCGCCACAATCGGTTGATAGACCAAAAAGAACTCTTCGCGTTCGAGCGCGCGCCGCATGTCGTTTTCGATTTGCAACTGATGAATCGCGCGCGAATGCATGCTCGGATCAAACAACGCATAGCAGGCTTTGCCGCGCGATTTGGCTTGATACATCGCGGTGTCGGCGTCGCGCAAAAGTTCTTCGGGTTTTTGGTAGTGGGCCGAACTGAAGGCAATGCCGATGCTCGCGGTGATCGTGACTTCGGTCATGCTGAGCTTGGTGGATTGCGTCAGGCTTTGTTGCAATCGTTCCGCCAATTCGATGGCTTCCTGTTGTGCATTGAGGTCTTCCAGCAGAATCGTAAATTCGTCGCCGCCGAGCCGCGCGACGGTGTCGCCGAGCCGCACGCCGCGCACCAGCCGCCGCGCAATTTCGATGAGCAATTCATCGCCCGCCAAATGACCGAGACTGTCGTTGATGATTTTGAAGCGGTCAAAATCCAAAAACAGCACGGCGAAGTGGCGTTGCGGATGCCGTTCGTGCCGCGCAATGGCGAGGCGCAAGTGATCCAAAAACAACGCGCGATTGGGCAAGCCCGTCAACGTGTCGTGGAAGGCATCGTGCAGCAACCGCGCTTCGGCCCATTTGCGATCCGTGATGTTTTGCATTTGCAAAATCAACCGTTGCGGCTGCGTCTCGGTGGCGCGAATGACCGAGACGTTGAGCGAAACCCACACCTCATCGCCGAGCGAATGCAGAAACCGTTGTTCGAGTTGTGCGGCGGAACTTTTGCCCGTGACGAGTTGCGTGAGCGCGCGCTGCGCGGCTTCGACATCATCGGGATGGAGCAACGACTGGAAATGCAGGCGCAGCAATTCCTCTTCGGAATAGCCGAGCAGTTGACACAACGAATGATTGACCTGCAACCAACGTCCATCGGGCGTCACCAGCGCCATCCCAATCGCGGCATAATCGAAGGCGCTGCGAAAGCGCTCTTCGCTCTCCTGCATTTCGACCAGATGTTTTTCGGCCAGCGCGGCTTGCATCTCGGCGGCTTCGAGCCGCTGTCGTTGTAAATTGTCCCGCTCTTCGGCTTGGCGAAAATAGAAATGACAGGTCGTGAACACGACGACCACAATCGGCGCAGCGGCCAGGATCACAACTGCGCCGTAGCGTTCCAAGCCCAGATAAATCAGCCCGGCGAAGGTGGCGCTGGCCATGTACGTGGAAATGATCCAGGCGTAATTTTCCCACCAAAACGCCAGCAGCGGCTTGTTCTGTCGCGCCGCGGAATAAAGCGCCATCAGAAAGGTGTTGGTCAGAAAGTAAGTAAAGGCGAACAGCAGCAGGGCTACGAACAACCGCGCTTTTTCATCTGCGCGAAAGAACTCAGCGTGTCGCCAAACCCGAATAAAAAGCTGGGCGGCCAAAAACATGGCTGCCGCGTTGATGGCGGTGCTGGCGAGCCGCGTGCTCCATTTGGGCGAGGCACGATAGGTCGCCACAAAATTATCCAATGCCGCCAGACAAGTCGCGGCGGGGACGCCGAACAACAGCGCCGTCAAAAAAATAAAGATGTCGCTGGAAGTGATGACGCAATGCGTGCCCGGAATGCGGACAGGACAGAGACCCGTCAAAATGACGATCACGGCCAACCCCAACACTTGCGCCCAAGCGAGTCCGCTCAACTGCCACATCTGCGGCAGCGTCCAGCCCAACGCCGTGAAGCCGGACAACGTCACGGCCCACCAATAAAGTTTGGTGCGCGGATTGAACGTGGCTAACTCGGCGAACAGCTTCATAACAACTTCAGTCGGCGGGTGGTCATGCGGGAGCTTGAGGCCCGTGTCTCGCAAAAAACGTCAAGCTTGCAATGCCGCTTTGTGTCACGGCGGGCCGCCCATTCGGTTCGCTCCACTGCTTTTCTGAACCAGGCGTTCGGAGGGGCGAAAATGGCGGCAACGGCAGGTGTGGGCACGGTTTGAGACCTCATTCAACCTCTCTTTACGGACGCGAGAGGAAATCGGGCTTTGCTCTCGTGCTCCTGTGACGAGCCGGAAAGCTGGCAAAGTCCATGCCGAGATTGTTACGAGAATCCACTAAAAGAATGATGATCTTGCAACAAAGCGCGCGCCTGCGCCGGACTTCTTTTGACTTGATCTTCGCGCGCCGCCTGAGTATGCTGTGTCGCCGATTCCGTGAGTGATGCCGTTTCACACATCAATCCTGCGCTCACTGAAAATTCCAAGCATGCCCCTGACCCTCTGATTGAATAAGGAGTAGCTGTGTCATATCCGTCTGAGTCCTCTTCTACCGCTGTCACGTTGCCTGCTGCCGCTGAGCATGAATGGCGTTTGAGTTATCAATTTGCCGATAGTCCCTCGAATCGAGTGCTGCGCGTGGCGCTCGGCGTCAGCCTCCTGGCCTTGACGTGGGTGGCGGTCAAGGCCGCGTGGTAATTCGTCTGCTTTGTGCGGGCAAAATCAGGTTGTGAACCAGTTCGCGGCGGAAGTCTTCCAAGATTTGTCTTGATCTTTACGAATGGCCTCGTTATCCTGCGCCCGGCCTCATCCAGTGTTTATTGCCAGGCCCTCTCCTTACACCTAATCAACCCAAACCAATGCCGTTTAGAGAGGTTCTATGACCTGCATTTTCTCTCTCTCTCTGGCTTGCGGCTTCCCGATTTGCACACGAGGAAATCCATTTCTTTATGCACGAGTGTCCAGTCAAAATCATGGTGGCGGATGAGGCGCAAGACGATTATCTGAGGCTCCGCGACCTGCTGGCGCATCATCAGACCCCGCCTTTGGAAATCACGCTGCTGCCCCGCAACGAAGACGCCTTAGCCGCGCTGGTGCAAGGCGACTACGAGCTGTGTTTCCTCAGTTGTGAGGCGGAGACCTTGCGCGGTTTGGAGTGGTTGTGGGAAGCGCAGGCCAGCGGCAACTGCACGCCTGTGATTGCCCTGACCGAACCCGATGACCACGAATTGAATATGGTGCTGTTGGAGGCGGGTGCGACCGATTATCTGGTCAAATCGCAATTGACCGCTTCGCTGCTGGACTGTGCCATCCGCGCCGCACGCCGCGCCGCGCAAGCTCAGGAGGCGCTGCGTTCCAGCGAAGAACGCTATGAATTGACGGCCAACGGCGCGAACGATGGGCTGTGGGATTGGGATTTGAAAAACAACGAGGCGAATTTTTCGCCGCGCTGGAAAGCGATGCTGGGCTACGCGGACGAAGACATCGGCAACAGCCCGGAGGATTGGTTCAGTCGCGTTCACCCGGACGATTACGCTGCCTTGGAACGCGCGTTGGCCGCGCATCTGGATGGGCAAACGCCGCATTTTGAGCACGAACATCGCATGCTGCATCAGGACGGTAGCTACTCCTGGATGCTCAGTCGCGGCATTGCCGTGCGCGACGGGGCCGGGCAAGGTCGCCGCATGGTCGGCTCGCAAACCGACATCACGTTGCGACGCCAGGCGGAAGAAAAACTGCGCTACGGCGCGTTGCACGATGAGTTGACCGGCTTGGCGAACCGCACTTCGTTTATGGAGCGGTTGCGCCGTTCGTTGGAGCGGGCGCGGTTGGATGACGAATATGTCTTTGCCGTGCTGTTTTTGGATTTGGATCGCTTCAAGATCATCAACGACAGCCTGGGGCATCGCGTGGGCGATCAACTGTTGGTGGAAATCGCGCGCCGTTTGGTCGCCACGTTGCGCCCCAGCGATATGGTGGCGCGGTTAGGCGGCGATGAGTTTGCCGTGCTGATAGATCATCTGCGCGAAGAACACGACGTGGCGTACGTGGCCGAACGCATTCAGAAAATTCTCTCCGTGCCGATTTCGCTCGATGAGCGCGAAGTGTTTACGACCGTCAGCATCGGCATCACGATGAGTTCTTCGTTGTCCGACCGCGCCGAAGACTTGCTGCGCGAAGCCGACACGGCGATGCACCGCGCCAAATTCAATGGCAAAGCGCGCTTCGAGATTTTCGATCCGCAAATGCGCGAGCAAGCCTTGCGCCTGATGCAACTCGAAACCGATTTGCGCCGCGCCCTGAGCCGCGAAGAATTCATGTTGTATTACCAGCCGATCATTTCGTTTGAGTCGGGGCGGCTCGCCGGATTCGAGGCGCTGATTCGGTGGAATCATCCGCAAAAAGGATTTGTCGGCCCGGCGGAGTTCATCCCGATTTCCGAAGACAACGGCATGATCAATCCGATAGGGCGCTGGGTGTTGCAGGAAGCCTGTCGGCAGATGCGCGAATGGCAACGAAAGTATTCTAGTGGTTTGCCACTCACCATCAGCGTCAACCTTTCCGGCAAGCAATTTTCGCAACCGAACTTGATTGAAATGATCGCCGGGATTTTGAAAGACACCGAATTGCCCGCGCCGTTTCTCAAGCTGGAAATCACCGAAACCGTGATTATGGAAAATGCCGATTCGGCGGCGGAAATGCTCAGCGAACTCAAGGCGCTCGGCAGCCAGTTGGCGATTGACGATTTCGGCACGGGCTATTCATCCTTCAGCCATTTGCACCGTTTCCCGATTGATACGCTGAAAATTGACCGCGCGTTTGTGAGCCGCATGGATACCTCGCTCGAAAGCGCCGAAATCGTCCGCACGATTTTGACGCTCGCGCATAACCTGAAAATGTCCGTCGTGGCGGAAGGTGTCGAAACCTCCGCGCAGATCAAACAACTGCGCAATCTCGGTTGTGAATACGGCCAGGGCTATTTCATTCATCGCCCAATGCCAGCAGCGGAAGCCGGGAAATTGATTGCGGAGGAAGTGGACGCTCAACTCGGCAAAGCGGCATAACAACGCCAGCGCGAAAGCTCTAATGCAGCAATTCTCAATTTGAAACTGCACGAAACCGATTCTTCATTTTTCCTTCTTCA
>CAZWAK010000271.1:0-7251 GCA_964631865.1 uncultured Heliobacteriaceae bacterium | reverse complement strand
CCCCTGTGCTGACCTCGCTGCCCAGAAACGTGAACGCCGGATTGGTGTAGCCGTAAGCATTGCCGACCTGCACGCCCGGCGTGAGGCGCGTGAGCAGGGTCGCGTTATTGTTCAGCACTGGCAGATCGCGGATGCTGCGATTGTCAATGACTCGCCCGGAAGTCACAGCGCTGGTTTCGAGCAGCGGCGCATCCGAGGTGACCGTCACGCTTTCAGTCACTGCGCCAAGCTCAAGCTTGATGTCCGCCTGCGCCCGGCTGCCGATGGACAGAGTGATGCCTTTGCGAATGGCCGTCTTAAACCCGGCTGCTTCCGCGCTGACTTCGTAGCTCCCCGGCAACAGCAGTAACGCTTCGTAATAACCGGAATCATTGGTTTGCAGGTTGGCGACAGCGCCCGTCTCAAGGTTCGTGACGGCGACTTTCGTGCCAGCCACCGCGCCGCCCGTGGAATCGGTCACGGAACCGTAAATCGAGCCGCGTGTTTCCTGTGCGCGCAGCGGCGGCGCAAGCAGGATGGCCAGCAGGAACACGGCGCAAGCAGTGATGATGCGATGGGAAGGGGTATTCATTTTTTCTCCTTTGCGTTGGAAACCAAGCTGCACTTTTGTTGCCCGAAACCTGGGCGAAATCTCGTCAACAAACCAGTCGTGAGAAAACCGGGACAGGAAACCGACAAGCTACTGGCTTTGCCTTTCATCCCAGCGGGCTTCCTGTCCCGGAAGGCTGAATTCACTGTTGCTGACCGCGCAGTGAATTCAGCGAGTGAAAGATTAGAAGTCATAGCGCAGCACGAACTGCATAATGCGCGGCGGCGCGGTGCTGGTGATGCGGCCAAAATCCGGCGATTCCAGATTGACGTTCGGCGCACCCCAGTTCGTATGGTTGAAAGCATTGAACATCTCCCAGCGGAATTCGATGGCGTGACGATCTTTGAACTTCACGCCCTTGAACAACTGGAAATCGGTGTTGTTGAAGCCCGGCGCGACCAGAATATTCCGTCCTGCCGAACCGACACGACGATCCGCGCCGCCCGCCGCCAGCAGCCGAAATGCAGCCGGATCGTAGAAGCGATTGAGCGTCCGCTGATCTTTCGGCAGGTTGCCGTCTGCAATGCGGTCAGGCCGCGCGGTGCAGGCCGTCGAGCAGGTGCCGAGCCGCGCCAGATTCATCGAAGGCGATTGCGGCAGCCCGGTTTGCAGGAATGTGATTCCGCGCACACCCCAGCCGCCGAAAATGCCATCGGCCAGCGCCGACCAGTCTTTGCCGAAGGCTTTGCCGCGACCAATGGGCAGCGCATACTCGTAAGCCGCCGAGAAACGATGCGGAATGTTGAAGCCGGAAACGGCTTTGCCTTCGCGCTTGTTGTTCGGGTCAGTCCACGCGCGACCTTCGATAAAGCCGGAGCCGTTGTCAATGGACTTCGAGAACGTGTAAGCGACCAGATAGGACAGCCCGTGCCAGGGTCTTTGTTCGAGCTTGACCGAAGCGCCGTGGAAAGTTGAATTGCCGTTCGTGTCGAAGTTCTGCACACGCGCCAGTCCAGGCCAGGGCAGCAGCGTTTGCACATTGCCGGGGCCGGGCGGGCGGGCATTGATCTGATCGAAGAGAATCAACTGATTGCCGATGGAACCCTGATACATCGTCTCGATGACAAAGGAATTACCGAGCTGTTTCTGCACGTTCAGATTCCACTGCTGCACTTTGCCGTAGGGGAAATCGCGCGAGATGAACGGGAAAATCGTCAGCGGCGCGGTGGCGAGCGAACGTTCAGCGGAGAGCGTGCCTTCGGGGTTGTAACCGATGTCGGGCCGTGTCGGATTGCCGTTCCAGATGGGCCTGAGCGTGATCGGCGCGAAATCGTTCGACGAAGCGAGCGACTGGATTTCGGGCGAACTGTAAAAGACGCCGTAGCCGCCGCGCAGCACTACGTCAGGCCGCAGCGCGTAAGCGAAGCCGAGGCGCGGGCCGAAGTTGTTGAAGTCCGTGTCATACGGTCTGTCGTGCGGCACGAAGCGGATTTTGATGTCCTGCCGGACGTTCCTGTAAAAATCCTCAATGCGCGCGCGATTGCGGATGTTCTGCGAGATGAGCACCTCGCCCGTGCGCGGATCGAAGCCGAGTCCTTCGTTGCCCGCCTGCTTCAAGGCCGTCTCAAACTCATAACGCAGTCCGAGGTTGAGCGTCAGCTTCGGCGTCACCTTCCAGTCGTCCTGCGCGAACAGTCCCAGGTACTGTACGCGCGAATTCCATTCCGAGGCGCGCGCCGTCTTGTTGACGTTCGAGGGCAGGCCGAGCAGGAAGTCGGCGACGTTGTTGCCGGTGTAGCGGTTGGCGAAGCTCGTCGCGCCGTTGCCGCCCGTGAAGAACATGTATTCGCGCACATCCTTGAGGTCGCCGCCGAACTTGAATGTGTGGTTCTTGCGGTTCCAGATGACGCTGTCCTGCAACTGATAGTTGTTCGTCGTGCGGTAATTCGGTGTGTTCTCGCTCGGCAACAGGTAGCCGGGAACGCTCACGCTCGGCGCGGCCCAGAAGAGCGGGTCAACGTCGGCCAGCGTGTTGGTGATGCCCGACGGCGTGAGCAGATTTTTGACGAACGAATTGAGCGTGCCGAGCCGGTTGCGATAGCGTGTGTAACCGAGCGTCGCATTGTTGATGAGCGTCGGGCTGAAGACGTGATTCCAGTGCGCGCTCGCGGTCTGCGCGCGCAGGATGAAATCCCGTCCGCCTGAATTGGCCGGCGCAGGCAGGCTCGGCGGAGTCCGCAATTTCTCCTGATTGAAGATGTACCTGCCGTAAAACGAATCCTTGTCGCTGAGGTTGTAATCCACACGCCCAACTACATTGTCACGGACGCCACGGCCTGACGGAACGTCGTTGAAGATGAAATTGCGCGCCGGATCAGCAGGGTTGTTCGCCTTCGGCACAAGCGTCAGGATATAAGCCGAAATCGGGCTGATGCGGCTCGTCGGAATGCGATTGTTGGCAAACGGCTGACCGGTCGTTGGATCAGTGATCGCGCTGGTGAAGATGCCGTTGCGTTCGTCATCGGTGAAGACGCGCCCGACCGGTGGATTGCCCGTCGAAGCTTCGCGCAAGCCTTCATAGTTCGTGAAGAAGAAAAGTTTGTCCCGGCGGATGGGGCCGCTCAGCGCGCCGCCGAACTGGTTGCGCTTGAGCGGATTCTTGCGGTTGGCGAAGAAGGGGCGCGCGTCGAGCAGGTCGTTGCGCAGGAATTCATAGGCCGTGCCGTGCCAGGCGTTCGAGCCGCCGCGCGTCACGACGTTGATGATGATGCCGCCGCCGCGCCCGAATTCCGCCGGAGCCATCCCGGTCTGCACCTTGAACTCGCCGACCGAATCCACCGGCGGGCTGACGGCGAAGCTGTTGCGCCCGTTCTCTTTGTTGTCCACGCCGTCAATCTGGTAATTATTCTGCTCAGGCCGTTGTCCCGCGCCCGCCGGAACCGCCGTGTCGCGGTTGATTTCCGTCGAGCGGAAATCGGCGGCTGCCGGAGCCGCCATCGGCGCGAGAAAGGCGAGTTGCATAAATTGCCGCACGTTGAGCGGCAGGCGCGCGACCTGCTCGTTCTTGATGACCTGCCCGGCGTTGGAGGTCTCAGTCTCGACGAGCGGCGCGTTGGATGTGATTTCAACCGTCTGCGACACATCACCGACTTCGAGCGTGAAATCCACCTTGCGGACTTGCAGAATTTCCAGGCGCAGGTTCGGCGCAGCCTGAGACTTGAACCCATCCTTTTTCGCGCGGACGGTGTAGGAACCGATGGGCAGGAAGGGAATGACGTATTCGCCGTCATCATTGGTCGTCGCCGTGCGACTCAGTCCCGTGCCGTCGTTCGACACGGTGACCGCCACGCCCGGAACGACCGCCGATGACTGGTCGGTGATCCTGCCGGAGATCGTTCCCGTCGTGTTTTGCGCCGTTGCGCAAACAGCCAACATCAGGGAGGCCGCCGCCAGCAGGAAGAAAGAGCGGATCGAGAGTTTCATAAGCTTCTCCTTTAGTTTTCAGATCGCATTGCAGAAAGAAACAACTTCCATTACCGATAATCGGTAGCGTATATTGCCCGCGTCAACAAACCTTGTCAAGCGATTATCGGTAATCGGTAGAAAATTTCTGAAGGGCTGGGCGGCTCGCAGGGAAAACCAGGCGCGCTGCCTGGTCTCTCTGCTAATCTATATGGCGCAGGAGATTCGCCAGGCGATAGCGGATTACTGGAGCGCTAAGATGGGGCACTTATTACTCTGTAAATTAAGTTTCTTGGCAAAGACGTAACGCGATTTGGTAAATCGCGGGGCTTACCTAGCGAAGGCACGCGATTTACCAAATCGCGCTACACTTCAAAATTTACTTTACAGAGTACTTATCATAAGCGAGCTTGGACTTGCACCGTAACGAGACACGAGGAGGACTAATATGACGAAGCCAATGCCGGTCATTTTCTTCGGACACGGCAATCCGATGAACGCGCTGCTGGACAATGACTATACGAAGGGCTGGGCTGCCATTGGCAATGCAATCCCGCGGCCCAAAGCCGTACTCTGCGTGTCGGCTCACTGGTACTTGCCGGAGACGGCAGTGACGGTCATGGCCGCCCCGCGCACTATTCACGATTTCGGCGGGTTCCCGCGCGAGTTGTACCAGGTGCAATATCCGGCCCCCGGCGATCCGGCGCTGGCCAGTCGGGTGCAGTCCCTGCTCGCCCCTCTTTCCGTCCGCCGTGACGAGCAGTGGGGACTCGACCACGGAACCTGGTCGGTGCTGTGCCACGTCTTTCCGCAAGCGGAGGTCCCGGTGGTGCAACTCAGTCTTGACGAAACCCGAGGCGCGGCGTTTCACTACGAGATGGCGAAGCGGCTTGCGCCGCTGCGCGACGAAGGAGTTTTGATCATCGGCAGCGGCAATCTCGTTCACAACCTGCACGCTTACGCCTGGGGGCGGCACGAGGTCGAGCCTTATGATTGGGCCAGGCGTTTTGAGGCGCGAGCGCGCGAGTTGTTGCTGGCCGGAGATGACGACCCACTCATCGCGTACGAGACCCTGGGACGCGATGCGCTGCTCTCTATCCCGACGCCGGAGCACTATCTGCCGCTGCTGTATGTGATGGCGCTGCGCGGAGCAGGCGATCTGGTCAGCTTTCCGGTCGAAGGCGTGGATGGCGGCTCCATCTCCATGCTCACCGTCCAAATCGGTTGAGCCTTAGTCACCTGGAGGTACGATCAATGACAAGAATCCTGGGAATATCGGGGAGCTTACGATCTGGCTCTTACAACACGGCGCTGCTGAAAGCCGCCGCGCCCTTGCTGGACGCCGGAGTAGAGATGGAGATCACCACCCTGCACGGCATCCCGCTCTATGACGGCGACCTCGAAGCCGCCGAGGGACTGCCGCAGGCGGCGCGCGACCTCAAAGCGCGTGTGATGGCCTGTGATGGTTTGTTGCTCGCCACGCCCGAATACAACAACAGCATTCCGGGCGTGTTCAAGAACGCGATTGACTGGTTGTCGCGGCCCGCGTCCGACATCCCGCAAGTGTTCGGCAACCGCCCGGTGGCCCTGATTGGCGCGTCGCCCGGCGGCTTTGGCACGGTGCAAGCGCAGGCGCAGTGGCTGCCGGTGCTGCGCGCGCTCGGTACGCGCCCGTGGTTCGGCGGGCGGCTGCTGGTATCGCGCGCGCATCAGGTCTTCAACCCGGCGGGCGAACTGACGGACGAGGTGGTGCGCACACAGTGGCGCGAGTTCCTGCGCGGTTTCGTCCAGTTCATTCAGGCCGACGCCACGTCACAGTGAGGAAAGCCAGACGGGCGGGAAAGCAGCTTCGCACGTCAAAGCTGGCGCGGTCGAGACTTTGGCCCATCCGCTTTATGTCGAATGCCGTTTTCCAACGGCATTCGACTGCCCATTCCCGATGAAATCGAAGAACGCAGCGTTTATCTCTTGAGTGGCGCGTTGCAGATTGACGACCAACGCTTCGAGCCGGGAACCATGGTTGTGTTCGCGGAAAAGGCGAACGTAGTTGTCAAAGCCATCGGCGCAGCGAAATTTATGATCATCGGCGGCGCGCGTTTAGTTAGAAAAGCCGCGTTATATGTGGTGGAACTTCGTTTCGACTTCCCGCGCGCGGATCGAACAGGCGAAGGAAGACTGGCGCGCGCAAACGTTCGCCAAAATCCCGGAGGATGCCGAAGAGTTTGTTCCGCTGCCGGACGAGAAGAATCCAAAACCTGCGCCCTTTCACTTGCCCGCTGTTTGAGGCGTTCGGTCCTTAATGACGCGGCCCGCGCTCACGAATGAAATCCCCTGCTGGGAAGCGGTGCTGATCATGACTGCCTCGACCACGGGCGCAGTCACCTCGAGGCCGGCGCTCCATTCCACGATGAAGTTCGCGCCCGCCCCGCCGCTCGTATCGTCTTCCGCCACGACAAAGTCGGTCGAAGACATGGGGGCCAGGCGAACCGGCTGGTTCACATACTCTCGGATCAGCGCGCCATGCGTATCGTAATAACGCGCCGAGTTAATGCGGATCGGATTTTGCGCATCTGTATTCCGAATGCTGAGCGTCGCGGCCAGGTTGATCATCCGGCTTTTATCGCGGATGTAGATGTGCGAATAGATCGGAACATAGATCGTCTGCCCCAGGAGTTGCTTCCCCTCCTCTTCTGCGGAGATTGCGGGCGTCGTCGTCGCAGGCGTTGGTTGAGACGCAACTGGTCGCTCCGCCTGGCGCGATTCGCAGGAGGTCAACACAAGAATCAGGAGCAGCGCTATAACAATTTTCAGCATTTTATCCCTTTGAGAGCGGTTGCCCCTCCAGCCAGCAGGCAAAAGACTCTTTTCACCGCTTCATTGAACCATGCGACGTTGATACAGTACAGAGAGCGGTCGCATCCTGACACTTCCAGAGATGCCACAGGCCGCAGAACCTGAGGCGCTCTCTGACCTGGATTTTCACCGCCGGAAAGAAACCACTTGCATTACCGATAATCGGTAGCCTATATTGTTCGTGTCAGGCGGACATCGGTAAACAGAACAAAAATAATTAGGAGACTGGGAATGAAAGCAAATCTGAATGGTCGCGTCGCTACACTGGTTGGGGACAGTCCGCTGCATCGAGCGGGCAAGCCAGTGCTGGCCGACTCCCTCAAAGCACAGGTGATCGAAGTTTTGAAGGAAAGGATTTTTGCCGGGACGCTGCAATCCGGCGAGGCGTTGCGCGAGATGCACCTGGC
>CAZWAK010000270.1:0-7292 GCA_964631865.1 uncultured Heliobacteriaceae bacterium | reverse complement strand
GAACTCAGGACTTACGGCGCTTTAGCCGCCTGATTTCTGGCTACAGTATTGTTACAATACAGGCTATGAAATATTTCAATACCACTGGGCCGTGCAAGCCGGACACTCATTACATGCTGCCCGCAGCAAATCGCTTGCCGGAATTGCAGCGGCTGATTGACCAGCAAGCTTATTTCGTCATTCACGCGCCGCGGCAGGTCGGCAAGACGACGATGATGTTGCAATTGGCGCAGGAGTTGACGCGCGCGGGACGCTACACGGCGCTGCTGGTTTCGATGGAAGTGGGGGCGGCCTTCAACGACGACATTGGTGCGGCGGAACTGGCGATGCTGGGCGCGTGGCGTGGGAATGCGCGGGCGTGGTTGCCCAAGGATTTGCAACCGCTGGAATGGCCGCAGGCGGACGCGGGGCAGCGCATCTTTGCTGCGTTGGAAGCTTGGGCGCAAAGTTCGTCGCGTCCGCTGGTGGTCTTTCTGGACGAGATTGACGCGCTGGAAAACGGCGCATTGATTTCGGTCTTGCGACAGTTGCGCAACGGCTTCGTCAATCGCCCGCAGGGCTTTCCGTGGTCGTTGGGATTGATCGGGATGCGCGATGTGCGCGATTACAAAGTCAAATCGGGCGGGAGTGAGCGATTGAATACCGCCAGCCCCTTCAACATCAAAGCGCGTTCGTTGACCATCGGCAATTTCACCGCCGAAGAAGTCGCCACGCTCTATCGCCAGCACGCGACCGAAACCGGACAGGCGTTCACCGACGAAGCCATCGCGCGCGCCTATCACCTGACGCAAGGCCAGCCCTACTTGGCAAATGCACTGGCGAAGGTTGCCGTCGAGGAATTGCAGCCCGATCTCACGCAGCCCATCACGGTCAAAGACATCGAGCGGTCGAAAGACATTCTGATCGAACGGCAGGAAACGCATCTGGATAGTCTGAGCGAGCGTTTGTATGAACCGCGCGTCCGTCACATCATCGAACCGCTGCTGGCGGGGAATGATTTAACCACCTTGCCGATAGATGACCTGCGGTTTGTGCGCGATCTGGGCCTGGTGCGCGACGATGAGCGTGGCAATCTGGTGATTGCCAATCCAATTTACGGAGAAATCATTCCGACGATGCTTTCGTTCGTCACGCGCGCTTCGATTCGGCTGACGCAGCCCGTGTGGTTGAACGCCGATGGCAGTCTGAATTCAGCGCAGTTGCTGGAATCGTTTCTGGCCTTTTGGCGACAGCACGGACAGCCGCTGCTGAAGAGCGTGCCTTATCACGAAATCGCGCCGCACATCGTGATGATGGCCTACCTGCATCGCGTCGTGAACGGCGGCGGTTCGCTCGAACGTGAATATGCCATTGGCACGCGGCGGATGGATGTTTGTTTGCGCTACGGCGATGTCACAGTGGGAATGGAATTGAAAGTTTGGCGCGATGGCAGCTCCGATCCGTTGACCGAAGGGCTGGCGCAAATAGATTCGTATCTGAATGGCCTGGGGCTGGACACCGGCTGGCTGGTGATCTTCGATCAACGCAGCGGCTTGCCCGACATCAGCGAACGCACGACGACCGAACTCGCAACCAGCCCCGCAGGCCGTGAGATTACGGTGATTCGTGCGTGAGCGGAACGAAACACACAATGTTCTGGCAGCTTCTCTCAATTCAATTCCTATGAAACGCCTCTCGATATTCCTTCTCATCGCCTTGCTGCTGCCGCGCCCGGTGGCGTTGAGCGCAACAGAAACCTACGACGTCATTCTGCGCAATGGCACGATCCTCGACGGCACGGGCGCAAAGAGCTATCGCGCCGACATCGCCGTGCGCAACGGCTTCATTGCGCGCATCGGCAAGCTGCGTGATGCACACGCGACCGTCGAACTCGATGTCAGCGGTTTGGTCGTTGCGCCGGGCTTCATCAATCTGCACAGCCACGCGACGCCCGGCGGCGTGCGCACCGCCGTGAATATGCTCACGCAAGGCGTCACGACCGAGGTCATCAATGCGGACGGCGCAAGCAGTTTGGACATCACGCAGCAACTCAAGACCTTCAGCGCCGAAGGCTTGGCAATCAATCTCGGTGCATACATCGGCTTCAATTCGGTGTGGGCTTCGGTCGTCGGCCAAGCGGATCGGCGTCCGACGGCAGAGGACATTCAGAAGATGCGCGACTTGTTGACGACGAACCTGAAGCAAGGCGCGTGGGGCGTTTCGGCAGGGCTGGATTACAAGCCGGGGTATTTCGCGCGCACCGACGAAGTCATTGCCGTGCTGCAAGCCGCAACGCCGTGGCGCACAAACTTTCCGAATCACGACCGCCTGATGCCCGAAACGAATTTCAGCAGTCTGAAAGCCATCGGCGAAACCATCGAGATCGGCGAGAAAACCCACGTGATGCCCGTCGTGACGCACATGAAAGTGCAAGGCCACGAACAGGGCAAAGCCGCTGTAGCTGTAGCGATGATGCACGCCGCTTCAACTCGCGGACACGAAACCGTCGCCGACATTTATCCGTACCTCGCGGGGCAAACCGGCTTGGGTGCATTGTTCGTTCCGGCGTGGGCGGTCGAAGGCGGGATGGCAGAGATGCGGAAGCGATTTGCCGATCCAGCATTGCGGCTACGCATCGCGGCAGAAATCGAAGCCGCGATTAAAGCGCGCGTGCTGAAGCCCGAAAACATTTACGTCGCGTCGTATCAACGGCAATTCACCGAATACATGCGCGAACGCAATGCGGGCGCGGGCGAAACGATCATCAGCATCCTCGAAAAAGAAAGCCCGTCTGCGATTTTGACATTCGGCGCAGAAGCCGATTTGATCGAATTGCTGCGCTATCCGGGCAGCGCCGTGTCGTGCGATTGCGGTGCGGCGGAACCGCGTCCGAGCATGCATCCGCGCGCGTTTGGCACATTCCCGCGCGTGCTGGGACATTACGTGCGGGAGACCAAAGCACTGAGGCTCGAAGACGCCGTGCGCAAAATGACGGGCTTGCCTGCGAGCATTATCGGCTTGGCGGATCGTGGTTTTCTCGCGGTCGGAATGGCGGCGGATATTGCGGTCTTCGATCCGGCGACAATCATTGACCACGCGACATACGAACAGCCAACGCTGGTTTCGACGGGCGTGCGGCACGTCCTGGTGAACGGACGCTTCGCCTTGCGCGATGGCAAGGCAACGGGCGAGCAAGGTGGGCGTGTGCTCCATCGCACAGCGGATTTACCGAGCCGTCCAATGCGTTTGCAAACCGCGCGGTCACTGTCGGTACAGGCGAAAGACTTCACGGTAAATCTCACGCAAGTGGCGAATAGCAAAGCGCGCGGCACGGTTCGTTTTGTGGAGGGCGGCAAGGAATTTCGTTTGGTCGAAGCAGGCTTGTTGCAAACGCACGAGAAGTGGGCCAGCTTCACGGCGCGTGTGCGAGCGAAGGAGGCAGCGGAACAATCTGTGTTGGTCGTGGTGGACGGCGGCAACCCGATGCATACGCAGGCTACGATGCGTATGATATTGGAAGGCGGTCGCACATTGGAAGCGAAGCTCGAACCACGCGCTTACAAGATCAAAAGCCAATAACGACGGGCGCATCATTGCATACAAAAAAGGCACAAGGCTAACTCTCGCAGGCCTTGTGCCTTCGTTTTACTTCCTATGGTTGCGGTCGGTTAGCGCAAATGCTGATTGAAAAATTCGAGTGTGCGCGTCCACGCGAGTTTCGCGGCCTCGGCATCAAAACGCGGCGTCGTGTCGTTGTGAAAGCCGTGCTGTTTGCCGTCGTACATGTGAACGGCATACACTTTCTTGTTGGCTTTGAGCGCCTCTTCGTACGCTGCGATCCCGGCGTTGATGCGCTCGTCGTTCCCGGCGTAATGCAGCAGCAACGGCGCGGAAATCTTCGGCACATCCGCCACGCCTGCCTGCCGACCATAGAACGCCACGCCCGCATTCAAGTCCGCGCCCAACCGCACCGCCAATTGGTTCACCATCCCGCCGCCAAAGCAGAAGCCGACCGTACCGAGTTTGCCAGTCGAATCCGACCGCGCCTTGAGCCATTTGGCTGCCGCGACGAAATCTTCGGTCATCTTTGTCCCGTCCACAGTGCGAAATTTCGCGGCAGCGTCTTGTTCATTGCCCGGATAGCCGCCGACTGAGGTCAAGCCGTCGGGGGCGAAGGCGATGAAATTTTCAGTGGCGAGACGACGCGCGACGTCTTCGATGTAGGGATTGAGACCACGATTTTCGTGGACGACGAGGACTGCCGGGTACTTGCCATTTTTCGCCGGACGCGCGAAATGGCCTTTGATCGAACCGTTCCCGTTCGGCGAGGGCACGGTTTCGGTGCTGACCTTGATGCGCTTATCGTCGAGCGCGACTTGCTGCGCCCAGGCGTAATTCGGCGTCAGGCTTTCAAACAGCGCCGCCGCGGTCATGCCAACCGTTGCGAAGCGGCTCAGATGATCCATAAACGTGCGGCGATCCATGTCGCCGTGCTGCCATTCGTGAAAGAGGTCGAGTAGTTCCTGCGGATAATCGGATGCTTGCTTGCGTTCCATTCTTTCTCCTTGCTAAAGATGTGATGGGGCGCGAGATATTTCCTGCGCGCCACTGGTTGTTTCAAGTCTGGATGGTTGTTAAGACGAACATGAGTTCACTTTGGATTCGATTTTTGCTGAATGTGCGGATTTTCATTACGGCCATTTAGGCGTGTGATAAGCCTGTGCTAGACTGCTCGCGGTTTCGATCTGTATTCACTCGAATTCGTGACTGCATCTATCAACCGGAGGCACCTCGCGTATGAAGATCAATTCTTTCTGGCAGCGGTTTCTGCCTTTGTTTTTTGTGACCGTTGTTGTGACGTTTGCTGTGATTGGGCAACCACAACAACGCGGCGTCACGCCTGCGCCTGACCGGCGTGCGGACGAGGGCGAAGGGCCGTTTGAGCGGCTCGTGATTCGCGGCGCGACGATCATTGACGGCACGGGCGCACCGCCGCAAGGCCCCGTTGACATTGTCATCGAAAACAATCGCATCCGCGAGATTCGCAGCGTCGGCTATCCGAAAGTTGCCATTCGTGAAGCTGCGCGTCCGGCGAAAGGCACGAAGGAAATTGACGCGAGCGGGATGTATGTCTTGCCCGGCTTTGTGGATTGTCACGCGCACATCGGCGGCGCGATGCAAGGCACGACAGCAGAGTATGTTTACAAATTGTGGATGGCGCACGGCGTTACCACGATTCGTGATCCGGGTTCGATGAATGGCGTGGATTGGACGCTGAAAGAACGGGAACGCAGCGCCGGAAACAAGATCGTTGCGCCGCGCATTCACGTTTATGTCACGCCGGGCGCAGGCTGGGACAAGGGCGCAATCAACACGCCCGCAGTCGCGCGCGAATATGTTCGATGGGCAAGGGAAAAAGGCGTAGACGGTTTCAAGATCATCGGCAATGCGCAGTTGTTTGATCCAGCAATTTTTGCGGCGTTGGTTTCTGAAGCGAAAGCCTACAGCCTCGGCACAACCACGCACATGCCGCAAACGGGCGTGGTGCAAACCAACGTGTTGCAAGCCGCGCGCATGGGACTCGGTTCGATGGAGCATTGGTATGGCTTGCCGGAATCGTTGTTTGCAGATCGCGTCGTGCAGGACTTTCCGCTGGATTACAACTACAACGACGAGCAGCATCGTTTTGGGCAGGCTGGTCGTTTGTGGAAACAAGCCGCGCCGCCGGGCAGCAAAAAATGGAATGACGTGATGGATGAACTCGTCAAGCTCGGTTTCACGATTGACCCGACGATGACGATTTATGAGGCGAGCCGTGATCTGGCGCGGGCGATGCGCGCCGAATGGCACGACAAATACACGTTGCCATCGCTCTGGAAATTTTATCAGCCGAGCCGCGAGGCGCACGGTTCGTACTGGTTTTATTGGACGACGCAGGACGAGATCGAGTGGAAGAACAATTATCGGCTGTGGATGGCGTTTCTGAATGAATTCAAAAATCGCGGCGGGCGCGTCACGACGGGTTCGGATTCGGGCTTTATTTTCAAGTTGTATGGCTTCGATTACATCCGCGAATTTGAGTTGTTGCAGGAAGCCGGATTCCATCCGCTCGAAGTGATTCGCGCAGCTACCCACAACGGCGCAGAGCTATTGGCACAACAGCAAAACAAGCCGATGGAAACGGGCGTACTGCGTCCGGGCAAGCTCGCGGATTTGGTCATCGTGCCGGAAAATCCGCTGGCGAATTTCAAAGTGTTGTATGGCACGGGCGCGATCAAGCTCAACGATCAAACGAATCAGGTCGAGCGTGTCGGCGGCGTCAAATACACGATCAAAGACGGCATCATTTACGACGCGAAGAAGTTGTTGAGTGATGTCGAGAAGATTGTCGAAGCGGCGAAAAAACAAGCGCAAACGGCGAGTAAATAAACTTGGCGCGTGCGCTCAGGTTTATTTCCCGCTCGCCATTTCCGTTCGGCGTTGAATCACATACGCGCGAATCGCGGCGACCTCGTCCTTGCTGAGATATTTGCCAAATGCGGGCATCCCCGCATTCGCGTACGACCCGTCCAGCACGATGTCCGAGTACATCTCGAACACCGCAGGCTTCGAGAGCGGCAACGCAGGTAACACGCCGCCGCCACCTAAAGCTGCCAGCCCGTGACACACCGCGCACCATTGCGCATAGAGCAATTGGCCTTTCGCCACCATTTCGGGCGCAGCATTCGAGGCAATCGGCGTGAGCGACGGAATGTTCTTTGGCAACGCCGCCAGTGTCTGTTTGCCGTCGAGCGCGAAGGTCAAAACACGTCCCGCATTTTTCACCGTCATATCTGCAATGGCCGCATACCCACCCGTCAACGGAAACGCGCCGCCCCAACCGACCATAATCGAAACATACTGCACGCCGTCTATCTCGTACGTCATCGGCGAGCCGATCACGCCGATGCCTAAATTGATTTCCCACAGCTTCTCGCCTTTGTCCGCGCTGTACGCGACGAAGCGTCCGTCGGCTGTGCCTTGAAACACTAAGTTGCCGGCGGTCGTCATCGTGCCGCCGTTCCAGATCGTTGGGTATTGCGCGCGCCAGACTTCCTTTTGCTTGACCGGGTCCCACGCCAGCAAATGACCGGGCGGAATGTCTTTCGGATTGGGCATGTCTTTCAGCGAGGGAATGAAATCTACGGCGGTGTTCCAATAACCTGGACGATTCGGCAGGTATTTATACTTCGCATCGGGCAGGTACAAGCCAACGGCATCCTGCGCCGGAATGTAGACCAAGCCGGTGTTCGGATTGAACGACATCGGCTGCC
>CAZWAK010000269.1:0-7324 GCA_964631865.1 uncultured Heliobacteriaceae bacterium | reverse complement strand
CGGACTGCCATCTTTTCTTTCATGCTCTCCCCTTCTTTTTGGCGAAGGTATTGCTCTTTGCGAGTCATATTGTATTTCAACCGCTGCGCCGCTGCGTTCAACCTGTACTTGTCTATTCGATAGACAGCATACTCGCGCAAAAATTCCAACAGCGGCGCAAGCAAAACAATAACCACGATGCTCAAAAGAGCTTTCTTCTTTGCAAGCATAAACAGCCAAAAGTTGTGAGGCGCTGGCTGATGCTGGCCTCAATTTTTATTTCGCACTCGCTGCTTGTTCACCGCGCACCACGCCACGTCCCGCCGAAGTCATTTTGATCACCGCTTCTGCCGCCGTTTTCAAATCGTCTTTCTTCACGGCGCGAATCAGGTCGGGTTGCGTTTCGACTTCGGTGACTTTGCGCCCGAACATCACGGCGCGGGCGTATTCCAACAAGCGGGATTGATGCGCTTGCAACGCGACGGCGTAGGAACCGATGGCGGCGTTGCGACCGCGCTCGAATTCTTCGTCGGTGGGCGGCGTTTTGACTAAGGCTTCCAATTCTTTTACCAAACCGGCTTGCGCTTTGGCTTCGTTTTCGGGCGACGTGGCGATGTAGGCCAGCAGCGTGCCGTTCGCCAAGCCTTGTTGATGGCGCAGCAGCACCGTGTAGGCGAGGCTTTGTTTGTCGCGGAGTTCGCGGAACAACCTGCCGCCGACACCGGAAGCGTAGTTTTGCAATACTGCCCAAACATACGGATTGGCTTGTGCGGGCGATGGCGTGCGAAAGGCGATGGCTTGTGCGGTTTGTTTGCGCGCTCGCGGTTCGATTTTTTCTTCGGGCGTCACGGTCAGCGCGGGCAAATTCACTTTCAGCGATTGATCCAGTTGATCGCTGCTGCGCTTGAAGGCTTCGGCGAAGATGCCGGACACGAGCGCCGAGCCGTCGGTGTCGCCCACCAAAATCACGAGCGGAAATTGGCGGCGAATCGTTTTTTTGTACCACGCTTCGAGCGATTCATCCGTCGCAGCGTTGACCACCGCAGGCAAGCCGTAACGCGGCAAGCCGTACGGATGGCCGGGATAAATCGAAGCCATCGCCAACTCAATCGGACGTTGCACGCTGTCGTCGCGTTGTTGCAATTGACGCGCTAACAAGCCTTCGCGTTCGCGTGTGATTTCGGCTTTGTCGAAGTACGGGTTTTCGATGATTTCGAGCAAGACCGCAACCGCCTTTTCCGCGTTGCGCGACAGCACGTCGAGCGTGAAGCCGAAGAAATCCGGTTCGTTCACGACGTTGATGTCCGCGCCGTAATTTTCCAGTTCCAACGCGATCAAATCGCCTTTGCGCGTCATTGTGCTTTTCAGCATCGCGCGCAGCATTAGTTCCGTTGTGCCGCTCGTGGTTTGATCTTCGAGGATGCGCCCGCCTTGAAAAAACACGCCGATGGCCAGCGTGGGCTGCGATTTGTCTTCGCGCACATAAGCACGCGGGCCGCGATAGATCGAGAAATCTTTGACGGGCACGGGCATCGCCGCGATGATGACTTTGTCTTCGTCGGAGTTTTGATTGCGCTCTTTGCCCTGCGCGAATTGCCGCAGCGTGACGGCGGGTTTCACGTCTTCGGGTTTGATTTGCTGCATCGAAGCGGGCGCTAAGATCGCGACGGTTTCGGCGAACTTCTCCGGCGTGAAGGTGCGCGGCGGTGCGGTGCGCGGTTCGTATTCATGCACGGTCGTCTTGCCGAGTGCTAAAATTTTAGCAGCGATCTGTTGCACGTCTTTCGCCGTGACCGCGCGCAGTCGTTGCAGATGCGAATTCAGCAAACGAAAATCGCCGTACTGCGCTTGATAATGCGCGAGCAATTCGGCTTCGCGGTTGATGGCGGCGACCGTGTCGTAAAAACGTTTTTCGAGCAAAACCTTCGCACGCTGCAATTCGCCTTCGCTCAGCAACTCGCGGCGAAAGCGTTCGACCTGCCGAAAATATTCGCCTTCGCCGTGATCTAATCCGCCCGGCGTCACGCGCAGTTGCACGCTGAAGACGCCGACCGTTGGCAGCGGCAGGTAATCCACATTCACGCCTGACACCGCGCCCATTTTTTCACGCAACGCGGCATTCAATCGGGAGCCACGCCCGACGCCCAACGTCGCCGCCAACACTTCCATCGCGGCTTGTTCGCGCAAGCCGTCCGCCGTGTTCGTCAGCGCAGGCGCGTGATAGCCGATGGTCACGACGGTTTGCCCGATGTCGCCGCGTTCGTTGCTGTAACGCAGCGTGGTTTGCGGCGGCTCGGTGGGCATTGGAGATTGGAAATTGGAAATTACAGATTGCGGATTTGGGATTGCGGATTGCGGATTGGCAGCCGCCGTTTCCGTTTGCGCGGGCAGAGTTGATGGCGCGAGTTTTACGCTTGCCGAAGTAGTCTTAGGCTGCGGCTTTTGGGGTTCGGGTTTGGCTTCGGCGGCTTTCGGCTCAGCGGGTTTGGGCGTCGCGCCGAAATTCGCGTAAAGCTGTTGGATTTGCGGGATGACTTGATTCGTGTCTACGTCGCCGACCACGACGATCACAGTATTTTCAGGGCGATAAAACGTTTGATAGAACGTTTGCAATTGCTCGCGCGTGACGGCTTTCAAAACGTCTTCAGAGCCGATGCGCCAGCGTTTGAGGCGATGCGCGGTGAACGCGGTGGCGTACATTTTTTCGAGCGCCAGAGCTTCTGCGTTGTCCTGCTTGCGGCGGCTTTCCTGCATCACGACGAGCGCTTCTTTTTTCAGTTCTTCCGCGTCGAACGCGGGGTTTTGGAGCATGTCGGACTGAATCTCTAAAATCTTCGGCAGACTTTCAGCCGGCGCGATTGCGTAGTACGACGTTTTTTCGTATGACGTGCTGGCGTTGTGTACGCCGCCGAGCCGCGCGGTTTCGGCATCAATTGTGCCTGCCGCGCGCGTCATCGTGCCTTTGAAAAACATGTGCTCCATCAAATGCGCCAGGCCCGTCGCGTCGTCCGGTTCGTTGAAGTAACCGGCTTTGACGTACGTGGTCACAGCCGCGAGCGGCGTCGCGTGTCGTTCCCGAATGATGACCGTCAAACCGTTTTTCAAGACGAAGCGCGACGAGATGCCGTCGGTGTCGTACTTCACGACTTTGCCGCCTTCGGGCAGATTGAGAATTTTGGTCGTGGCGGGCGGCGGTTGTTGCGTCGTGGGCTTGGGCGGCGGCGGCGGATTCTTGCCGCGCCCGCTTTGTGCAAAGGTCGTAGCGTTCAGCAAAAGGGCGAAACTGATGACGAAAACTAATCTGGCTTTCATAATGCTTATCCTGTCAGAAACGGTGGCCGCGAAGACCAGGAACCGAAAACATTATCGCACGCTTTGATTCTGATTTCGATTTTGCCACAAAATTCGGTATATTAGGCACTGTCTTGGACGATGCGTTGAGCCTATGAGATGTCCACTCTGTCGCAAAGAAACGTACTGGCGTAATGCCGAAGGGCAGGAAAACCCCTGGCGACCGTTTTGTTCCGAACGTTGTCAATTGATTGATCTGGGAAAATGGGCGTCAGAGGATTATCGTCTTTCGCAGACTGGCCACGATGAATTGATTGATAACGATGCCCTTGATCGAGAGCTTGAAGAGCATGAACCGAGTTACATCCACTAAAAAAATCTGTTTGTTTTTATTCGCGGCTGCGATACTGTCCGCCTGCGACAGCGCCCCGCCGCCTAAAGCGGTGACCGAAGTAATGTCGCGCGAAGAAATGGCCAAGACCGTTTCTTCCAATCGCAAAGCCCGCACCAACAGCCCCGGCGCAGTCTTGCGCGACAAGACGATTCAAGCCGTCAACGATCTGGAGATAACACAACCGGACGGCAAGAAATTCAAATTCGCCAGTTTGCAAGGCAAAGTGATTTTGGTGGATGTGTGGGCCACGTGGTGCGGCCCGTGCCGTGAACAAACGCCCAAGCTGGCCGCGCTGCAAGCTAAATATCGCGACAAAGGGCTGGCTGTCGTGGGGTTGAGTTTGGACGAGCAAAGCGATGAAGCCGAAGTGCTGAAGTTTATGAAGGAAACGGGCGTGAATTACACGATTGCGTATGCCCCGGACAAAGTGTCGGGCGCGTTTTTAGACAGCACGGAAGATGAAACGGGTTCGGCTCCCATTCCGCAATTGTTTGTGATCGGCAAAGATGGCCGTCTCGTCGAGCATCTGATCGGCAACGATCCGCGTCATAGCATCGCGCGTTTAGAGGAAGTGATTGCAGCGCAACTCAATTGACAATTCTCGTCAGCGCCTTCCTCACCAGAATTCCGATTCCAGTTTTTCAAGGAGTGCATTTATGTTGTTCAGAAGTTGCAAGCCAATCGTGTTAGGTTTGGCCTTGTTGTTGGCGGTGACGGCGCTGCCGGGGCGCAGTCGTGCCGCGTTGGATGCTATTGCCACGAGCGAAGACATCCCCGAATTGCCCGCGCCCGACGGTTCGTCCGACACGCCGGAAATTGAAGTCACGATGATTGACGGTAAGAAAGTCAAACTCTCCAGCCTGCGCGGCAAGGTTTGTGTCATTGACATGTTCGCGTCTTGGTGCCCGCATTGCCAGGAGCACGCGCCGCACATGGTCAAGATTTACAATCAATTCAAGGCGCAAGGTTTTGTCATTCTGTCGTTGGCCCACCCCAATGACAAAGTGGCCGATGTCAAAAAGTTCATCAAGGATTACGGTCTGAATTATCCGGTCGGCTTTTTTAGCAATGAAGTGCTGGCCTATTACGCCGACAACCGCAATCACAGCATCCCGCAGGTCGTGCTGTTTGGCAAAAACGGCAAGATGCTAAAGCGTTGGATTGGCTGGTCGGAAGAACGTACCAACGAAATGATTTCTTTGGTGGAAGGCGAATATGGAGCCGCCACTTCCGAAACCAAGCCGGAAACCACCAAACCCGAAGCGAAAGCCGCCGGAGGAGCGGCCAAAGAACCTACTGCCAAAGCCACCGCAACCAAAGCCCCTGTTCGTCGCAAAAAATGACCCCCGATCAACTCGCAGATCATTAACAGGAGATGTATGAAATTGACTAATCCCATCCTCAAGTTTACTCGTAGCGCGAGACTGGCTGTTGCCACAGTTGGCCTCCTCACCTTATTCGTGTTCACCCCGTCCGCATCCTTCCAAACCGAAGCCGTGACGAAAGTCGGCAGCCGCCCCAAAGACGCGGTCGCCAACATCAAACTGTATACGCTGGACGGACGGCAGTATTCGCTCGCCAGTTTGCGCGGTCAGGTGGTCGTGTTGGATTTCTTTTCCCTGCGCTGTGTGCATTCGCGCGATCACATTCAGGAAACGATGACGCAGTTTTCGCGCGAAGACTTCAATCGCGGCCTGCAAGTCATCGGCATCGAATCTGAATCGGCCAGTGCCGAACAGGTGCGACGCTACGTGGCCGAGCAGCACATCAATTATGCGGTGGCGCAAATTGATGAACTTTCGTTCGTGCGCTTTGTGAATTCGCGTGATCTGTCTGCGCCGCAAACTTTGGTGTTTGGACGCGACGGCAGATTGGTGCTGCACACCAAAGGCTACAGCCCGCAAAATGAAGCCGCAATCCGGGCGGCGGTACAAAGAGCTTTGAATACCAGATAACGGAGTTTGCGTTGCAAACCAAATCACCATGCGGTCACATCAACCTACTGCAACGAGTAGCGGTTTGATGCTGACCGCATTTTTGTTGAGAAACGAGGAAAATGCGGCGTAACGCGATTTGCCAAATCGCGCTACATTTTCTGAGGAGATTATGCGAAAAGCCAAGATTGTCGCGACGCTGGGGCCAGCGTCGAGTTCACCCGAAAAATTGCGCGCACTGTTGCTCGCCGGCATGGACGTCGCGCGCGTGAATATGTCGCACGGCGCACACGAACGACACGCGGAGACCATTCGCCTCGCACGCGAAAGCGCGGCGGAATTGAATCGTCCACTGGCGATCCTGCTTGATTTAAGCGGCCCGAAAATTCGCACGGGCAAACTGCGCGACGGCGCACCGATTCGTTTGCAGCAGGGCGAAACGCTGACGATTACGACGCGCGATTGTTTAGGCGAAGCGGGACTGGTTTCGACAACGTACGCGCATTTGCCGAAAGATGTGAGCAGCGGCGACCGCATTTTATTGGCCGATGGCTTGATCGAATTGCGCGTGGAGCGCGTGGATTCCACCGATGTCGTTTGTCGCGTCATCAACGGCGGCGAGTTGGGCGAAAACAAAGGCATCAACTTGCCCGGCGTGAAAATCTCTGCGCCTTCGATGACCGAAAAAGATCACGCCGATTTGCGCTTCGGCATCGAGCAGGGCGTGGATTACATTGCGCTTTCGTTTGTGCGCAGCGCCCGCGATTGCATCGGCGCAAAGACGCTGATCGAGTTTTTGGGCGCACAAACACCGCTCATCGCCAAGATCGAAAAGCTCGAAGCCTTGAAAGATTTGGACGCGATCATCGAAGCCTGTGACGGCGTGATGGTCGCGCGCGGCGATCTCGGCGTCGAAGCTTCGGTCGAAAGCGTGCCGTTTTATCAAAAGCAAATCATTGCCAAAGCCAACGCCGCCGAGCGCATCGTCATCACCGCCACGCAGATGCTCGAATCCATGAAAAGCGAACCGCGCCCAACACGCGCCGAAGCGTCCGACGTAGCGAACGCGATCATTGATGGCACGGACGCGGTGATGCTGTCGGCAGAAACGGCGGTCGGCGATTACCCGGTCGAAGCGGTCGAGACGATGGCGCGCATCATCAGCTTCACCGAAAGCTCGTGCAGCGCGCAATTGGATCGCCACCGCGAAGCCATTCACGGCTTGCAAACCGGCACGGAAGGACGCGCGATTGCAGAAGCCGCCGCGTACGCCGCACAGGAAATCGCCGCGCCTTTAATTCTGGTCTTCAGCAAATCCGGCACGATGGCGCGTCACTTGGCTGCGCTGCGCCCGCAAACGCGCGTCCTTGCCTTCACACCGCACGAACGCAGTCGCAATGTGCTGTCCGCCGTGTGGGGCTTGGAGCCGCATCTGCTGGATTTCAATTGTCGCGGCTACGAATTGCTCGCGCGGGCGGATGAAGAGTTGATTCGTTTGGGCCTGGCGCAACACGGACAAATGGTGATTGCGATGGCCGGACGCTTGCCCGAACAACCGAGCTTGTCGTCCATGATGAAGTTGCACAAGGTGGGCGAGTTGGAAGTGACAAAACACGGCGTCGAATAGTAAAGAGGCGTCAAGATTTAAAAAATAATCATTGTTTTTTAATAAAAACAACAAACAGAAACAATAAAAAATTAAGCCAATTTTTAATGTTTAATTTAT
>CAZWAK010000268.1:0-7396 GCA_964631865.1 uncultured Heliobacteriaceae bacterium | reverse complement strand
GTTTTTCCAAACCTATCTTTCGATGGCAGCCGTGACCACCGCCGTTGGTGTCTCCGGTTTGATCGGCGTGTTGTCCGGCGTGTTGCCCGCACGCAAAGCCGCAACGCTTGATCCGATTGAAGCTTTGCGCGCTGATTGATGATGCTATGAAAATTTTTCGCAACGATATTTTCGAGAATCTCAAAATGGCGATGGACACGTTGTGGTCGAATCGTCTGCGGTCGTTTTTGACCATCATCGGCGTGGTGATTGGCGTGTGGACGGTGATGGCGATTGCTTCGATCATCAGCGGCATTGACTATGCCGTGACGAGCCAGATTGAATCCTTCGGCACAAATTCAATCTTCCTCTACAAATTCGAGCCGGGCATTCGGATGGGGCGGCCTTCGCGCGAGGAACGGATGCGCAAGAACCTCACGTACGAAGATGCGGTGGCGATTGGGCAATTGCCCGCGATTCAACTGGCCGCGCCGATGCTCAACATCTCGAACGATTTTTTTGGACGACGCCTCACGGTCAAAGGCGGCGGCAAAGAATCTTCCGCCGTGCAATTGCAAGGTGTAACACCCGATTACGAACAGGCTGGAATTTGGGTGATGCAAGCGGGTCGTTTTTTCACCAAAGAAGAAAATGAGCGTCGCGATGAAGTTTGTGTGATTGGCGCTTCCGTCGCCGAAAACTTTTTCCCTTTTGGCTCGCCGTTGGACAAGACGATTGAATTGGGCGGCAGCGATTTTCGTGTCGTCGGTGTGTTGGAGAAACGCGAACAGCTTTTCGGCGGCGGCGACGGGCAAAACGATCAGAACAACATCGTGTTTATGCCTTTTTCCGTGGCGCATAAACTCAAGCCGCGCGCAGAAGACCTCTTCATCTTAGCCGTTGCGAAGCAGGGCATGCTGCGGACAGGCCTTGATCAAGTCACGGATTTGTTGCGCGTGCGTCGCCAGGTTCCGTTCGGTGCGCCAAATAATTTTGGAGTTTCGACGGCAGATTCGATCATCGAAACGTTTCGCTCCATCACTTTTGCCATCGCCATCGCGATGGTCGCGATTTCGTCTGTAGGCTTGATGGTCGGCGGCATCGGCGTGATGAATATTATGCTCGTCAGCGTCACCGAACGCACCCGCGAAATCGGCATCCGCAAAGCCATCGGAGGCCGTCGCCGCGACATTATGTGGCAATTCCTCATCGAAGCGATGACGCTCACCGGGATGGGCGGATTGATTGGCTTATTGATTGGCTGGGCGACGACGTTGCTCATTAAGATGGTGGTGCCGTCGTATGTCCCCGCTTGGGCCCCGGCGGTTGGGTTGATCTCCAGCGTCGGCATCGGCTTGGTTTTTGGGTTGTGGCCAGCCTGGAAAGCCGCGCGACTTGATCCGATTGAAGCGTTGCGCTACGAATAAAATCACGCTGCCAATTTACTTGGCCAGCACGCGAACGCGCGCCTGAAAGGTACCTGCGTTGTCTTTCAAATTAGCCTCATTGACGCTCAAAAACAAAATCCCGTCACGTGTAGAGACAAAGCTCGATTGCGGCCCGATGGCGATGAAATCATCGTTGTCGTCGCCAATCACAGCAATTAACGCGCCCGTTGGAGTATTCGCAATCAGCTTCTTGGGATCAGACGCAGTGGTTCCTTCCGGGCCTGCGCGACGACCACCGCCCAAATCTATTTGCCCGGAAGCATTGATCGAAACTCGTTGCCCCTTTTTCACGCGAATTTCCGTGCTTGTCCAATCGGCGGCAGCCACGACCGAAACGGTTTTTTCAGCCAGCGGGACTTCAGCTTGTGCAGTTGGTTGGTTGGGCGGAGGTGTATTCGAGTACGTGGGTGTCGAGGTTTGAGGTCTGACCGGTTCTTGCGCCACAGGTTGACTGGCTCCGCGATTGTCGGGGACAGAAAAGCCCGTGCTGGCCGTTGCCTCACTGCCGTCAAACTGAATGCTTTCGACATCCTCCACCGCCAGGACCAGCCGCGAGGCGGAGCGTTTGGCCGCCGTTCCCAAGTCCAAAATGACGGTGAATTCCCGATCATTGAAGGTGGTCACTTTGCCTTTGATGACGCTGCCGTTCTTTAACTTGATCGTATCGGCACAGACCGGAAGGACGCTCAGCGCCAGACAAATCGAAGCGAGGATGATGCGAGACGTTTTGTGAGTCATAAGCAATTTGATCTCCCAAACGGTTCGAAAGAACCACCGGTAGGGGGCGGACGCATAGCTTATCACAAGTCCTTGCGCTTTCAAGACAAGAGCTTGGGCAAAACCCGCCCCTGAAACAATTCTTGACGCTTTGAATTTCGTTAAATATAATGCCCCGGCATCTTTGGCCCACAGATTTAAAGGAACGCGGTAGGAGGTAATCGGTTTGAACCGCATTTTTGCAATCGTGGCGCTCATAGCTCTTTTCTCTTTGCTCGCTCTTCCGGCCCAGATTCAGGCGCAAACGCCCGACTCACTTTTCGAGCAAAAAGGAAACACTGGAACCGGGAAAAATGTTGTCTCCCTCACAACCACAGACCTGTTGAGTTCACAGGATTTTGCTCCTCAGAATACGGATCTTCCCGCGAAGCGCAGCAGAACAGTGACTCCCGTCAAAGGAGCGAAAAACACGCTGGAACCGAGGTCGCGCGTGGCAAATGAAGCGCAAGGCAACGTTCCCGCTTCGCCCCAGACCAGCGGTTTTGAAATGCCTGCGGATGGGATGACGCCCGCGCAACGGCCAGAGTTGAAAACTTATGCGGCAGCCGACGCGAGACCGCTTGAGAATCAAACTCCTGGCGTTGTCACCGGGAGGTCGCCGATAGATTCCTTGATTGCCCAATCTGCCGCGCGCAACGGCATTGATCCGCATTTGATTCTCGCGGTGATGAAGCAGGAATCGAGCTTTAATACGCAAGCGATTTCGTACAAAGGCGCGCGCGGGCTGATGCAATTGATGCCTGCGACTGCGGCACGCTTTGGCGTCCGCGACATTTTTGATCCGGCGCAAAATATCGAAGGCGGCTCGCGTTATTTGAGATTTTTACTCGATACCTTCAACGGCAATGTGGAGTTGGCGTTGGCCGGATATAACGCCGGAGAAAATGCTGTGATGCGCTACGGCCATCAGATTCCGCCGTACCGTGAAACACAGGATTATGTGCGAAAAATCTCCGCCCACTATGCGCGTTTGAAAGGTGGCAGTTTCATTCCCCGACCAGTTCATTCGACCGCCCCAACGAACAGAAAAGCAGAGGTCGAAATTCTGTCGGTCGGGCCGACGATGACACAATATTGAAAGGGTTTTCTGGCATAAAGTTCTCGATTTACCTCCCTCCTTCTCCTGCTTGATTCCCACGATGTAGCCATCCTGCATCGTGGGATTTTTTTATCTGGTGGGAGCAGATTTAGAACTTGCGACCGCGATTGTTATTGATTTTCAAGCGATAGTCGTCGCCCGTAATTTTGACGACTTTGCACATTTCGTGCAACCGCGAGCGCAGTCGCATGCCGACGCGATCTGTGAGCGTTTCTTCGTTTGGGTTGGTGACTTCGTCGAGGTAGTTGGTTGTGAAGACCGTGATTTTTTTGTCGTTGTAGCGTTTGTTGATGATCTGCGTCATCGTGTCGCGCACCCAATCGGTGGGCTTTGACGCGCCCAATTCGTCAAGCACTAAGACTTCCGCTTCGTACACGGGCGCGAGTACGCGAAGTTCAGAGTTATGTGAGATGGGGTTGTAGCTGTCCTGAATTTCTTTGAGCAAATCGCGGAAGTCATAAAACAAACACGCCACGCCTTTGCGCTGAATTAGCGAAGACACAATGGCGGTGGCCAGATGCGTTTTGCCGACGCCGCACGGCCCGATCAATAACAACCCGATTTCGAGATTCGGATATTCGTCCACGATATGTTTCGCCGCGATCATCGCGGACGCCTGCGAGCGAAAGTTCGGTGAATTCGGATTGCCTTGCGGATGATACGTGTCGAAAGAACAGCCGTCGTAGCGTTTGGGAATCCGCGCCGCTTCCAACAACTGCGTGCGCCGGTCGGTTGTACGACAGCGACAGGGCTTGGCTCCTTTGCCTTCGACGAACTCCCAGCCCGTGTCACGGCAATGCGGGCATGGGGCAAGCTGCAAGTTGGCGAGGTTCATGTTCGTCCGTCTTTCGGTCCGTTATTGGGTCATTGTCAGGAGCAAGAAACGTGGCGGATTATAAGCGTGCCATACGACCAAGACAAGCGCGCCACGAGAAACAATTCGCCGCATTCCACACGCCATCACAACCCGATTGCCGGAACTCAATGATTCCGTTAGAATTCCAGCGCCCTGAGTTTTTTTACGGTCAAGTGAGATTGTTTATGCCAAGTCGTTTTCTTCACCTCATGCTCTTCGCGCTGCTGTTGTCATGGTTCAGTACGCTGTCGCTGCCGCAACAAACTTCAAGGACACAGTCGTCAAATTCACAAGTTGCGGTTTCAGACCAGACGGGCAAAGATGCGGTTTGTGATGGCGCGTTGGAAATCATTCCGAGCGGGACGATGACCTTCGTGCGCAAACGCTATGTCGCTCCTGCGAAAGCCAAATCCAGGCTCGCCAAGCCGCGCTCCACGACACGCCGCTAAATTCATTCTATGCCGGAAGATATTTTTGAAGTCACCCGCGACCCCATCAACAAAGCCGCTCTTGAAGCTCGCTTGCTCACCGGAGCCGCCGGAGCCGTCGTGACGTTCGATGGTGTCGTGCGCGAACAAACCCAAGGCCGCCGCGTCGTGACGTTGCAGTACGAAGCTTACGAACCGATGGCGGTCAAAGAAATGCGCAAGGTCGGCGACGAGATTCGCGCGCGTTGGCCGGACGTGCTGCACATCGGCATGATCCATCGCTTCGGCGAACTCCACATCACCGAATCCAGCATCGCCATCGTCATCACCTCGCCGCATCGCCGCGTCGCGTTTGAAGCCTGCCATTACGCCATTGATCGCGTGAAGCAAACCGTTCCGATTTGGAAAAAAGAGGTTTTTGAAGACGGCGAAGCCTGGGTCGAAGGAACTCCAATTGAAACGACGAATACTTGATCGCTCACGCTGTCTTCAGCTTGGCCACATCTTCTAATCCCAACTCCTGAATCATCTGATCGCGCAGCACGAACTTTTGCACCTTGCCGCTCGCCGTTAACGGATACGCCGCGACGAAGCGAATGTACTTGGGCAATTTGTGCCGCGCCATATTCGCGCGGCAATGCGTAATCAATTCTTCTTCGTCCAGGCTGTCATCCGCGCGTCGAATCAGCGCGCAAACCTCTTCGCCCATCAATTCGTCCGGCACGCCGATAATTTGCGCTTCGGCAATTTTCGGATGCCGCATCAGGAAGGCTTCAATCTCTGCCGGGTACACATTTTCGCCGCCGCGAATAATCATATCTTTCACGCGCCCGACGATGTTGAGGTAACCGTCAGCCCGCATCACCGCCAAATCGCCCGAATGCAACCAGCCCTCGGCATCAATCGTTTCGCCTGTTTTTTCGGGCAGGTTGTAATAGCCGACCATATTCGAAAACGCTTTCGAGCACAGTTCGCCCGATTGTCCGCACGGCACGATTTCGCCCGTTTCGGGATGGATGATTTTGATCGCGGTATGAGGTTGCGGTAAGCCAACAGTTGCGGCTTTCATCTCGAAATCATCGGTGTGAAAACTCTGCGTGACTGCGCCCGTAGTTTCGGTCATCCCAAACACAATCGAACAATCCGCGCCCATCTTTTCTTTGACCTGTTCCATCACGACGACCGGCACAGGCGTTGCGCCCGTGAAGAGCGACCGCAACGGCGTCAAATCAAATTCGCCAAAGCGCGGGTGATTCAGCATCGCAATCAACATTGTCGGCACAGCAAACGTGAACGTGCCTTTTTCTTCGTGGAAGAGTTGCAGGTGCTTCAGCGGATCAAAGTAAATCAGCGGAATCAGCGTCGCACCGAGATAGACGGAATAAATCACGCCGCCCAACGAACCGGCGATGTGAAAAAACGGCATCGCGGTCACATAGCGTTCGTGTTCGCCAAGCGCGCCGCGTCCCGTCGAAACGTGGCCCTGATTCACCAAACTGAAATGCGTCAGCATAACGCCTTTCGGAAAGCCCGTCGTGCCGCTCGTGTATTGCATCATGGCGACATCGTGTGTGTTGACGCTGGCTTGCCGCGCCGCCAAT
The DNA here is from genome assembly GCA_964631865.1 of uncultured Heliobacteriaceae bacterium. Classification (GTDB taxonomy): domain Bacteria; phylum Acidobacteriota; class Blastocatellia; order RBC074; family RBC074; genus JAFDVL01. The sequence continues at coordinate 1,208 of CAZWAK010000268.1, read as the reverse complement.
TCTTCATCCGAAACCTGATCCGCGAGCGCCATCACTTGCGCAAACAACAGCACGCCGGGCTTCGGTTCTTTGCCGAGCAACACGACGCGCTGGAGCTTGGGAAAGGCTTCGCTTTGCACTGTTTCGTTCACCGGATCGCTGATGTTCTGCAACTCCGGCACGAGGTTGTAGACCGATTGCAAATAGCCGTTGCCGCGAAACTCTTCGATCAAAAACAACGCTTTGATGTCGCCTTGTTGCAGCACATATTCGATTTCGTGCTGGCGATAATTCGTGTTGACGGTGACGATGACGCCGCCGATCTTGGCGAGCGCCATTTCCAGAAACACCCACTCCGGCACATTCGTTGCCCACACCGCGACGTGATCGCCCTTTTCGACGCCGAGCGCCATCAGACCTTTTGCCAGACGATTCACCGTGTCGCGGTACTCCCGATAATTCAGCCGCAACTCAAGGCCGAACTCCGGGTAGTTATAAACGAGCGCCTCTTTGTCCGGCATCTCTGCCGCGCGCTGATCCAGCAAATCGCCGAGCGTGAGTTCGATTAAGTTCGTGCCGAAATCTTCAGCTTCCCAATGCGCAAGATTGTCTTTGATCGCCATAAAGTCTCCTGGAAAAAAAGCAACGGTATCGCGTTGCGTGGTTAATGTGCGAATCAGAGCGTAGGTCAAGTCGTTTGTAAGATCGTTGGTGGTTGTGACTGTTTTGCGATTGTCACATTCCGTTCAGGCAAAAGAACCGTGTCGCCCTTCGCCTTCCGCAAATCGTTGCGCGCCCTCGCGCGAACCCGCTTGCAGCGAATCCAGACCGCGTCGAAATTCATTCGCCATCGCGTCAGTGAAATTCAAATCAAATTGTTCGTAAGCCGACAAGCGATCATTGCGCATACAGACTTGCGGAAACTGCGCGATGTCGCGGGCGAGTTGTTCCGCCGCTTCACGCGCGGTTCCTTTCGGCACGACGCGATTGACCAAGCCTATTTGCAAGGCTTCGGCTGCACCAACAGGCCTGCCCGTCAAAATTAAATCCAGCGCGTGGCTCAAACCGATCAGGCGCGGCAAGCGCACCGTCCCGCCATCAATCAACGGCACGCCCCAGCGCCGACAAAACACGCCCAGCACCGCGTCTTCTTCGGCCACACGCAAATCGCACCACAACGCCAATTCCAACCCGCCCGCGACCGCATAACCCGAAATCGCCGCGATGAC
>CAZWAK010000267.1:0-7499 GCA_964631865.1 uncultured Heliobacteriaceae bacterium | reverse complement strand
CGCGCAGAAAGCCTTGTCCATTGGGGTTCGCGCGCGTCGTGGCCGGATCGTAAATGATGATCGGGCGGCCTGTCGCGTCGGCTAACTTCGAGAAGTTGCCATTGCGAAACTCTTCGGTCGGCATCGTGTAAAAACCCGACGAATTCGTGATGAACTGATAGCCTTCGTAGTTGTAGAAAAAGAACGTGCGGTCGCGTCCATCAAAGCCTCCGAGCGGCCCGAAGATGGATTTCGGAAACACGACCGGGCCGCCGAGCGAGCCGCCGTATTGGTTGTAGCGCAACGGCTGGATCGGACGCTGCGCGCGATTGTTGGCCCACGAGTTGGCATCCAGCACATTGTTGCGGAAGAAGTGATAGAGCGTGCCGTGATAATCGTTGGTTCCTGATTTCGTCACGAGGTTCACGACGCCGCCGAGCGTGAAGCCGTATTCAGACGACATCGTGTTGGTTTGCACTTTGAATTCCTGCACCGAATCCACATTCGGATTGATGTTCACATCGGGCAGATAGGCATTGACGCTGCTCAAACCATCCACGACCAGATTGTTCGTGGCAAACGGACTGCCGTTGATGCGAATCATCGAAACTTGCGTGCCGCGATCTGCAAAGCCCGAAGCCGTCGGGCCGACGCCGGATTGCACGGCAGGCGCAAGCAGCACGAGCGAGAGCGCATTGCGACCATTGACGGGCAATTCCTGGACGCGGCGGTTTTCGATCACTTTGCCGAACGTAGCCGTCGTCGTGTCCACCAGCGGAGCCTGGCTGGTGACTTCAATCGTCTCGCTGACCGCGCCGGTTTCGAGCATCAAATTGATTTCGGCGCGCTGATCTACTTCGAGCGTTAGATTGCTGCGCAGGGCTTTCTTGAAGCCGTCTTTCGAGACCGCAACGGTGTAGCCGCCAACCAATAAATTCGGCACGGTGAAATTCCCGTCGGCGTTGGTTGTCGCCGTCGTGGTGACGTTGGTTGCGGTGTTTGTGATGGTCACGACCGCGCCGGGAATGACCGCGCCGCTGGCATCGGTGACCGAACCGAGAATCGTGCCACGTCCGCGTTGGGCGAACGCAGCCGTGACAAACAGTAACATTGACAGCAGCCAAACAAGTTTGTTACCTACAAGCTGCCGCCGGGAAACGAGGGGAACCTGTTTCATCTTGAGCCTCCGGTGGAAATGCTGCGAGCGCGGATAACAGTCAAATCAAGACTCGCCAAAGTTCGCGTCTGACTGTTCTCCGCCTCGCGGCGCTACTTCTGATGGAAATACCTAAGCGTTTTGTGAGCGTTCGACATCTTCCAGCAAAGATGTGCTGCCGCGTTTGATGTGTGCGCTGATCGCCCGCGACACGGCGTCAGCGTCTTTTTGTTCGAGCGCGCGCACGATGGCGCGATGTTCTTTTTGCTCCTGCGCGAGGCGCGTGATCCAATCTTCCGAACGGTAATGAATCCCCGCCACTTGAATCGGCACGCGCAAGCGGTGATACATCTCAATCAATTTGCGATTGTCGGAGAGTTGGACGATCAAGCCGTGAAATTGAAAGTTCAGTTCCAAATGTGGCCCCACCTCCTGGGACGCTTCCATCTGCGCAATCAGGTTCCGCAGCTTGGCGAGTTCGGCTTTCGTCACGCGCGGCGTGGCCAATTCGCCGGCCAGCATTTCCAGCGCGCGGCGCACGGCAAACGTCTCCGCCAAATCGCGCGCATCCACGCGCCCGACGTAGGTGCCGCGCCGCGATTGAATGTCCAGCAAACCTTCCGCCGCCAAGCGTCCGATGGCTTCCTTGATTGGCATCTTGGAGATTTTGAGTTGCCCGACTAAGGCCTCCAGATCGAGCCGCTGCCCCGGTGCAAGCCGCCCCGCAGCGATTTCGCCGTGCAGATAGTCGTACACCTGTTCGCTGATTTTGGTTTGATTGATGATGAAAGCCTGGGGTGTCGCCATACAATCCTCGTCGGTTCGTTACAACTGGCATCTGATATATTAGATTTGAGATGCTAGATTCTTGTGCGCTGCTTGTCAAGCGGCGGCAGGCACGCAGTTCATTTTCCAGTTTCCATTTCCCAATTTTCATTTGTCATTGTGGTAATCAACGTCCCATCAATGACAAATGAGAACTTAAAAATGGAAACTGGAAAATGAACCAACTGAAAAGCAAGATCACTGGACCGCTTGCAGAGTGAAGATGATTTCCAATCCTGACGGTTGACGGTTCTTCGCCGTGACGGTTCCCTGACAGGCTTCGACGCAGGCCTTGACAATCGCCAGCCCCAGCCCCGTGCCGCCCGTGCTGCGGGCGCGGTCGGCTTCCAACCGATAGAAAGGATCGAAGAGTTTGTCGAGCGCGCGCGCCGGCACGCCGGGGCCGTTGTCGGTCACGCAAACTTTGACCTGCTGGCCGTGCGAACTCGCGGCGATGTGAATTTGCGCCTCTGACCCCGCGTACCGCACGGCATTGCGAATCACGTTGGCAAACGCGCGGGCGAGCAGTTCGGGATTGGCGAGGACTTCGAGGGTTTCGGCAATCTCACATTTGACGGCGACGTGCTGCGCCGCCTCGCGCGCGAGCGTTTGTTGCACCAACGCGCGCAAACGCACCGGTTCCAATTGGACTTCGGCGGACTTCATCCCGGCTTTGGAATAGGCCAACAATTCGCTCACCAACCGCGACATCAACTGCACTTCTTCCTGCACGTCGGTCACGTAAGCGCGTTGCTGCGGAGCAACGCGATCTTCCAAAATGCTCAGGGCAAATTGCATGCGTGCGAGCGGCGAATTCAATTCGTGCGAGATGTCGCCGAGAAAGCGTTTCTGCCCGTGAACAAAGCCCGACAAACGCGCGGTCAGATGATTGATGGCTTTGCCCAAGCGTCCGATTTCGTCGCCGCGTTGTTCGTCCACGCGCACGTCGAATTGCTCTTCGGCAATCTGTTCGGTCGCGGTCGTCATTTGCCGAATCGCACGGGTCAAGCTGCGCACAAACGGCCACCACAACAAAATCGAAAGCCCGAAGACCACGACGACGAGCAGCACCAGCGGCTTCGGATCGAAGAACAAGCCGTTGCCGGATTTGGACGGCGAAACGGCGATCAGCGCGGCTTTGATGTGTTCGGGCTGGTCGCGCTCAATCAGCGGAATGCGAACAATTTTCCAGTACAGCGTGGGGGCTGCGGTCTCGACTTCAGAGACAGGAAACGGCGGGCGCGGCCCCCCTCTGCCCGGTGGCGGCGGGACAAACAGCGGCACACCCGGCGGCGGTGCGCCGGGACGTGGCGCTCCGGGCGGCGGGGCTTGGATTTCGGTCAGGACAGCCGTCGGCAAAGCCATTTCCTTCCCCGCAACCTTCTCTCCGCGCGCGGTGTAGAGCAAAAAATCTACCTGATAAGCGTCGCTGAATCGCTTGAGGGTTGTGGTGCGTTCGTCGGTGTTTTTTTCTCGAAGTTCTTCGGTCATCAGTTGCGCGACGGCGCGCAAACCGCTGTTCGTGTCGCCGAACGCACGCACGACGCCCGGCTGTTGCCAATTGAAAAACACCCCCAGCACCACCACCAAACCCAGGAGGTTCAGAAAAAACCAGAGCAGGATTTTTGTGAACAGAGAAAACCGCATAGGAGAAGTCTGGGGAAGTCTGGGGAAGTCTGGGGAAGTCTGGAGAAGTCTGGAGAAGTTCGACTTTTCGAGACTTTCCTAGACTTCCTACTCCTCCGCTTTTCGCATCAGCATATAGCCAACCGAACGGACCGTCTTGATGTACTTCGGCGCTTTCGGATCGTCGCCGAGTTTGCGGCGCAGCAGCGAAATATGCACGTCAATCGAACGATCAAAGACTTCGTAGTCGCGCCCGCTGATGTCGTCGAGCAATTGTTCGCGGCTCAACACGCGATCTGCCGCGCGCGTCAAACTCAGCAACAAATCAAATTCCAACGCCGTCAAATTCAGCGGCTGCCCGCCCAACGTGGCTTTGCGCGCGTCGGGGTTGAGGCACAAATCGTGAATGACGATTTCGTTCGGCACGGAGGCTTGCGTTTGTTGCGCCGTCAGCGTCGAACGTCGCGTCACGGCGCGCAACCGCGCTAACAACTCGCGCGTCGAAAACGTCTTCGGCAAATAATCGTCCGCGCCGATTTCCAAGCCGACGATGCGATCCGATTCATCGCCGAGCGCCGTCAACATCAACACCGGCACGGTTGAGACGCGCCGAATTTGCCGCAGCACCTCAAAGCCGTCCATCCCTGGCAACATCACGTCCAGAATGACGGCGTGATAATCCCCCGCCGTCACTTTCTCCAACCCCAGCGGCCCCGTGTGCGCGGCTTCGACTTCGTAGCCGCGCGGCTCCAAATAGTCTTTGACCAGCCGACAGAGCTTCAGGTCATCATCAATCATCAACAAACGAGTGCGCAGAAAATGTTCAGCCGTCATAACGCTCCTTCAACGCCAGCATATTGTACTTCGCTCGGCCCGCCAAGACCGCGAACTTTACAGTTGCTTAACAAATCTGTGCCGCGCGTAAATCAAAGCTTTACATCCGCCCCGTATTTTTGGTTTGCAGACACAACAAGCCATAAAACAGCAAAAGACCGCCGATCTACACGACCGACGGTCTTTTGAATTGGTGGTGGGGATGGAGAGACTCGAACTCTCACGGATTGCTCCACACGCCCCTCAAACGTGAGCGTCTACCAGTTCCGCCACATCCCCATAAACCTGAATTATCAACTCTTCTGCGCTGTAAGTGCCCGTTTCCTCTGCCGATAATGCACCGATAATCGCTTGCAAGTTGTCACGTCCGTCAGCCCTTTATTTCTGCCGAAGGTCGGCGTCTGACTATGACAATTGGGACAGAGAAAGCGAAGATTCTCACGCCGGTTGTCATATCGTTTTCCATTAATATGATCAATCGTCAACATCAATGGCTGGCCATTCCAAATCGGTTCTAAGCCGCAAAGGGCGCAACGAAAAGGAACTCCTGTTTCAATCATCGCCCGCCGCAATTTAACCGGTCTTTCGGGCTGCGAGAGTGGATCACGCAGTACAAATATCTCATCGGCGGTAGCTTTTCTTGGCCCACCTCGGTGCGCATCGCCCTGGTTTCGTACTTTGCCAAGAAAGTGAGCGGTGCTGATGTCATAGTCTTGCACCAATCGTTTGATATTGGTTTGCGAACCGCCCGTTTGTTTCAATCCCAACCGCCGCAAAACTTCTGCGTAGGACAACGAGGCGGCAACGACGGGTTGCAAGAGCTCGGCTGTATATTTGCGATTCGGCATAGCGCCTGATCAAACCGCTACTTCTTCGCAGGCGACGCCGTAGCCTTTGGCGCTTCCTTCTTGGCTTCTTCCTTCTTCGCCGGGCTGGCCGCCGGAGAAGCCGCTGCGCTAGCCGAAGCAGCGGGCGAAGCAGAAGCTTCCGGCGAAGCTGCCGCTGCCGGAGCCGAGGCGGCGGGCGAAGGCGTGGGCGTCGGAGTTTCGACCGGGTCTCCCACGACCGACCGACCTCCCGTCACGCCGGGCAAAGAGAACAACAACGCCAACAGCATGAAGATAATCGCCGCGACAATCGTCGCTTTTTCCAACGGCTTTTGCGCGCCGCGCGGGCCAAACGCGGTCTGGCTGCCTGCGCCGCCAAACGCTGCCGCGACATCGCCGCCCTTCCCGGATTGCAGCAAAATCACTAACACCAGGAACACACAAGCCAGCACGTAAATTGTGTAGAGAAGATAAATCAAAGCCAACTACCTACCTAACGGATGATCTCAAGGCGCTCAAAAGCAAGCGGGTCAAAATAAGCGGCGATGATACGCAAAGGGCTTAGGGCTGTCAACCACTCGATGGCCGCGACACAGACGCGCGCCAATATTTTGCCAGCAGTTGCTCGCCGACGATGGCTCCGACACCACACAGAATCAACGCCGTGCCGACCGCGACTTGCCACGTCAATCGTTCCCCCAACGTCACCCAGCCCAACAAAACGGCGATCACAGGCGTCAGCAAGGAAATCAACATCGTCTTTGTCACCTCCATATTCCGAATTAACCAGTAAAACATCGTGAAAGGCAACGTCGAGCCAATGACAACCAGATAGAGGAACCCAAGCACCAGCGACCGCGTCCAAGCCAAATGCAGTGGATTCCCTTCCCACGCCGCGCCAATGATGAGCAGCGGAATCACGCCGACAGTCATTTGCGCCGCCGCCATCACAATCGGATCAATGGCCTGTCCCTGCGCTTTCACCATAATGTTCGTAATGGCAACTGCCAGCGCGCTCGTCAGCAACGCCACACTGCCCGCCAGCGCCATCGTGCCTTCCAGCTTGAACTGCGCCGAGAAAATCAACGCAACGCCCACGATCCCCGTCATCACGCCGAGCGCCTTGCGCCAGGTGATTTTTTCGTTCGGCAAAAAGTAATGCGCCAGCACCAGACCGAACGCCGGAATCATCGCTTGCAACACGGCGGACAAACCCGACGGAATGTATTTCCCGCCCCAAAAAATCAGGCCATAGTTCAGGCTCATCCCGATCAACCCGACGCCGATAATCATCCGCCATTCCGACCACGTGCGCGGCAACGCACTTTGGCGCAGCCACACGATCCCCCACAACAACACCGCCGCCGCGCCAAACCGCATTCCGGCAAACGTGAACGGCGGCAACACGGCCAAGCCAATTTTGACGAACATCCAGGTGGAACCCCAAATCAGGCTCAGGACGAGAAAGACAAGCAGACGTTTGTTCATTGGGAGCAAAATACAACGAACGCCGAATTATCGGAAGCGATGGGAAGGATAGCCGATGTGGATATGTGCGCCGGTTGCGTTGCCGGGAATCGCGCCGCGAAAGGCAGTGAACGGAATGCCGCGACTGCGCAGAAAACCCATCAATTCCTGGGCTTCTGCTGTGTCCGGGTGCAGCGCGACATCGAACGAGTTGCTGTGATCGAAGCCTAAGCGATTGTGCGTGTCGGACTGGCCAAAGGCGCTGACGGGCAGAGCTTGTTTGAAGCGCGCTTGAAAGAACGCTTCGATGTGCCCGTACCCGCGCAACGACCACGCCGCGACGCCCGTGTAGCGAATGTAGCGCGTGTTGTCGTAGTACGAGCCCGCGATTTGATAGGCTTTCGGCGGGTTCTTGGCCAATTGTTCGAGCGTCATCACTTCGACCATAAATTGATCGGCCTGTGTGATGCGTTTGTTCGTGTCTTTCAGTTGCTCGCGCAACCGCGCCAACTCCTGTTCTTGCGGTTCTACATCCCGTTTGACCAGCAAACCTTGCGCAATCAAAGTTTGCTTCTTTTCCAACGCCTCGACTTCCAATCGCTCGCGTTCTGTCAGCGCCTTCAGCAAACCTTCCAAACTGTCGCGATATTTTTTCGTCGCCGCGAGCAGGTCTTCGCGCGAGGCGGAGGCTTTTTGGGCCAGTTCTTTTTGCTCTTCCGCGTTTTTGCGGGCATCGAATTTGGGTTTGGCGGATTTGCGCTGCGCCCAGGCGGCAGGCACAGTGA
>CAZWAK010000266.1:0-7574 GCA_964631865.1 uncultured Heliobacteriaceae bacterium | reverse complement strand
GTTCTTTGCCCGTGCCCGATTCGCCGCGAATGAGGACGGTCGTGTTGGTGTGTGCGACCTGCGCTATTTGGTCATAAACTTCGCGCATTTCCTTGCTCGTGCCGATGATGTTGCGGAAATCGTATTTGGCTTGCAATTCGCGTTTGAGCAACGTGTTTTCTTCGGTCAATTGCGCTTTCTCTTCGGCGATGAGTTCGGCCAGACGTAGGCTCTGCGCGATCATCGAGGCGACAATCGAAAGCAGTTTGACCGAATCTTCGTAGTTGTGCCCCGGTTTGAAGGGAAAGGCAATCGAGATCGTGCCGATGGTTTGCTTGCGGTCTTTGATCGGGACGCAAATGAACGAATCTTCCTGCGTCGCGGATCGTTTGCGCGTGCGAAACAGAAAGAGCGGCTCCTTGCTGATTTGCGGCACGATGATCGGTTTGCCGGAGGCCGCCACTTTGCCCGTGATGCCTTCGTCCAAGCGATAGCGCCCGCGCCGGATTTCGCTTTCGGTCAAGCCGTGCGCGAACTGAATCGAAAGATCGCGCGTCTTGGCATCCACGAGCGAAATTGTGCCGCGTTTCATCCCCAGCTCGGAATCCAGGATTTCCAGCACTTTTTCCAGCGCCACTTTGTAATCCAACGTCGAGCCAAGCGCCTGACTGACTTCGAGCAGCGCCGAGAGACGACGAATCTGCAATGATTGTTCTTCCATAGTTTAGTTCAGCAAATCACGAAAATGTATCAACCGGCGAGTAAAGTAACATTTTTGTATTACGCCGTAAAGGAGGGATTGCAACCTCGGTCAGGTTTTATGGAGAAGGCTGCGACTTCAACATTGACAGGGGCTTGTTGCGAGGGCGCGCGGCATTTCTTAGCCCCGTTTTTTTCTGCGGAAGAAGAATTTAGCCATTTCTGACAGCAGCAAAAGCTTGACACAAATGTGTAACGACGTTATTCTCCCGGCGTCAGTAACGCTTTCCTCACAACCGGCGCATAAAAACTTAGCTGAAAGGTTCTGGCCGTTCTTCACTTACGCTTCCCTACTCTCACTGGAATTTTCCTGATTTCCTGGAAAAAAACGGGCATTCGTTTTTTTTATATGCTGCGTGCCGTGTCAACGTTGCAGTGGCATTGGCATCGTGAAGACCGATAAGCGCACACATTTATTGATTTAGGAGATTTACCCCCATGCTTACCTCACACCTCACACCTCGTGCGAAGGGTTTTCTTCGGCTCACGCTCTTCTTAGCGGCAGGCTGTTTGCTCCTCGTTGCAACGAGCAATTTCACGGCTTCTGCGCGGAACAGCGAATCGGGTTTCTTGCGTCGTCTTTTCACGGCTCCCGTCACCACCATCCAACAAATATTCAAGACACCTGGCAACTTGGCGGCGGCTCCCGCGCCGATGCCAGCCGCGCCGATGGTTGCGACCATCACGGTCAACAACAATGCCGATGATACGCTGGCCAACTTGGCAGGCAACGGCAAATGCGACCTGCGCGAAGCCATTACGGCGGCCAATAACAACATGGCGGTCGGGAATTGTGCGGCAGGCACAGCCGGGATAGATAATATCGAGTTCGATCTGGGCGTAGGAACGCCCTCGATCAACCTCAAGGACGCACTCCCGAACATCACGGAACCGATCAATATCAACGGCAACACAGGCGGGGCAACGCGCGTGGAATTGAATGGCACCGGTTCGCTTGGCGCGGGGTTAAGTGGGTTGGCAATTACCGGGACGGCGGGCGGAAGTACGATTCAGTCCCTGGTCATCAACAATCTCCCGGCGAATAGCAACGGCATCACGCTGAATTCCGGCGGCAATACCGTCAAGAATTGTTATATCGGCGTGAACGCCGCCGGTACCGCTGCTGCTCCCAATGGACGCGACGGCATAGATATTAACGATTCCCAAAATAACATCATCGGTGGCACGACAGCAGCAGACCGCAACGTGATTTCCGGTAACGCGAATAGCGGGGTGACCATTGCGGGCGCGACTGCGACGGGCAACAAAATCATCGGCAACTATCTGGGGACGAATGCAGCAGGCAACGCGGCCATTCCGAACGGCGACAATGGCGTCTTCATCAGCGGCGCTCCCAACAACTTCGTGGGCGGCACGACGGCAGGCGAACGCAACGTGATTTCCGGCAATAAAAATGACGGCGTTTGGATCACGGGCGCAACCGCCTCTGGCAATAAGGTCTGCGGGAACTTCATTGGAACTAACGCAGCAGGTACAGGCGCGGTGCCCAATGAACGGGACGGCGTAGTGCTGGGCGGCCCCAATAACATCATTGGCGGCACGACGGCGGGCGAGCGCAATATCATCTCCGGCAACGGCTTTCAGGATTCCTTTAATCGCGGCGTTTGGATTGTTGATGCCAACGCATCAGGCAATAAGGTCATCGGCAACTACATCGGCACCGATGTTACGGGCACGGCGGCGCTTCCCAACAACGACTATGGGATTTTCATTCAGGATGCCTCGAACAATTTCATCGGCGGGACAGCCGCAGGCGAAGGCAACATCATTGCCTATAACTTTAAGCTCGGTGCTCGCGTGATTGAGAACACCGCCGCGGGCGGTGTGGCCAAAGGCAATAAAATTCTCGGCAATTCCTTTTTCGACAACGGCAGCTTCGGGATTGGGTTGAGTGTCAATTCGGTGGTCGCGAATGATGCGCTTGATCCGGATGCCGGGCCGAACAATGTTCAGAACTTCCCCGTCCTGAACTGTGCCGTGAGCGGCAATGGAACGACCACAATTCGCGGCAGCTTGAACAGTTTGGCGACGACTTCATTCCGCATTGAATTTTTCAGCAGCGACGCCTGTGATCCGTTGGGCAGTGGCGAGGGCAAAACATTTCTCGGCTTCCAAAACGTTGCGACCAATGCCAGCGGCGATGCCACTATCAACGCGACCTTTGCGACGACGGTAACACCTGGAAAAGTGATTACCGCGACGGCAACCAGACTGGATGCCACGAGTAATCCCATTGAGACTTCGCCCTTCTCCGCTTGCCAAACCGTCACCGCCGCGCCCACGCTGTCCATTGATGATGTGACGCTGACCGAAGGTGACGCGGGCACCAAGAATTTTGTCTTCACCGTCACGCTCTCCAACGCACAAGGCAGTTGCGCGCCCGTTACGGTCAACTATGCGACCGCCGATAATAGCGCGACAATCGCGAATGCTGATTATGCCAGCACCAGCGGGACGCTGACGTTCAATACGCCCCACGCCAGCAATACGCTGACCCAAACCATCACCGTGCAGGTAAACGGCGATCTGACGCCTGAAGCCAATGAAACCTTCTTTGTCAACCTGAGCACCCCGACTGGAGCCGGCATTGTAGATGGGCAAGGGCAAGGCACGATCACCAATGACGATGTAGCGAAAACGCTTTCAATCAACGACGTAGCTGTGACGGAAGGCGATGCAGGCACGGTCAATGCCGTCTTCACCGTCTCGCTCAACGTACCGGCGACGGCTCCAATTTCGGTGCAGTACCAAACCGCCAATAACAGCGCCACAGCCCCTGGCGATTTCACCGCTCTCGCGCTCAACACATTGAATTTCGGAGTGGGCGACCAAACCAAACAGATCACAGTGGTGGTCAACGGCGACACGACGGTGGAAGGCAATGAGACGTTTTTCGTCAATCTGAGCAATCCTTCTGGCGCGACCATCAGCGACAGTCAAGGCCAGGGCACGATCAATGATGACGACACGGCAACGCTGTCCATCAACGATGTCGCCGTCACCGAAGGCAACGCAGGCACGGTCAATGCTGTCTTCACCGTCTCGCTCTCCAAACCGAGTTCATCAACGGTCACGGTGCAGTACCAAACCGCCAATAACAGCGCGACCGCACCGAGCGATTTCACGGCGCTGTCGCTCGCGACACTGACCTTTAATCCGGGCGACCAAACCAAGCAAGTTACGGTGGTGGTCAATGGCGACACGACGGTGGAAGGCAATGAGACGTTTTTCGTCAATCTGAGCAATCCTTCTGGCGCGACCATCAGCGACAATCAAGGCCAGGGCACGATCACCAACGATGACACGGCCACCGTCGCCATCAACGATGTCGCCGTCACCGAAGGCAACGCAGGCACAGTGCTGGCCAACTTCGCTGTCACGCTCTCGAAAGCCAGCGCCGAACAAGTGACAGTGAGCTACGCCACCGCCAACAACACCGCCACGACCGCCGACAGCGACTATGCGGCAGCCTCCGGAACCGTGACTTTCGCGCCCGGCGAAACCTCCAAGCCGGTCGCGGTCACAGTCAACGGCGACACGAAGGTGGAAGCCAACGAAACCTTCAACGTCAACTTGAGCAACATCGTCGGCAACGATGCCAATGTGCCTGACCCAACTTTTGCTGACAATGCAGGCCAGGGCACGATCACCAACGATGACACGGCCACCGTTGCCATCAACGATGTCGTCGTGACGGAAGGCAATGCAGGTACAGTTAGTGCCAGCTTCGCCGTCACGCTCTCCAAGCCGAGTGCCGAACAAGTCACAGTGAGTTACGCCACCGCTAACGGCTCGGCCACGACCGGTGATAACGACTATGCGGCAGCATCCGGGACTGTGACCTTTGCAGCAGGCGAGACCTCCAAGCCTGTTGCGGTCACAGTCAATGGCGACACGAAGGTCGAAGGCAACGAAACCTTCCTGGTCAATCTCAGCAACATCGTCGGCAACGATGCCAATGTGCCCGACCCGACGTTCGGCGACAATCAGGGGCAAGGCACGATCACCAACGATGACACGGCCACCGTCGCCATCAACGATGTCGCCGTCACCGAAGGCAACGCAGGCACAGTGCTGGCCAACTTCGCTGTCACGCTCTCGAAAGCCAGCGCCGAACAAGTGACAGTGAGCTACGCCACCGCCAACAACACCGCCACGACCGCCGACAGCGACTATGCGGCAGCCTCCGGAACCGTGACTTTCGCGCCCGGCGAAACCTCCAAGCCGGTCGCGGTCACAGTCAACGGCGACACGAAGGTGGAAGCCAACGAAACCTTCAACGTCAACTTGAGCAACATCGTCGGCAACGATGCCAATGTGCCTGACCCAACTTTTGCTGACAATGCAGGCCAGGGCACGATCACCAACGATGACTTTGCGACCATCGCCATCAACGATGTGATGGTCACCGAAGGCAACGCGGGCACGGTCAATGCTACGTTCTCTGTCAGCTTGACGGGCTTAGTGGATCAACCTGTGGTCGTCAACTTTGCCACCGCCAACAACTCCGCCGCCGCCCCTGGCGATTTCGCAACAAACAGCGGCAGCGTGACCTTTGCGGCCAATACCAACGCCCCCAAATCCATCACCGTTGTCGTCGTTAGCGATTTGGTGCAGGAACCGGACGAAACGTTCTTCGTGAATCTGACGCCCAATTCCCTGCCCTACGCTGCCGTGACCATTGCAGACAATCAAGGCATTGGCACAATCAAGAACGATGATTCGCAGACGCCGCCGTCTATGACAGCTTCGATGACGGATCCGTTTGTCTGCAACGGTGTCGGTGGTTTGGTCGAAGTCACGGCGAAGCTCACGAACCCCAACTCGGCGTCGTATGCCTCGTCGTTCTCGGTGACCTTGCCTTCGCAACTTACGGCAGTGCCGAATTCCTGCACGGCTACCACCGGAACCTGCACGGTCACGCCGCCCAATCAGATCAACTGGTCGGGCACGCTCGCGGCCAATCAGACCGTTACGATCACGTATCAGACAACCATTGTCAGCGGGACACCGAATGGCCAACTCATTGTCATCAACTCCTCTGGCACAGTGGGCGGACTGAGCACCAGTGCTTCGGCGCAGGGGACAGTCTCCTGCCCGCCGAACAACTTCAACAGCCTGCCCGATCAAGTGCAAGCGAGCGGACAGAAGCCCGGTTCGGTTTTGGTCTATCCGTACTACACGTCCAGAGCGGGGACCAGAGCGGACACGCGCTTGACCCTGAGCAACATCGGGAACCAGCAAACCATCGTTCACCTCTTCCTGATTGCGGGCAACAACTGTCAGGCCTCGAACCTCTACGTGTGCCTGACGCCGTTTGCCAGCCTCTCGTTCAAGGCTTCGGAATATGACCCCGAAGTGACGGGTTGGTTGTTTGCGGTCGCAGTGGATCGGCAGGGCTATCCGGTGCAGAACAACTCGCTGATCGGCAATGCCTTCGTCAATGAAGGCACCTTCGTGGACAATTACGGCGCGGTGAGCTTCGAGGCGAATTCTCCCGATGTCGCCACGCGCAGCGGCGAAACGGCGCGGTTGTTGTTCAATGACGTCGGCTACGACGCCGTGCCCGATCAATACGCCGTCGAACTGCAAAGCCCGGTGGATGTGACAGGGCAGCGGCTTGTGACAGTGGGCTTATTTGGCGATTTAACCTCCGGTGTGATGAGCGGGGCCGCACAAGTTGGCATCGGGCTGATCATCAACGGCAACGAAACGCCGTCCGGCAGCTTCAGTTCCTTCCTCGTTGGCAATTGCCAAGCGATAGCGACGGTCAACACGGGGAATCCGCGCGTGCCCAACACCATGGCGCGGCTGATTCCAATCGGCAACGTGGGAACCATGCGCATCGCAACCGGCCCCAGCGCGGGCTTGCTGATGACGCCCTTTGGCAATGCGTGGAGCGGCATTCGCGGCCTGCATTTCACGCACAAAACCTTCAGCACGATCACGATTCCGACCTTCCCGCCGAGTTGCTAAAACGCGGCGACCGAACCACGAGCGGGAGCGATTGGGTTCATCTCAGACCCGTCGCTCCCGCTTTTTGTTGGCGTAGCGCGATTTGCTAAATCGCGGAGCGTACCCTAAGAAAGCTGCGATTTAGCAAATCGCGCTACGTCTTTCTCCCGCCAAATGTTTGCCGCAGTTGTCTTTTGTGAACGGTTGCTTACAATGGCTGCGACTGTCTGTCAGAATTTTTTGGAGGAGTCTCAGTAGATTGTATCGTCAATTCATGCACGCCTGGGAGCGGCGCTGTCACGATAAAGATTTTCACAGCCGTGTGGTGCGCCCTTTTGAATGGGGCTTGGAACATTTGAACGGGCAGCTTCCCCGCAACGGTCACGCGCCGCTCGCCGCACTCCAACAATTCAACGAAGCGATCCTGGCCAATAGCCACGAGTTTTATACACCGCCCGCCGCGCATCCCGACGATTTTGACTTCGACGGGTTTATGTTGCGCTTTCCAAGCAGCATCACCACCGCTTCGCCCGCCAACAACACGGTTCACGCC
Organism: uncultured Heliobacteriaceae bacterium; assembly: GCA_964631865.1. Taxonomy (GTDB): domain Bacteria; phylum Acidobacteriota; class Blastocatellia; order RBC074; family RBC074; genus JAFDVL01. The sequence continues at coordinate 307 of CAZWAK010000266.1, read as the reverse complement.
CGCTTTTATCCGGCCACTGAACGCGACGGACGACCCAGCAAACGCGCCGTCATCGTGATGCCGCAATGGAATGGCAAAGAAGACGCGCACGTAGCGATTTGCAAGGGCTTGAATTTCTTTGGCATTTCGGCTTTGCGGTTGAGTCTGCCGTATCACGATTGGCGCATGCCGCCCGAACTCGACCGCGCCGATTATATGGTCAGTTCCAACCTCGGGCGCACGATTCAATCGGTGCAGCAAGCCGTGCACGACATTCGCCGCTGTGCCGATTGGCTGCAATTCCAGGGCATACGGCACATCGGCATTA
>CAZWAK010000265.1:0-7615 GCA_964631865.1 uncultured Heliobacteriaceae bacterium | reverse complement strand
CCGCATAGTCGTTCCGTGCCTTTCGTCGCTTGAAACAACTGCCCGCGCACGCGATTCGTATGCCCGATATGCCAGAGCGCGCCGCACGTGTAGCGATGTTCCCGAAATGGTAACGCACTCAGTTGGCGCAACGTCGAACCGCCGCCATCGCATCCGAACACCCAATCAAACGGCCCGAAGTCATGGCTGTCGGCGTTGGCGATGACCACGCCATCGTTGCGATTCGTGAACCGCGTGATGCGTGTACCAAGATGCAAGGTGACGCCGCTGAGAGCTTGTTGCAACGTGGCAAACAACCTGCCGCGATGCAACCCATACGCGCATTGCCCCGGCTCCCATTCGTCGTAGCGCAAACGCACGAGCGAATGGCCGCGATGCGTCCGCACACGCACTTCAGTGATGCGTTCCGCTTGTTGCAACGCAGCGGCGAGCACGTCCATCGCGGCGAGCACTTGTTGCCCGGCGGGTTGCAGCAAGATGCCCGCGCCGACCGGCCCGACGACGGGCGTTTGCTCAAACAAATGCACGTCGAGGCCGCGCCGACTGAGCAGCACGGCTAAGGCCGCTCCCGTGATGCCGAAACCAACGATGGCGATGGGCATACAAAGAAAGGTACGCGGTTGCCCAGCGTACCTTCAGTCAAAAAAACGTTGTGACAAACGTTTAGGCTTTCCTGGGGGCTTTGAAAATCTCGCTCAATGGACAGCGAAAGCCGGGAAACAAATCTTCACAGGTCAATTCGCTTTCAGGTGGAAAGGCCATGATGTTGGTTGCCGAACGATAGACCGTAATCGTTTGATTTTCCGGCGAAATGATCCAAACGACTTTGACACCTGCGGCCAGATACTCCATCGCCTTCGCGTGTACTTTTTCGTAGTAATCACTCGGTGAAACGACTTCTACCGCAAGGTCGGGAACAATTAACCATTTCGTCTCTGGCTCTCCATCGGCGGGCAGGCGGTCAACAGGAATAAAGGCCAGATCAGGAATACGTTCGTTGACACCGATCTGGAAGGAAGCTTCTGGATAAACTTCTCCCAAGTTATTAGTCTCAACAAAGGTTCCGAGTCTTCTTTCTAATCTTCCGCAAATACCACTATGTCGTGCTCCTGGCATTTCTTTTTCCTCCGGCTCGCCGTTCACGAACTCATAGTTTCGCTCCGGGTCAAGCGCCATCTCCATCGTGCTTTCCATAACTACTACTCCTTGAAATTACAAATTCCCCTTCTTCGCTTCTTCCACCAACCAGTCGCACGCGCGCAGCGTCAGCGCCATCATTGTCAACGTGGGGTTCTGACAGCCTTGCGACACGAAGCACGCGCCGTCGGTGACGAACACGTTGCTGACATCCCACAGTTGATTCCACTTATTCAGCACCGAGGTTTTCTTGTCCGCGCCCATCCGTGCCGTGCCGGTTTCGTGAATGCAGAAGCCGGGCGGGGCGGCGGACGTCGTGGTGTTCAGGATTTTGAAGCCTGCCGCGGTCGCCATTTCGCTGGTGGTTTCGACCATGTCTTTCATCATCGCGCGTTCGTTGTCGCCGTGCTTCGCTTCAATGTGGAGGGCGGGGATGCCCCATTTGTCCACTTTGTTCGGATCAATCGTGACGCGGTTTTCCGGGCGCGGCAGCATTTCGCCCCAGCAATTCAGCGAGAAAAATAATTCGGTCGGTGCTTCGCGGACGTTTTTCTTGAACTCTGCGCCAAAGCCTTGTTGATTTTTCGCGTGCGCAAAACTGTAGCCCATTCGCACACCGCCTTGCATCCCGTAGCCGCGAATGAAATTCGGATGCTTGTCGAAGACGTTGCGGAATTTCGGGACATAAATGCCGTTCGCGCGCCCATCGGAATAATCGTATGCCTGCCCTTTGAGTTGCGGTACGATGCCATTGACGCCGAGCGGGAAGACGTGATCCATCACATAGCGACCGAGCGCATCCGATGTGTTGCCGAGGCCGTTCGGATGCTGCCGCGTCTTCGTGTTGAGCAGGATGCGCGTGGATTCGAGCGTCGAAGCGCACAGCACGACGACCTTCGACAAAAACTCAATGTCCTGCTTCGTGCGCTGGTCAATCACGCGCACGCCTTTCGCCTTGCCCGTGTTTGTGTCAATCAGGATTTCGCGCACGACCGAATGGGGCCGGAGCGTCAGGCGGCCAGTTTTGGCGGCGGCGGGCAATGTCGAGCCGTTGCTTGAAAAATACGAATGCGTGTCGCAACCGCGATCACAATGCCCGCACCAGTGACAGGCAGCGCGGCCTTGATGCGGCTTGGTCAAAATCGCCGCGCGCCCGATGATGACTTTGCGATTTTGGAAATTGCGTTCGACCGCTTTTTTGAGCAAATGCTCGCCGCAGGTCATCGCCATCGCCGGCAAAAATTTACTGTCGGGCAATTGCGGCAAATTTTCATACGAACCGCTGATGCCGACGAAGTCTTCGACTGCGTCGTAATACGGCTCCAAATCTTTGTAACTGATGGGCCAGGGGTCGCCAAAGCCATCGCGCTCAGCGGCTTTGAATTCGTAATCCGAGAGCCGATACGATTGGCGTCCCCACGTCAACGAACGTCCGCCGACCTGTCGCCCGCGAATCCACCAGAAGGGCTTGTCATCGGGCATCGTGTACGGGTTATCAATATCGTCCACGAACAAATGCGCGCTGTATTCGTTGGCGGCGTAGCAACGGCTCTGAATCGGTTGACGCGGCGCGTATGGCGAACCGGGGCCACTGCGTGCGAGGTCGCGATATTTCAACTCAAACGGCTCCGTCAGCATGTGATAATCCTTCGCCGGATCAATGTCGCGCCCGGCTTCGAGGACGAGGACTTTCATCCCACGTTCGGTTAACGCCTTCGCGGCCCAGCCGCCCGTCGCGCCGGAACCGACAACGATGGCGTCATAAACTTGTTTCGTGTTCGTTGTTCTTCGTTGCATCGGATGCCTCCTGAATCAAATTTTTACTCGTGAGAAAGCGATTTTTGTAGCCGCCACAATTTACCCCAAAGCAAGCCAAATAGGAACAGTACCGCGAGCGATAGCGCGCTTGCTCAGTGCTCTCAATCGCCTGTAGTAGTCAGACCGTCTCGCTACCGCTCGCAGTACCGTTCCACCTCCCCGCTTGACAGAAAACTACAACCATAGTTAACTTGGCTTCAACTTTAGTTAGTAAAATTACAATCGAGGTTGAGTAATGAAGAAGCCCGCAATCAAGTTGACGAAATTTGAAATCGAAATCATGGACGCGCTCTGGCCATTGGGCAGCGCTTCCATCCGCGAAATCCACGAAGCTTTGCCCGCAAAAAAACGTCCCGCGTACACGACCGTGCAAACGATGGTGCGACGGTTGGAAGAAAAAGGCGCGGTCGCACAGGTCAAGAAAATCGGCAATGCGTTGATCTTCGCGCCCGCCATCACGCGACAAGCCGCGCATCGGCGCTTGATTGATGACCTGCTGTCCATCTTCGGCGGTTCGGCGCGTCCGCTGATGGCGCATCTAGCCGAAGCAGGGAAGCTCAAGCTCGAGGACATCCGCGAAATCGAGCAGATATTGGCGCAATCGAAAGCTGACGAACCGCCGAAGAACGCACGCGGCGGCAAGAAATGAGCAGAAAGGGGCAATGGGTATGACTTGGCATTCGCAACTCGGCGCGTGGTTGGAACACGCCTGGATATTGGTCTTGAACCATCTGTGGCAAAGCACGATCTGTTTGTTGCTGGCGTGGGGTTTGGTGGCGTCGCTGCGCACTGCGCCTGCAAAGTTTCGGTTGGCAGTGTGGATGGTGGCGTTGGTGAAATTTGCTTTGCCGACGGTGTTGTTGATGACCGCGCTCGAACGCATCGGATTTGATCCGGCGATTTATGTGGCGGGGCCTGCGCCGCTGGCACGCAATGTCGTGTTGCAGGCGACGCAGCCCGTCGCGTCCGACCCGCTGGGCAGGTACCGCGCGCCGACGTCCATCGTCACGCCAGCGGCAACACACGGGGAAGTGTTTTGCTGGCTCACGCTGGTCTGGCTCGTTGGTTGTGCGGTGCTTCTGAGCAAATGGTGGTTGTCGCGGCGGCTCTTGGTGCGAATATTGCGCGCGGCGCAGATGTCGCCCTGGGTTCCGCTGTACGCCAAGCTGCGCGAGATGCAATTGTGGCTGGGGCTTCATCGAGACATTGAAGTTGTGCAGGTGCAAGCGGATATCGAACCCGGCGTCTGGCGCGTATGGAAGCCGCTGGTGCTGTTGCCGAATCGTGTGATCGAGCAGTTGGATGACGTTGAGTTGGAGCGCGTCTTGATGCACGAATTGGCGCACGTGGCGCAACGCGACAATTTGTTTTGCTGGCTGCAACGAATGCTGTGTCTGGTGTTTTGGTTTCACCCGCTCGTGTGGTGGCTGCATCGCCAACTGATTGCCGAGCGCGAAGTCTTGTGTGACGAAAAGGTGCTGCGCTGGAGCGGCTGTGCCGAGCAATATCCTGAGACGTTGTGGAAAGTCGCCCGTCTGCAATTCGGTTGGACAGTGACGGGCATCTCGCATTTCACCGGAATAAATCTCAAACGGAGGATTGAATGTATGATGCAACAAAATTATTCCACTTGGACAAAGCCCCGTAAAATCGCGGTTGTCGTGACGCTCACGGTGTTGAGTGGTGTGGTCTTTGCCGCCGGTTTGTTCGCGCCGCGCGAAAGGTTAATGGCGAAGATGCAAACGGTGAGCTTTCCACACAGTGTGAGCTTGCCGTTTGAAAACGCCCCGGAGATACCGCTGGTGATGGGCGCGGCGGAGATAAGATTTAGCGAGGATCGCACGGCAAGGATAACCAGATATGGCGTGCCCGACTTCACCGCTGGTTCCACGCCGAAGCCATATCGCATTGTTCGAATTTATGCCCGGTTGACGAATCAGAGCACGCGCCGCGTCAAAGGCTATGCGTTGGCATTTGGGCATCCACAGGAACCGCGCAAGATGCACAAAGTGTTTGAGGTCACGCAACATAACAGCAGCACCAGCAAACTGCCGCCGTCGTTGATCGAACCACAAGTCACATTTCTCTTCGATGGACACACATCAATGAGCAATGTTGGCAATGACGAAGTGACGAAAACATATCTCAGCCAATATCAATTGAAAGTTGTCGGGATTATGTTTGAATCCGATCAGGATTGGTATTGGACAGCCGCCGCGCCGAGCGATTCGCTCCCGCAAGTGCAACCGCAATCGTTTCATCGCCCCTTCGTTGTCGCGCAGGACGGAACGCCGCTTTCAGCACAGCGCGAAGACATTCCCGAAACCTCGCCGCCGCACAATGCCGCACCGTATCGTGATGAAATTCTGACGGCAGCGGACGTGACGACGCGCCCGCGCATCTTGTATCAGGAAAAGGCCAACTACACGCCCGAAGCGCGCGAGGCCAAAATCAATGGCACAGTCCTGCTCAATGCAATCTTTGGATCGGACGGGCGAATTTATGGCATTCGTATAATTCGTGGGTTGCCGTTGGGCTTGAATGATGAGGCGGTCAATGCCGCGCAGAAGATTCGGTTTCAGCCTGCGACCAAAGACGGGCAACCGGTGAGTGTGCGGATGAACCTGGAATATTCGTTTGCCACATACAAGTGAGGCGGTGTGGTCTGGGGCGAGCGTGGGTGGCTATGCTTTGTTCGCGCTCACCCAGTCTCGAAATGCCTTCACCATTTGCAGCACGTCGCGGAACTTTCCTTGTTGCAAGAAACCGGTCAAAGTTTGCGCCGACAAAAACGGGAACAAATCGCTGTTGGGGGTGATTTGGTATTCGTTGTCGTTCAATTGGTAAAACGTCACTTGCTCTCCGTTGTGTCGCCAGACTTCCAACACCTTCAGCCCGGCGTAGATCGGGAATTTATCCAGCGATGGATGTGTGATGTCCACTTCGACGACCAGATCGGGGCCGGGATCAACGGCGAGATCAATCGTTTCTTTTCCTTCAATCAACTCCGCGCGACGAATGTAAAAACAGTCGTCCGGCTCTGTGCCTCGGATATGTTCCGGCATCGTGAACGTCGTCGAGCCGAGGCTGATCATCTTCATTTCCATCGCTTCGATCAAAACCAATAAGAGATGCGAGAACAACGTTTTGATGTTCTCGTGGCGGGGCGACAGCGTCATAATTTCCAACCTCCCTTGATCGTAGCTCAGACGAAAGCGCGCATTGTCGGTAAGCTGCGTGAGGAGGTGTTCGTATTCTTCCCAGGCGATGTCCGGCATTACCACGCGACTGCCGGGCGGCAACGTAGCAATGACATCTAGTTGATCCACAGTGATGAGATGTTTAGCGGTGCGGGTACTCATAAATGCTTCCTTTCCGTTGTTTGGTACGTTAGGCGTCGTCGTGGGCAAAGTCAATTGCTTGTCGCCTGCCGAACCGCGATGATATAAACGCTCCGCACGAATCCACGAAAGGAATCATTATGTCTGACTTAGCATCGAAAACCTGCGAGCCGTGTCGCGGTGGCATTCCACCGTTGGGCGGCGCGGAAATTGTGCAATTGCTTACGCAACTCGGCAACGATTGGGACGTGATCGCTGAGCATCACTTGCGCAAGGAATTCAAGTTTCCCGACTTTCGCACGGCGCTTGATTTCACGAATCAGGTCGGCGCGCTTGCCGAAGAACAAGGTCATCATCCCGACATTTACTTAGCTTGGGGGCGCGTCGAAATCACGATTTGGACGCACAAGATTGATGGTTTGCACGAAAGCGATTTCATTCTGGCGGCGAAGATTGACCGCTTACAATCTCAATAAAATTTTGGAATTTTTATGACCATCAAAAAAATCGGAGTGCTCGGTGCGGGCTTGATGGGTTCCGGCATCGCGCAAGTCGCCGCCGCGAGCGGGCATCAAGTCCTAGTGTTGGAAGTCAACGAAGCCCTGCTCAACAAAGGCTTGAGCGGCATAGACAAATCGCTCAGCCGCTTTGTCGAAAAAGGTTCGCTGACGGCAGAAGCCAAAGCGGAAACGATGGCGCGGTTGAAAGGTACGACGAACATCGAAGACCTTGCCGACCGCGACATCATCATCGAAGCCATCATCGAAAACCTCGACGTCAAACGCGAAACCTACGCGAAGCTGGATGCGCTGTGTGCGGAGCACACGATCTTTGCGTCGAATACGTCATCGCTTTCCATCACCGAAATGATGACGGCGACCAAGCCGGAACGCCAACGTCGCTTCGTCGGGATGCACTTCTTCAATCCCGTGCCGATGATGAAGCTGGTCGAAGTCGTGCGCACGATTGTGACCGATGACGAAGTCTATGCCGAAGCCTGTGCGCTTGGTACAGCACTGGGCAAGACTGTCGTGCAAACGGGCGACAAGACGGGCTTCATCGTGAATCGCTTGCTTGTACCGTATTTGCTCGATGCAATTCGCGTGTACGAAGAAGGTTTGGCTTCGACGGTGGATATTGATAACGCGATGAAATTGGGCTGCGGTTATCCGATGGGGCCGTTGACGTTGTCGGATTTTATCGGCCTCGACACGATGTTGCACATCGCGGAAATTATGTTCGATGAGTTCCGCGAAAAACGCTTTGCCGCACCGCCGCTGCTGAAACGAATGGTGCAAGCCGGATTGCTTGGCCGCAAG
>CAZWAK010000264.1:0-7654 GCA_964631865.1 uncultured Heliobacteriaceae bacterium | reverse complement strand
ACTAACGTCAGGAGCTTCAATCAGTGAGCGGTAACTTCGTCAGATGAAAAAGCACGGTTTTGTCATTGATACCAATGTTCTCGTCTCCGCGCTGATGTCTAAGAGAGGCGCGTCGTACAAAATCTTGTCGTTAATACCGACAGGTAAATTTGATTTTCATCTTTCAGTCCCGCTCGTCTGTGAATATGAATCGGTTTTGAAGCGTAGCGAACTCAATCTAACCTGGACGATGGATGAGATTGATGAACTGCTCGACATTATTTGTTTGCTTGGCGTCAAACACGAGATTTGGTATTTATGGAGACCGCTGCTGCAAGACCCAAAAGATGAGTTTGTGGCAGAGATAGCCGTGACGGCACAGGCGGAAGCCATCGTCACGCTGAACAAGAGAGATTTCAGAGGCATAGAAAAGTTCGGCATTGAGTTGTTGACGCCCAAAGAGTTTTTGCAAAGAATAGGAGAAGCAAAATGAGCGCAATCACGATAGATGTTCCCGAATCACTGTTCGGCAAGCTCAAAGAAGTGGCGGCAAAAGACCGCAGCACGCCGGAGCAATTCGCCTTGCTTGCTTTGGCGGAGAAGCTCTCCAGCGTCATTACCGTTGAGTACCTGGAAGAACGAGCGAAACGAGCAAAGCTGGAACGATTTGAGCAATTGCTGGCGAAAGTGCCAGACGTAGAACCCGTCGAAGGCGACAACCTCTAACAAAAAAGGATGAACCACATGAAGACCATAAACATCTCCACCCAAACCGCCCTTTCCCGCCGCAGCTTTTTACGTGGCACCGGCGTCGCACTTTCGTTGCCATTGCTGGACGCGATGCTGCCTGCTTTCGCGCGCGCCGAAAGCAAAGCCATGCCGCGCCGCTTCTTTGCCATTTGCAACAACCTCGGTGTGTTGCCGTGGAAGTTCTTTCCGGCGGCGGATTCCAAAGGCTTCGGCTATCAGCTTTCACCGTACCTCGAAGAACTCCAGGCGCATCGCAACGACTTCACCGTCTTCAGCGGCGTCATGCACCCGGACGTAGACGCGGGGCATCCGGCAGACAATTGCTTTTTGACGGCTGCGCCACACCCCAGCAGCGGTGGTTTTCGCAACACGATTTCGCTCGATCAATTCGCGGCAGAACACATCGGCAATCAAACGCGCTTCCCGTCACTGACGCTCGGTGTGAACATTCAGCAAGGCCAGCACAGTTTGTCGTGGACGAGCGGCGGTGTGTTGATTCCGTCCGAAGAAAAGCCGTCTGAGATTTTCAAACGAATGTTCGTGACGGGGACGCCCGCCGAAGTGCAAGCGCAAGTGCGGCGTTTGGCACTGGGCCAAAGCGTGATGGATTCCGTCGCCGACCAGACGCGCCGCCTGCAACGCAATGTTGGCGCGCGCGACCGCGAACGGCTGGATCAATATATGACCGGCGTGCGTGACCTCGAAAAACGCCTCGGTCAAGCTGCCGAATGGGAACAGAAACCGAAGCCCGTTGTGAGCGCACAAGCGCCGAGCGACAGCGCCGCACCGCGTGATTACTTTGAGAAAGTACGCTTGATGTACGACCTTGCCACGTTAGCGTTTGAGACCGATTCGACGCGGCTCGTGGCGTTGATGCTCGACAGCGTGAATTCGCCCGCGATCACGATTGGCGAGGAAACGATGAGCGACAGTTACCACGCGATTTCGCATCACGGCAAGAAAGAAGAAAAATTGCGGCAACACGAAAAGGCGGATCGCTTGCAAATGAAGGCGCTCGACAAACTCTTCAGCGATTTGAAAGCGCGCAAGGAAGGCAATGAAACGTTGCTCGACCGCACGATGATTTTGTACGGCACGAACATGGGCGACGCGAATACGCACGTGACGACGAACTTGCCGACGTTGTTCGCGGGTGGCGGTTTCAAGCACGGGCAGCACTTGGCGTTTGATCGCGAGCGCAATTACCCGCTGCCGAATTTGTTCGTCAATATCCTGCAACGGCTCGGCATTGAGGCAGACAAATTCGCCAGCAGTACGGGCACGATGCGTGGGCTGGAACTGATCGGATAACGACAGGCGGCACGGCAAAGTGGCCTTGTGAACGAACGCCTTGCGCTTGTGCCAGCAAACAACGGCGGCGAAAGAGGTGCAGCATTTGCCTCGCGTAACTTCTGCGAAACCGTCGCGCGCGTCAACCCGACATCTGCGGCGCTGATGCGTTGTTTAGGGCGTGAGGATGTGATGCGTGATGTAATTCATTTGCACTGGCACGCCTTCGTTCAACTTCACGCGGATGACCGCTTGGAACGCCTTGGGCAAGGGCTTCGCAGCGTCCAACTTCATTTGCTGAAACAATTCTTTCATCGTGTCGGCGCGTGTAACGTATTCTGCCGCGCCGCCTGTGCCTTCGTTCGACGAACAAGCCAAAATCGTGACGCGCGTGTTGGGATCAAGTCCCTCACACACCGAGATGATCGCGTAGGTTTCTACGGGTTCGCCGAATTGATCCTTGAAGAGGTTGCGATATTCGGTTGGCTCGCCGGGCTGTGGATGCAAGTTCGTGACGCGCCCGCGATCCGCTTCAAATTTGGGTTGGAAGGGCAGCTTCAGGATTTGCGGGTTGTATTTTTGCGAGCCGAGTAACACGACGTGACGGCCTTTCAAATCTTCCCAACTCAGATTGCTCGAACGTTTGACTCTGATCGTGGCTTGATGATCGGTCAGCAGGCGCGTCAGCATAAACATCGCTTCCGCCTCGCCGACGCCCGTGAATTTGTAGCTCGCGCGTTTTTCCGTCGTTTTTAATTCTGCCTCCAGTCGCTTCACTTCTTCATCGTTTTCCGCCTCTTCCCAGCTATTCAGGCGCGGACGCCGGAACATATAACTGTCCAACCGCACAAACATCGGCGTACCGTACACGAACAACGTCGGCGTCGTCTCCTGTAAATACGGTTGCCAGAAGGCACGTAACTCGGGCGTCAACGCGGGAGCGGTCGGTTTCGGCGCACCGAAAAAACGCGCGAGACCGAAGCCGAGCAAACCCGCCACGAGCGCAATCCCCACCGCCCACAACCAAAGCATCTTCCGTCGCGGTTTCGCTCTGGGTTCAAGCACGGGCGCTTCCACCAAATGCGGCACGCGCACGTAATTCAAATCGTATTGCCCTTTCGGAATCTCAATCCGCAACGGACTCGTCACGCCTTCCTTCTGGTAATATTCGCGCAGCTTGGTGCGCAGCTTGCTGATGTCTACGCGCACGGTTGAGTCCAGGCGCGGGTCATAGCCTTCGGGTTTGCCCAACGCTTCGACGCCAATCGTGAATTCCTTGAGCGGTTCCGCGTGTTCGGCCAGCGAATGTTCCAGCAAATAGGTCAACAGGTAATGCAGATTGGTGTGATCGCGCACAATCCCGGCACGCAAGAGTGCGTTGGCAGCAGCTTCTTTTTCTGCGCGTGAAATGGTCACGGGCGCAGCCGATGGCAAGGTGGCAACTTTCACGACTATGATTCTCCGGCGATAAACGTGCAGGCAGTCTAACAACCACAACCAAGCGGGTCAAGGCACGTTACCGGGCAAAATTCACTCACAACCACGCGATAACAACCACAACAACCCGGTTGCAAACCGTAAATTACTCGCGTTGCCGCTGAAACTCCGCTACAACTCCTGACGGTTTCTAAGAAAAGTATTTCCTTCAACATTCAGCACACAGGAGTTTCGCCTTATGTCCCAACGGATTCTTCGTCTTGCAATTTCTTTTGCTCTCTTGTCCGTCGTCACGTTCGCGGTTGCCGCCCAGGAATCGCGCGGCTCGTTGACCGGGCGCGTGACCGACAGCACGGGCGCGGCCATCACCAATGCGCAAGTCATCATTTCCAGCGCCGCGACGGGTGTCACCACTACAGTCACCTCCAATAATGAAGGCAATTACACCGCCTTGTACTTGTTGCCGGGGCAATATCGCGTGACGGTCGAAGCGCAAGGTTTCAAGAAGCTGGTGCGCGAGGGCATCGAGATTCGCATTGGCGACAAGGCGGGGCTGGATTTGCAACTCGAACCGGGCGCGGTCAACGATACCATCACCATCACGGGCGATTCGACCCCGCTGCTGGATTCGGCCAGCGCCACTTCCGGGCAGGTGATTGATCGGCGGCGCATTGCCGAATTGCCGCTGGGCGAAGGCAATCCGTTGACGCTGGTGCGACTCGCGCCCACAACCGTGCTGACCGGCGGCTTCACGTCGCTCTCGGCCTTGAGTTCCAGCGGCCCGGCCAACTTTGCTGTAGATGGCAACCCGCAAGGCGGCAACGAATTCACGCTCGACGGCTCGCCCAACACTGCAGATCGCGGCGGACAGGCGGGCGCATTGCGCGTCGGGATGCAGCCGCCCGTAGATGCCGTCGCCGAATTCAAAGTCACGACGACGAGCTTTGACGCGCAGCAGGGACACACCGCCGGAGCCAGCATTGACGTTTCCGTGCGCTCCGGCACGAGCCAGTTTCACGGCACGCTCTACGAATTCGTCCGCAATGACAAACTCGCGGCGAACACGTTTTTTCTCAATCGCTCGCCGACGCTCGGTCGAGACGAAGACGGCAAATCGCAGCGCACCATCCGACGCTACAACCGCTTTGGCGGAACCATCGGCGGCCCGGTTTGGTTCCCCGGCAAGGTCTTTGGCCCGTTCGATTACGATGGGCGCGAAAAAACGTTCTTCTTCGTTTCGTATGAAGAAATTCGCATCCGGCAACCAGACTCTGAGACCTTGACGCTGCCGAACGCGGCCTTTCGCAGCGGCGATTTTTCGGCGCTCCCGGCGGGACAAATCATTTACGATCCCTTCACCGCCACGCAGCAGGGCGCGCGCGTTGTGCGCCAACCGCTCAGTTGCAACGGACGCGCGAATGTCATCTGCGCAAATCGCATCAGTCCCATCGCCGCCAAATATCTTTCGTTCTTGCCGCTGCCGAATTTGTCGGGAACGGAAAACAACTTTCTCGGCTCGAATTCGTCGCCGAACGATTACCGCGTGATTATTTCGCGCGTGGATCATAACTGGAGCCAGCGGCACAAATCGTTCTTCCGTTTTTCAACCAGTCAACGCGCCGAGTATGACGAAAACTCCGCCGGTACGAACAATGGCGTGCGTATCAATGGGCGCTTCGTCCCGCGTGGCAATCGCGGCGGCGTCTTCGATCACATTTACACGCATTCTTCGACAGCGATTTTCAATTTGCGCGTCGGCTACACGCGCTTCCTGCAAACGCGCACCGCGAACACGGACTTTGACACCAGCCCGGCGGACGTGGGCTTTTCGCCACGCGCGCTCGCCGCGTTCGGCAATCGGCGCGGCCTCCCGGCTTTCAACGTCAGCGGCTATTCCTCGCCCGTCGAACAAACGGGGCTTTCGACCGCCTCGCGCACGACCTCGGTGCAACCGACGATGACGAAAATCGCGGGCAAACACGCGATGCGCTTCGGCTACGATTTCCGCGTCTATCAGGAAAATTCCACGCCCGCCGAATTCAAGCTCGGCACGCTCGCGTTCAGCAACCTCTTTACGCGCATCAACGACCAAAACATCGCCGTGCCGAACGACACGCTGCGCGCGCAGAGTTTGGCCGCATTGTTGTTGGGTGTAACGACCGGCGGCTCGATTCCGAACACGCCTTCGCCCGCGATGCAAAGCCGCTATCACGGCGTTTTCTTCCAGGACGATTGGAAGGTTTCGAGCCGGCTCACGCTCAATTTGGGGCTGCGCTATGAACTCGAAAACCCCGCAACGGAGCGTTTCAATCGCAACGCGCGTGGCTTCGATCTGACCTCGCCAAACCCGGCCAACGCCGCGGCGCAGGCGGCCTATGCACGCAACCCGATTCCCGAAATCACGCCCGCGAATTTCCGGCTGAACGGCGGTTTGCTGTTTGTAAACGAAAACAATCGCAACTTCTACGATGCCGACCGCAACAACTTCCAACCGCGCATCGGCTTTGCTTTCAAGCTGAACGACAAGACGGTCTTGCGCGGCGGCTTTGCGATGTACACGGTTCCGTTCCCGCTGCAAGGACTCAATCAACCGGGCTTTGCGACGACGACGCCAGTGGATGCTTCGACCGATTTGGGACTGACCTTCAGCGCCACGCTGGCCGATCCTTATCCGAGAGGCATCAATCAGCCGACCGGCTCCAGCCTTGGTCTGGCGACCTTCGTCGGGCAAGGCGTCAGTTTTATCCCGACGAACTTCAAAAACGGGATGACGCAGAAAATCGAATTGAGCTTGCAACGCGAACTGCCCGGACGCTGGCTGGCGGAAGTGGCTTACGTCGGCAATCGCGGCTATGACCTCATCGCTGGCGTTGATCTGAATCCGGTTCCGGCGCAGTATCTTTCGACCTCGCCCGTCCGCGATCAGGCGCGCATTGATTTCCTGACCGCCAATATCGTCAATCCGTTTCGCGGCATTGAGCAGTTTCGCGGCTCGACGCTTTTCACGGCCACCAACGTCGCCCGCCAGCAACTGCTGCGGCCTTTCCCGCATTTCACGGGCGTCGGCGGACAACGCTTCGACGGGTCGAGCAGCTATCATTCGGGGCAACTGCGACTCGAACGTCGCTTCGCCAACGGCTACACGATTCTCGGCACCTACGCTTACTCGAAAGGATTGGAAAAACTCTCGTTGCTCAATCCGACCGACACCGAGTTCGAGAACCGCCTGACCGGCTTCGATTCACCGCATCGCGCCAATTTGAGCTTCATCTACGAACTGCCCTGGGGACGCGGGCGCAAATGGGGATCGAATTGGGGCGGCTGGAAAGAGGCATTGGTCGGCGGCTTTCAGGTGCAGGGCATTTACTTTTATCAAAGCGGCTTCCCGATCACGCTCGGCAACATTTACTACAACGGTGACATCCGGCAATTGAAGCTCGACATCAACAGCAAAACCATCGGCGCGCTCGGCACGACAAATCAGAATGACAACGTCTTCCAAACCGATCTGAGCCGCACCGGGTTTTATTTCAATGACGCCGCCGTGCAAACGAACGGTGTGCCGGACATTGCCAAACAACGCAACGATGCGCGCATTAACCTGACCTCGAACATCCGCACCTTGCCCTCGCGCGTGGGGAACCTGCGCAGTCAGGCCCAGTCGTTGACCGATTTGTCGGCCATCAAAAACTTCGCCTTCACCGAAAACGTCAAGCTGCAATTGCGCGTGGAAATGATCAATGCCTTCAATCAATGGATTTTCCAGGCACCGGACCTGAACCCGCGCAACAACACGTTTGGGCGCGTGGTGGCAACGGATCAGATTGCTTTGCCGCGCGAATATCAATTGGGCTTGCGGTTGGTCTTTTGATTGGGATAAAAGCAAATCATGACGCAACAAAAACGCTCTCTTCTACCGCGCCGGACTCTTTTGCGGCGCGCACTGGCGGCTTCTGACGCGAACGACCTACAGATCAAAAGTGTCGAGACGTTCGTGGTCGAAGGCGCGTGCTTCGTCAAAGTCACGGCGAGCAACGGCGCGACGGGCTGGGGCGAAACCGATGCCGATAATGCGCCGCTGATGGCTGCCTTCATTCACAACGGCCTCAAGCAACGCATCATCGGTGAAAGCGTGTGGGACAACGAACGATTGTGGGACGCGATGTTTTACAAGAACCACGATCAAGGGCCGGGCGGC
>CAZWAK010000263.1:0-7661 GCA_964631865.1 uncultured Heliobacteriaceae bacterium | reverse complement strand
GCTGTCTCGCGCACGTCGCCCCTTCCGAGCGTGTGACCGCAGCGGCATTGCAATGCGGCGCGCATTTGCTGAAACACCAAACGATAACGGAAGCAAGCTTCCTGCACGGCACAACGGGCATCGCCTGGGCCTTGCGGACGCTGCACGATTGGACGGGGCAGGAACGATTTCGTGCAGCAGCACAAGCCCTCTCGCCCACGCCGCTTGTCGCCGCTCTGCAATGTGAGAGGGGGCGCAATCATTCGCTGCTCAATGGCGATGCGGGCGGATTAGAACGCTTGCTGCAAGAGAGAGCGCCAGAGTGGGAAGCGCAACTTCAGGCGCAAACGGCACGGCTGCTCGCTTCAATTGCACAGCACGGCTGGCGCTGCGGCACACCGCTCGCGGTCGAGACGCCGGGTTTGTTGACGGGTCTCGCTGGCATCGGGTGGCAATTGTTGCGCGTGGCGGAGCCGGACATTGTGCCGTCGGTATTGCTACTGGAACCGCCTGCGATGGCCGCGAAAATGCGACCAGAAAGGAGCCATCGTGGAACCGCAAAAAACTGAAGCCAGGAAAAACAAAGCGGGCTTGCACGTTGTCCCACCGCCGCTCTTTCGTCCGCAGGTCTTGGACGCGCAGCGCGAACAATCGCTCGGCTCCGTCTTGTTGCTGCAACCGCTTTCCACGTGGCTGCTGACGTTGGTCGCGGTGCTGATTGCGGCGAGTTTGATTGCACTGACATTTTGGGGCGCATACACGCGCAAGGAGCGCGTCAAAGGCTTTCTCGTGCCGACGCGCGGGCTGATCAAAGTGTTCCCGCGCGAAACCGGCGTCGTCGTCGAACGACAAATTGCCGAAGGCGAGCGCGTCACGAAAGGCGATCCGCTCTTCATCGTCGCGCTCGAACGTCCGGCAGGCGAAGCGCGCGAAGCCCAGGCCAACGCCGTCACACGCTTGCGGGAACGGCAAATGAGTTTGGAAGGCGAGTTGCGGCAGATTGATCACATTGCCGAAATCGAAACGCAAACCCTGCAACAACGCATCAGCGCGATGGAAGCGGAACTCGCGCAACTCCAACTCGAAATCACCACGCAGCAACGGCGTATTGCATCAGCCGAAAGTTCGCACGCGCGCTTCCGTCAGTTGCACACAGAAGGCATTGCGTCAGCCGAACAGGAACAGGAAAAGCTAAAAGATTTACTGGCCGAACAAGCCAAGCTGCAAGCCCAACAGCGCACGCAAATCACATTGACGCGCGAGAGCAAAACGCTGCGCACGCAAATCGCTTCCATCAAACTCCGCGCGGGCACGCAACGCGCGGCGGTCGAACGCAACCTTTCTGTCCTCGCGCAGGAATTGACCGAATACGAATCGCGCCGCACCTACATTGTGCGCGCACCGGCGGACGGCATCGCAACGGCGCTGCTCGCGGATCGCGGACACGCGGCGAATCCGATGCAGCCGCTCGTTTCCATTCTGCCCACCGAAGCTACGTTGGAAGCGCATCTGCTCGTGCCGTCGCGTTCCATCGGCTTTCTGGCGGCGAATCAAAATGTCTCTCTGCGGCACGAAGCGTTCCCCTATCAACGCTTCGGCAGCCAATCGGGGCGCATCGCCGAAATTTCGCGCACGCTGTTGCTGCCGGGCGAAACCGCGTTGCCCGTGCAATTGCAGGAACCGGCGTATCGCGTGGCGGTGAGGCTCGATGCGCAATCGGTCAAAGCCTACGGCCAGGAATTTCCGCTGCAAGCCGGAATGCTGCTGGACGCGGACATTTGGCTGGATCGCCGCAAGCTCTACGAATGGGTGCTCGATCCGATTTACGCTGTGTTAGGGCGCGTGTAGACGGTAGACAGTAGACGGTAGTCCTCTCGAACCGTCTACCGTCTACTGTCTACCGTCTACTCCCAAATACTATGAACACCTCACTGAATTTTTCCGGTCGGCGCAAGACGCCGTTGATTTTGCAAACGGAAACTGCCGAATGCGGGCTGGCATGCTTGGCGATGATCGCGGGGCATCACGGCTATCGCAGCGATTTGGCCACGTTGCGCGCGAAATATTCGATCTCGCTCAAAGGCACGACGCTCACACATCTCATCAGCATCGCTGGACAAATGAATATGAATTCGCGTCCGTTGCGACTCGAATTGGAAGCGTTGCCAAAGCTGCGTCTGCCCGCGATTCTGCATTGGGACTTGAATCATTTCGTCGTGCTCACCGAAGCGCGACGGCGCAAGGCGATCATCTTCGATCCCGACTTGGGGCGTCGCACGATGAGTTGGAGCGAAGTCTCGAAACATTTCACCGGCGTCGCGTTGGAGTTGACGCCGAACGAACAGTTCGAGCGCAAGACCGAAGTCAATCGCATCTCGATCCGACAACTCATCGGTCGCTTGCCGGGCTTTACTCGCACGTTGCTGCAATTGCTGCTGCTCGCGGTCGTCGTCGAAGTCTTTGCCATCGCCAGTCCGTTGTTTATGCAACTGGTCATAGATCACGCGGTGATTGCGGGTGATAGAGATTTGCTGACCGTGCTGGGCTTGGGATTTCTGTTGTTGACACTCATCAAAGTCGGCGTCTCGGCGCTGCGGTCGTGGGTCGCATTGTATCTGAACACAACGCTGAATCTGCAAATGCTGGGGCGGCTGTTTTCGCATCTGCTGCAACTGCCGATGGGGTATTTTGGGCGGCGGCATCTCGGTGACATCACGTCGCGGTTCGATTCGCTCGGCACGATTCGGCGCACGGTGACGACGACGTTTTTGGAAGTGCTGCTCGATGGTCTGATGGCGGTAGCGACGGCGGCGATGATGCTGATTTACAGTTGGAAGCTATCGCTCATCGTGCTGGCGGCCACGATGCTCTACGGAGTATTGCGTGTGCTGCGCTACAGTCCGCTGCGCGAAGCGACCGAAGATCAAATTGTCTGCGCAGCGCGACAGGAAACGAATTTCCTCGAAACCGTGCGCGGCATGCAAAGCGTGAAGCTTTTTAACCGGCAGGAGCAACGCACCGCAGGCTATCAAAACCTCGCCGTTGACACCTTCAATGCCAACATCCGCATTCAGAAACTCAGAATTATTTTTTCCGCGCTGAACGGTGTGCTGTTCGGCGTCGAAAACATCGCCGTGATCTGGTTGGGCGCAGCGTTGTTGCTCGACGGCGGTTTCTCGGTTGGGATGTTGTTCGCGTTCATCTCGTACAAGTCGCAATTCACGAGCCGGATGTCGAGCCTGATTGACAACGCGATTGATTTCAAAATGCTTGACGTGCATCGCGGGCGCGTCGCGGACATCGCGTTGACCGACCCGGAACCAGAATTAGCCAATGCTGGCTTGACGCCGCTGACCTTGCGCGCGGACATCGAAGTGCGCAACGTCAGCTTTCGTTATGCCGAGGCCGAGCCGTATGTTTTGCGCCACATCAGTCTGCGCATCGAAGCCGGCCAATCCGTCGCCATCATCGGCCCATCGGGTTGCGGCAAGACAACGTTGCTGAAAGTGTTGATGGGTTTGTTGCCTCCAACCGAAGGCGAAGTGCTGATTGGCGGCGTCAACATCGCGCGTTTGAGCACGGCACAGTTTCGCAACCTGATCGGCACGGTGATGCAGGACGATCAATTGTTCAGCGGCTCGCTCGCCGATAACATCGCGTTCTTTGACCCGCAGCCGAATCTGGAACGCATCGAAACCTGCGCGCGACTGGCCGCGATTCACGATGATATTTTGGAGATGCCGATGGGCTATCAAACGTTGATTGGCGATATGGGCACGACGCTGTCGGGCGGGCAGAAACAACGGGTATTGTTGGCGCGCGCGTTGTACAAGAAGCCGCGCATTTTATTGCTCGATGAAGCGACGAGCCATTTGGATGTCACGCGCGAACGACAGGTTAGCGAGGCGATCAGCTTTCTGCGTTTGACGCGCGTGATCGTGGCGCATCGGCGTGAAACGGTGGCGACGGCGGATCGTGTGGTTCGGTTGGGAGAGGAAGCGCCGCCGCAGTTGCGCGTGGTGGAAGAAGCGCGCTGATTATTTCGGCACATCCATCGCCGGGTTCCGCGCAAAAAATCCGTTCGGCATTAGCTTGAAGCCCGCTTTATGCACAGGCATCACTGGCCAATCTTCCGGGCGCGGGATGTGCGTCACGCCCATCGAATACCACAACACCACATCCTGATTTTCCAGCACGCGATTGCCTTTCGTCCATTTCGGCAAGCCATCGCCACCGCGACTTTGATTGATGTAAAAGCCAGCGGCATTGATTTCCCCCGGCGCGTGCGGCGTGACCCAGAGATGATGATTCATAAAGCCCGCGCGTTTGCGGACGAACGAGTTCAAGCCCGAATAGCTCACACCGTTTTCACCCGTCACGAGCAAGTAGCCGGTCGGTTGACCGAGCGTGTTTTTGACCTGCGGATTGACGACTTTCCAGCGTCGCGCCGAAGCCAGATTCAATTGTCGTTGCGCGTCGGCTTCGCGCTTGAAGATGGTTTCGTTCATCACAAACGCATTGTGCTGCGGATTGTTTTTGCCCGGCGGCAAGGCCATCGTGTTTTGCTCGACAACGTTGTTGCCCGTGCCATCAATATCGAAGTCCAAGCGGAAGTTGAAGAAGTGTTGATGATGCACGGCTTCGATGCCGGGCGCGACCAGATGCCCGAAGTTTTGGCTGTGCGCGTGTCCATCTTCGGTTTGGGCGGCGACGCCTTTGACCGACATGATGCCTGTCAACAAGGCTTCCATCTCCAATGTGCCGTCCTGATGAAACACCCAATTGAAGCCGTATTCGTAATTGCCAACGGTCGCAATCATAGACAGCACCAATTGGCGCGCGCGCCGCGATTCGTTTTTGTTCGTGTAGTAATCCGCGTGCTTCCACAACACGCCGCCATCGCGTTCGTAGAGCGCCACCGCGCGCGCTTTTGTGTTTGTCGTGCCGAGTTCTGCGGCCAGCGTCACAGGCAGCAATGTCGCGTTCGGCGGCACGTCATTTTTGTCCAACTCGGCGGCCAGCATCCCGATGCCATATTCGCCTTCGTCAAACGCATTGCGGATGAACCAGCCCGCGCTCGGATCGCCGTACGGCACGACCATTTCGGAGAGCGAGCCGCGATATAAAATCGAGCGCAGCCTGCCTTGCTCTTCGTAACCGACCGTGTACAGCACCAAGCCTTCGCGCGGATGCAGCGCATAGCGGAAGCGCCAATTCTGCCAGCACACTTCATTGCCTTTGACTTCAAAGCTTACGCCGTCCGGCTGCGTGATGTGCAGCGGCTTCGGCGCAGCGCGCAACGGCGCATTTGATTCGGGATCGAGTTCGGCGCTGGCTGTCGGCACGGGTACGAGAGCGGTGTCCATGATCTTGAGGATTTTTTTGTTCGTCAGGTCGAGATACACAATCAGCCCTTCGATGGGGCGCGCGTACGAATTTTTACCTGTGCCGCGATAAAACGGAATGCCGCGCGCCACGCGAATGTTGGCTTCATCCTGAAAGCCGAACCACCCGGCAGACCACGCATCCACCTGCACATTTTTGTAATCGTTGATGCCGCGCTTGGCCAGCGCCGCCTGCCAGTTCGCATCGTTGTTCACGATCAGCGTCGCCAGCATAAAATCTTCGGGAACCATCGAAGGCTGCACGTTTTTGATTTCTTTCCACGCGATGACTTTGCGTGCGTTGATGTCCACGATGGCTTCGTGCGTGCGATTGGCGGCGCGCTCAAACACGACGACAAACGCTTCGCGCCGAAACGCCGTGCCGGGTTTGAAGTTCAAGACTTCGGCTTTCGGCGGTTCGTGCAGCACGAGCGTGAAAAACCGACTGCTGTCCGTTGTTTTGTTTTCGGTCTTGAGTGTGGCGACGACGACAGCGATTTCGTCTTTGCTGAGCGGATCAAGCGGATGCGCAAAATTAGCTTGGGCGAGGATGGATGAGTTGAAGAAACAGCAAAAGAGGGCAGCAATCAGGCTGGTTTTGACGAAACGAAAGGCATTCATATTCACTCCTGTTGTTGGTGAAATCACTTGCTGCGGGAATGATGCACCAACGTTTCGTCAAAACCAAATTGTCGAGCACTCGAAATGGATTCACACGCGAGGTAGCGCGATTTGCCAAATCGCGTGCGTCTTCAACGGAAGCTCCGCGATTTGCCAAATCGCGCTACCTCTCAAACAGTGAATTAGGCCCAAAAATCATTCCACGCGGCCAAATCCTCGAAGTGATCCCAGCCTTCGACGAATTTTCCGTCGCGCACTTTCAGCACCAGCACCAGTTGTGTGTCGAGCGTCTTGCCATTGCGTTCAGCGCGCACGCGATCCAGCATTGCCACCTGGTCGTCGCTGACATACACGTTCAGCGATTCCACTTTGAAATTGCCCTGCGTCAATTCGACCAACCTGCCGAAATAACCAAAGGTTGCATCTTTGCCGCGATAGGTGTTGCTGACGATGCCTGTGCCCGGCACGTGAAAGACGATGTCGTCCGCGAAGACTTCGCCGAGCGTTGCCAGATCGCCCGCACGAAATGCGTCGTAGCCCTTTTTGGCCAATGCCACAAATGGATGGTCTGCCATATTTTCCTCCTGATGATGGTGAATTTGAAAGTTGCCTGCTATGCTGCACGCCAAGCAGTTTTCTACGATTCCAAAAAGAACTACGGAGCGAAAGAACGAACGGATTTATGACCCTACGTTTGTTATTTTTGATTTGTCTCGCCGCTGCCATTTATCTGGGCAGCGCCTTTCAACCGCCCTTGCTCGATGACGCCGATGCTGCCAATGCCGCGACCGCGCGCGAAATGCTGGAGCGCAACGATTGGGTCACGATGCACATGAACGGCGTACGGTTTTTAGAGAAAGCGCCCATGATGTATTGGGCCATTGCCGGGTCATACAAACTGTTCGGCGTTTCGACCTTCACCGCGCGCTTGCCATTGGCGCTGGCGACGATTTTGCTCGTCGTTGTCGTGTATTTCTTCGGGCGTTGGATGAGCGGCGAACGCGCCGGTTTTTACGCAGGCTTGAGTTTGTGCGTCGGTGTCGGGACGTATCTGTTCACGCGCGTTTTGATTTTTGAAGTGATCGTGACGCTGTGGATCACGCTGGCGATTTTTATCTTCGTCAAAGTCTATTACGAAGAATGGAGGCCGCACTGGATTTACGGCTTCTATGCGTGTTTGGCGGGCGCAGTGCTGTCGAAGGCATTGATCGGCGTGCTGTTTCCGTTGGGCATTCTGTTTTTCTTTATCTTGTTCACGAACGGCTGGAAACATATCTGGCGCTTGAAGCCCATCAGCGGCACGCTCTTGTTTTTCGCGCTCGCGACGCCCTGGCACGTTCTCGCGGGAATGCGCAACGACAAATTCTTTTGGTTCTACTTCATCAACGAACACGTCAAACGCTTCCTCGGCACGCGCTATCCGATGGATTACGACACGATGCCGCTCCTGCCGTTTTGGCTGGGACATTTGGTGTGGCTGTTTCCGTTCAGCGTGTTTTTGCCGTTGGTGTTTCGGAGAGATCACGAAACAAACGAAAATAACGAAACAGACGAAAGAGGAGCAAATCGGAGAACGAAAAATGGAAAGAGCAGCGATGACGGCGTAACATTCGCACACCGCATTTCTTTTCGCGTGTTTCGTTATTTTCGTCTGTTTCGTAATCTCTCTTCTGCCCC
>CAZWAK010000262.1:0-7800 GCA_964631865.1 uncultured Heliobacteriaceae bacterium | reverse complement strand
CCCAATATCGGCGTCTTCTTGGCCACCAGTTTCGGATCAAGCGCAACACCCGTCGGAGCTGCACTCTTGATGGCTTTTTCATCGGCCTTCTTCACTTCCACTTCATCAAAGACGACGCTTTTGTTTTTGTTGGGAACCGATGTGCGCGGTGCGGGCGTGCCCGCTGCGTTTGTTCCACCCCAAAACTGCGAATTGCCTGCTTGCGAGTTAGGAGCCGGGGAAGCCTGCGGCTTCTGTCCATTTGCCAGCGGTTGCCCGTTGGTGACAGATTGTGCGGTTGCGGGCGAAGGGGAAGCCTGCGCGGGCGCTTTCCACGCCGGATCAACGGCCTCCTTGGTCCCAATCGCCCCAATCGTCATGCCAGCCACAGGCGATGGAGCAACTGGCGGGGCCGTCGGCGCAAGCAGTTTGCCATTGGCATCTGTTTTCGGCACCCCATAGAGATCAATCACTTTGTTGACCGCTTCGGTTTTGACGGCTTGGGCGTCTGCGATTTGTTGGGCTTTGGCTTGCTGCGCAGTACGATCTACCTGCACTTCACTCGGTGCAAGCAAGTACCAGCCGACCGCCGCTGCGCCAAGAATGGTTAGGGCAAGAACAACCAGTCCGACTGTTTTGCGTTTCTTCTTTGGTTTGTTCTCGGTTATACCTTGTGTGGTATCCGCCAAGACATCGTTGATTTCATCCGGCTCTAATCCCTCCTCCTCCTTCTCCATATCTTCTTCGACCGCATTTCGCTTGAACATGTGATTTCCTTTCTTGAATCCAAAATCCCGCACAAAACAAAGCTATCGCCGCGCATCAGCCGTCAAATCAACTACAACCGGATCATCGGCAGCCATAGATTGCGCGACGTGGACTTTGAGGCGTTGCTGGATGCCGAGAATCGGACGGACAAATTTGACTTCCATCACTTTGACTTCGCCTGCATTCATCCAACCGCTGATCGGAAAGTTTCGGATGGTCTTTCCACGCACTGGCTCAATATTGAGGCGCGCTTTCTTGGTGCCGAAGGTTTCGATAAAGATGTCCGGCTGGTCGCCGATGAGTTTGACTCCCTGCCCGGAGATGTTCCGCACCTCGACGTAGAGTTGCATCACGTCGGGCGTGCCTGCGCCTTCCCAGATATTCACTAACAAGCCTCGACCTTGCGCCGAGAATACGGGACGACCGGCAACCACAGCTTTCGTTGTTTGACCTGGTCTGCTTTGCAACGTCGCTGGTTCGGCTTCCACAACTTGTCCTACCACTGGCTCTTTCTTCGACCACGGCCACAGGCGTTTCTTTGCGGGAGTGGGCGCGGTGGTCGTGGTAGTTCCCCACGCACTCGCAAGCGTTGCGGGCTTAGTGGCGACTGATTGCCCAGCCACCGAGGGAGAGGAAGCGACGGCAGACGTAGGTTCTTTGATGCGCGGCACAGGCGTCGGCAAAGTCGCAGGATTGCGAACCTTCCCCTCCACATTTCCCTCCATCGGAGAATCCAGAATCACTGTCTTGCCTTTTTCCTTCGCAGGCGGCAGTTTCACCACTCCATCCACTAAACCGACCTGAAGATTCATCCGATCCCGTGCTTCGACTGTGGCACGCGGATCATAATTGATGACACAGCGATGCGCATTTTCTGTGACGTCCTTGACTGGATAGATCATCAAGGTAATGAACATCCCGGAGTCCATCTGAATGCCGACAGTGACGCCTTGTCCGTGTCCTTTTTCTGGTGCGATAAAACCAGTGCCGGGACGCAGGATAACAAAATGGTATTTGCGATTCTTGAAGGTTTCATCAAAAGTGACGAGCGTGTCGTCGCCAGAATGCACCGCAAAAATGCGATCATTCGCAGGCAATTCAACATGGATGAAGGCGCTCTGCGCCAAGCCGAGCTTAATGACGGGCGACGAGTTCGTGACGACATCCACGCGCACATCGCCGTATTGATAGGGCTTCACCTGTGCTTGCTCGACGGCCACAATCGGCTTGGGTTTCGCGGCTGGCGGTGCTGCTTTTTTCTGTTTCCCATGTCCCAATGCTGCGCCACACAAGGCCGACAGACACAATAAATACAAGGCAATTTTTCGCATACGACTTCTCCAGGGGTGGTTATTGGGGTTGGGCGGACAGCACTTTTTCCTGCATACCAATCGGCACGAAACCTGTACGAAGGTTTTCATCCGCGCGTCCGCGTTTATCCGCTGCCAGTTTGACTTCGACTTGAATCAATTTGGTTTCGCGCTTCACCGCACCTTCCAATGTTTTCGTTAGTTCCTGCTGTCCGACCACACGCACGATGTACGGGTCTCGCTTATCGAGTTCGGCGGTTTTCAGCGTCCAGACGGATTGCCAGGATTCTTCGCGTTCAGTTTGCGGAATCCGTTTTTCTTGCAGCATTTTGGAAAGGCCAGTCGCAAAGGAAGGGTGGAGAAGACCGAAGAACTGCTTCATGTCGTCGGCGCGTCGTTGGGGATCAATGCTGTAGAATAGTTCCGTACAGCGTTTGGCAAGGTAGATTTTGTCGCCCAGGCCGAGTTCATCGGGCTTTATGGAGATGCCTTCAATTTCCCCATAATTACGATTGTCCAGCACAATCACGCGCTCCGCCCCATCTGCCGAACGTACAGCGACAATCCGATCCGGGCGACGGAGATACATCACGCCGTTAGCGACCAACGATACTGCCAACAGTACCGATATCGCCATCAGGCTTTTGGACAAGCTGCTCAACAACCACACATCGTTAGGATCACGATAGACGATGGTTTGTGCTTGCTTGGCGTCAGGCACATTGGTCAACGCGCCTTCAATCAGTTCTACGCTCATAATGAAAATCCTCAGTTAAAAAATGACCGACTTACCTTTCGGTTTTGGCTTTTCCTCAGCAGATTCGGCCTGACTCGCTGCTTCTTTTTTGGGTGTTGTTGCATCTTCGTACAAAACGGCCTTTTTCTCGGACTTTTCAGCCACCTCAGATTTTGCTTCATTCGTAGGGGGTCCTTCGGCTTTCACTGCTTCCATTGGCACCACTACTTTCCCGGCCAGATACGGCATCAACGCGAGAAGCCGCACGCCTTCGGCGACATAGTTCATCGTCTCCCGGTAATCCGGGATTCCATGTGGCGTCTTTAGTTTCTTTGGGTTGATGACCTTTCCGCTTGGCAAGACCTTCGCTTCCCCTGCTAGAAACGCATCCACCGCACCTTCGCCGGCGTTGTATCCCGCCAGCACCGAGTAAACATCGCCTTTGTAACGTCGGCTCAAAAAGCCAAGATACTTCGCCGCGCCCGAGATGGACTGGTAAGGGTCGTAGATATTCTTGATGCCAAAGCGGGCCGCAGTCATCGGCATGAACTGCATCATCCCTAAAGCACCCGCGTGGCTTTCTGCGGAATGCACGAACTTGGATTCGAGATAGCCGACGACCCACAGCCAGCGCGGATCAATTCCTTCTTTCGCCGCGATCTCGATCATGTAGGACTCATACACCGCACCACGCCGCACGGCTTGCCAACTTACGCCGGACGCACTGCTTTGCTGCCCCCAGGCGGGAAGCAACCCCAAGACAAAGATCAAGAGCAGTGCATGATTCAACCTCATGACTGGCAATCAAAACGCAACCGATGTTCCAAAATCACTTAATTTCCTGCCCTTTTGCAAATATTTTTCAGTGCTGCAACACCGTAACACCAACGGCACGCTCTTTGCACTGAGCATTTTCGGCACAAAGCTACGTCCCCGCTTCTACGAAAGGTGTCTATGTACAAATTGATTTCATTCTCCAAAAAGCATGCTGGAACGATGGCGTTGGTCACGTTCTACCTGCTGACTTTCGGCGTGATGGCCTATGCACAATTGCCGGACAATGGCGTGTTCAGTGATGGCGCGGGTGGTGCGAATTTCCAAAATGGCATCACGAGCGTCTTCAAGTTATTAAAGTGGGCGTGTGGCGTCGGCGGGGTCATTAGCGTCATCATCATGGGCTTCAACATCATGAACAATCAGCCCTGGGTGAAGCCCTTAATCGCGGCCTTCGTACTGTTTGGCATTAGCGGCATCGTGCATTTTGTTTTCAATATGGCCAACGGCAAAGAAGCCAGCCTTGGCTTCTAAACCACATTCCTCTCGCCAATATCGCTGGGGCGGTGGCAAAGCTGCCGCCGTTTTTTTCTTATGCGTTATCCGATTCGTAGCGTCATTTTCAAACCCTTCCTTCGGCTTGGCATTACCGACGAAGATTGGGGTCTTTCTATCATCTTTGCTGTCGCGGTCTTTTTCGTCCTGATGTTGTTGGACTTCAAGACTTCTCTACCCCTGCCGTTAATCGGCGGGATACTTACATTGGCAGCAATGGTCGCCGTCTTTCGCTTCATCCGCGATGGCAAGCCGAATCGTTGGTTGGAACACCAACTGGAAACTTTTGGCCGCAGCAAAACCAAAGCCGCCGTCAATAACGGTCACTACCGCCAAACCTGGCTCAAATCTCACGAGGACTAATTATGGATGCTGCACTACTGGCCGCCTTTGGTGCGGTTGGCGCGGGCGCAGGTATCGGCGCACTCGCACTCAAAACCCTCTTCCCCTTCACCAAACTGAGCGCCCTGAAAGCGCCCCAACTAACCACTAACAAATTCACGCGCCAACCACCCGCGCGCGATTGTCAGGCCCTTGGCTTTTATGAAGACGCCATTCGCAACAAGGATGGCAGTTATACCAAAGGCTATTTGCTCACTCCCCATCCAACACAATTCGCACATGACGTCACGCTATTGGAACAAGTCAATCGCTGGGCGATGCTGTTTCGCTCTACGCTTCCCGTCGGCACCGTCATTCAGTTTCGCCTGTCGAGCGTGCCTGATCCCGGTGAAATGATCCTGAACCATTTGGCAGAGGTGGAAGATGCGCCCGTTGACCCTGCCGCACTACAGATGCACCTGCTGGGCACATCGCATTTGCTCGACCAATGCCAAACCGGACGCTTCCGTTTGCCCCGCATCACTGTATGGGTGAAAACGCCCGCCACGAAAGCCAGCGTCGGGCTCCTTGACCAAATCAAAGCGATTGGCAAAGGCACCGGCAACGACATCGTCGCGCGCTTGATCGCGGCGGAACAGCAAGCCTATCAGGAAGCACAGAAAATCTTTCGTTTATTCCAACAGGAATGCCCAGTCCCGTTCACTACCTTGAGCCGGGAGCAACTGTGGAGCGCCTTGTTTCTTTCGGCCCGCCAGCAGGCCACCACTACGCCGCCGTTCCCGACGGCAGGCCAGGACATCCGCGATCAACTTTGTGCCGAGAGCATTACCACCAATGGCTGGTACGCTATGCACGGCAGCACGCCGGTCGTCGTTCTTTCAATGTTAGCGCCGCCGCAACCAGAGATAAATGAACGCACGATGCGCCTGCTAACCCTCAATGGCAATCTGAATTTCGGGCGTTGGACATTGCTGCACGAGTTCGTTGCGATTGACCAGAAAAAAGCGAAAGCAAAACTCAACCGTCGGTATGGACAAGCGGGGCGTTCCAAAACCTCTGCGACCGGCAAAGCCAAGATGGACAAGACGGCGGATTTGGCGATCCGCGAACTGCACGATTTGCAGGAAGACTTAGCCAGCGGACGCGAAGCTCTTACTGCCATCCGCAGCTACTGTGTGCTTTATGGCGAACCGTGCCGCACCAAAGAAGACCTGGTCGCCAGCCTCAGAGAATTGGAAGAGCGCGTTGAATTGATGTCCAGCGTGTTCCGGCAATTGCAGGGAGCCGATGTGCGCCGTGAGGAACCGGCTTCCTTATCCATCTTGTATCCCAAAACACTCATCGGTGAATTCAACGCGCAACCAACCGGACGCGAGATTGAAGAAACCGCCGGTTCGTTGGCTGCGCTCGTGCCGCAGGAATTGGAATGGGCCGGAGCCAAACATCCCCATAGTATTTTTGCCACGCCTTCCAATCGGCTGCACGGCATCAATTTGTTTGATCGCAGTCTCACTCCGTCGCCACTGAGCATCTTCCTCGCGGCATCGGGCAACGGCAAAACGACTTTGATTGGCAAGCTCATTCAGGATGTGCTGGCAAGCATTCCTCGTGCGCGCGTGAAGGCGGTGGATTATCGGGAAGGATTGAAGCCGCTGACCGAGGTTTTAGGGGGCCGTCATATCAAACTTGATCCCAATACAAACAAGACGCTGAACATTTGGTTCTATCCGGGGTTCTACGAAGGGATGGCACCAGATGATGGACAGATTGGCATTGTCGCGGATTTCTACATGAATTTGGCTGGTATCCAGTTCACGGACAACACGGCCTACGACATCATCGTACGGATGGTGCAGGAGGTCTACAAAGAGTTTGAGAGTATCAATCGCAATCGCAGTGAGAAGCGTGAACCGACTCTCAGCAAATTGCTGGATTTGCTTGCGACCTGGAATTACGAAGGCCGCTTGAAAGAGCGCGCGCTGGAAATTCTCAACTCTTTGGAGAAATACCGCGACAAGTATTTCGTGGATGCCCCGACCCACCCTGATTTCATACACGACACGGTGTTTGATGTCTACGAACTCGGCAATCTCAATGAATTCTCTGGGCCGATCAAAATTGCGCTGGCTTCGGCCATCATTGCGCGCGTGTTGCGGTCGGTGGGCAAGCCAAATGCCGATGGCACGTTCTCGCCGATGTTGAATGTCGCACTGGAATTGAATGAAATTCGCCGCGAGTATCCACAAATCATTCCGGTGTTCGTGAAGTCGGCACAGACAGGACGAAAGGAAAACGTTGTCACGCTGATCGAAGGCCAGTCTTACTCCAACATTGAAGATCTTCCGGCTTTCCGCGACAACGCAGGCTTTCGCATCATCGGCAAACAGAGCAGCCGCATTGAAGACCTCGCCGCCGCGTGTGGCTTCTCCCAAAGTACCGAAGATGCGATCCGCACCATCCACAATGTTCCCGGCCTCCACAGCCAGTTTGTCACGGTTTGGGGCGCAGATGCGAACCAGAAAGTAGAAATGATTCAGGTCGAGTTGTCGCCAGTCGAACTCTGGGTCAGCACCAGTCACCCAGATGAACGCAATGCCCGCGTGCGCGTACAAGCGCTTCGCCCCGACTGGACGATGGCGGATTGCGTGAGTTGGCTCGCGCAAGTGTATCCGCGCGGACTCACCAGCATTGGACGTAGCAACATTGACGAAGGTTCATTGCAGGAAGGCTATTAACCGCCAATTAGAAGGAGGCGCTCGGCGAGGCATCTGCTCACAAGGTTAAGCGTGCCACAACAAGAAAACCGAGCCGCCTCCTGCCCCTACCGAAAGGATACCGCTATGAAAAGATTTCTCCAACCAATCACCATCGGTTTTCTGTTAACTGCCCTTCTCTTCCCGACGGTCACAGTACAAGCGCAATGGACGGTCTATGATCCCGTCGCCAGCGTCCACGCCATTCAGCAATTACAGCAGTGGGTGGCAGCCATCCAAAAATATGAAACGATGATTCAAAACGGGATGGAGCAAGTCACGAATTTGCGTTCTATTATGCAGCAGGGCGAAAAGATGCTCCTGCAATACAAGATCAGCGAATGGGGCAAACTGATTCGACTGGGCTTCCAACTCAAATGGCAAGTGGCGAACCTGCTAACCGCGCAAGGCCGCATCGTTATGGGGATCCAACGCCGCGCACTCAATGGTATTCTCAACCCTGAACAAGACCTAGCCGAATTTGAGCGATATTTGGAATATTCCATCGGCAGAACGGCTGAGAACGAAATCTACAAAACCGATCAAGCCATTCGTGCCGACAAAGAGATTCAAGTCATCATAG
>CAZWAK010000261.1:0-7912 GCA_964631865.1 uncultured Heliobacteriaceae bacterium | reverse complement strand
GTTGGGCTGGAGGGTTGAACGGAGTATCCCTTTTCTCACGAAAGGTGTCTCCAGCCCAACGGCCTCGCCAGGGAAGAGTCGGACGTCACGAACGTGGAGCCGACTTCTTGAATTGACCCAGCAAGCCAATCGGTTTGCCGATTGGCTTGGCCGGGCGGATGGTGGGTCGGAAATATTCCAGCGTGAATGTGAGCGCCAATCCGAGCACCACGCCGCCAATCAAACCCATCGCCAAATTCAATGGGATATTGGGGCTGGTCGCTTTGAACGGCACACGCGCCGGTTCCGCCACTTTGACATTGATGATTCCTTGCTTATCGAGCGCCGTCGAAACACGGCTCTCTTCGCTTTTTCGGGCGTACAACTGATAGGCCTGATCGGCCAGTTCGCGCTCGCGATCCAAACGCCGCTGGTCATAGCCGCGCGTGCCCAGCTCGCGCACCTTCGCCGCCGCGTGCGTCACGTTGCTCACCAACGCGCGTTCTTTTTCCTGGAGCGCCGCGAGCGCGCTGCGTTCTGTCGTCAACGTATCGAGCAGCCGTTGACGCAACGGATTGAGCGTGGAGGTGGTCATAGATTCGGCGGGGGCTTTTTCCACCTGCTCCACCATCCGACGCGCTTTGTCGAGGTCTTTGTCCAAATCCCGAATCACGCGGTGCTGCGGTTTGTATTTGCTCAGCAATTCGGTGCGGCGCAATTCGAGCGCGAAGAGTTGCGCGCGAATCGCATCCGGCGCGGAGCGATGGGCCACGCGCAATTCGCTTTGCAATCGTTCCGGTTCTTTGTTCAGTTGTTGTTCGAGCGCCCGCAGCCGCGCTTCGCTTTCGGCGATGGCTGTGCGCGTCGTGGCCAGCGCGACCTCGAATTCATTGAGCTGGCGCATCTGCGTTTCGGTTTGCTGATTCAGCAATTGCGCGTTGGGCAACGGGCTGACGCGCCGCAACGCCGCTTCCTTCTCCTGCAATTTGTTGCGCATCGCCATCGCTTGCGCGGAGAAGAAATCAGACGCGCCCGCGTTTTCCCGCAACTTGATGTGGCGCTCCTGATAGACCGTGCAGAGCGTGTTGATGATCTGCGCTGCCTGCTCGCGGTCGTGTGCTTTGAACGTCACGCGAATCAGGTTGGATTTTTTGATCGGCTCGACATAAAGCTGTTTCTCAAAATCCGTCAGCGCCAGCGCCAGCGCGGCGAGCTTGTCGTCGGGCGGCGGTTGCCGCAGCGCCGCCAGCACCGAATCTTTCCCGCGCGTTTCGTAGGCTTTTTCCAGTTGCAATCGCCGGATCACTTCTTCGTGCATCGAGGCGCTGTTCAGGAGTTCGACTTCGGAGTTGATTTCCTCTTCGGTCAGGCGCGTATCGGGATGCCCGCTCGGAAACATTTGTTCCGGCGTGACCGGCGCATCGAAGCGTTCTTTCTTGACCAGAATGGAGGCCGAAGACATGAACACCGGTTTGGTGATCCACGTTGCCAGCGCGGTCAAGCTGAACGTCAGCACCGTCGTGCCGAGCAGCAGCCATTTGCGCGCCCACAACGCATCACGCAGCGCGCGCAACAGGTTCGCTGAATCAAGCCATTGAGTTGTGCCCAAGTTACGACTCATTTGTTTTTCACCCACTCCGTAAACAATTTCCGCAGACGCGCGGTGGCGCTGCCACGTGGCGCAGCCGGGGACTGATTCGTCGTCACACCGAGGAGGCGTGCGTTGGCCGCGCGCAATCGTTGCTGGGCCGCGTCCAAACTGGCGTACGACGTCACATTTTCTGTCGCCACCAGAATGACGCCGTCCACCGCGGCGGCCAGCAAGGCCACATCGGGATTGGTCGTGATCGCTGGTGCGTGAATCACGACCAGGTCGAACATCTTTTTCATCTCCTGCAACACGACCGCCGGGTTCCACCAACGCAGCCAATCCTCCAACCGCACCGCGCCGAGCGAGGACGCGATTTCATAGAGATTCGCTTTGTGCGTGCGGCGCATTTGGAACGTGTAGCCGACGGGCAAAACCTTGCGGCGCAGCAGCGGGTCTTGCGCATCGCCGCGCACCTCGATGTAAGCAATTTTCAAGCGGTCATAGTCCGCGAGCGCCTGGCTCAACTGTGCGGCGATGTCGTTCGTGTCTTCAGCGGCTTCTGCGCCACACAGCAACACCGCGCGCAAACCTTGCGCCTCTGCCGCCAGCAAAATCGTCGTGCGCAATTGCAGCAACTCCTCGCGCACCTCACGCGGCAAGGGTGCGGGCATCGGCGCGTTGACGGAGCGCGGGATTTCCAGCGTGCTGATGACCTCGTCGGCGGGCGCGGGGAGAGCCGCCGGGCGCG
Organism: uncultured Heliobacteriaceae bacterium; assembly: GCA_964631865.1. Classification (GTDB taxonomy): domain Bacteria; phylum Acidobacteriota; class Blastocatellia; order RBC074; family RBC074; genus JAFDVL01. The sequence goes on along the minus strand of CAZWAK010000261.1, from coordinate 5,594 downwards.
CGCCATTCTTCGACTTGAACGGCAACAGATTGCGCGCCGACCGCGGCGGCATTGGTTGCAACGCCGCTAACGCCGCGAGCAAATCGTCAATCTCGCCGCCCAGGAGACCGCTTTCCCAGGCCGAAAACATTTCAAAGGGTTGTCGTGAGGTAACAACGGGCCACATAAATTCCTTCAAGTTTAGATTCAGTTTTCAATGTTCATCCCTGCGCGCGGGCAAGCTTGCCAACACGGGCAAGCCGAGCCGACGATGCAAACCGACTTCGTGACGCAGGCGCGGATGCCAGCTTTCAATCACCAACGTGCCGCCCGCCGCCAGCACCAGCCCCAGAAAAACCAGACCGATGAGCGCGCGCGCTCCGGTCGCATTCAACGGGCGCGGATTCACCACAGGTGCTTCCGCCAACCGCACTTGCGCTTCGTTTGCCTGCTGCAAGACGGCATTGATTTCGGCTTCTTGTGCCTTCTGCTCAAAGCGTCGCCAGGCGTCTTCGTTGAGCGCGCGTTCGCGTTCGAGATCGCTTTTTTTGAAGCTTTGCCCGTCGAGCGCGGCGAGTTGCGTTTGATAGTCGCGCGCCAGGGTCTTGAGGCGTTGTTCGCGTTGTGCGAGCGCGGCCAGATCGGCTTCCGCGCGCAACAATTCGTCGCTCAAGCGTTGGCGCGTTTCGTTGCGGGCGAACGCACGTTCGCGCGGCGGATTCTGTTCTTCGCGGGCGATCAGGGCTTGGGCTTGCGCAATGCGCTGTTCGTGCTCGCGCAGCAAGCGATGATTGGGTTGATACTTTTGTTGCAACTCGGTGCGCTGCATTTCGAGCGCGTGCAACTCTTCCTTCATTTTGTCCAACGCCGCCGCATATTTCGTGCTCGAACTGGTCTCAATTTGTTCCGGCTGCGCGGCCAGTTGCGTGCGCAACGCGAGCGAGCGTTGTTCGAGTTCACGACGTTCGGTCTGCGCGGCTTCGGCTTGCTTTTGCGCGTCGAACCATTGCTTGAGCAGCAGTTCCTGTTGCGCTTCCGGCGCGGTGAAACCGTGTTGCGCGTCGAGTTGCTTGAGCGCGTTTGTCGTGGCATCCAGTTTCTGATTGAACGCCGCTGAGCGCGCGCGCAAAGCTGTGTCGGCGCTCGTTGCCTGCCGCAGACTTTGGCGCTGCGCCGAGTATTGCTCGAACAATGTGGTCAGAAATTGCGCGGCTTGCTGCGGCGTCCGGTCGCAATACGTCACCTTCATCACGCGCGCCGCTACGACCGGGGTGGTCGTCAAGCGCGCCGCACTTTGTTGCGCTTGTTCTTCTGACCACGACAACTGTTGGGCGACGGCTGCGAGCACGGCGCGGCTGTTGAGGATTTCGCTTTCGGTCAGCAAATCTTCCTCGCGCGTGACCAGAATTTTCATGGAAGATTCATAGAGCGGCGCGCGCAAAACCAATGCACTTGCTCCGATGGCGACGACGCCGACAAAGAGCGAGACGAGGAGTCTCCGGCGCGTCCACAACACTGTCCTCCACTCCAACCCAAGCGCGCGTAGCCATTCAAATTGTGCGGAATGTCGCAGCCACATAATTCACAAAACGTTGCTCCTGGCAGAGCGCCTGCGACTATGGTGTGGCGAGAAAAATGACGAGCTAACACATCAGCTCAACTACACAGCTTGACGGAAACGAAAGGCTGAAGAACATCTGACGCACAGGCCATTGCAGGCCAGCGGAAGATGTGACGAGGAGGAGAAAGACATTCAGACAAAGCCCTTTCACCTGCCATTGTTCACCCAGGAAAGACAAGAAAAAAACTGCTGTAGTTTGAGAAACACGTATTAACTAGCATTTGGAAGATGCGCCACTGAAATCCAAGTCGCTCACAACCATCTGCTACCGGGACCGATAATACGGAACGAGCCACTACCTCCTTCGTTGTTGTATTTGGTCAGCACCTCGCCGCATCAGAACATGCTTTTTCGGTCAGATGCGGAAACGAAGATGCCGACGGGCAGAGTTGGAACACAGGTATTGTGTACCTTTCCGCCAGCCCTAGATAACAAGCCGCGTGCCAAGCTAGGAGGAAGCGGTCGAAAGGCAATTTAAGTCCTGTAGAAAGGCGGCTTAGCAAGTCGGAGGAGGCAATTAGGGAAGGGGTGCGGGCAGTGCGAAAGTGGCAACAGATTGTCCACCCGATAGCACGAGCGTGATAAAACCATCAGTAAAATCAAGGGGTCAGTGCATTTGGCAACAGTGTTGCCAGCAGTGGCAATCATTGGGCCAAAAGAACTGGCGAGGAGCAGCCATTCTCCATTTGGTTTTGGGGCGGGCAGCTTCTTCCTTATCGCGTTTTCGGTCGGATAAGTAGCGCTTCGAGGGCGCGAAGCGTTTGGAGTGCGACGGTCTCGACGTCGCTTTGGTAGGGCGACGAATATCAAAGCCGCAGCACTCCAAACGCTTCGCGTAACCACGTCTTCTCGTTCAATCGAAAACCGCTATATGAAGCGGGGAAAGGCGCTGGAAACCCTGAAAAAGGGGTAGTGGAATGCGCGCTGCGCCCTTTGTTTTAATTGCTGGGAGGGGATTGAATTAGGAGGCTTCGCGGTTGGCGGCGAGGTGATGGCGATGCATGATTTTGCGCAATCCGTGTCGTGACAGCCCCAACTCGACTGCCGCTTTGGAAATATTCCCTTTGAATCGCTTCAAGGCCGCGCCGATCACTTGTCGTTCGGTGTCGGCGACGGCTTCGGCCAACGTGGATTGCGGCGCGGCAGCGGCGGCAAACGGCGCGACCAGTCGGAGCCGTGCTTGATTGCGAATATGTGGGGAGAGAAATTCTTCGGTGATCGTGGCCCCGGCGGGCGTGAGCGCGACCAGCCGTTGCATTTCGTTCTCCAATTGCCGCGCATTGCCGGGCCAATCGTATTGCTTGAGCAAGTGCAGCGCCGTCGGCGACAACGTGACCTGTTTCTTTTCCGCCTGCTCTGAATACCGCGCTAGAAAATGCGCGGCCAGCAGCGGGACTTCGTCACGGCGTTCGCGCAGCGCAGGCAAGTGAAACTGAATGACATTGAGGCGATAGTATAAGTCGCTGCGAAATTCATTGGCCGCAACCATCGCTTCCAAATCCCGATTCGTGGCGGCGATGACGCGCACATCCACGATGCGCGGCGCGGTTTCACCAAGCCGTTGGATTTCGCCGTTTTGCAAAAAGCGCAGCAGCTTGGGTTGCATCTCGCGCGCGAGTTCGCCAATTTCATCGAGAAACAACGTGCCTTTTTCCGCCGCGCCGATCATGCCGGGAAAATCCGCCGTCGCGCCCGTAAACGCGCCACGCCGATGGCCGAAGAGTTGCGATTCAATCAACTCGCGCGGCGCGGAAGCGCAGTTGAACGGAATGAACGGATGTGCGGCGCGCTTGCTCAAAGCGTGAATGGCGCGCGCGACCAACTCTTTGCCCGTGCCGGTTTCGCCCGTAATCAACACCGTGATGTCGCTGCTGCGCAAACTGAGCACCTGATCTACGACCGAGCGCATCGCGGCGCTGCGATAAATCAACCCGGGCAGCGCCACCGGATGCAACGGCGCGGGCGCAGCGGGCGGCGGTGCCAGCGTGAGCGAAAGGCGCTCGCTGCGCTCCAACCCCACGCGCAGTTGTTTGACGAGCAGTTCCAGCAATAAATCTGGCAGGTCGGCACGGGCTTTGCCCACATACAGCCAAATGATTTCGTGCTGATCCGCGACGCGATAGACGCCGGCCTGCGCCGGGTTCGCGCCTTGCCCGGTGATCGTTTGCCCCAACGCCAGCGCCTCTTGCGCGCTACAGCCGCGATACAACCTGGGGAGCAGCTTGTCCTCGTCTTCGTGAAACAGGATGACGGGCGCGAGCTTCCATTCGTCGTGCAAAATGCGCACCAGTTCGGCCAACAACACGTCGCGCGAAAAATCGGCTTCGAGCAAACGGGTCAACGCCGAAATCACGCGCTCGGACAAATCCACGCGCGGCTCGCTGACCAAAACGGTTTGCGCCAAGTCGGCGATGGCTTCCTCCGCCCGCTTGAGCAGCGGTTGCGCGTTGAGTTCCTGAAAGATGGCACGCGCGGCCTCAAACGCTTGTCCGGCTTGCCGCGTCTCGCTGCGGCGCGCATACGCCCGACCGAGATGATATTGCGCCACGCCGACGCGATACCGCTCGCCCATCACTTCTCGAATCGAAATCGCCTGATTGAAAAACCGAATCGCCTCGCCCGTTTGCCCCGCAGCGAAGGCGACCAGCCCCGACACTTCGCGCAGATGACCGATCATGCTGGTGGTGTCTACACGCTCAACTTCGGCGCGCACGTGTTCGAGCAGGTCTCTGGCCTCGGTCAATTCGCCCAGCGCCAGATAGGCTTCGATTAGCGCGAGTTGCGCCGCCGCCTGTCCGCGCGGATCGCCCATCTTCTCGCAAATTTCCAGACTCAGGCGGAACGACACCACTGCTTCGACCGCGCGCCCGGCCAACAACAGACCTCTGCCGTGCGTGAGCAAGGCCATCGCTTGATTGAAGCCGACGTGAATTTCTTTGAGGATGGAGAGACTTTCGTTCAGCAACGCCTCGGCTTCGGTGAATTGGCCTTGCAGAAAATGCCACTCGCCCAACGTTTCCAACGTGCTGGCCGTAATCAACGTCGCTTCGCAGGCGCGCGATTGCGCGAGCGCGAATTGCAGGACTTCCGCCGCGCGCTGCATCTCGCCGAGCCGCAGCAAACTGTAGCCCAAATTGGAATGCGCGTTGACGATCAAACGCGGATTCCCGGCGCGCTTCAATTGCGGCAGCGCGCGTTCATAGAGCGCCACGCTTTCGCGCATTTGCCCCTGCAAGGTCGCAATCGTCGCGAGGTTGACATCCACGCTGCCGCGCATCAACGGCTCATCCGCTTCGCCCAACACTGCGAGCGCCTGATGAAACGCCGTGCGCGCCGCGGTGAATTCTCCGGCCAGAAAACAGACGATGCCGTTCCCGTTGTAGGCTTGCGCCAACAGTGCGTGATTGCCGTGTCGCAGGATGTTTTTGATGACCGTCGAGAAATGATCGCGCGCAAACCAAAGCTCGCCCAAGCGCCGATACAACGTGCCCAGCACGATGTGACTCTTCGAGGAGGCGAGATGATCGTTCTGGCGCGTCGCCAACGCCAAAGCTTGTTTGGCAAACGCGATGGCTTTCGGCAGGTCTGCCGTCCCGCCGTAGGCTGCCCCCAGCCGCAAGCAAATCTGGCCTTGCGCTTCGGGCGACAGCCGCTCACGGTTGGCTTCTGATTCGTAGACGGTCAGGGTTTGCACGGCTTCGGTAAAGCAGGCCAGATTCTCCAACGCCTCTGCCAACAGACAGCGCAACGTGGCTTCCGCTTCGGCGCGCAGCGGAGACGCATGCAACGCGGCTTCGCACAGCGCGCGCGCTTCGGCGTACAAATGATTTTGCAGCGCCGAGCGCGCCGCGCTGACCTGTTTGCTCCAATTCGGGGCACGACGACCGGCGGGCGCGGAATCAAAGTTATTCGGTATCTCTCCCATAAAGCCGCTAAGCCCTCGCCCTCTGTCTGCTTGAGCGAGGGCGGAATGGATTCCTTCCGAAACGAATAG
>CAZWAK010000260.1:0-7985 GCA_964631865.1 uncultured Heliobacteriaceae bacterium | reverse complement strand
GTAATCTCTCTTTCCTCTGTTACCGATTCAAAATCAACACGCCCCACGGACTGCCCGTCAATTTCAATTTCTTTGTCACCGTTTGCGTAGCCACATCCACGACCGACACGTCATTCGATGGGCCGTTCGCCGTGAATAACGTCTTGCCATCGGGCGACACGGCGATGCCCCAGGGGCGTGTGCCGGCTTCAAACGAAGTGGTTGATTGATTCGTTGTGGTGTCTACGACAAAGACTTTTTTGCCGCGTCCTGTGCTGATGTAGAGCTTCTTGGCATCGGGCGCAAGCGCCAAGCCCATCGGCTTGATTTCGCCTGCCGTGCCGAGTTGGATGTCTTGCAGCTTGATGTTTTTTTCGGTGTCGAGGAACGCAATCGTGCCGTCGTTTTCGGCGTTCACATACGCGCGTTTGCCATCGGGCAGGAATTCGACGTTGCGCGGGCGACGACCGACTTTGATGGTTTTGATGAGCTTGCGCGCGGCGACATCAATGACTTCCACTGTTCCTTCTTCCTCAGAAGTCGCGTAAACAAATTTGCCATTGGGCGCGAGCGTGACGCCTTCGGGTTCGCCGCCGACTTTGACGGTGTGTGTGACTTTGCCGCCGGGAACATCTACGAAACTCACGCCGGAAATATCCTCGTTGGAAACATAAATCGTGTTGCCGTCCTGACTGATAGCAAAGTTCTCCGGGTCAGAACCCGCTTGAATCATCCGCACCAATTTGTTTTGCGCGACATCGTAGACACCAATGCCATCGGCGCTTTTGTCGGCGGGCGGCAACGTGCTTTCATCTACGCCGGGCGGCGCAAGCGGCGAACCGCTCAACGCGACATAAATCAATTTGCCATCGGGGCTGGCGTGAATGCCGCGCGGACGTTTGCCGAGCGCAACTGTGCCGATGACTTCGTGCGTCGTGCCGTCAATGATGCTCAGATCGCCCGACGTTTCATTCGTGACGAACACGCGATAGCCCGCTTTCCATTCGGGAATCGCGGCGGGGGATGTTGCGGTGGGAGCTTTGCTGGCAGTTTCGGTTGTCGCGGGTGGTGGCGTCGTTGCACAACTTGCGGCGAGCAGCACGACACAGCTTGCAGCCAATAAACATAGGGGCTTGGACATAACAATTATTCTCCTTTGTATTTGAAAACGAGTTCGCTTTTTCCTGTCGACGCGAGTGTGATGGGTTGTTCCTGTTTGCCCAACTCTTCCTGCCACGTTTCAATCGTGTAGTTGCCGGGCGGAACGTTCTTGATTTCGAACGTGCCGTCCGCGCCCGTCACAGCAAAGTATGGATGCGCGACGACGCCGACCCAGGCGTGCATCCAGCCGTGAATATTGCATTTCACGCGGATCATCACTTCGGGTTGTGAGAACTTGCGCGTCAACGCGACTGCGCCGGGTTCTTGGCTTTGATTCCACTCACGATTGACTTGTGCGAGCGGATGAATGTTGTGCGTGACGGGATCAGAGTTCGTCACTTTGAGTGTTTGCCCGACCTGAATGCCCAGCACGCGCGGGCCGAACCAACAGCCTTTTTGGTCAATCACGACCGGCTCCGCAGGCGGCGCGAAGGTTTTGCCCTCCAAGCCTTGCTTGATGTAGACGAACACGTGGGCGAGCGTGCCGTTGCTGTTAACGGCGATGGTGTCGTCCGCAACGGCGCTCGTGTGCAGCTTGGCGCATTGCGGGTCAGACTCCATCGCGACGGTTTTGCGCGGCGGCTTTTTCCCGGCAAATTCGACTTTGCCCGTGATCGTGCCTGCGGTCGCTGCATCAACTTGAAATACGGCAGGCGACGGCGCGGATTGCGGCTGCGGTGTTGTGCCCGAACAAGCTGCGAGCCAGAGCGCGCCGAGCAGCAGTGTTGCGTGATGAAATGCAGGCCTCATAGTTCAATGTTCGTTCGGCGGCTCCACGTTCGCAGGCAATTCGCCCGTCAGCGATTCCAGAAACGCGAGCAAATCTGCGCGCTCCTGCGCCGTCAACACGATAGGCTTGATTTGCGGATCAAGTTGCGGATTCGAATTGCCGCCGCCGATGTAAAAATCAATGACATCTCGGAGTGTCTTCAAGCTGCCGTCGTGCATATACGGCGCGGTCTGGGCGACGTTGCGCAAACTCGGCGTCCGAAACGCGCCGCGCTCTGCTTCGACTTTGGTTTGGTTGTAACGCCCCAAATCTTTCAACTCTCCATTCGCATCCATGCCCGTGCCGAGGTTGTGAAACAAATTGTCCGTGAACAGCGCGTGTTTGTCGCCGATGAGATGACACGCGCTGCAATTGCCACGAGTTTTATCGGTGAACACGGCCAGCCCGCGAATGGCCGAAGCCGACAGCGCCGTTTTGTCGCCGCCAAATTGATAGCGATCAAACGGCGCGTTGCCGCTCAGCAACGTGCGCTCAAAACTGGCCAGAGCTTTTTGCACTTTGTCCATCGTGATCGAGCCTGGCCCGAACACTTTTGTGAATGCGTCTCGATAAGACGGTTGCGCGCTGAGTTTGGTGACGACCATTTCGTGCGGCAAATTCATTTCGATGGGATTCGCAATCGGCATCCCGGCTTGTTGCTCCAAACTCGCCGCGCGCCCGTCCCAGAACTGCGTCAGGTTGTACGCGGCATTCAACGTCGTGGGCGTGTTGCGCGTGCCTTGCTGCGCGCCGACGCCACTCGCCACACGCAAGCCATCGGCAAAGCGCAGCGTTGGGTTGTGGCAATGGCTGCACGAAACCGTGTTGTCGCTGGAAAGCTGTTTCTCGAAATACAATTTGCGACCGAGTGCGATGGCGTCGGCGGTGGGCGGATTGTCCGCCGGAATGGGAACGGGCGGTAGTCCTAACGGCGCTTTGAAGGATACCGCTGCGCCAATGGGACGGGCTGGTGGTTCGGAGGTTTTCACTTTGCTACAGGCGAAGAGCAGACACGCCAACAGCAGAATGAACGAGATTCGCTTGAACATAGGCATCAGGGTTCCTGAAGAGCGAGCCTTCATTGTCGCATTTCCCGCACGCTTTACCAACCCGTTGGAAAGCATCCGGGGACTTACCCCGCCAGAGGACGTCGCCGTTGCGTGAGACGGCGTTTTCCTGAACAAGGTCAAGCGAGGAGCGGTTCTGTATAATGGAATTGCAAGTGCGGAATGGGACAGCTATAGTAACGGTTAAGTGGTTCAATTCATAAGAATGTGATTCCGTATTTCGGAATCTTTAGGGGCGGCAGGATTTTTGATTCACACAAGTGAGATGACCCGTTTATACTTTACATTCCCGATACTCGACTTTAGACAAAAAGCGGCAGGGGCGAAACCGCCGCCGCGTTTGGGGCAACCGTTGAGATACGAAAACACCGAACTCCCATCCAGGAACGCTGGAATTTGCTGGCATGAAAACGCGGACGGCAGTCTGGCCGTCTGAGCACAAACTGACAAACAACAAACTGACCAATCTGGGTTCGCTGGGCTGCGACTCGCCGCGCGCGAGCGACTGCCGCACAAGGGCTGACGGCAGGCAAAGGCTATTTCTCATCGCGGTGACGTGATTCGGTACAAGAGTCACATTGCTGCTTTCATTTTCCCAATTGGCACGTAGCGCGATTGGCCAAAGCGCGCTACTTTTTCTAAGGAGAAAGCAAAATCATGTTACGCAAAACGATGAAGGCAACAGGTCGTTATTTCGCGGCTGTCACGGTTTTCCTGTGTCTGCTCAGTGGTTGGTCGGGCGTCGTTTTTGGGCAAGGCTTGACGGGTCAACTCTCCGGCACGCTGACGGACGCGCAAGGCAGCGTCGTCCCCAACGCGCAAATCGAAATCAAGAACGAAGAAACCGCGCGCATCGTCACAGTCACAGCCGACAGCGAAGGCAATTTCGTCGCGCCGCAATTATTGCCCGGTATCTATACCGTCACGGTGACGGCCAGCGGCTTTAAGAAATTCGAGCGCAAAGGCATCCCGGTCACGGCCAATGAACGTGTCCCGGTCGGCAGAATTGCGCTGGAAGTCGGCGACGTGAGTCAAACCGTCACGATCACCGCCGAACAAACCTACGTGAAAACGGAAAGCGCCGAACGCGCGGGGTTGATTGACGAACAACAAATTCAAAGCATCGCGCTCAAAGGCCGCGATTATATGGGCTTGGTCAAGTTGCTGCCCGGTGTGGTGGACACGGCGAACCGCGAAGCGCCCGGCTGGAACAATCTGGTCGGCGTCAGCATCAACGGCAGCCGTCCCGGCACGATCAATCTGACGCTCGATGGCGTCTCGTCGCTCGACACAGGTTCGCAACTGGGGCCGTATCTTGCGCCCGGTCTCGACGCGATTGGTGAAGTCAAAGTGCTGCTGACAAATTATCAAGCCGAGTACGGACGCAGCAGCGGCGGCACGATCAACGTCGTCATCAAAAACGGCACGCGCGATTTTCACGGCGGCGGCTTTTACTTCAAACGCCACGAGCAATTCAACGCCAACGAATTTTTCAATAACCTGCGCAACGTGGCCAAACCACGCTACCGGTTCAATTATTGGGGCGGCACTATCGGCGGGCCGGTGCTGATTCCCGGCACGAACTTCAACAAGAACCGTGACAAACTGTTTTTCTTCTGGTCACAGGAGTATCTGCCGCGTCTCTATCCCACACGGCAAGGCACGATCACCTACCCAACGGCGCTCGAACGCGCCGGCAATTTCTCACAAAGCCTGGATACCAATGGGCGCTTAATTGTGGTGCGTGATCCAACGACGGGGCAGCCGTTCCCGGGCAACATTATTCCGACCAACCGCATTGATCCGAATGGGCAAAAACTGCTGAGCATCTTCCCGCTGCCGAATTTCAGTAACTCGGCGAATACCTTCAATAACGTCTTCCAGAGCCAGGTGGATCAGCCGCGCCGCGAAGAGATTTTGCGGATGGATTGGAATATTTCGCAGAAGACGACCTTCTATGCGCGCGGCATTCAGAATTACGAAGCCTTCAAGGGCGATTTCAATTTTGTACTGGCGTCGAACGTCTGGCCGCAATTTCCGATCAAGTATCAGATTGACAGTCGCGGTCTGGTCAGCACCTTGATTCACAGCTTCGCGCCGACGCTGACAAATGAATTCACGTTCGGCATCAACCGCGCCCTGCAAACCGTCAACCCGCTTAATCAGGAAGGCATTGACCGCAACGACCGCGTCAAGATCGGTTTGACACTGCCGCAGTTTTTCCCCGGAGCGAATCCGTTGCGCCTTGTGCCGAACGCGACGTTTGGTGGCATCTCGAATGCGCCGCAACTGAACATCGAGCAACGCTTCCCGTTCTTTGGCACGAACAACATCTGGAACTGGTCGGATAATCTGTCGTGGATCAAGGGCAATCACAACATCAAGACGGGGTTTTACTTTGAATATACGACCCGCAATGCAGCGCGTGCGGCGGCCTTCAACGGCACGTTTAATTTCGACCGCAACGTGAACAATCCGCAGGACACCAATCACCCGTTTGCCAATGCGCTGATCGGCTCCATCAACGCCTACACCGAATCCAATAACAAACTCGACGGGCACGCGCGGTATCGCAACTTTGAATGGTTTGTGCAGGACAACTGGAAAGTGGCCCGACGGTTCTCCGTGGATGCGGGTATTCGCTTCTACTACATCGAACCGACCTACAGCGAAGGCGATCCGTTGGTGTACTTTGACCGTTCGCTCTATGACGCGACGAAACAACCCGCCTTGATCACCCCGCATTGTCTGACGGCGAATCCGTGTTCCGGCGCTAACCGCGTGGGCCGGAATCCGATTACAGGAGCCATCCTGCCGTCGGTCAAAATCGGCACGTTTGCCGATGGATCAGGCACGCCGTTCCAGGGCATGCGGCAAGTGTCGGAGCGCGTCTTCAAAACGCCGCCGATTCAAGTCGGGCCGCGTCTTGGCTTTGCCTACGACCTCTTCGGTGATGGCAAGACTTCGATTCGCGGCGGCATTGGCGTCTTCTATGACCGCTTCAATGACGATCAGGTGTTGCAACAACGCGAGCAACCGCCGAACATCATCACGCGCACCGCCAATTTCACGACGATCCGCGATTTGCTGGCAACGCCGTTGAGCACCAGTCCAGCGGGCGTCAATTCGGTGGACCCGACGTTTGACCCAACGGCGGTTTATAACTTCAGCCTCGGCGTGCAACGCGACATCGGCTTCAACACGGTGCTCGACGTGGCCTACGCGGGTTCGCTCGCGCGGCATTTGCTGCAACGGCTGAGCCTGAACGCCGTGCCATACGGCGCGCGCTTCCTGGCCTCGAGCCTTGACCCAACGGTGTCAGGCGGAACGACGCCGTTGCCGGACAATTTCCTGCGCCCGATCAAAGGCTATGCCGATATTCAGTTGATCGAAACCGGGGGCAATTCCAACTACCATGCGTTGCAGGTGCAGTTGAATCGCCGTATGTCGAGCAGCGTGTCCTACGGCGTGAGTTACACCTGGTCGAAGGCCATGAATCTGGTCAACGGCAACGGCGATGCCATCAATCCGTTCCTTGATCGCAAGGTGCGCAACTACGGTAGAGGCAATTTCGACCGCACACACAACTTCGTCCTGAATTACGTGTACCGTTTGCCCAGTCTGAGCAAGTATTGGGACAACGCGGTGTCGCGTCAGATTTTTGGCGGTTGGGAACTCTCCGGCGTCACGTCGTTCATCAGCGGCGCACCGTCGGGCATCGGGTATGCGCTGGTACAGGCGCGCGATCTGGTCGGCGGTGGCGGCGCAGGCGTGGACAGCCGCGTCGTGCTGATTGCCAATCCTGTGTTGGCGCGCGATCAGCGCAATGCGATCTGCGCCCACGCCTTTGCCGCCACGGCGACAGCGGCACAGACGACCGCCGTTGGCGGCTGTCATCTGAACGTTAACTCTGTTCGTCCGCCCACCGCAACAGGCGATTTTGGTCGTGGCAATGCGGCGAAAGACCTGTTCCGTTTGCCCGGCACAAACAACTGGGACATTTCGTTGTTCAAGACCTTCAGCCTGTCGAAGGATGGCGGGGTGCGGTTGCAGTATCGGTTGGAGATGTACAACGCCTTCAACCATACACAGTTCACAGGCGTGGACACGACGGCTCGCTTCGATGCCAGCGGCAATCAGGTCAACGCGCTGTTTGGTTCCTACACCGGGGCGGCCAACGCGCGACGCATTGTGATGGGATTGAAGCTAAACTTCTAACGGCGGAGGCAAGTGCATCAAGCCGTAGAACAGTTCATTTTCCATTTTCCATCTTCGATTTTCATCTATCATTGTTTGGGGTCGAAACCGCAGGCCAATGAGAAATGAAAAACGGAAAATGGAAAACGAAAAGGTTAATCGGTGAGCGGGACGATGGGGTCAATTGTTCCGCTCACCGACCATTTGAAAAAAACTGCAAGACCTGATACTAAATTTCTCTTCTCCACGGAATCTGAAACCATTGACCCCGATTGATGGTCTCCTGCACTGACAAATTTTTTTCTCGAAGGGAGTCTCCCAAAGTGAAGTATCGAACGTTTCTCCAAGTGTTTGGTTGGCTCGTGTTGTTGGCAGGCGCGAGCACGAGTGTATGCGCACAAAATAACAAATTGGCCGACTGGCTGACCGATGGCGGCGACATCGAACGCACCGCCTGGCAACGCAACGAAACGATTTTGTCTACGACCAGCGTCAAAAACATGAAGCTGCTCTGGAAGACGAAGCTCGATAATGAGCCACGTCAGATGCACAACCTGTTACCTGTCCTGATTGCCGGGCGCGTCAACACGGCGGCGGGGCCGAAACAAATCGTGCTGGTCACGGGCGTGTCGGACAATTTGTACGGGCTGGACGCGGACACGGGCGAGATACTTTGGAAAACGCATTTCACGTCGGATTGGACACCGCCGCCGAATAACCGTGGCGCGGGCATTCTTTGTCCCGGCGGCATCACCGCGACGCCCGTGATCGGGCCGGGCAAAGCGGCGGGCGAATACATCGTGTATGCTGCG
>CAZWAK010000259.1:0-7994 GCA_964631865.1 uncultured Heliobacteriaceae bacterium | reverse complement strand
CAAGTAATCGCGGCCACCGGCTTTGGAATCCGTGCCGGACATATTGAAGCCGCCGAATGGATGCACGTCCACATACGCGCCCGTGCATTTGCGGTTGATGTACAAATTGCCGACGTGGAATTCCCGTTTGGCGCGCGCGATGCGTTCGCGGTTGCGCGAATAAAACGCGCCCGTCAAGCCGTATTGCGTGTTGTTCGCAATGTTCAGCGCGTCGTCTACGTCGGCGGCTTTGATGACCGCGAGCACCGGGCCGAACACTTCTTCCTGCGAAAGCCGCGCTTTCGGAGCAACATCGGCGATGACGGTCGGCGGAATGTACCAGCCTTCATTCGCGGCTTCGTGTTGCCCGCCGCCTACAACGACGCGGCCTTCCTGCTTGCCGATTTCGATGTAGTTGTTGATCGAATCGAACTGCTTCTTGCTCGCCACCGGGCCGGTGAAGACGTTGCCGTTTTTGACTGCGCCAACCGTGAGTTTGCTGGTGCGCGCGGCGACTTTTTCGAGCACTTGATCGTAAACCGAATCCACGATCACAGCGCGCGAACAGGCCGAGCATTTTTGTCCCGAATAGCCAAACGCGGAAGTCACGATGCCTTCTGCCGCCGCATCGAGATCAGCGGTTTCGTCCACGACAATCGTGTCTTTGCCGCCCATTTCGGCGACGACGCGCTTGATCCAGATTTGACCGGGGCTGGTTTTCGCCGCGAGTTCGTTGATGCGCAACCCGACTTCCATCGAACCCGTGAACGAGATGAAGCGCGTTTGCGGATGCGCGACGAGGAAGTCGCCGACCTGTCCGCCACTGCACGGCAGGAAGTTCATCACGCCTTTGGGCAAGCCGGTGGATTCCATCAACTCAAAGAATTTCGCGGCGATCACGGGCGTGTCGCTCGACGGCTTCAGCACGACGGTGTTGCCCGCAACGACTGCCGCCGTCGCCATTCCGGCGAGAATTGCGAGCGGGAAATTCCAGGGCGGAATCACGATGCCAGCGCCAAGCGGGATGTAAAACATTTCGTTGAGTTCATCGGGCAACGGCGATTGCGTCAACGGTTGCGGCGCAGCAAAGCGCAAGGCTTGACGTGCATAGAACTCAATAAAATCAATAGCCTCGGACGAATCGGCTTCGGCTTCGTTCCACGACTTCCCTGCTTCGAGCACGAGCAGCGCATCGAATTCCAATTTGCGGCGACGCAATTCGGCAGCGGCTTTGACGAGGTACGAAGCGCGCTGTTCGGCGGTCGTATGTTGCCAGGTTTTGAAGGCTTCGTTGGCGGCGTGAATGGCTTGGTCGGCGAGTTCTTGTGTCGCGCGATGGACTTTGCCGACGACCTGGTTGAAGTTGGAAGGGTTGTACGACGCGAGCAAATCGCCGGTCGTGATTTTTTCGCCGTTGATGACCAGCGGATATTCGCGGTCAAACTCAGCTTCAGCTTTCGCCAACGCGGCGTGCATCGCCTCGGCATTGCTTTCGTCAGTGAAATCAATGAACGGTTCGTTTTTGAATGGTGGCAGAATGATGGACATGAAAACCCTCGCAAGTTAGTTTGGAGATAGACGCGAATTATGCCGTCGATTGCCGAAATTGGCAATTGACGGCAATAGAACACGGATGGAACGGATGAGACGGATCAAGCCCGATATTGTTCGGGGAAATCTGCCTTGATCTGTTTCATCCGTCTGATCCGTGTTCTATTCGCCTGACAATTCAACGACCGTCGCGCCCCAGCCTCCCGCTTCCGGCGGCGCATCGTGAAATTCCACGACGAACGACGTGCGTGCCAAGACTGTGCGCGTGATCTCGCGCTGCACACCGATGCCTTTGCCGTGAATGATGCGCACGTAGCGAAAGCCGCGCGCGTGGGCTTCGAGCAAGTATTCTTCAAGCACCGCTTTGGTTTGCTGCGGCGGAATCGCATGCAAATCGAAGACGTCCCTAATCTCCAATGCAATCGGCTCAGGAAACGGATTTTCGGCATCGAGCGAATCATCGTCGCTTGATTCCGGCACTCGTGATTCGCGTTGCCAAAAGCGGAAGAGTTTCATACAGCGATCTTATCGGGTACACTGCACGGCGCGCAATTTCGCCCCCGCAGTTTCTATGGACAACAAATACGCCAACCCCTGGCAAACGCTCTCCACGCGCATTGTTTACGAAAACGCCTGGATTCGTGTGCGCGAAGACCAAGTCATTCAACCCGACGGCGCACCCGGCATTTACGGCGTCGTCGAATTTCACGGCTGTGTCGGCGTGCTGCCGATTGATGCCGACGGCAATGTGCATCTGGTCGGGCAGTATCGCTATCCGTTGCAGCAGTATTCGTGGGAAATCCCCGAAGGCGGTTGTCATCCGGGCGAAGCACCGCTGGAAGCAGCACAGCGCGAGTTACGCGAAGAATTGGGGCTGGTAGCCGACAAGCTGGAATTGCTCGGCACGTCGCATTTGTCCAACTCGGTTTCCGATGAAACGGCGTATTACTATTTGGCCACGCACCTGACGCAACGTGAAGCAACGCCGGAAGGCTCGGAACAACTCGAACATCGCGTCGTGCCGTTTGCCGAAGCCTTGCGCATGGTGCTACAAAGCGAGATCACGGATTCGTTGAGTCAAACGGCCATCTTACATTTTGCGGTCACGCGGAAGGCGCAAGACGCCTTTCAGGCAAACGACTGACAGTTGCAAAATCATGCGCTACGACAACAAAATCACTCTCATCACGGGCGGCACGAAAGGCATTGGCGAAGGCTGCGTGCGTGTGTTCGCCGACGCGGGCGCGACCGTCGTGTTTTGTGCGCGCAACGAAGCACAAGGCCAGGCCCTCGCCGCCGAAATCAACGCGCGGGGCAACGGCTCCGCGCATTTTATTCGCTGTGACGTGTCGAACGTCGCCGAAGTCGAAGCGCTCATCGCGCAAACTATCGAACGCTTCGGACGTTTGGATTGTCTGATCAATAATGCGGGCTGGCATCCGCCGCACCAACCGATTGATGAGTTTTCCGTGCAGGACTTCCGCGACTTGCTCGAATTGAATTTGGTCAGCATCTTCGTCGCCTGCAAAGCGGCGTTGCCGCACTTGCGAAAAACACAGGGCAACATCATCAACCTGTCCAGCCTCGTCGGTGCGATGGGACAGTTGCACGCGACAACGTATGTGGCCACGAAAGGCGCGATCACCGCGTTCAGCAAAGCTCTCGCCGTAGACGAAGCGGCGTTTGGCGTGCGCGTGAATTCCGTTTCGCCCGGCAACATCTACACGCCGCTATGGCAAGAAGCAATTGATGCGTCGCCGAATCCCGTGCAGACGCGCGCGGACGGCGACGCCGCGCAACTGCTCGGACGCATGGGAACGATTGAAGAGGCGGGCCAAATGTGTTTGTACATCGCCGCCGAAGCGACGTTCTCAACTGGTACGGACTTCTTGCTGACCGGTGGTGCGGAACTCGCGTATGGCCGGAAAAGCCGTGTGAGTTCATAACGAAATTCTGACTTCTTCATTCTCAATTCTTGATTCCATTCACAAGAGGAGAGTCTGTTCGCTTCGCTGTTTGTAGAAGAATGAAGAAGTCAGAATGAAGAATGAAGAATACAACTGAGGATGACTACTATGCCCCCCATTGGCAAAGCCTTGCTGCTCGCGGTTGCGTTGCTCGCTGCGTGCCAAACACAATCTACCCAACCACAACAAACCACTCCGCAAACCGTCATTGATGAAGCCAAAGTCGTTGACCTGACCTACAGTTTTGACGAGAAAACCATTTACTGGCCGACGGCGAAACCCTTCACGTGGGAAAAAGAAGCGTGGGGCGTTTCGACGGGCGGCTATTGGTACACCGCCGCGCGCTACGGCGCGAGCGAACACGGCGGCACGCATCTCGACGCGCCAATTCATTTTGGCGAAGGCAAGCAAGCCGCCGATGAATTGCCGCTGACCAAATTGATCAGCCCGGCTGTCGTCATCAACATCACCGACGCTTGCACGAAGAACGCCGATTACTTGTTGACAGTCGAAGACATCACGAATTGGGAAACGCAGCACGGGCGTATCCCGGACGCTTCGATTGTCTTGGTTCACACAGGCTGGGGCCGGTTTTGGGGCGATAAGAAACAATATCTCGGCACGGATGTCGCAGGCGATGTGGCGAATCTTCATTTCCCCGGCATCTCCAAAGACGCCGCCAAACTACTCACTGAGCAACGCAAGATTGACGCGATTGGGATTGACACGGCGAGCATAGATCACGGCCCGTCGAAAGATTTCATCGCGCATCAGATTCTGAATGGAGCCAATATTTACGGCCTCGAAAACGTCGCCAACCTGGAAAAGCTCCCGGCGAAAGGCGCGACGGTGATTGCCTTGCCCATGAAGATCAAAGGCGGCACAGGCGGCCCCGCACGCATCATTGCTCTGTTGCCGTAGTTTGCTTTTCCAGCAATTTCGCTTCATCCCACAACCCATCCATTTCTTCCAACGACGAAGCGGCAAACGCTTTGCCTTGTTCGTCGAGTCGCGTTTCGATATGCCGGAAGCGGCGGCGGAATTTGCGATTCGCGGCTTTGAGCGCAGCTTCCGGTTCGACGCCGAGTTTGCGCGCGAGGTTCACGGCGACGAACAGCAAATCGCCCATCTCTTCGGCCAACGCGGCTTGCTTCGGCTCGTCGCGCTGCATTTCGTCTTCGAGTTCTTCTAACTCCTCGTCCAGCTTGTCAATTACGTCTGCCGGATTCGCCCAATCAAAGCCGACGCGCGCCGCTTTGGTCGTAAGTTGATGCGCTTCGAGCAAGGCCGGAATGCGCTTGGACACGCCGTCGAGCAGCGATTCTTTTTGGGCGTCGTCTTTGCCTGCGGCTTTGCGTTCGGCAGCTTTGATGGCTTCCCAATTGACCAGCACTTCGGCGGTCGTTGCGGCTGTTTCCTCGCCGAAGACGTGCGGGTGACGACGCCACATTTTTTCGTACACGCGCGTGATGGAATCGTGCAGGGTGAAGTGATTCGCCTCCGCCGCAATCTGGCCATAAAACACCAGTTGGAACAGCACGTCGCCGAGTTCGTCGCGCATCTCGTCCCAGTGTTCGGCTTCGGCGGCTTCGATCATTTCGTAGGCTTCTTCGATCAGCATTGGAGCCAGTGTGGCGTAGGTTTGTTCGCGATCCCAGGGACATCCATCGGGCGCGCGCAGCCGCGCCATCATTTGCATCAAGTCCTCTAAAGTTTTCATAGTAGCTCATGAAAAAATAATATTTTTGCGGTTGACATTCGAGGGGCGCAATTGTAAGTTTACCCCGCTAATCAAGGCAACTTGAACACGCCCCCAGAGCTATTATTTATACCGAGCAGATTACATTCAGATGCACCCATCTGATGCGGTCTGTAACCTGCTGAGGTTCCCCTGGTGATGTAAACTACTCCTACTCGAATCACCCGCTTTCCCCCATTGTAATTGACAATTGAGTTGGCCCCCTCCGAAAGCCGAAAACCCGTCCGCGTGGGCGGAGTTTTGTATTGTTGTTTTGATCCCCTGTCGTCATTTTCTTTTTTTATCATCGGGTTACGTGTGCCCGAAAGGAGTGCAGTATGTTGTCCCAAACGGTCGCGCAAATGGTTCGTTCGTCCGTTAATATTGCTCGCAAAGCCAAAGCGCGGCTGCTGATTGTTTCCGATGAACCCAGTCATTTGAAAAGCTTACAAGCTGAACTCGGCGTCGGCGAAGTGGAAATCACCAACGCCACCACCGCCGAAGAAGTGCGGCACGCTTGTCGGGATGGCCATGATCTCGCTGTCGTAGATGTCGAACCCGGCATCGTGGTGGATGTGCTGGAATCACTGCGCGGAAGCGCAGGTCACGGGGAAATTTCCGTGCTGGTGGATAACAGTCGGCTGGTCGCAGAACCCAGCCTGGCCGGGGTGCTGCCCACGTTTCGCGCCATGCCTTGTAGTGCCGATGAGCTAGTTCGTCTGGCACGGCATCGCGTTCAATCTTCGACCGCTCGTCTTTCAGTCAATTCGACCGGTTCCAGCAAAGTCCTCTAACCCCACGTGTCAGACAGAGTCCAGAGAAGTCTGGGAAAGTCTAGGGAAGATGACCTCTCCAGACTTTCCCAGACTTCTCTGGACTTTTCCAGACTTTCCCCACCTTCATCCCTGTGGTACATTGCGTCCCGCTTGCGGAGGCGCATCTGATCTGGTGATTGGCGCGGTCTTCAAAACCGTAGGACGTATGCGTGAGTATGCGTCGGTCGGGTTCGATTCCCACACGCCTCCGCCACAAGCAAATTCCTTTCCTTCCCGCCGTCATTGAGCGGGTCATGCAGTCATAAATTCGTATGACGACGCATCCTTTTCTGGCTCGCTTCGGCATATTCGGTGCGAGCCTGATTTTTCTCGCGGTGGCTTCCTCGGCACAGGCGACGTTTCCTGTCGAGCAACGAACCTCGGAAACGCTTGCGCCGGGCGTCGAACACGTCGAAATCAAGCGCGGCGATTTCATGGCGGAAAGTGGCGAACGTTGGCACATTCACGTCTTGCTGGTTGCGCCAGACAGAGCTGTGCTCAAGTGGGTGCGCGCGATGGATGAAATGGTCGGCGCTGAAACGACCAGTTCGATGGCCGCACGGCACGGTGCCATTGCCGCGATCAATGCCGGGTTCTTTCGTGTCGCGGGAACCTATCGCGGCGAAGCGGACGGCTTGCTGATGCTGAACGGCAAGGTGATGAGTGAACCGGTGCGCGGGGGCGCGGCGCTGGCGCTGAGGAATGCGGGCGGCACAAAAGTCGCCTTCGCGCGCGTGACCGTCAAAGCCGAATTGAAACTCAACGGCAAAGCAAGGCTGGCGCTGCACGGCTTCAATCGTCCGCGCGAAGCCGATCAACTCATCGTCTTCACGCCCGAATTTCATCGCACGACCTTGACGACGCCAGAGGGGTTGGAAGTCATCGTGCGCCAGAACCGCGTGCAGGAAATCCGCAATGGTCAAGGCAGTGCGGTGATCCCGGCGGACGGCTTCGTGCTTTCGGCGAGCGGCGTGGCGAAGCAGTCGTTGTCAGCCTTGCGACGCGGGATGAAGGTCGAAGTCATTACGTCCATCAACGCCAAACCCGACTTACCTTTTGTGCCGGAAGTGCTGCTCGGCGGCGGCCCGATTTTACTGGCGAACGGCGCTGTCCAAACGAATCCCGACGGCTTCAACCCCCACAGCTTCGTCAACGCGCGGCATCCCCGCACGGCGATTGGCGTGCGCAAGGATGCGACCATCGTGTTGGTGACAGTGGACGGACGACAACCGAAGAAAAGTGTTGGCATGACGATTCCCGAATTGACCGCCTTGATGCAAGAACTCGGTTGCGTCGAGGCGATGAATCTGGATGGCGGCGGTTCGACGACGATGGTGCTGCGCGGCAAAGTTGTCAACAGCATTTCCGATGCGACGGGCGAGAGAGCGGTGAGCGATGCACTGTTAGTGATTGCGAAGTAACGTCATTCGCGGAAAGTGTAGGCGCAGACATGTCGCAAAATTTCGTTCAGGCGAACAAGGCCAGCAAGGATACAAGCAAGTGCAAACCCAGTGCGAGCACAATGCCAATCACAAACGAACGCCGCGCGGCCAGATGCCATTGCCGATACATCGTCACCAAACCCAACGGCATCCAGCACAAGACGCCTGAAATCAGCCCCGGCGAATATGTCCACGTCCACACGCTGAACACCAAATGCAAGGTGCCGTTGAGAAACACGACTCCAGCCAGCGCCGTCAGCAGCCAGCGCCATGTGTTTTGGTAGATCAACCACGCGCCCAGCGTCAGCAGCAGCAGCGCGAAGCTATTGAGCACGAGAAACTCATGATTCGTAAAACTCACACCCGCCACGCGCGAAATCCAGGCCGGGAAGCCTTCGCCACCCCAATATTCTTCGGCCAGATGCAGCACATAAGTCAGCGGAAAGAGCCAGGCCACAGTTTCTCTGCCACGCGAGGGCATAAAAGATTCTCCTGCAAAAAA
>CAZWAK010000258.1:0-8012 GCA_964631865.1 uncultured Heliobacteriaceae bacterium | reverse complement strand
GATGGACGGGATGAATTCGTTGCGTTTGTTCTTCCGACAAGGTCGTAAAATCGTTGGGTGCTCGTTCGTGTTTCTTCAGCGCGCTTACTCTAACTGATGAATAACCGCGTCGCAAGCATCGGATGTTGCATGCTGCCGAGTTCCGGCAGGAAATTGAAACAAGTGATTTCCTCAATGCTGATAGCAGCCTGCTGCACCGCTTCGATGAGCGTCGGCTTGAGGTTCCAGACGATCCGACTCGCTTGGCGCTGCCCCAATGGCAGCAAGCGTTGACAGGCAGAGACAAGCCCCGCGATGGATTGTTGCAAATAGGCCAACGCCGTCGCTTCTTCCGCAAACCCAAACGCGCCGCCTGCGAACCCGAACGCCGTGCTGTGATGAATGGCGACTTCGTTGGTTTGCGCGACAGCAAGCGCTTCCATCAACATTGGCGCTTCGCTCACATCAATGGCAAGTTGCAGAAATCTACGGCCCAACGCGGCGCTGGCGGTTCTCGCTTCACGCGCCGGTTTGAAAGCACCCAGTTGCAGATTGAGCGGGAGCCAATCAGAAAGGCTCCTGCTGACGGCCAAACGATGCGCGTGGCGACAAAAGGCGGCTTCCAGTGTTCCCGTTTCTTGCAAGGAATCCCGCAAGAACTCTTCCAGCTCGGGCACTTGCAACACATCGCTTGCAACCAATGTTTCCAACCCAAACGAATGCGCCGTCGCGCCAATCGGTAACGCGCTATCGGCGAGTTGTAGCAACTGTAAAAACTGGAGGGGGGAATGCTTTTCGTCTTGCATGGCTGTGCTACTATACCACCCGCTTTACGCGCCTGATACCAATTCATTGATTTGAGGAATGCTATGAAAACGACTTTGACTGCGGACTCGCTCCAAGCCATCATTGCCCCTTTGCAACAAGCCAATCTGGATTTTGCCCAACGCTATCCAGGCGAATCGGGGCAGCGTCAGCCTGTGCATGTGGTTTACGGCGGCGCGCATCTCTTCAAATCCGATACCGCTGTACGACTCGGCGAAATGGCCCGCAAAGCGTTGGAAGAATATGCGCCGGATTTTGCGCAACTCGCCCACGCGGTCGGATTGCCGAACGCAGAAGAAGTGCCCAACGCCATCGCCCACAACCCTGATTTGTTGGCGCTGCTGAAAGAAGCCCCCGCAACCATCAAAGCCAAATATCCCGCGACGTGGTTCGCCTGGACAGTCTATGAGCGCGTGAAAGATAAGTTACACCGCGAACCGGTCGAAGATTTCCGCATTGATTTTGAAGATGGCTACGGCAACCGCTCCGATGCGGAAGAAGACGGACATGCAGTCTCCGTCGCTATCGAAGTTGCCAAAGGGCTGCGAGAAAACACGCTGCCGCCGTTCATTGGCATTCGCATCAAACCGTTCACCGAAGAGTTGCGCGCTCGCAGCATGCGCACGCTTGACCTGTTCGTCACGACGCTCCTCGAACAAACCGGCGGAACCTTGCCGCCCAACTTTGTCGTGATGTTTCCAAAGATCGTGATGCCGGAACAGGTCACTGCATTGGTTGATCTGTTCGATCTTTTCGAGCAACAAGCAGGCTTGCCAGCAGGCACGCTCAAGATGGAGATGATGATTGAAACCACGCAATCCATCATCAGCGAACGCGGCGAAATCAATTTGCCCCGCCTGCTCGCCGCCGCGCGTGGCCGTTGTGTCGCCGCGCATTTCGGCACCTACGATTACACCGCCAGTTGCAGCATCACCGCCGCGCATCAACACATGCTGCATCCCGCGTGTGATTTTGCGCGCAGCATGATGCAGGTCGCGTTTGCTGGAACTGGCATCTGGCTCTCGGACGGCGCAACCAACATCATGCCCGTTGCCCCGCATCGCGCCGCCGCAGGTCATTCGTTGACCGAAGAACAAATCGTCGAAAACCGCGACGTAGTCCATAATGCCTGGCGCTTGCATTACGAACACACGCGCCATTCCTTAACGAATGCGTTTTATCAAGGCTGGGATTTGCACCCGGCGCAACTCCCGATTCGCTACACCGCCGTCTATTCCTTCTTCCTCGAAAGCCTCGACGCCGCGTCCGAACGCCTGCGCAACTTCGTCGCGAAAGCCGCGCAAGCCACGTTGGTCGGCGATGTCTTTGATGATGCCGCGACGGGGCAAGGGCTATTGAATTACTTCCTGCGCGCGATCAACTGCGGCGCGATTACCGAACAGGAAGCGACAGAATTGACCAGTTTGACGTTGGAAGAATTGCGTTCAGGATCGTTCGTAAAGATTTTGAAGAACCGGCAAGGGTAAGAATAGGGAGATGGCGGGTCAGATTTTCTGCCTTTTGCGATAGTTAGGTTTATGCGATGATTGCGGTGAGTTGTTCGCGCTGAACCGCAGGAGGTATTTATGCATGACGTTGTTGAGTATGCTGCACCGGGTTCCGAACGAAACCTTGTCGTTCGCACTGTAATTCCAGAAGCGCAGTTCAATGACCTGCACCAGCAGTTCGTGCTGCGTGATGAAGCCAGCGTGCGGTCGTATTTGTGTAAGTATCCGTTCCTCTTTCCGCTGCTGCTCGAAGCGAAAGCTCAAGTCACCCACTTCTTCGGCAATGAGACACAACCCGCCCTTCAGATAAGCGTTGACCCAAATGACTGGGCCACTCAGCTTTTTGTTGTTATCCCCACGCAGCTCAATGCCGATGCCGCTTTTGCCTTATTTGATCAACTTGATCAGGAATGGTGGTTGGAGGCTTCCGAAAGAGCGGAGTTCCGCATGAATTTTACCCCGGAGTTCATTTGATGCCCTTCGATTGGACTGACTATCAAGTAGTCGCAACAACTCTCAGCCAAAATGCAGACGAAGCATCGCAACGAAGCGCCATTAGTCGCGTGTATTACTGCGTCTATCACTTGGCGCTGAATCATTTGTCGGAGCATCACAATTTTCAATATTCAGAAGGCAAGCCCGCGCACGACCAGGTTTGGCGTGAATTTAACAACAAGGGTTTGTCCTATCGGGAAATATGGAACAAAGGCGATCAACTGAAGAAATTGCGAGTTGATGCCGATTATCGTGCTGAAGCCATTGTGAATAGAAATACCGCCGTCACCGCGCTAAATTTGGCGAAGCGCATCATTGAGCGACTACAGCAACTTCATCAAACAATTGTTTCAGGTCAGTCCTGAATTACTGCCTTGTCAGCCGCGCCTCAATCAATCCGTGCGGCTCATCGGTCGGCATAAAGATTTCGTTGTTGTTCTCCATGCCAAACTTTGAGAGATCAACGAGCAGGCAATGTTTGTTGGGCAATGACAGCACAATGTCGGTGATACCTTCGTAACTTTCCAACACGACTTCGCCCATCGCATACAACGTCTGCTGCACGGAAAGGCTGTCGTGCTGGGCGAAGGTTTCGAGGAGCAGTTGTCGCACACCTTGCCACGTGGTGGTGGTAGCAATTTGCGAGTCGGCATAGTTCCACGTCGCTTTTACGGCGGTGGCGAAGATGCGGTCGGTGGTTTCATGCAAGGTCGTGAACGGGTCTTTGATGTAGCCGACAAAGCCGGATTTTGTGGTCTTCAGCACCAGCAAATCTTCCAGGCCGGATTCGATACTGACGGCTTCGCGTGTGGCGATGACTTTGGTAGTGCGCTTTTCGTCCGAGCCTTTGCTGAAAGAATGCGCGTGCGGTTTGCCGCCGACGGGGATGCGCGCCCATTGGTTTTCACTGATAGCGACGGTGACCTGCGAAATCTGTTCATTGTTGGTCAGAAAATGCGCGGTCAGTCGCTGGGCAAAGGCTTCGATATCTTCTATGTCGCTCGCCTGTTTCGCCAGCGCGTACACGGTATTTTTCATCGTATCGGTCGGCAGTATGCGGCTGTTGTCGCCGAGCGTATGTGCGGTGTCGAAATCGCCTTCGCAGGCAATATTGACGGTGATGTCCTGCAAATCGTGGCGGTCGCCGTGCCGTGCAACTTTCACCATTCGTACACGCGATTTGCCGTAATTGTTCTGCGCTAAAATGACTGCCATAAAAATTAACTCCCTCGATACGTTGAATACCCAAACGGACTGAGCAACAGCGGTACGTGATAATGCTGCGCCGTGTCCTGAATAAAAAACGTGATGGAAACTTCGGGATAAAAGCTGGTGATGTTCTGCGCGGCGAAATACGCGCCTGTCGCAAACGTGAGGCGATACTGTCCGGTTTGCAATGAATGATCGGGAGCCAGCAGCGTTCGCACACGACCATCTGTATCGGTCACGCCGGTTCCGAGCACTTGCCAATCATCAGCCTGAAATTCCAGCACGACATTGACGCCCTGTGCCGGACGGCCTTGCGAAATATCCAGAATGTGCGTCGTAATCGCGCTCATCTTATTCCCCCATCAATTTGCGCAAGCGGATTTCTGTGATCTTACGTTGCTCTTCGGCGGCGATTTGTAGTTCTGTTTCGTAATCATTGCTAAGCCGCTGTTGGCAAAGTGCCAGCATCTCTTCGCTGCTTTTGCCTGTTGCGCACACGATGTAGATGTAGCCGAAGCGTTCTTCATACGCGCGATTCGCTTCCGCCAGTGCCGCACGAATTTCATCGGCGGAGGTTTGCGCTTCGGCTTGCTCCTGCGCTGACCACGCGGAGGCTTGTGCAGATTGCGGCGTGGCGGCTTTGCGTTCGCCAATGCGCGGATGACTGGCAAATGCTTCGAGCCAATCGGAAGGCCGCAATTCCCACCAAATGCGATCCGCTGTTGCCAATAGCGCGGCCACGGCGGCAAACGGTCGCGCCGCTGCCATCCGCTGCGCCCAGCTTAACGAGCCGCAACACGACAGCAACGTGGCAAACGCTTCTTCGCGCGGGGCGTCGTTGAGTTGCGCCAACTTGTTATTGGATTCGTCCATAAATTCGCAGCCGACTGATACCACCATCAGGAAAGATATTGAAGCGCACGTGTGTCACGGTTCCAACGGCAGCAATCTCGTCTTCAAAAAGATGTCGCGTGTGTGCCTGCAAGCGAGTGCGCGGCAACACTTCTTTCCACTCTAACGTAGAGAAATCTTCCGGCTCATCGCTTGTGTGACAGGCTTCGATGGAACAGCTTTCGGGAAAGTTCCCTTTGAACCAACTCGTATCCACTTCGACGCGCCCGATGGTTCCTGGATGGCCGAGTTTGATGATGCTCCAATCATAGCCGGGGCCGCGTCGTCGTTTGGTCTCCCAGCCGTCGCTCATGTTCAACGCGCGACCGGGCATAATCAAATTGTGCCGATGCCCGAAAAACATATCGCTGCACGCAATAACCAAGCCACCGTTTTCCACCGCAGCCAAATCAGTCTCGCTGTTGCGACGACGCAGCCGTTCCCAATCCGGCAGCACCTCGCCATACACACGCAACCGCGCAACGCCACCGTCAGGATAAATCTTGAAGCGCAGATGCGTGACTCGTGACGGCGCATCAAGCGCAAATGAATTCGGCGTGTTCCCCTGCAATTCGACTTTCGGCAAAATTTCTGTCCAGGAAGCTGCCGCGAGTTGCTCCACATCGGGATAGCCTTCGACCGCACAGGCTTCCAATGAACAATGCGAAGGGAAGTTGCCGCGAAAATGGCTGGTATCCACGACTACACCGTGAATCGCGCCGGGCAAGCCAAGCCGGATGATGCACCAGTCATACAACTCGTGCAGGTTCGGCGCACGCTTCCGCCGCGATTCCCAGCCGTCCATCCACTTGCCGAGATCGGTGTATTTGCCTTCGATGAAAACAGGCGCGTCGGCCTTGAGCAGGTTTTCTTTCGGCGCAAAGAATTCGTCATTGGCATACAACACCGCGCCGCCTACTCGTTCAGAAGCCAGATCAATCAGTTCGGTGAAATTCATAAAGGTTTTGCAGGAGAAAGATGTGGCGCGATTTGCTAAATCGCGTGTCGTCTGGAGTAAGTCCCGCGATTTAGCAAATCGCGTTACCTCACAACAATTGCCCTAACGGTTGCACGCTGAATTGGCCCTTTTCGTAGACTCTTTGCCCGCGCACAAAAACCGTTTCCACAACCCCGTACAACACTCGTCCGTTGTAGGGAGTCAGCTTATGTTTGTGATGAATGACGGACGGCGCAACAGTGAATGTCGCTTCGGGATTCCAAATCACCAAGTCCGCATCATAGCCAGGTTTTAATAGCCCTTTGCGATGTTGCAAACCAGCGAGTTGTGCCGGTCGCTGCGACATCCATTGCGACAATTCCTGCAAACCAAAGCCGCGTTCACGCGCATTTGTCCACATCACGGGCAAGCCGAATTGCAATGAAGCGATGCCGCCCCACGCCTGCATAAAATCGCCTTGTTCTTTCAATTTCAGATGCGGCGTGCAGGGCGAATGATCCGACACAACCATATCAATCACCCTGTCGCGCAACGCCTCCCAAAGCTGTTCCCGATTCTCGCGTTCGCGCACGGGCGGGCAACATTTGAATTCCGTTGCAGTGGCGGGAATGTCTTCTGCGGCAAAGGTCAAATAATGCGGGCAAGTTTCGACAGTGATTGGAAGACCTTCTTGCTTTGCTTGACGAAGCAACGGCAACGCATCAGAGGATGAATGATGCACGATGTGAATGCGCGCGCCCGTTGCACGGCTCAGCTTAATCATTAACGCGATGGCTTCATTTTCTGCGGCCCTCGGACGGGATTGCAGGAAGGTTTGATACAGTGTCGGATCATCCGTACTTGCCGCCGCCGCTTCAATCGGCCCCGGCAATTCAGCATGCACGAGCAAGACAGTATTTAGCACCCCTAGTTCCGGCATTGCGGTTTGTAAATCGGCTTCGGTGACGTTCGGAAACTCATCTACACCGGAATGAATCAGAAAGCATTTGAAGCCCCGCACGCCCGCTTCAATCAACGGTCGCAGTTCTGGTGTATTGCCCGGCACGACGCCGCCCCAGAACGCGACATCAATCTGGCATTGGCCTTGTGCGGCGGCGCGCTTTTCCTGAAAGCCTGCCAGCGTCGTTGTCGGCGGAATGCTGTTGAGTGGCATATCTACGAGTGTTGTCACGCCACCTGCCGCTGCCGCTCGTGTCGCGGTCGCGTAGCCTTCCCAATCCGTGCGTCCTGGTTCGTTGACGTGAACGTGGGCATCCACTAAACCAGTCATCACAACGGAATCGCCAACGTCTATGGCTTCAACATCTGAAGGCAACGCTTGGCGATTCGCTATCGCATGAATCTTGCCATCGCGAATGTGGATCGCAGCAGGTGTGATTGTCTCAGGCGTCACGACGCGATTGCTGGTAATGATAAAATCGTGCATAGCGCGGCGCTATTCTTTCACCAACGAGCCGTACGTTTCAGGCCGACGGTCACGGAAAAACTGCCACGTGTTGCGCACTTCACGGATCAAATCCAAATTTACATCTGCGACAACCAGCGCATCTTCATCACGCGGCGCTTGCGCGATAAATTGTCCGCGCGGGTCGCAGATATAACTCTGGCCGTAAAACTCGCCGATGTTCCAGGGCGCTTCGTAACCGACGCGATTGATGGCTGCGATGAAATAGCCGTTGGCAACGGCGTGGGCAGGCTGTTCGAGCTTCCACAAATATTCACTCAGGCCCGCAACCGTCGCCGAAGGATTGAAAACAATCTCCGCGCCGTTCAAACCAAGCGCCCGCGCGCCTTCGGGGAAATGCCGGTCGTAGCAAATGTACACGCCGATGCGCGCAAATGCCGTATCAAAGCACGGGTAGCCCAGATTGCCCGGCTTGAAATAAAACTTCTCCCAAAAGCCCGGCGCGACGTGCGGGATATGGTTCTTGCGATACTTGCCGAGGTACTTGCCATCCGCGTCAATCACGGCGGCGGTGTTGTAATAAACTCCGGTGATTTCCTCTTCGTAAATCGGCACGATAATCACCATGCCGTGTTGCTTGGCCACGTCTTGCAGCAGCTTCACCGTTGGGCCATCGGGAATTTTCTCGACCGCTTCGTACCAGCGTGTTTGTTGCTCCGCGCAGAAATACGGCGTCGTGAAG
>CAZWAK010000257.1:0-8017 GCA_964631865.1 uncultured Heliobacteriaceae bacterium | reverse complement strand
CCCTTGAACTACAAGATATGGTGGCTTACCACCTGAGTTCTTGGAGAACCAAAAAATCATTGAGCGCCGCGACCGTCAGAAAAGGGAATGCCGCACTCTGCGAGGACTCTTCATAATCAGCCTCGGTCAGGAGCCAAATGTCTACGCGCCGATTGAAGACACGCCAGATTTCGGGCACACCGAGTCCAGCATAAATCGCAAAACGGTCGAGCGACGAACTGGTCAAATCGCTTTCGATCACGATGTCAGGCGGCGGATCGTGCGCTAAATCCAGATCGTCTTTGCCAATGACGAGCGCGGCATTCTGCACATAAAAACAATCATCCGGCTCGGCTCCCTTGTCTTTCAATTCTTTCTTGAGCGTCGAGGAACCAAGCGATTCAATGTCTATGTCGAGCGCATCGCGTAACGCAATGATGAGCGAGTGCAGCACTTTTACAGGTTTCTCGTGGGCTGGCAACGGGGACATAATTTCCATCCTTCCTTGATCGTAGAACACCCGCACCGCAGAGGATTCGCGCAAGTCGTAGGTCAATTGTTCGTAGTCTTCCCACGCGACATTATCCGCGCGCAATGTGGTTCCCGGCGGAATGTGCGCAATGGCTGCGAGATAATCAGTAGCAGTCGCAATCGGCATAACAAACTTAGCCTCCGTCAAAAAGGTACAACCCGCCATTAGTTTTTTTCACGCTGCGTCTTCACCCAATTCCGAAACGCCCGTGCCGCGACAGTGGTGCCTTTGTTGACCCCTTGGCTGATGAACTCCGTCAACGCTTCCGCTGACAAGAAAGGAAACGCAGAGCTATTGGCGGTATTTTGATATTGATTTCCCAGCAACACAAAAATCCGCACTTGTCGTTGCGAGATACGCCAGATTTCCGGCACGCCCAAGCCCGCATAAATCGGAAACTTGTCGAGCGAACTGCTGGTCAGATCACTTTCAATCACGATGTCGGGCGGCGGATCGTGCGCCAAATCCAAGTCATCTCTGCCAATCACAGCAGCGGCGTTTTGCACGTAGAAACTGTCGTCCGGCTCTGCGCCTTGCTCCTGCATTTCCGATTTGAGGGTCGTCGAACCCAGCGGCTCAATGTCTATTTCGAGTTCGTCACTCAAGACGCTCATTAAGCGAGCAATGATTCCGACAGGCGCTTCGTGTTTGCGCAGGGGCGACATAATTTCCATCCTTCCGTGATCGTAATAGACGCGCACTGAATTGTTATCGCGCAAGTCATACATCAATTGTTCATAGTCTTCCCACGCAACATTATCCGCGCGCAACGTGGTTCCGGGCGGGATGTGCGCAATGGCTGCGAGATAGTCAGTAGCAGTTGCAATCGGCATAAGCTTTAGCCTCCATCAATCTGGATCGTACTACAAAGTTAGAGCGGGTGGGAAGCTGGCGATTTCGTTACGCTTTGCGGCGCACCTTCAGCACAACGATTTTCGTCGAATGATTGAACGGCGCAGGATCGGCGATTGGCAAAACAGATTGCCTTTGCCCATTGCCGATAAAATCTGCGGGCACGGGAATCAGTTCCGCAATCGTCAAATAGCCATCCGCACACAACGCTTCGATTTCCGCTAAATAATCCGCGCCCGAATAAAACAGCGCGTTGTTGATCGCCACCAAAGAACCGCCATCGTGAATCAACGGGCGCACTTTGTTGAGGATGCGCGTGTAGCTCGCAGCCAAATTGACGATGCCTTTGTTCGTGGCGGAATAAATCGGCGGGTCTACGAACACGCAATCAAATCGCTCGCCTGCCGCTTTCATCCGACTAATCTGCGGGAAAAAATCGCCGACGCGAAAATCCGCTTTGTGAATCGGGAAGCCGTTCAGCGTGTACGATGTCTTCGCTACGTTCAGGAAGTTGCGGTTCAAATCCAGATGCACGACGCGCGCAGCTCCGGCGGCTTGCGCGGCGACGCCGAGGCTGCCGGTGTAGGCGAAGGTGTTGAGGACAGTTTTGCCAGCGAGGTTTTCTTTTGCCCAGCGGCGCACGTTGCGCGTGTCGAGATAAAAGCTTGCGTCCCGATGCAGCATCACATCAATCGCGTACCAGACGCTGTGCTCGCGAATTTTGCGATCCGGTTTTGTGCCGTAGACCAACTGGCCGCGTCGGGCTTCAGACGAAGAACTATTGCGCGTTTTGACGATGATGGCTTGCAACCAGGGCAGGCGCGCGGGCAAAAATTTTTGCGCGGCTTGCACCATCGCAAATCCATTGCGCGGATCGTCTGCGTAGTTATGGAGGACGGCGGTTCGGGCGTAGAGATCAACGACCAACTGCGGCGCACCTTCGCTGAAACCATTGAAGAGGCGAAAGGCCGTTTCGTGCCGATCATCAAACAGCGCGGCGCGAAACGCGAGGGCTTGTTCCAGCAATGGCGCGATGAAATCCTTGTGCATACTGGCGCTCATCATAGTGCAGCGTGCCGCACAAAAAAAATCGTTCCGCTGTGAATATTTCGCGCGCCCGAATTCGCGTTAGTGAATGCCAGAGAAAAATACGAACAGAACAACATTGGAGAACACTATGATTCATCACATTTCATTGGACGCAAAAAATCCAAAGCATGTCGCAACCGTATTGGCAGAAATCATGGGCGGAGAGGTTGTGCCTGCGCCGCCGAATTTCCGCCCGGATTCGTGGTTCGTGCTGGCCCACGACCAACACGGCACGCTGGTGGAAGTGTTGCCGCTCGGCACCGAAATGTGCCCGGACGACATGGAAGCAGGTTTTCAGGTAGGCAACAGTGCGCCCTACGTTCCGACGCACGCCTATATTTCTGTTCAAGTGAACGCAGAAACGCTGTTGCAAATCGGGGAGCGCGAAGGCTGGCTCGCGCGCTATTGTGATCGTGGGCCGTTTGATCTGATTGAGTTCTGGTTTGAAAACCGCCAGATGATCGAATTTGCGCCGCCGGAAATGAGCGCGAAGTATTTGGCGTTGATGACGAACCCGCAAGCCATGCAAGCCGCGCTGGCAGATTTGGCGGAAGTGCAAGAATAGCATCGAAGCAGCGTGCCGCGTTTGGAGTGATCTCGACGTCAGTGTGGCTTCGTTGATTTCAAATCTCAAATCTCAAATTTGAAATTTGCTGGAACTCCAGCCGACCAAACGCGGCGCGCAATTTACGATGCGCTCGGGACACATGAACTGGCGGCGGGATGGTTGGAGAAAAGTGAAAATGTGTGGATCACTCGCAATAACTCGGCCACACTCCACGCCTGGGCAATGCAACCGCGCGCTGTGTGCGGCGGTTCGGCATCGAAAATTTCTGCAACCTGGCCCAACCCCGCTTCCTGCACATGCGCGCGGAAGCCTGTCAATAGCTGCGTTGCGCGTTTTCGGTCTTTGTGAATTTTCAAATGTGCCGTGATAAACGGCCCCATCAACCACGCCCACACCGTACCCTGATGATACGCGCCATCGCGTTCCAGAATGCCGCCGGAGTAATGAGCGAGGTAATGCGGATCGCACGGCGCGAGGCTGCGTAATCCGACGGGCGTGAGCAATTCGCGTTCGACGACCGCCAGCACGCGCGCGGCTTTTTCGCCCGTCAGCAAAGCGTGCGGCAAACTGAGCGCGAAGATTTGATTCGGGCGAATCGCGCCGTCGCGTTCGTCGCCGTTGACGACATCGTAGAGACAATCCGCCGCGTCATTCCAAAACTGTTGATGAAAGCTCGTGTGTGCGCGCGCGGCCATTTCATCATATTGTCGCGCGCGTTCGGCCTCGCCAAATTGTTTGGCAAAATCGCTCATCACACACAGCGCGTTGTACCACAGCGCCTGAATCTCGACGGGCTTGCCCGTGCGCGGCGTGACGACCCAATCGCCGACTTTCGCATCCATCCACGTCAATTGCACGCCTGGCTCGCCTGCTCGCAGCAAACCATCATCATCCACGCGAATGCCGTAGCGTGTGCCGCGTATGTGCCAATCCAATATGTCGTTAAGCGCCATATAGAAATTGGTTCGCACGAATTCGTAATCGTTCGTGTGCTCTGCCCACGCGCGAATGGCTTCAAAGAACCAGAGCGTCGCGTCTACGGTGTTGTATTCGGGTTCTTCGCCTGCGTCGGGAAAGCGATTCGGCAACATCCCGCGATCTATGTGTTGCGCGAATTCGAGCAGGATGCTTCGGGCAATGTCCGCGCGTCCGGTGGCGAGCGTCAAGCCCGGCAAAGCAATCATCGTGTCGCGGCCCCAATCGCTGAACCAGTGATAGCCCGCGATGACGGTTTTCTGTGCGCCGCGCGCGACGATGAATTGATCGGCAGCCGTGACGAGTTGTTGCGAGAATTCATTCTGCGCATCAGCCGCAGCCAACACCATTTTCCGGCGCTTGAGTTCTTTGCGTTGCAGTGCCGCGACAGCCGTGACATCGTGCGGCTCCGTCGCAGCGATAATGACCGCGCGCGACCGCGCGTTGAGTTCAAATTTCAATTCAAGCGGATTGAATAAATCCTCCCGAAAATCCAGCCCGCGCGCTTGTTCTTCTGCGTATTCAAAGTTGCGATACCAATAACCTGTTGATGCAACCTCGCAAGCGTTGTGCGCGAAATGCAGCTTCGGCAAGTCGGCATACGGCTGCACGGTGGCGCTCGCATCATTAAACTCTACCTGGGCATTCAGCGCGGTGTTTTCGTGCGTCGTGCTGTGATAATCGCGGAAGGCGATGAGCGGTCGCAGTTCGAGCCTTACGTTATTGCGCCCGGTTTTATTGGCTTTGTATTGCATCACCGTCGCATTTTCGCCGTGCGGCATAAACACTGATTTCTCGATTTCGACCCCTGCAACTTCGTACGTGAAAATCGGAAACGGGTCGAGGCGAAAGCTTTTCAGATATTGCTCGCCGCGCGGATGAATCGCGCCGGGATATTGATTGACCGAGAGATCAAACCGCTTGCCGTCAATCACCAACGTCTCTTCCAATTTTGACAGCAACAACAACCGACCAACCGGCGGCTTCGTGGCGGCAATCAACAGCCCGTGATAGCGCCGCGTGTTCAGCCCCGCAATCGTAGACGAAGCGAAACCGCCGAGGCCGTTGGTTTCAAGCCATTCGCGTTGGCTGGCGTTTGCGAGATTGCGGCAAATTTCCTGGGTGAATTCGATCATAGCTGAACCTTTATGATGAGAGCGCACGCGCTTTCGCCTGCGCTCTCAGGATTTTGTCTCAATGCAACTTCGGCCAGTTTTCATTGCCCTTGCGAATGTTGCCCGGCACATCCTGTTCCCACATCTTCTGCACCGACTTGCTGTAATTCAAATACAACTTGCCATCCACAATCTTCCACGCATCGGGATCAATCCCGGCGGTGTAACCCTGGCTCACCGCCCACGCACAATAACCCCCAAATTGCGGTGCGTATTTGATGGAATTTTTCGCAAACGCATCACGATTCGCGGCGCTGGCGAAGTGCCATTTCGCGCCGAGCCATTCGTATTGAAATTCGCTGCTGCCTTTGACCGGACGGCCCTCGGTGAAATAGGCCACCGCGTCATAGCCTTTGATGGCTACGCCGGTGAAAGTTTTGTTGATCGGGTCAACTTTGCCGAGCCGCGCACTTGCGGCAAACGCGGCGGCAACCATCACCACCAGTAAACCCATCGTCATCACAAAATTTACTACTCGCATATTTTCCTTCTTTCTTGTTGTAGACACACTCCCATCACAAACAACGCGCCTGGAAATCAAGCGTTAAGAGTACAAACTTTAGTTTGGCTTTTCGTTGTGCCAACCAAGCTGA
The DNA here is from genome assembly GCA_964631865.1 of uncultured Heliobacteriaceae bacterium. Classification (GTDB taxonomy): domain Bacteria; phylum Acidobacteriota; class Blastocatellia; order RBC074; family RBC074; genus JAFDVL01. The sequence continues at coordinate 2,254 of CAZWAK010000257.1, read as the reverse complement.
AGCTTGAACTCTTGACACCTCTTTTCACCACGTCTGTTGCTTTGTGAATCGTCGTTGTGTGGTCGGTTATTCCCCGCTTTGCTGAATTAGTTTGGCGACCAATCCGGTCCAGCCCGTTTGATGGCTTGCGCCGACGCCGGAACCGTTGTCACCGTGAAAATACTCATAAAACAACAACAAATCGCGCCAATGCGGATCGTGCTGAAACTTTGTGAAAGCCCCGTGAACCGGGCGCGTGCCGTCGCCGTTGCGCAAAAAGATATGCGTCAGCCGACGCGACAATTCGCTCGCCACATCCCACAGCGGCACGAAGTTGCCGGAACCTGTCGGACATTCGACTTTGTATTCGTTGTCCAAGTAGTAATGAAATTTTTGCAGCGCTTCGATCAGCAGATAATTCACCGGAAACCAAATTGGCCCGCGCCAATTCGAGTTGCCGCCGAACAAGCCTGACGTGGATTCGCCCGGCTCGTAATCTACGCGATGCTCTTCGCCCTGCACGTTCAGGATGTAGGGATTGTCACGATGAAACCGCGAGACCGCGCGAATGCCGTAGTCGGACAAGAATTCGCTTTCATCCAGCATTACTTTGAGCACACGCCGTAATTGCTCCTGATTGACGATGGACATCAACAATCGCTCGCCCATCCCCGGCGCACACATCGAAGCCACATTGCCCGTCAAATCAGGCCGATGCTCAATGAACCAATCCATGCGCCGTTTGAAATTCGGCAATTGATTCAAGACTTCCGGCTCAATCGTTTCGACGGCAAAGAGCGGGATCAAACCGACCATCGAACGCACTTTCATCGGCGACAAACCATCCTGCGTGTGCAGCACGTCGTAGAAAAAGCCGTCTTCGTCGTCCCACAACGACACGTGTCCATGCCCGCGATCATTCATCGCTTTGGCAATGTACAAGAAATGTTCCCAGAACTTGCTCGCCACGTCTTCATACGCCGGATCGTGCTGCGCGAGTTCGAGCGCAATCGCCATCAGATTCAGCGCATACATCGCCATCCAACTGGTGCCGTCCGATTGTTCGATGTGGCCGCCGGTCGGCAACGGACGCGAGCGATCAAACACGCCGATGTTGTCCAGCCCCAAAAAGCCGCCCTGAAAAATGTTGTTGCCCTCGGCGTCTTTGCGATTCACCCACCAATTGAAATTCAGCAGCAGCTTGTGAAAGACGCGCTGCAAAAATTTGATGTCTCCGACACCGCGCCGCTTCTTTTCGATCTTATAGACGCGCCACGCCGCCCACGCATGCACGGGCGGATTCACGTCGCCGAACGCCCATTCGTAGGCGGGCAATTGCCCGTTCGGGTGCATATACCATTCGCGCAGCATGAGGATCAGTTGCTCTTTCGCAAACGTCGAATCCACGAGCGCAAGCGGCAAACAATGAAACGCCAAATCCCACGCCGCGTACCAGGGATATTCCCATTTGTCGGGCATCGAAATGACATCAGAGTTGTAGAGATGCTTCCAATCGCTGTTGCGCCCACCGTGACGTTCGCGCGGCGGCGGCGGTTGCGCGGGATCGCCTTTGAGCCAGTCTTCGACAACGTAATGATAGAACTGCTTCGACCACAACATCCCGGCAAACGCCTGCCGCATCACGTTGCGATTGTCGTCGCAAACATTGCTCGGAATCACGGTGTCATAGAACTCATCGGCTTCGCGCAGGCGTTGCTGAAAGATTTGATCGAAGTCCGCAAACGGCGCGCGATTCACTTCGTGCGCGAGTCGCAAGCGAATCGTTTTCGTCTCGCCCGCGTCGAGCGCGACGACGTAATGCGCGGCGGCTTTCGTGCCCTTCTGTTCCGGGTTCACGGCGTTCATCGCGCCGTTCACAACGTAATCGTTGATGCCGTCTTTGAAGTGACCATTCGCCTCAGCACCGTACAAGCGCCGCACGTTGGTTTCGTTGTCGGTGAACACCAATTCCGGCCCGCCATCGCAATACAAAAACCGTTCGCCAAACACGTGATGGAGGATTTCGACCGCGTCGTTATTGGCTTTGAGCGATGGTCGCGCCTCGCCTTTGCCATTGCCCCAGCTCCAACGATTGCGAAACCAGAGCGTCGGCAGCACGTGCAACGTGGCGGCTTCCGGCCCGCGATTGGCGACGGTAACTTGAATCAAAATGTCTTCGACATCGGCTTTGGCATACTCGACGAACACATCGAAATAGCGGTCGTCATCAAACACGCCCGTGTCCATCAATTCGTATTCGCCCTCGTGTTTGCTG
>CAZWAK010000256.1:429-8040 GCA_964631865.1 uncultured Heliobacteriaceae bacterium | reverse complement strand
AAAATCGCCGACGCGCAACGAATCATTCGGCACAAGCGGTTGTCCGTTCATGACGAGGCTGTCCGCCGCACGCACGCGATACGAGCCGACGTTGTAACGCAGCGCCGCTGTCAATCGTAGCCGCTTCGGAATGAGTTCCAGCGCATCCTGCACAAACAGCCCGGCCAGAATGTAACGTGCGCCGTTCGGCACGCGCGGACGCACTGTCGTGAACGCGCGCGTGGTCGGATCAAAGTTGTAACTCGGCGCATTCACCTGGTCGTGATAGATGTCGCCGCCGAACAAAAAGCTGTTGCGCTCCGCCGATTGTTTGTCGAGGTAGAAACTGAAGCCGTAGCTGCTCGTGCGTTCTTTGTCGTGCGTGATCGCGGCTGCCGGGTTGCCGTTGCCGCCCTGATTGACGCGCTCTTCGCGCTGGCTGTTGTATGAAACCGTTGTCGAAAGATTGTCGAAGAAGCCGACTCCTTGTTTGAAGTAACGCACATAGCCGAAGTCCAACATCAGGTTGCGCAGTTCAGCAATCAGATTGCCGTCGCCGCCGAGCAGTTGATCGTACCGTTTGCCGCCGTCCTGTTGTCCGCGCTGATAATGAAAACTCAATTGCTGATCGCTGGTCGGCGCAAACGTCGCTTTGAACGTGCCGCCGAGTTGTGTGAACGTCGTGTCCGGCAATCGCTCCGAACCGATGATGTTTGAAGGCAAACCGAGAAAGCGCGTGATCGCGGAATGGCTGTCAATGCCGCCGCCCGGTCGCAACGTGTTCACGCGCCGCCCAATCAAATTCGTCAGCACGCCAAAACGCTGCGTGCCGTAAGTCAGCAGCGCATTGCTGCCGAACGAATGATCGGCGCTCGTGTAAAACGAATTCCATTCGCCGTGCAGTTGCGGCGGCGTCAATCCGAACTGCGGCTGCCGCGTCACAAGCTGCGCCGTGCCGCCGAGCGAGTCGGAGCCGTACTGCGCCGTGTTCGGGCCGCGTAAAACTTCGACCGCGCGCAGACTGGTCGGATCGTTGAGATTGAAAAACGTGTTGATGCCGCCGCGCTGCGTGCTGTTCGTGAAGCGCACGCCGTCAATGAACACGCCCACTTCCGTCAATCCGCGCACCAACACAGAACCAATCGTCGGGCTGGTGCGTTGCAGCGATAGCCCAGCTTCTTCATCGGCGACCTGGGCGAGTTGGGCGGTGGCGCGCTGTGTGATGGAAGCTTCAGAGACGATGTTGACCTGTTGCGCAACGGTGTCTTTGTCGCGCGCGGTTCCGGTTTCCGCCGTAACGGTGATGAGTTCCATCACTTGATTGACTTCCAGCACGACGTTCACATCGGTCGTCGTCGCAGACGCCGTCACCATTTGTCGCCGCACGCTGAAGCCCGTATGCGCAATCTGAATTTCATACGTTCCTGGTCGAATGTCCACGAAGCGAAATTTCCCTTCGTTGTCGGTTCGCACGACGCGCAGCGCCGCCTGATTGGAATTGAGCAGCGTCACACTGGCTTCACGCACCACGCCATTATCGGGGTCTTTGACGGTTCCTGTGATCGTGGCGGTTTGCGCATGTGCCGTGTGAGCAAGACCGAGGGCAAAACAAAAAAGAGCCAAGAGCGGGTACGCCAACTGGGTGCAGTACGGGGAGCGTGAGCGACCTGATCCTCTCGGAACACGCCGCCGTACGAGGCGCAGGTCGCTCACGCCCCTCGTACGGCATTCGCCGCTGCGCGGTTTGCGTACGGGCTTTAAGTAGAAAAGAGAGAACAGGGGACGGTTGTGCATACGAGTGGAACGGTTGTTTCAAGAGCGAATGAGAAAGGCGGGGGCAGCGTCGCATCTACTTTGCCACGAAAGTTCTTGAAGTTTTCGGATTGCCGAAACCGCATACGCGCATCTTCGCTCAAAGCGGCGCTCGCTGGCAAGCTACACACCGACAGACAGTGGCGTGCCGCGCCCTCCTGCGTCTCAATTCAAAGAATGCAAGAATCGTGGTATCTTCACAGTTCATTTTCCCGACCCAAACTTTCGAGGAGATTTCAGCATGCTACTGGAAGGCAAAACCGGCCTGATTTTAGGGGTCGCCAATAAAGCCAGCATCGCGTGGGCGATTGCGCAATCCACCTCCAACGCGGGGGCGAAACTCGCGTTCAATTATCAAACCGAACGATTGAAAGACAACGTCGAGGAACTCGCTGCGACGATCCCCGACGCCAAATGTTATCAATGCGACGCGGGCAACGATGAAGAAATCGCGGCGTTGATGAACAACGTCGCGGGTGAATTCGGTAAGCTGGATTTCCTTGTGCATTCGATTGCCTATGCGCCGCGCGAAGCCTTGACCGGCGAATTCCTCAACACGACGCGCGCCGATTTCAACACCGCGCTCGAAGTCAGTGCCTATTCGCTCGTGGCCTTCACGCGCGCGGCGTTGCCGCTGATGAACGAAGGCGGTTCGATCATTACGCTCACGTATCTCGGCGCAGAACGAGTCGTGCCGCATTACAACGTGATGGGCGTGGCGAAAGCGGCGCTCGAAGCGTCCGTTCGCTATCTCGCCAGCGACCTCGGCCCGCGCGGCATTCGCGTGAACGCCATCTCAGCAGGCCCGATTCGCACACTCGCCGCGCGCGGTGTCTCCGGCATCACAAACATGGTCGCGCATCACCGCGAAGTCGCGCCGCTCAGAAAAGCGACGGAACAAGCCGAAGTCGGCGACACGGGCTTGTTTTTGGTCAGCAGTTTGTCGCGCGGCATCACGGGCGAAGTGATCTACGTGGACGGCGGCTACCACATTTTGGGCACGCTCGCGCCGATGGGATGAGCCAAGCAAGGAGAGGTTGTTATGAACTCTGCACGAACGCCAATTGTGAATTCACAAATTGAGTTGGATGAAACGGGGCGCGCCTGGCTCAGAGGAACGCAAATCAAGGTCATCGAAGTGGCTTTGGATAAAATTGCCTATGGTTGGAGTCCCGAAGAAATTCACTTTCAGCATCCCTCGCTTTCGCTGAGCCAGATTTACGCGGCGCTTGCGTACTATTACGAACATCAAACTGAATTCGACACGGAGATTGTGCGCCAAGTGAACGAAGCGGATAGCCTCGCGGCGAAAGCACGCGCGCAGAATCCAACGCTTTATCGCAAATTACGGGAAGCCAAAGAAGCGAAAAAGAGCCTTTTGCAACGATGAGCCTGCCCCTTTACATGGATGTTCACGTGCCGTATGCCATCACCACAGAATTGCGGTTGCGTGGCGTTGAGGTCATCACGGCACAAGATGATGAGACGATAGAGTTGGAAGATGCAGCTTTGTTGGATCGGGCTACGGAGTTAGGCTGTGTGATTTTTACTCAGGACAATGATTTTTTGCGGGAAGCGACCCAACGCCAAGTCACGGGCCAGCCTTTTGCCGGCGTCGTGTATGGACATCAAATGAAGGTTACTATTGGTCAATGTGTAGAAGATTTGGAACTCATCGCCAAAGTGTACGAGCCAGAAGAAATGGCGAGTCGCGTAGAATATTTACCCTTGAGCTAGGAATGACGGAAGTCGAAAATGAACACGCGCTGCCGAGCAAAGCGCAGGCCAAAGCCTTGAGCGAGTATTTCAAGGTCGCGCCGGAGCTGTTCCTTTCCTATGAACCTTGAAGCGCCTTCCTTCGCCAAAATCAATTGGACGCTCGAAATTTTAGGACGTCGCGCCGACGGCTATCACGAACTGCGCACAATCTTGCAGACCGTTGAGGTGTGCGATCACTTGTCTTTTACAACTACAGAAAAAGAATTGGTCTTGACTTGCGATCACGCGGAAGTGCCGTGCGATGAAACGAATTTGATTGCGCGCGCGGCGGTGTTGCTGCGCGAACTGACGGGCTGCGACAAAGGCGCAAAGATGGATCTGCAAAAGCGCATTCCAATGGGCGCGGGACTCGGCGGCGGCAGCAGCAATGCGGCGATCACGTTGCTTGCGCTGACGAAGCTTTGGCAATTGGACGTTGCGCCGCGCGATTTGTTTCGGCTCGGCGCGCAGCTTGGTTCTGACGTGCCGTTCTTTTTTTTCGGCGGCACAGGTATTGGCATCGGGCGCGGCGACGAGGTGTATCCGATGGCGGATATTGCGGCGGAGCATCTGTTGCTCGTGAATCCGGGCGTCCACGTGCCGACGCGCGAAATCTATGGAAAGTTACCTTCTGAGTTGACAAGCCTACCTGCCGTGAATAATATGCCGTTTTCTTTGCAGGCCGCTTACGCGCGCATGCGAGGGGCGCAATGGAACTTACGCCCCTGGGATTTACAAAACGATTTGGAACGCCCGGCACTCGCGCTTTACCCTCTGATTGAGCAGGTCAAACAACGGTTGAGGGAGTTGGATGCAACAGCGGTGTTGATGTCCGGCAGCGGTTCGACGGTTTTTGCGGTCTTTGAAAGTGAAGCGGCACGCGCTCAAGCAATGCATGAATTGAGCGAGACGGATTGGTGGTGCGCTGCCACGCGCACACTGAACCGAACAGACTATCAAGCCGCGCTCACGACGATTTCGGATTTCGGATTTCGGATTTCGGATTGAAACAGCAATTCCGCCCTCCGCATTCGGCAATCCACAATCAAGTTTACTGGGGAGTCGCCAAGTGGTAAGGCAGCGGCCTTTGGAGCCGCCATTCCTAGGTTCGAATCCTAGCTCCCCAGCCATTTTTTTGTCAGGCCCCAATAACTACGCAAAAGCATTTAGTAGTACCTTGTGAATAGTTTACAAGTCTTCTCCGGTAACGCGAATCGCCCGCTGGCCGAGGAAATCTGCCAGTATTTAGGTGTCCCGCTGGGACGCGCCAATACGACGCGCTTTCCCGATGGCGAGTTCAATTTTCAGATCCTTGAAAACGTGCGCGGCAGCGATGTCTTCATTGTGCAGCCGACCTGTCCGCCGGTAGACACAAACGTCATGGAATTACTGCTGATGATTGATGCGTTTCGGCGCTCGTCGGCAGATCGCATCACGGCGGTGATTCCGTACTACGGCTACGGACGCGGTGACAAAAAAGACAAACCGCGCATTGCGATTTCGGCGCGGCTGGTGGCGAACCTCATCACGACAGCGGGCGCGGATCGCGTGTTGGCAGTGGATTTGCACGCGCCGCAGATTCAAGGCTTCTTTGATATTCCGGTGGATCACTTGTTCGCGTCGCCGGTTATCATTGAATACTTTCTGAAGCAGCAGATTGACAATTTGGTCGTCGTCGCGCCCGATCCCGGCGGAGCCGAACGCGCGCGGGCGTATGCCAAGCGGCTCAATGCGGACTTCGCCATCGTGGACAAACGGCGCGACAAATCCAAACCCGGTCACGCCGAAGCCGAAGTGATGAACGTCATCGGGCGCGTCGAAGGCCGCAACGTGCTGATCGTGGACGATATGGCCGACACCGCCGGTACGTTGACGAAAGTGGCCGAGGCGTTACAAAAAGAAGGCGCGAAAAGCATTGTCGCCAGTTGCGTCCACGCGGTGCTGTCCGGCAGTGCGATAGAACGGATTGCGAAATCGCCGCTGGAAAAAGTGGTGATTACCAACACGGTTCCGGCGGAAAAAGCCCGTGCCTCCACGCAGTATGAATGTTTGAGCATTGCGCCGCTCCTGGCCGAAGCGATCAAATCCATTCACGACGAGACTTCGGTGAGCCGCCTGTTTATTTGAGATTTTGTTTGGGAGTTAACGATTATGAGTTTTGATACAACTATTTCGCTGAGTGCGCAGCCGCGCACCGAAAAAGGCAAAGGCGCAGTAGGTCGTTTGCGCCGCAGTGGCTTGATTCCGGTGACGGTGTATGGCGACGGGCAAGACGCGGTTTCGGCGTCGGTCGTCAAACGCGAATTGGGCGCGTTCATTCGCGCGCACGGACGGCACGGCATTTTCACCTTGCAATTGGAGGGCGGTTCGTCGCCCGTGAAAATTGCCGAGATGCAACTTGACCCGATCAAAGGCGGCGTGCGGCACTTGGACTTGCAACGCATTTCGCTGACCGAGCGGTCGGAATTTGAAGTGGCCTTGAAAATCGTGGGCGAAGCCGATGGCGTGCGGAATTTTGGCGGCATTTTGGATGTCGTGAGCCACGCGATTCGGCTGCGCTGCTTGCCGACGGATTTGCCCGAACATTTGGATGTGGACGTGACGCCGCTGGGCTTGGGACAGAACCTGCGCGTTGGCGATCTCAACCTGGATGCCGATAAATTCCAGGTCGTCACCGATGCCGAAGCCGTCATCGTCACGGTCGTTGCGCCGCGCGAAGAAGCCACTGCCGCCGAAGCGCCCGCCGAACCGGAAGTGATTAAGAAGGGCAAGACCGAAGAGAAGAAGTAGAGTCCAGGAAAGTCCAGAGAAGTCTAGGGAAGTCTGGAAAAGTCGGACTTTCCTAGACTTCCCTAGACTTTTCCAGACTCTGACTTATGTTCTTGATCGTCGGCCTGGGCAATCCGGGCAAGCAGTACGAACGCACGCGACACAATTGCGGTTTTCTGGTGATGGACGAATTGGCGCGGCGCGCGGGACGTGAAATCCGAACACCGGAATGCCAGTCGTTAACCACGAAAGCCCATATTGGCGGGACGGAAACGCTGCTGGTCAAACCGCAAACGTTCATGAATTTGAGCGGCGTCGCGGTCGCGGCACTGATGAAAAAGCACGACATCAGTGCTGACCGTCTTTTGATAATTAGCGATGAAGCCGCTCTGCCGCTCGGTCAATTGCGATTGCGCCCAACGGGCAGTGCGGGCGGCCAAAACGGCTTGAAGTCCATCATCAAGGAAATCGGGACGCAAAGCTTCGCGCGTTTGCGCATCGGCATCGCGCCCGATCATCCGCTTCGCAATCTGTCGGATTTCGTGCTCGGCGAGTTCAGCAAAAGCGAGCGCGCTGTCGTGGACGAAACGATTCTGACGGCGGCGGATGCCGTCGAAGTTCTTTTGCAAGATGGCATTGCTGCGGCAATGTCAAAATATAACTGAGGCCACCCCGCGTGGCTTTCTCCTTGCTCAAAACCACTTTGTTTTGGGCTAACTCTATCCACAAGGAGGATTCTCTTGAGAACCTACGAAATTGTTTACATCGCGGCTCCGAACACGAGCGACGATGATCTCGCCAAACTCAATGCCCAGTTGGAAAAAGTTGTTTCTGATGCGGGCGGAACCATTGCCAAAACCGACAACTGGGGGCGCAAGAAACTCGCCTACAAAATCGGCAAGCACGACGAAGGCATTTACGTTGTCTTGTACATCGAAGGCAGCGGCCAGGAAATCGCCGAAGTCGAACGGCGTCTGCGCGTGAACGATGCCATCATTCGCCATTTGTCCGTGCGCACGGATGAAGACCTCAAGCGCGCGGCCAAACTGAAAAAGCGGCGCAAAGTTTCGGTGAAAGCGGCGTCTGCCAGTGGCGCGGACGTGGAAGGCGAAGTCGAAACAGATGAGGAAGGAGACGACGAAGAATTTGATTCGTAAGCACTGGGCGCGAGTCGCCCACGCTCGAATCACGATTTTTTGCGTGTAACGCGATTTGCCAAATCGCGCCACTTTTTCAGGGCTCGAATCACGATTTTTTGCGTGTAACGCGATTTGCCAAATCGCGCCACTTTTT
>CAZWAK010000256.1:0-329 GCA_964631865.1 uncultured Heliobacteriaceae bacterium | reverse complement strand
CAGGGGAAATTATGCCAAGACCAAACGAAAGAAATGATCGCAATGACGGGCCGCGCCGTCCGATGAACGCGCCGCTGCCGTCGCCAGGCCGTCGTCGCCGCAGTTCCAAATTGTCGGCGGAAAAAATTGATTACATTGATTACAAGGACGTCAAATTGCTGCAATCCTTCTTGACCGAAAACGGCAAGATTTTGCCCGCGCGCCTTTCGGGCGTCAGCGCCTTGCAGCAACGCAAAATCGCAGAAGCAATCAAACGCGCCCGCACGATTGCCTTGCTGCCGTACGTCCAAGCTTAATTTTGGGTGCGCCAGCATCCTGCTGGCATCCTG
>CAZWAK010000255.1:0-8054 GCA_964631865.1 uncultured Heliobacteriaceae bacterium | reverse complement strand
ACAACGCCAATTCCAACCCGCCCGCGACCGCATAACCCGAAATCGCCGCGATGACGGGTTTGCTCAATAACATCCGCGAAGGCCCCATTGGCCCGTCGCCTTCGACTTCGACACGATTGCCTTGTCCAGCGGCGACAGCCTTCAAATCCGCGCCCGCACAAAACGAGCCGTGCTCGCCATACAGCACGCCGACCCGCGCGGAATCATCCGCATCGAACGCCCGAAACGCCTCGGCCAATGCTTCCGCTGTCGCACGATTGACCGCGTTGCGCACGTCGGGACGTTGCAAAACCACAGTGGTGATGGTATCGGATTTTTCGATAGCGATGGTCATATACTGCTCCGCAACGGTAGCGCAAACTGTCAGTTTGCGTAGTTCAAATAAAGCCCTCTACACTGCAATCGAAGCCATTGTTCTTTCCCGCCGCTAACCTTTGCAACCACGCAAACTAACAGTTTGCGCTACTTCTTCGCCTCTGCCGCCCAGTTCGTCACGACGGTGAATTGCAGACTCGCAGCCTTCTCCGGCGCCGTGACGAAGAGGAAGCGATCTCCCGCCGCCGTCACCGTATAGCTGCTACCGTCCGCACGCACGGGCGCGAGATCGAAGAGCACCCGGGGCGAAGTCGCCTCGAAGCTGCCACCCGGCTTCACCTCCACCGCCATCAGCTTCCGGTCAGGCGAAACGTAGTACAACTCTTTGCCATCGCTGCGCCAAGCCGGACTACTTCCGCCACTGGTCGAGATCTGCCACTTGTCCCCCGCAGCGGGAAAGGGCTGCACGTACACCTCAAATCTTCCCTGATCGTCTGACTGGTAAGCGATCCAGCGCCCGTCGGGCGAGAAACTCCCGGGGCCCTCGGCGAACGGCGTCTGCAAAAACACGGTGGGCTGGCGGTCTCCCTCCGTCGGCACCAGCAAGATATCCCATCGCGTTTTCGGATCATCTCGACCGTAAAGGAGGAAGCGGCCATCCGCCGACCAACCAGTGAAGTGCTGGCGAACATTGTCTTTGACTAGCACCTCTTCCGGCCCGACGCCGCTCGCCAGCTTTTGATAGACCTGAAAGGCCCCGTCGCGACCCGAACGCCAGGCGATCCGGCTGCCATCGGGCGACCAAATGGGCCCGAGATCATCGCCCGGATCAAAGGTCAGCCGCGAACTGACGCCCCGCGCGAGGTCTATCACGTAGATGTCCCGGTTTTGGGTCTGCGGATCTTGCCGCGCCACCGCGACCCGTTTCCCATCGGGCGACAGTTGGGGACGTGAATAATCGCCCGGCGGCCCGACCGTGCCGAGCGGCTTGCCCGCGCGATCCAGCCAGGTCAGTTGCCGATTGTCGGTGAGAATGTTCGGATCGTAGACCAAGCTGCCATTCTCGGAGACGGAAAAGCCATAGCGGTCGACCTGATCCGCGACCACGAAAGGCTCGCCTGTGAGTTTCAGGCTGTCAGTATTGAAAGGTGCCGCGAGCAAGACTCCGGCGCGCGTAAGAAACAGATGTCCGTTGGCGTAGCGCGCCTGTGAATCCGCCGCCAGCAGGTTCGTGGTCTCCTGACTGTCGAGCACGACGAGATGAATTTCCTCCACTTCCGACGGTAAATATCTCTTTTGAACGAGGAAGTGGCGACCGTCGGGTAAGAAGATCGGAAAGCGGTAACGCGCCGTCTCGTCGGAGCGCAGCACCAGCACCGGCTCACCGCCCGTCGCCGGGACGCGATAAATTCCCGTGCGGCCCCCTAAAGTTGAGAAGAGAATGACCCCGTCGCGATTCCACGTGCCGAAGACTGCCTCGCTGACATCTTCCAACTTGCACAGCGTTTGCGGCGCGCCGCCCGCCAGATCGAGTTTCCTGAGTTGGCCCCCGGCAGCGAAGACAATTGAGCGGCTGTCCGGCGACCAAAAAGGAACGCCTAAAACGTCCTCCGTGCCGGGCAGCGGTTGGGCGGTGAGCGAACCCAGCGGACGCAGCCAGATACTGCGCTTGCCTTCCACAGTCGCAGCGAAAAACAGATGGCGGCCATCGGGGGAAAGCTCCGGCGTTAGGATGGTCGTAGCCTTCTCCGGCGCGGCGATGGTAAAGCGCACACCCACCGGCGCAGCGGGCGGCGACTGGCGCAGAGACTTCACGGCGAAGGGCAACGCTAGCAACAGTCCCAGCAGCAAGACCGCCGCTGCCAACCACGCCAGCTGCGCATTGCCGAACCACCGCGCCGTGCTCACGGGCGAACTCTCCGTCACGGCTGCGACCGCCGTCGCTGTCTCCAAACGTGCGCCCGAAGGTGTGGTCAGCGACTCCAACGCAAAGCCCAAATCGCTCGCCGTCTGAAAGCGTCGTTCCGGCTGCTTCTCCAAACAACGCCGCACAATCTTTTCCAACTGGGGATTCGTCGTGTTCAGTTCCGGCGGCTCTGCGCGCAGAATGGCCGACATCAAATCCGGCATCGTCGCGCCGTCGAACGCCCGTTGGCCCGCGAGCATTTCGTACAGGATTTGGCCGAACGAAAAAATGTCGGAGCGCGCGTCTACGACTTCGCCGCGCACCTGTTCGGGCGACATATACGCGACCGTTCCCATCACTGTGCCGGGCGTCGTGATCTGCTTGAGTGTCGCCACTTCAGAACTGGCGGACACTGCGCGCGGCGGCTCGATCTTCGCTAATCCGAAATCGAGAATCTTCACCCGCCCGTCTTTCGTGACGAAGAGGTTTTCGGGTTTGAGGTCACGATGGATGATCCCTTTGGTGTGCGCGGCTGCCAGCCCGGCGGCGATTTGCTGCCCATAATCAATGGCCTTGCGCACCGGTAACGCTCCCTCGTCCAATTGCGCACGCAGTTCTTCGCCGTCGAGCAATTCCATCACCAAATACGGATTGCCTTCGTAGTTGCCGAAATCATAGACCGTCAAAATGTTCGGATGATTCAGTGCCGAAGTCGCGCGCGCTTCCTGCTCGAAGCGATGCAAGCGGTCGGCATCGTAAGCAACTTCACCGGGCAAGACTTTGATGGCGACTTCGCGATTCAATCGTGTGTCACGCGCGCGGTACACTTCGCCCATCCCGCCTTTCCCCAGCGGCGCGAGAATTTCGTAATGATCGAATTTGGTGTTTGACGATAGCGGCATAAGCATTGTGGCGCGACTGAGAGATGCGGTACGGGGAGCGTGAGCGACCTGCGCTTCGATCAGCGATATGCTTGTGATGACTCAGGTCGCTCACGCTCCCCGTACTGCATTGGTCTACACTTTCTCAAACTGCCTCGATTTCGACGACCGCTCAATCGCATCCAGCACTTTGTTGTTGCGCACGCCGTCCTCGAAATTCGGCGTCGGCACTTTGCCTGTGTGAATCGCGTTCAGCAAATCAAACACCGTATGCGTGAACGTGTGTTCGTAGCCGATGATATGTCCCGGCGGCCACCACGCGCCGAAATAGGGGTGTTTCGCATCCGTCGCCAGAATCGTTTTGAAGCCGCTGTTTGCGCCTTCTTCTTTGTACAACTCCAATTCGTTCATTCGTTCGAGATCAAACACGATGCTGCCCTTGCTGCCATTGATCTCGAAGCGATTGTAGTTCTTGCGACCGAGTGCAAACCGCGAACCTTCAATCGTGCCAATCGCGCCGTTGCGGAACTTGACGATAGAGAGCGCCGCATCGTCCACATCCACTTTGCCCATCTTTTTCGCATCGTCGGGCATGGGGCGTTCTTTGATGAAGGTTTTCAGCAAGCCGGACACTTCCGTGATTTCGCCGACTAAGAACCGCGCGAGATCAATCGAGTGCGACGCGATGTCGCCGAGCGCGCCCGAACCTGCGACGGCTTTGGTCAACCGCCAGACGCGCGGGAACTGCGGGTCAACAATCCAGTCTTGCAGGTATGTGCCGCGATAATGATAAATCTCGCCGATCTCACCCGCTTCGATCATTTGCTTGGCCAATGTCACCGCCGGAATGCGGCGATAGTTGTGGCAAAGCATGTGAATGACTTTGTTTTTCTTGGCGGCTTTCAAAACCTCTTCGGCTTCAGCGACCGTATTCGACAACGGCTTTTCGCAGAAGACGACTTTCTTCGCGTTGGCGGCGGCGATGGCTTGGGGCGTGTGAGCATCGCCGGGCGAACAGATGTCAATAATGTCAATATCTTTGCGCTCCATCAGCTTGCGCCAATCGGTTTCGGTTTCTTCCCAGCCGAGGTTGTCGGCGGCAGCTTTTACGGCAGTTTCGTTGCGCCCGCAGATGACTTTCATGACGGGTTCGACGGGCACGTCAAAGAAGTGCGAGACTTGTCGCCACGCATTGCTGTGCGCGCGCCCCATAAATTGATAGCCAATCATGGCAACGTTGAGTTTCTTTTTCATTCGATTCAAGACCTCTCGTGATTGTGGATTTAGGGTTGTGAATTGTCGTAAGTGAACAGCTACGAAATGCGACGCCTATCGTAAGTCGTTCGCGCGCGCGGCTCAAGCCTCATCCGTTAGGCCAGCACGTTTTTCAATGCCGCGCGCAATTGTTCCGGCGCTTGAAAATGAATTCCGCGAAAGCCGAGCTGGACAGCCATTTCGTAATTCGGGCGCGAGTCGTCAATGAACACGCATTCGTGGGCCGGACGCCCGATTTTGTGGAGGATGATTTCGTAGATGCGCGGATCGGGTTTGCAGACTTTGACCGCGCCCGAGATGACGACTTCACGAAACCAACGCAAGAACGCAAAGCGCGCGAAAGCTATCGGATAGGTTTCCGCTGACCAATTGCTCAAGGCATAGAGTTCGTACTGCTGGTTGCGCAGCTCCGCCAGAATTTCGACCGTTGGTTCAATTGCGCCGGGCATCATTTCTTCCCAGCGCACGTGAAACGCGCGAATGTATTTTTCGTACTGCGGAAACTGCGCGCTCAGTTCGTTGACGGCGGTCGCAAACGGATGGCCTTCGTCCTGGCGCGCGTTCCATTGCAACAAATTCGTTTCGGCCAAGAAGCGTTCCATGTCCGCTTCGGTATTGAACATCGTGCGATAGAGATAGCGCGGGTTCCAATCAATCAACACCGCGCCGAGATCGAAAATGATGGCAGGTTTAGAATTCATGCAGAAAGCCTCAAGGAAAGTTGTAAAGTCAAAGCGGGCATCATAAATTAGGCGACCAAATCAGACAATCAGGAGGCTTCACGAAATGTCACGTTGGATTATTCTTGTCTTGCTCTTCGCCTTGCCGGTTATGCTCAGTTCGTCTGCGCCGAAGAAAGAATTGCGTGTGGGATTTTCCGCCGTTGCCATCACGCCGTTCGGACAAAACGCTGCGTGGGACGGCACGATTACCGACACGGGCGTCTGGGGCGAAACGTTCACCGACAC
The DNA here is from genome assembly GCA_964631865.1 of uncultured Heliobacteriaceae bacterium. Classification (GTDB taxonomy): domain Bacteria; phylum Acidobacteriota; class Blastocatellia; order RBC074; family RBC074; genus JAFDVL01. The sequence continues at coordinate 2,709 of CAZWAK010000255.1, read as the reverse complement.
CAATCAAAACGGGCATTGGGACAAAGGCGAACCGTTTGTGGACGACGACGGCAACACGCAACTGGACGCGGGTTCCAAAGACAAATACGACGGCATCTACCTCGCAGGCTTTGGCGACAATCGGCTCGCAACGGGCAAGCACGATGATCTATGGGCGCGCACGATGGTTGTGGAGCAGGGAACTACGCGCATTGCCATTGTCGCGGTGGATTTGATTGGCTATTACTCCGACGGTGGATACTACGGCATCAAAGAAGTGCAGAAGCTGCTTGATCCGAAACTTGGCATTCAAGAGATACTGGTTGCGGCGACGCACAATCACGAAGCGCCCGATTCGATTGGCGCGTGGGGCGAGAATTTTATGAAGGATGGCAAGTACCCGAAATACCTGCGCTTCGTAGATCGCATGATTGCCAAAAGTATTACGGAAGCCGCAAAAACATTGGCTCCGGCGAAGCTCAAGCTCGGCGTCACTGATCCTGTCAAGTCTCCCAGCATCGCCGGGATGCAAGTGCGCAACGGCGGTCGTCCGCCGAAATTCTTCGACGAAGAAATGCGCGTGATGCAGTTCGTTCACAAACGAACCAACAAAACCCTCGGCACGCTCATCAACTGGAACACGCATCCTGAGTCAATGGAAGACAAGAACCGCGAGATCACGTCGGACTTCATCCACGCCGCGCGTGCAACCGTCGAGCAGAAAGTCGGCGGTACGGCGGTCTACATTTCCGGCGCGATTGGCGCAGTCGAAATCGTCGGCGACTCCAACACAAAAAATACCGACCGCAGCAGTTTTGACGGACAAGACTTTCCACTCAAACCGAACAGCACGCGCCCTGTCTTCACCTTCGCGCGCACCGACGCCATTGGCCGCGACATCGGCAAAGCCGCGCTCGAAGCCTTAGCGCGCGGCGAATGGAGCAAGAGCGATGTGCTCGCAGTGAAGAAAGCCGATTTGCACGTCCCGATGGACAATCAAGGCTACGCGATTTTGCTCAAGCTCGGCGTGCTCGACACCGCGATGAATCCTGATGCGAACGGGCAGCCGCAATCGCGCACGACGATTTACGCGATCAACCTGGGCGATGCCCAAATCGTGACGACGCCGGGCGAATTGTTTCCGGAAATTTTCTACGGCCTCGAACAATATCGCCGCAACGATTGCCCCGCCGCCGACACGGGCGCGCCGCTCGAACCCAATATTCGTGGGGCGATGACGAAGAAGTATCGCTTTATGTTCGGCTTGTGCCCTGATGAATTCGGCTACATCGTCCCGGCGCACGATTTTCGCCGCGAGCCAATCAACCCGCTCAATCCGCAGATCAAACAATCGCCCGACGCTTGCAAAGACAAGGGCGTGCCGAATCACTATCACGAAACGAATGCGGCGAGTTCGGCGCTCGCGCCTGCCTCAGCGTGCGTGACGGTCGCGTTGTTGACGGGCAAAGTGCCGCGCGATGCGGCGTGCAAAGACGTCGCGAAATATTCGGACTACGTGGAGTCGTTGCAAAAGTAAGCAGCCGTAGCGCGATTTGCTAAATCGCAGGCACTTCTGGTAAAGCCCGCGATTTAGCAAATCGCCTTACACTTCACTATTTCAATTCCCACCGCTCGCCGAAAAATCCCGCGTTCACCACCTTACCGACACTGCGCGGCGAAGGCGGCGTGGTGATGTCTACAATCGCCCAATCGGGCAGCTTCGGCGTTTGGCGCGCATTGCTGCTGTGATCGGCTTCGCGGAAGGTGAAGCCGCTGTTGAGAACGACGTAGCGCTTGGGATGGAGCGGGTTGGGATAAATCAAAATCGGAATGTGTTGTGCGGACGAGTAGGTTTGCGCGCCGACGTGAAGCTTGTCCGCTGTCCATCGCAGCGGCAACTTGTCCGCGATTTTGGTCAGGAGCTTGTTGCTTGTTGCATCGCCCCACAAAATCAAGTTGCTGTTGGCAATGTCCGCAGCCGTAATTTCGTCATCGTTTTTGACCATCGCCTCGCCACGAAAGAGCGCGCGCCATTGCGTGATCGCACGATTCATCTCGGCTGTGACCCAGGCATTGATCGCCTCGTTCGGGCTTTTGCCAGTAGGGCGCACGAAGACGAAGCTGTCCAGAAACGCATCGTCAATTGGGCCTTGCAAACCGTGTCGCTTCTGAACCTGAGTCGTTGTCGTGGACGGCGCGATTATCCATTGCGCTCCCTGCTTCTGAAATCTCGCCGTCCACGAACGATCCGATTGCACCGCAGGCGCGACGATCCTCTGCCCATCAATCAACACCGTCGGTTTCGTCGCCACATTCAATGGGCACAGGCCTGCTGCCATCTCCAATGTGAACGCGGACATATTGCTCGTCTTCACGTGTACCGTCGTCGCGTCTTTGATTTCTGCATCAATGCGCGCGCGTTCCCAATGCTGTTCTAAGCCGTCTACTTTCACCCAAAACATTTGGTTGTAGCGCAGTGTATATGTTGTGAATCGCACTTCGCGTGGCACGGGGTTGCGGCCTTTATTCACAATGCTGTCAAGGCGACGATTGATTTCCGGGATCGCGTCGGGATGATATTTGTGTTCGGTCTGCGGGCCGATGATGTGCGTGAGTTCAAGGCCTTCTTTTTTCATCTCGCGCGCCATCACATTCGCGGCTTGAATTTGCCGATCCAGCTCGCCGCTGTAGGCCACCGTCGGCAAATTGAATAAATTCGCGGCGTAATCC
>CAZWAK010000254.1:0-8164 GCA_964631865.1 uncultured Heliobacteriaceae bacterium | reverse complement strand
GAATCGAATCGCGGCAGAGGAAATCAATCTTGATCTGCATCGGGTAGCCGAGCCAGCCGAAAATATCAATGTTGTCCCAGCCTTCTTTGTTGTCGCCGCGCGGCGGGTAATAGTTGATCCGCACGAGGTGCGAAAAGTTGTCGTAGAGTTCGGGATAGACCTGCGGCTGCAAAATGTATTCAAGCACGGAAAGCTTCGATTCTTCTTTCGTCTTGAACGAGCCAGGATCGTCGAGCACCTCGCCGTCGCGGTTGCCGAGAATGTTTGTCGAATACCAACCGTGCAGCCCAAGCATCCGCGCTTTCAGTCCCGGCGCGAGCATCGTCTTCATCCACGTTTGCCCGGTCTTGAAATCCTTGCCGCACACCGCAACCCCATTTTTATTGGCTAAATCGAGCAACGCCGGAATGTCTACGGTCAGGTTCGGTGCGCCATTCGCAAACGGCACGCCCGACTTCAATGCGGCGTAAGCGTAAATCATCGAAGGCGCAATCGCCTTGTGATTTTCTTTGAGAGCTTTTTCAAAACTCGCCAGCGTTTTGTGAACGGCGTGCTCTTTGAGGAAGACTTCCGTTGAGCCGCACCACACCATCACGAGGCGTGCGCATTTGTTTTTGCGTTTGAATGCGGCGATGTCTTCGATCAATTGGTTCGCCAAGTCCAGTTTTGTTTGGCCTTGCTTGACGTGCGTGCCGTGCAGCCGTTTGACGTACGACTGATCGAAGACCGCTGCCATCGGTTTGATTTTGGCAAGCTGTGGTTTCAATTGCACGAGCAGTTCTTTTTCGAGTACGCCAGCGTGCATCGCGGCTTCGTAGGCGTTGTCTTCAAAAATGTCCCATGTGCCAAACACGATGTCCTCTAACCCCGCGAGCGGCACAAAATCTTTGATGAGCGGCGAACGCCCGTCCGTGCGCTTGCCCAAACGAATCGTACCCATTTGTGTGAGCGAACCAATCGGTTTCGCCAACCCTTTTTTGATGGCTTCGACGCCCGCGATGAACGTCGTTGTGACGGCTCCCATCCCGACGCACAGCACGCCGAGTTTGCCTTTGGCTGGGGCGATTTCTGCGCCTTTTTCGATCATAGTTAAGAACTCCTTGCATGGACTGCGAAAGTGAAAGGGACAGCGCAGTCTAGCGAGTCGCCACAGCAATTGTCTTGCGCGATCTTGCTCAATCTTGGCGTTCGATTGCTCAGGATAATGGAATACGGATGGCACGGATTAGACGGATTAGCGCAGATCAAATCCGTATGAATCGGCTTCATCTGTGTGATCCGTGTTCTATTGCGCCGACTTTGTGCTTGAGCGATTGCGCCTGCCTGTGTACAATCTGGCGTCGAGGTTAGCAATAATGAACGTCATCACAAGCACAAGAACTCGCATTGATCGCCCGCGCATCGCGTCGTTGTCCTTGCTCTCCCTTACCTAGCAGCGCAATTCATTTCTGTTGCGCTGCGCCCATCCAAACTCAAATCCATTCTCTTCTCGCATTGATTTTGTTATCTTCTCCGGCTTCACATTGGTAAGGCTTGAGAGCTATCACAAGGAATTGTCATGAACGAAAAATATTTTCCCACAGAAATTGAAGAGCGCCAGCAACAACGCTGGGCGAACGCCAAAGTGTTTGAGGCCAATGTAGACGAAGCAAAGTCGCGCTTTTATTGCCTGGAAATGCTGCCGTATCCATCGGGGCGCATTCACATGGGGCACGTGCGCAACTACTCCATCGGCGATGCGCTGTCGGCGTACAAACGAATGACGGGCTTCAATGTGCTGCATCCGATGGGCTGGGATGCGTTCGGGATGCCCGCCGAAAACGCGGCGATCAAGAACAATGCGCGGCCTGATGAATGGACGTTTGAGAACATCAACGCGATGCGTGCGCAGTTGCAGCGCGTCGGATTCAGCTATGACTGGCGGCGCGAGATTGCTTCGTGTACGCCAGAATACTACTGCTGGAATCAGTGGTTCTTTATTCAAATGTGGAAGCACGGTTTGCTGTATCGCAAAAACGCGACGGTCAATTGGTGCGTCAAATGTAACACGTCGCTGGCGAACGAACAGGCCGAGGGCGGCTTCTGTTGGCGGCACGAAGACACGCCGGTCGAACTGCGCGAACTGGAGCAGTGGTTCATTCGCGTGACGAAATACGCCGATCAATTGCTGGACGATCTGGACACGTTGGAAGGCGGCTGGCCGGAGCGTGTGCTGACGATGCAACGCAACTGGATTGGCCGCAGCAAAGGCGCGGAAGTGGATTTCGCAATTGATGGCGACGCAGGCGTCATTCGTATCTTCACCACGCGCATTGATACGATTTACGGCGCAAGCTGCATGATCGTTGCGCCGGAACATTCGTTGGTGGATGAACTGATCGCGTCCGGCCACGCGAGCGAGGAACTGCAAACCTTCGTCGAAAAGCAACGCGCGATTACCAAAGAAGATCGCATTGCCGAAGGCGCGGAGAAAGAAGGCGTCGCGACCGGACTGTTTGCAATCAATCCATTCAACGGCGCGAAGCTGCCTGTGTGGACGGCGAACTTTGTGCTGACGGGATATGGCACGGGCGCGATTATGGCTGTGCCGGCGCACGATGAACGCGACTTTGAGTTCTGCAAAAAATATAACTTGCCGATTCCGCGCGTGATTGTTCCGGCGGGCTTTGACGGCGATGTGAGCGAGCCGCTGACCGAAGCGTTCACCTCGAAAGACGAAAGCTGCATCGTCGTCAATACGGGCGAATGGAGCGGCAAGACCGTGCCCGAAGCGATTGCCGCAATGACTGCGCACGCGGAAGCAAAAGGCTTCGGCACAACACAGACGAATTTCAAAATCCGTGATTGGGGCGTGTCGCGGCAACGCGCGTGGGGCACGCCGCTGCCGTTCATTCATTGCGCAGCGTGCGGCATTGTTCCGGTTCCTGAAAATCAACTGCCCGTCGAATTGCCGAAGGACTTGAACTTCAACACACAAGGCGCACCGCTGGCGGAACACGCCGGATTTGTGAACGTGAATTGCCCAACGTGCGGAGGCGCAGCGCGGCGCGACACCGACACGATGGACACCTTCGTAGATTCGTCGTGGTACTACTTTCGTTACTGCGATCCGCACAACACGGAACTGCCGTTTGACCCGAAAGTCGCGGCGTACTGGACGCCCGTAGATCAATACATCGGCGGCATCGAACACGCCGTGCTGCACCTGATTTACACGCGGCTGTGGACGAAGATTCAACGCGATCTGGGTTTGGTGGAATTTGATGAACCCGTCAAAAATTTGCTGACGCAAGGGATGGTTTGTTTGGCGACGGCGCGCTGCGAAGAACACGATTGGCTGAATCCGACCGAAGTGCTGGATGGCAAATGCAAGTTCTGCGGACGTGTGGCAACGATTGGGCGCACCGAAAAAATGTCGAAGTCCAAAAAGAACACGATTGATCCTGACGAAATGATCAACACGTTCGGTGCGGACACGGTGCGGCTGTTTATGCTGTTTGCTGCGCCGCCGGAAAAGGATTTGGAGTGGGATGACTCCGCCGTCGAAGGCGCATCGCGCTATCTGAACCGCGTCTGGCGCATTGTTTACAAGTGGCATGAGAAGATTGCGGAGTGCGGATTGCAGAGTGCGGAGTTCTCATCTGAAGCGCGTGCGTTGCGGCGCAAAACGCATCAGACGATCAAGCGGATTTCCGACGACATCGGACGCCGCATGAGCTTCAACACGGGCGTGGCGGCGCTGATGGAATTGACGAATGCGATTTACGACTTTGACAAGAAGATTGACGAAACCGATGCGGGCGATCTGTTCGCGCTGAAAGAAGCGTTGGAAGCACTGGTGAAAATGCTGGCTCCGTACACGCCTCACATTGCGGAAGAATTGTGGGCCTCGTTGGGACAATCAGGTTTCGTAGTCGTCGCTTCGTGGCCGGAATACGATGCCGATTTAGCGAAGGCGGACGAATTGGAAATCCCCGTGCAGATCAACGGCAAGATGTCCGGGCGCGTGATCGTTGCAGGGGAAATTGACGACGAGGCGCTGAAGCAAGCCGTTTTCAACGACGAGAAAATCAAAGCCAAAATCGCTGAACGGCAAATCGTCAAAACGATTGTCGTACCGAAACGATTGGTGAATATCGTGGTGACGTAACTCGACAACTCTCAAATCGAGAAAATGAAAAAGCCTTGCGAAATTCTTTTCGCAAGGCTTTTCGCTTTTGCATGCAATCGGGGTTCTGCGCTAGGCTACACTCACTTTTTCAGGAGTAACAAAACTATGATTCAGTCTCGCCCCGCACGTTTTCTCTTTGGCCTGCACGCGCAGGTTCTCGTCTTTTTGCTGTTGTCTGCGGCAGTCGCAGCACAGAGCAAAATCGAATACGAAATCTCGTTTCCGAACGCCGCGCATCACGAAGCGGAAATCGTTGTGACCATCAACAACGCGCCCGCCAACAAGCCGCTCGAAATGCGGATGAGTCGCACGTCACCGGGCCGTTATGCCACGCACGAATTTGCACGGAATGTCTACAATGTGCGCGCGACCGATGACAAAGGCGCACCGCTTACAATCACACGCCCGAATGCCCATCAGTGGAACATCAACGGACTTCGCAGCGGGGGCGGCAAAGTGCGTGTGAGCTACACGTTGTTTGGTGATCTGGGCAGCGGCACGTACACGGGCATTGATAACACGATGGCGCATTTGAGTATGCCAGCCACGTTTTTGTTTGCGCGTGGGATGGACAATGTGCCGATTCAAGTGCGCTTTCGCCGACCGGAGGCGAATTGGAAAATTGCTACGCAGCTTGTCGCAACGGCTGACGCGGAAGTCTTCACTGCGCCGCACCTGCAATATTTTATGGACTCGCCGACGATGCTCGGCGATTTGCGTTTTCGTGAATGGCCGATTCAATCGAACGGCAAAACATACACGATTCGTCTGGCGATCAATGATCGTTGCGAGGATAAAGACGTGGATGCGTTCGCTGAGATGGTGAAGAAAATCGTCGCCGAGCAAATTGCGATCTTTGGTGAAGCGCCGGATTTCGATTTCGGCATGTACACGTTTCTGGCGAATTACGTTCCGCAAATCGGCGGCGACGGGATGGAGCATCGCAATTCAACGAGCCTGACGAGTTCGCGTTCGATCAAAGGCAATCCACGTGCGAATCTCGGCACGGTCTCGCACGAGTTCTTTCACGCCTGGAACATCGAACGGCTGCGTCCGCGCACGTTGGAGCCGTTCGATTTTGAAGACGCGAATGTCAGCGATGGTTTATGGCTCGGCGAAGGCTTCACGCAGTATTACGGCAATCTGGCGATGAAGCGCGCGGGCTTTGGTGGCGATGACACGAGCTTCGGGCGCGGCCTCGGTTTCACGATCAACGCGGTGCTGAATACGCCGGGACGCCGCTTGCACGGCGCGGTGGAGATGAGTCAACGCGCGGTGTTTGAAGACGGCGGCGTCTTTGCGGCCCCGACCAATGGGCAGAATTTGTTTTTGTTGTATTACACGTATGGCAGCGCGATTGCGCTTGGTTTGGATTTGACGTTGCGCACAAAATTTCCGGGCAAAACGTTGGACGATTACCTGCGCGAATTGTGGCAATCGTACGGCAAGCATCAGAAAAACTACGCGCCCGCGAAGCCGTATTCATTGGCCGATTTGCAATCTTCACTGGCGAAGCTGACAGGCGACGCAGCGTTTGCGAAAGATTATTTCACGCGCTACATCGAAGGCCGCGAAGTTGTGGATTATGCGAGTTTGTTAGCAAAAGCAGGCTATCAAATGCGCAAGGCGCGACCCGACAGCGTTTGGCTGGATGCGCAATTGCGCGAGCAGGGCGGCGCGTTGTTTGTGGGTGCGCCGACGATTTGGACGGGATCGTTTTACAAAGCGGGTTTGGATCGCGGCGACAAGATTTTGTCGTTCGATGGACAAGCCGTGACGAAGCCATCGGAGGTGCAAGCGATTCTGCAAAAGCACAAACCGGGCGACTCGATTGCGATTGAATTCGAGCAGCGCGGCGTCAAGAAAAGCGCCCAATTGACTTGCTTGGAAGACCCGCAAATCGAAGTCGTGACCTTTGAATCGCTCAAGCTGGAATTGACCGAAGAGATGAAAAAACTGCGCGCGTCGTGGCTCGGCTCGAAAATCACGGGTTCGTAACTGACATTCTTCATTCTTCCTTTTTCCTTCTTCATTCCTGACGAGGAAAAGAAGGTCTCGCGCGGGAGAAAATGAAGATTGAAAAATGAAAAATGAAGAATGTCGTTGGCAGGACGCGCAGTTTTTCTCAGGAAAGGCAAACACTTACGATGCAGAAAATTCCTCGATTTATATGGCTGATCTTGCTGCTGTTTGTGGTTGGCTTCAAGGATTGCTACAAACCGGTTGGCAAAGGCGAGGCGTTGCCCAAACACATTCAGACGCTCGCCATCCCGCCGTTTCTGAACCCCGGCTTGCGCTACAAAGTCGAACAACGATTCACCTCCGCGATGATTGATGAAGTGCTGCGACGACAGCGCGCGTTGCAGGTTGTCTCGAAGCCCGAAGGCGCGGATGCAGTGATGCTCGGCACGATCAAGCAGTTCAGCTATCGCGGCACGTTGCTGGATGATTTCGGACGCGCGCGCGTGTTTGAAGTGACCATCATTGCCGGGATCACCGTCAAAGATCAGACGAAAAACAAAGTGCTCTTCGACAATCAAAACTACGTTTTCAGAACTGAATACGAAGTCACGGGCGATCCGAGCAATTTCTTCAATGAAGAAGGTACGGCGGTCACGCGGCTCGCGCGTGATTTTGCCAAGAGCGTGTTGACGACGATTTTGGAGGGCTTTTGATGGCGGCGAAAAAATCCAGCTCTGGCGATGCGCTGAAATCGCAAACTGAATTTGCGCGCAAGCTCAAAAGCGGTAACTTTGCGCCGATGTATTTGCTGGAAGGTAGCGAAACGTACCTGCGCGAACAAACGCTCAAGCAATTGATTGACGCGGCGGTGGACGAAGGCTTGCGCGATTTTAATTTCCACGAAATTTCCGTCGCGAAAGGCAATCTTGACGACGCCCTTGCCATCGCGCGGCAATATCCGATGATGGCGGCGCGGCGTGCGGTTGTGGTGAGAGATTTTGAGGCCATCAGTGACGAAGACCAATTGGAATTGCTGAAAGATTACATCCGCGATCCTGTGCCTTCGACCGTGCTGACTTTCGATTCGCCTGCGCTCGACAAACGGCGCAACATCGCCACGATGCTCGTGAAGTTTTGCGAAGTCGTGAGTTTTGATCCGCTCGACGAACGCGAAGCCGCGCCGCGTTGGATTGTCGAATATGTCGGACGCGCGGGCGGGGCGATTGATCCGGCAACCGCCGCGTTTTTGGTCGGAATGGTCGGCACGGAATTGCAGCAGCTTTCGACCGAGTTGGATAAATTGCTGACGTATGTTGGCGCGCGCGGGCGCATCACCAAGCAGAACGTCGAATTGCTGGTGCGGTACTCGCGCGAACATTCCAACTTTGAACTGACCGATGCGCTGCTCGAAGGCAATCGCAAACGCGCGCTCACGTTGCTCGAACATATTTACGAAAACGTCTCGGACAAACAGGGTTTGTCGGTGATGATTCTCGGCGCGATTGCCCGCAGCTATCGCAATCTGCTGATCTCGAAAGAACTGATGCAGCAAAACGCGCCGAATTCCGAAGTCGCCAAAGCCGTCGGGATGTCGCCGTTCGCCGTGACGCATTTGAACGAGAAGGCGCGGCGGATGGACAGCCCGCGAATCCTCCACGCGATTCAGCGTATCGCGGCGACTGATGTGGCGCTGAAAACTTCGCTGGGAACGCCGCGTTTGCAGATCGAATTGCTGATTTGTGAGCTTTGTCCGTCTCGAAATTGAGTGATTTGTTTCATTTTGACGCGCGCGGCGTTATCGCACTCTTTTTAGCAGGCTAATTTGCTACAGATCGCCGCTCCTGGTCGGATTTGATTTCCTTTTGACCCGATCCTTGTTTCCCAGAACAACTCTTTTGATCGTACCTCCGCTTCTTCACTTCCGGTCGAATTTCTCTAAACTCTGAGATTACAACGGTTAGAAACTTTTCTGGAAAAGTGAAAAATCTTTCTCCTGCCCTTGCCAACTGTGGCCTACCGTTTGCTATAATC
>CAZWAK010000253.1:0-8337 GCA_964631865.1 uncultured Heliobacteriaceae bacterium | reverse complement strand
ATCTCAGACGGCATTGCTGAATACAAGCAAATCATCGCAGCAGCGCCACAGGCATTGTTTCGTGTGCGTCGAATCTATTCGACCAAAGGCAAGGCAGATCGCTGCACTGAGCATCTGGCGACTGGCAGCCAAGAAGCAATGAAACGTGCATTGGAATATCTTGCCAACCAAATCAAAGCAGAATGGAAAGAAGCGCGTGGCGTCCGCTATTTGTATGAGACCACGCGCGATGAAAAGATTTACCCAACGCGCGAATGTTTCTATGTCGTTGCGCCTGCCTGGATCGCTGCCAAAACCCGCCACGGCCTTGCCTCATTCAATCAACGGTGGGAGGCGATAGACCGCGCTCAACTCAAAATGTTTGTGTGAATCTATGGACAAAAATTATTGCCACAACTCAAAGACGCTGCCGAACAGGTACCGCCGAACTCGTCTCTTACACTCTTTTTCCTGACGCCGTAAAGCGTCAACTCTCGCCTATCTATTCCGTCCGGCTCAACGAAGGCAGCACGGAAAACTTTTCGCAGTTGATAGCCCAACTGTGCCGGCGTGGAGATGCGCTCTGTTCGCACTATCCGACTTCTATCTTTCCGAGTCTGTTCACAAGCTTGTAAATGCAAAAGTAAGCTTACTTGGCCTGATCTTCCGTCCATCAGAGATAGTCTTTGAGATGTCAGCCCGCACGGAAAATTGCGCCTCTATCGTGTCAGGAAATATCATCAGTTTGTCACCGTCTTGCGACCCTTATTCTGTGTGATGATTTCCCCGGCCATCCAAGGAATGCAATGAATCACAACGTATGGCAAACTCTGGCAAGTCTCGGACGCGCAGGACTTCCCGCCGCTCCTGATCTGGAAGATCGGCATGTCTCCAAAAGCAAGCGTAAGTTAACTAACGGCCTTAAAGTATGGACAGTAGAAGTAAGCCACTTTGCCAGAAGCTGGTTCGGCCTATTCCTTGCGTGTTATCTCGGCCTGACACTTCCGCTCGCCTGGAAGCTGAATCTCTGGATTGATGAGGCTTCGACGTTGCAAACGACGAGTCGGGGTCTGCGCAATGCAGTCAGCCTGGCCTTGTCCTATGAACTGCAAGCCCCTCTCTATTTTTTCCTCCTCGCTGGTTGGCGAATGCTCAACAGTGCCGTTTTTCACGCTCGGCTGTTTTCTGTCCTCTGTATCGTAGGCATGCTGGTGGTGCTGGTCGGCGTTGCGCGGCGCTACCTGCCTACCATCCACCCCAAATGGATAGTATTAGCGATTGCCTTCAATCCGTTCACCGTTTGGGCGGCAACAGAAGCGCGGGTCTATGCGCTGGTGCTATTGCTGGGGGCCTTGCTCTTCTGGCTTTTCTTTGAAGGGTATATTGGAGAGTCCCCGCGACGGAGCGCACGTTGGGGGTATGGGCTGGTAGCTCTTCTGGCACTCTACACGTATTACTATCTTGGCTTTCTGCTCTTTGCGCATGGTTGCGCTTTACTGCTGCTGCGTCGCTGGCGAACGGCAGGGGCTTTTCTGGGGGCAATGTTAATGGTTGGGGTAGGCTTTGCACCGCTGCTGGCACAGATCCCTGGACAGATGAACGGATATACGGGCGCAGTGGCACAACAGCAAAGCTTTAAGGCAGGCGTCCAGATGCTTTCCTGGCGGCTTCAGGAACAGCTTCTGCCCGTTGGGTGGCCCTCGTTGGAGATAGGGAGACGTGGCGTGTTGATCGCCTTCGGTCTGCTTGCGCTCGTTTTAGTGATGCGGCGCATCCGACAAACAGCTACGCCTGCACATTGTGTTATCTGGGCGACTGGTGTCATTACTTCAATATGTTTGCTGGCAGCCTATTTGTTGACTTCGGCAGAGTTTCTCGAAGCGCGTCATTCGACCGTATTATTTTTGCCAGCGATTCTCTCTGTCTTTGCAATTTTTACGCTCTTTACTCACAGAGGCGCTATTGTCGGAAGCGTATTAGTGCTGTGTTTCTTCTCCCTGACATCGCTAATGGCGACCTACGCTTATCCGGCCAAAACAGGAGATTGGGAGCGAGTTGCCAACTACTTGATGTCGGCGGAACAACGTGAGCAACCTATTCTTATCTTTCAGGCCATTAGCGCCGCGCCGCTCTCGCATTACTATACGGGAGTCAATCGTCTTCTCCCCATCCCGCGAGCAGAACAATTTCAAGCCTTCAACCATCCTGATAATGTACTGAAGAGCGAGGCGCAGCTTCAGGCCGTCCTTGCGCAGATACCTGGAAAGCAGGAGCGCCTCTGGCTGGTGACGGATGAACTGTGCCGGAGTGTAAACCTTGACCTGAATTGCGGCGTGCTGGAATCCTTTGTTGTGAAATACTATGAAGTGGAAGTCACTCAGAACTTCTACCGCTCGAAGGTCAGATTATTGCGCCGCAAACCAGCTATGCGGAATCAGGGCAATTGAATGTGGAGGGCGCACTGCAGCTCACCTTGTCTACTCAAGCTAGCACGATTGCCGGGATGCCCTTTGAATGATGCGGAATGTTGCGACTCCTCCAGTTGTCACGGCAATCGTCAGAAACTCAATACCAATTCTGCAAACTTGCGGGCTTTAATGCTTTTATCTTAATACCCACACAGGGTATTGAGAGACATGGGCTGGAGCTATGATTATGAAAAAGCATCTCGCATGTGCATTAGCCTTGATTTTAAGTGTGCCGCTTTCAGTCTTGAGCATTCCGTCGCAGATGCAAACGCTGAAAGACCTGCAACGAACAGCCAAGCCGAAACGGGCGAAACTCGCGCCGGATTTGGAAGACATCTTAACGCAGGATGACGAAGCACGCTATGCCGGAATGACGCTCGCACAACTGCGCCAACAACGGCGGCAACGCGCAAACGGCAAACGGGCAACGACCGAAGAACCGCAGCGCCAGAAAATCGGCGGCGCGGTCTTGCCGTCCGAAGCGGTGGGCGAGGACGAAAAACAAAGCTTCATCGTGCAATTGGAGAGCACCGCGAGCGAAGTGGTGTGGCAAGAAAAAGTCGTGCGACTCGGCGGGCGTGTGCAGCGCAAGCATGGCGGACTGGGCTTGGTGACGATTGAAGTGCCGCGCTCAGTGATTCGGCAATTGGCGGCGGATACGAGCATTGCTTACGTCTCGCCAGATCGCTTGGTGCAACCCACAGGCATCATTGAAAGAACAACGGGAACCGCGCTTATTCGCGGGTTGCTGGGCACGAAAACAACGGTTAATGGCAGCGGCATTGGCATTGCTATTCTCGACAGCGGCATTTATGACAAACACCATGCTTATCAGGATAATGTGGGCAGAAACAATGTCACGTACAGTAAAGACTTTACTGGAAACAATGCTATCCGGCAGGATCTATATGGACATGGTTCGCACGTCGCCACGCTGGTCGGGGCTACTGCTAACTATGGCGGTGGGGAATATGTGGGAATTGCCAGCCGAGCCAACCTGCTCAATTTGCGCGTCCTTGACAATTATGGGATGGGCAGCGCCAGCACAATCATTGCGGCGCTGGACTGGTGTGTGGCAAACAAAGCCACCTATAATATTCGCGTCATCAATATGAGCCTCGGCACGTATGCGAAGGACAGCTACAAAACCGATCCGCTCTGTTTGGCCGCACGGCGCGCCTACAACGCGGGGATCGTCGTCGTCGCAGCGGCAGGCAATTCAGGAAAAGATGCTTACGGTAACAAAGTCTATGGTGGGATTCACTCGCCCGGGATTGAGCCTTCGGTTATTACTGTTGGTGCGTCCAATACGATGGGAACGGAAAGACGATCTGATGATGTGGTAACAAGCTTCAGCTCGCGCGGCCCGACACGTGGGTATACATTTGTCAACGGCGTCAGAAAATATGACAACCTCATCAAGCCTGACCTTGTAGCCCCCGGCAATAAGTTGATTGCCGTACAATCAAGTGGCGACACACTGGATAAGAATCTGCTGATTACGCTTAATCCCTCACTTGATACTAACGCAAGTGAGGATGTCTGCAATAGAACCATGTACCTGAGTGGAACTTCGATGTCTGCACCTATTGTCGCGGGAGCAGCAGCACTGATGTTACAAGTCAACCCGAGTCTCACGCCAGGGCTGGTCAAGGCGATTTTGATGTACACCGCGCAACCGCTTAAGAACTTCAACACGCTGGAGCAAGGCGCGGGCTTGCTGAATGTGGACGGCGCGGTGCGGATGGCGAGGGCCATCAAAACAACACTGCCCACCACGAACGGTGCAACGATGATTTCGACCGGTTCCCTGCCAACGCAGACCAGCACAATTGCGGGCGAGACCTGTTATTGGGGCAAAGGCATAATTACCGATCATGGTTTCCTCTATGGCGATGCGCTGATGCAATTCTGGCAAGGGATGTATGGACAAGGTGTAATTCTGGCTGATGGCACGTCTATCGTAAATGGCGTGCTGACACGCAGCACCACATTGACCTACGGAACGACAGCAACCATTGGCATCAGCGGCGGCGTGGTCAAGGTCACAGGCGTGGTGATGGCCGACGGTGTGGTGTTTGCAGACGGCATTATTCTCGGTGATGGCGTGATCATCGGCGATGGGCAAGTGCTGGGTGATGGAGTAGTCGTCAGCGACGGCGTGGTTGTCAGCGATGGCACAACGATGCGCGCGAATTTGTGGATTACTGGTGATCCAACCGCAGCGATGCAACCGATTCTACTTCCATAGCCTGACAGCTTTCCGGCTGTTGCGTGAGAGACTAGAACCTTTGACAGAGATACGACAATAAGAGAAAGAAGGGGTCACTTATGAGATCACCAACTGCTTGCCAACCCAACCCAGATTCCGCCCATCGGGTGGACGCGAGTTGAAAATTCAGCGCAATTTTTACTGGTACATTTGTGAAACTCCGGCGCAACCCATTCGCCAGTTTCAATTGATCCAAGCGACCCTGGAACATCTGGACGCCATACCGGATGTGATTTGTCTGGAAGGCATTTGGACGCATCCCAACCATCAGCAACGCGGAATTGCGTGGGAAGGGGTAGTGGAACTGACGCGGCGGCGCTTGCGGCGGCGACAAGTGTTATGTCTGGCTATCGAGCCGGACGAAACCGTTGCCATGCGGATTTACAAGCACGCTGGCTTTCGCTATCAAACAGACTATCGAGCACAGTATCCGCAGCCGCTCCCGGTGCAACCCGCGTCCGAAGGTTGTTCATAACCGATGCGGCAAGGATTCAGAAACTCGTCATCATTCCTACAAATCCACTTGCCTTCATCCTCCTTACACAGCACTGGCCATTTCGACACAACAGAATAAGCTCTTTTAATTACGTCGTGGTTAAGCTAGGATGGCGGTCGATGCGGATGGTTAACCGTTCATTTACCGTTATCTGCTCAGTTGCTTTGGCGGCAGGTTTGTTGTTGGTGCAGGTTTGTAGTACGCTTTGCCTTCTTTCTGGTTGTGGGGCCGCTCCCAAGAACCTCGTCACGCAGCAAACTAAGAAACGGAACCACTGTCATCCGTCACCAAAGAAACCCGAGCCGCCGCCCGCGCAAGACCCGCATCAATGCCCTCATCACGAGGCAGATGCGATTCAACCTGCCAGTTATTTGCAGGCAGATGTCGCAGATCAATTCCATCTCCAACCTGCGCTTGTAGAGCCATTTTTATTCGGACTTGGTTTCTATGTGCCGCCCCAGGAAGTGCGCCGATGGAAGCCGCTACGCTCCCCGCCACGTTTCCCTCAATACACAATTCTAAGAATTTAACCCTCCCTCCCTCTTGATGAAGAAGCACAGGCAGAAATGTGTCTGTGCGTCAGTCTTGGCACGTCTTTTGCAAGAAGCCTTACAATCTCTATTCGAAAAAAAGGAGGATCAGATCATGTCTTTCGACTCTCCGCAAAGAGGGGCAGGTCTCGTCATGAAATCAGCCTGGTTTTGCGCGCTATTAGTCATATTCTCATTATCATTCTTATCGTTCGCACAAACGCCTGTGCCAACGTTGACCACTCCGCAACAGAATCCGTCACTCACGCAAACTTCGCTGCAAGTGGCTGCCGCTCAACCGACAAACACTCCAACAGTGCTACGGTTGGAAGACCTGGAGCAAATGGCGCTCAAGTCGAATCCGACACTCGCGCAAGCCGAAGCTGCCATTCGTGCCGCAGAAGGGCGACGTGTGCAGGCAGGTCTGCCGCCCAATCCCATCATCGGCTACGCCGGCGAAGAGTTGGCGTTTCGTGCGATTGGCGAAAAGAGCGAGCATCTTGGGTTTATCGAGCAAACGATTCCGCTGGGTGGCAAACTCAGGAAAAGCCGCGCCATCGTTGCCCAAGAGAAGCTGCAATCGGAACAAGACGCAGCCGCACAGCGCCAGCGCATCCTCAACGGCGTCAGGATGTTGTTTTATCGTGCGCTGGGCGCACAGCAATTGGTGGAAGTGCGCACCGAACTCGCCAAGCTTTCGCGTGATGCGGTCAAAATCACGGGCGAGCTTTTCAATGTCGGGCAAGCGGATCGCCCCGATGTCGTCCAAATCCGCATCGAGGCCGAACGCGCCGACCTGGATTTAATTATAGCCGAGAACGAACAAGCACAAGTTTGGCTGGAATTGGCGGCAGTGGTCGGCAATCCATCGCTCAAACCTGCGCGGCTAGTGGGCGAGTTGGAAAAGAATTTGCCCGTGTTGGAGCAACAATCGTTGTTGCAGCAACTGCTCAGTAGCAGCCCCGAAATCAAGCGCGCGCAAACCGGCGTCGAACGCGCCAGAGCCGTAGTTTCACGCGCCAAGGCAGAGGTCACGCCCGATCTCTTTTTGCGGGGCGGAGTCGGCTACAACCGTGAGTTGCTGGAAAAAGAAATTCCCAATGCCAGACGCACTGGCCCGGAAGCACAGATTGAAGTTGGGTTGCGCATCCCGCTCTGGAATCGCAATCAAGGCGGCATCGCGGCGGCAACAGCCGAACTGGAAATGGCCGAACGCGAAGTGCAGCGGGTGGAGTTGTTATTGCGCACGCGGTTTGCCTCAGCGTATCGCGGTTACCTGAATGCGTTGCGCGTCGCATCGCAATACGAAAAGCAAATTGTGCCGCAAGCCCAAAACGCCTACGACACCTATCTCAAGAACTTTCGCAGCATGGCAGCGGCCTATCCACAAGTTTTGATTGCGCAACGCACGCTTTTTCAAGTCCGGGCGGATTACGTCACAGCACTAATCAACACCTGGCAGAGCGCCGTATTGCTGCAAGGCTATTTGCTGAACGGAGCGCTCGATGCACCGGGCGGCATGACGATGGAAGGCGGCAATCCCGCCAATGCGGATGACCGAGAGTAAAACGCACGAACAATCATAAGGAGTAATTGCAATGGAAAACATGAATTGGATGCGGAGAAAATTTTTGCAAGGTTCGAGTTTGCTGGGCGCAAGCTGGCTCTTGGGTCGCACCGCTTCAGCGCAACATGAGGGGCATCAGATGCCGAAGACGGAGCAGAAGACGACGCCCGCTAAGCCAAAGCCCAATCAACCACCGAAACCGACGATGCCTGACCACGATCACGCAAAAATGATGGCAGAGCAGGCCAAACAAGCGCCCGCGCAATATGTGCCGGTGCAAACACCCGATTTGCCAAAACTGGAATACACGATGGACGGCAATGTGAAGGTCTTCAGTCTGCGCGCTGAAGTGGTGCATTGCGAACTGATGCCCAAAACCCACATGGGACCGGCGCGCAAGATGTGGGCGTGGGGCTATAACGGCAGCGTGCCGGGGCCGATGATCGAAGTGTTGGAAGGCGACCGCGTGCGGATTATCTTTGAGAACAAACTGCCAGAGGCGACGACGGTGCATTGGCATGGCCTGGAAATCCCGATTGAGATGGATGGCACACCGTACATCAGCCAGCCGATGGTCGAACCGGGCGGCATCTTCATTTACGAATTCACGGTCAATCAGCACGGTACGTTTTTCTATCATTCGCACGGCGCGATGCAGGAGATGCTGGGGATGATTGGGATGTTCGTCATCCATCCCAAAACTCCGCACACGCCGCGCGTGGACAAAGATTACGGCATCATTCTGCAAGAGTGGGCGCTGCTGCCGAACAACGACGTGCCGAACACGTTCTCAATGGAATTCAACTGGCTGACGATGAATGGCAAAGCGGCGCCTGCGACCACACCGTTGCTTGTGAAGAAAGGCGAGCGCGTGCGCTTGCGGCTGGTCAATCTCGGCATGGATCATCACCCGATCCACCTGCACGGGATGCAGTTTTATGTGACCGGCACCGAAGGCGGGCGCGTCCCCGAATCGGCGTGGTATCCGGGCAACACGGTCATTGTCGGCGTGGCGCAGGCGCGCG
>CAZWAK010000252.1:0-8369 GCA_964631865.1 uncultured Heliobacteriaceae bacterium | reverse complement strand
ACACTATCTCGCCCGCAGAATAAATCGCTCAAGTTATTCTGCGGGCCTGACTAACACTCGCTTTTGGCAAGTCGCGGTTGTGCATCAGAATGGTGTTATCTCAAATTTACTATCAACTGTTGACACATCTCCGGTATTGCAAAAAAAGGACTACGTCAAAATGTCCGACGCGGACATTCGGAGTGTACTGCTCAAGTATGTACCGTTGGGAAGCTCGTCAAAAGAGGTAGAACGACTGCTCCGTGATGTTTTTCACCGTAGTTGTGATAAGGATGGCTATGATGAAAAGCCCCCTTGCCCCGAATGTGCTCAAGCAAAAGGGGGATTTGTTTTTGAATCTATAATGCAACATTACAATCGGCGAATTCTTGAAGTGAATTACGTTTGGGCTGGTTGGTATTTTGATAAGAACGGTGTTTTGAAAGAGCTTCGAGTGAGGCATGAATGGGATGGTGTTTAGGTCTAATAAGTGGGACTGCGAGCTATACTGCATTGCACGTTCGGAGACACTGAGATGAATACGCTAAATAAACAGAAGATTGAGCCGTCGCTACTTCCGTTGCATCGTCCGCGCCAATCTGGGGTTGTTCTCAAGCTGATTGATACTGACGTTGCGCGTGCTGCGCTTCGTCGGATGTCCGAGGAATCTGATGCGGCAGAATGCCAACAAACTCTTCAAGAATTGATGCAAGCCTTGAACGAAACGCGCGCTGAAGCAGACGAGCGATTATTGTTTTCATGAGTAGATGGAATGGCGCGAGGAACTAAAGTCATTCAGATTATTCGAGAAAAAGTGGAATCGCAGGAATATGAATTCACGATTCCACATTTCTTTGAGGAAATGGCGAACGATGATCTAATCTTTGCCGATGTCGAAGCTGCGATTGCCAATGGTCGCATTCGCCGTGTGTTTACAGACGATCCGCGCGGAACGCGGTATGAAATTGAAGGCGAGGCAACTGATGGCAGAACCATCGCCGTCATTTGTCGCCTCAAGGAAACAGGCAAACTGCTGTTCATTACCACTTGGGAAGTTTATGAGTGAGACACCTTACGATTACGGTGAATGCCACGTTTGCGGCGAGCGAATGCGCGAACAACAGATCAAACAGGATTTCTGGATCAAGGGCGAGTTGATCGTGATTGAAGATGTTCCCGCAGGCGTCTGTCCGCAATGCGGCGAAAAAGTCGTCAACGCAGCCACGGGACAACAAATCGCGGCCTTGTTGGTTGATAAGCAATCCGTGCAAACCGCCCGTAAAATCAGCGTCCCGATCATCTCGCTGCTGAAAAAAGTAGCGTAAAGGTTAAGGAGTTTTGCCTTGTACCTCGCACGTCTCTTTATCAAAAATTATCGTTCGATCAAAGAACTCGACCTCGTGTTTGCGAAAGGCAAGAATGTGCTCGTGGGGCGCAACAACGCGGGCAAGAGCAATGTCCTCAAGGCAATTGATCTCGTGCTGGGCGAATATTCGCCGACCTACACGAAATCCGAAAACGTAACGGAAAGCGATTTCTATGCGTGGCACGAAAGCGCGTTTGGGGAGAAGATCGCCCAATCTGCGAACGACATGTTCGTCTGGTGCGAGTTGCGGCGCGACATGGGCGAACCGTTGAATTACGACGAAATGTACAAGGCGAATTCGCTGGCGATTTACACGCGGCTCGAAGGTTGGACGGTGGACAACAAGCCGATCAAACAGGCCGCGCGCATCTCGCGGCATTCGTTGCCGGAAAGCTACGAGCCGATTTTTGAACTCAACGAAGACAATGCCGACCGCGATTGGATTGTGACGCGCAAACGCGAATTGCAGCCGCTCGAAAAACAATTCGACGACAAATATCATTTCGCCTTCGCCTTCCGCGCGACCAAAGACGAACTGGGGCGCATCAACAAAGATATGCGGTTTCTCTACCGCGAAGACGATTCGAGCGATTGGATTCTGGGCTTTCGTGCGCCGATTCGTAATGAGCTTTTGCAGAGCGCGATCATCCCGGCGTTTCGTGATCCCGGCTCGCAATTGCGGCTCAACAATTGGACATGGTATGGCAGGCTGATGCGGCATTTGACGGCGGGGCAGGAAGGCTCGACCGAGTTGCAAAGCGCGATGGAGCAAGTCAAATCCGTCGCCGACAAAATCTTTGCCGAAGCCAAAGAACAAACCACTGCGAGCACGCTTGACCTCGCGTTCCCAGACACCGAACTGCATTTCCAATTCAACACGGAAACGCGCGCCGACCTGTATAAAAGCGCGGCGTTGTATGTGGATGACGGCTACAAATCGCAACTCTCCGACAAAGGCTCCGGCATTCAGAGTGCCGTCGTGATTGGCTTATTTCAATACTACACGCGCGCCGTCAACACGGTGACATCGGCGTTGCTCTGCATCGAAGAGCCGGAACTCTTCCTGCATCCGCACGCGCGCAAAGTCATCAGCAATCGGCTCGACAACTTCCTCGACGGCAACAAACATCAAGTGGTTTTGTCCACGCACAGCGAAGAATTCATCCGTTCGATTGACGGAGATTTACACGTTGTCCGCATTCGCAAAGACGGCGGCGCAACGCAAGCGACGAGCGTCAACTACCGTGAATTCAGGCCGCTGCTGCTGTTTGAAAAACAGAACGAATTGTTCTTTGCCGACAAGGTCATCGTCTGCGCTGGCTATCACGATTACATTCTGAAAGCCGTCGCCGAAGAATTATTTCCCGGCCAGCTCGAAGAGCAAAACATCTCCGTCATCGCCGTCGGCCACAAACGTTCGCTCAGCCAAATGGTCAGCCTCGTCCTGCAACTCGGCATCAAATGTTTCGTCTTCGCGGATTTTGAATTTCTGCTGCGCGACGACTCCGACACCGCAGCGATTTATTCCGCCGCGCCGCAAGAGCATTTGCTCAGCCTGAGCGATGCGTTCTTCAACCAGGAATGCACGTTCGGCGCGACCGGAGCCAAAGCCAAACAGTTCATCGAAAAGCTTCGCTCGCAAATCAAAGAGTTGGACGCCGCGTCGTTTTACACCGCCAAATCCGCCGCCCAAATCGCGCATCCGAACATCCAACAAGTCCTGGATCGCCTGCGCAACAACGGCGTCGGCATTCTCAGCGGCGAACTCGAAAACCTGTCGAAGGACTATGCGTTTCTCTCGCCGATGGATGATTTGTCGCTGGAGAAAGTGTACGTGCTACATCAACGGTTGATGAGCGGGGAAAAGATCAGCGAGGTGTTGCTGACGAGCGAGATTGAGGATTTCTTGCGCGTGGTGTTGGCGCGGTGAGTGTGGAAGCAGGTTCTTGAAATATGCCAAGTGCGACAATCAAAATCTTCCTGGTTCATGGTGATGCAAAACGGCTAAGAACCGCCGAATTATCGAACTGGAACGGAAAGGCGGTAGCTGGCCCGCGGAGTGAGTTCGATAATATTCTTGCTCGCGAAGAATCTCTAAACTCCGGTGTGTATTTGTTGACGGGGCTTGATCAAGACTCTGGGAAGACCGCTGTTTATATTGGCGAGGCGGAATCTATTAGGGAGCGTGTCAAGAATCATTTAGACAAAGACTTTTGGAATCATATCGTTTTTTTTACAAGCAAAGACGACAACTTAACCAAAGCACACATTAAACATTTAGAAGGGCGTCTCATTGACCAAGCGAGAGAAACAGGGCGATCCATCGTTAAGAACGGACAGGGAAGTGGAGCGCGTCTACCGGAATCTGATCGAGAAGACATGGAAATTTTCCTCGAGAAAATTCATCAATTGCTCCCCGTGCTTGGTGTAGAAATTCTCGTGCCGACGATTTCAATATCTAAGGGTGAAAAAAAGCCTGAGCCTCTCACTTGCGAAACCAAAGGACTGAAAGCAAGTGCATACCAAACGCCAAACGGCTTTGTTGTGCTCAAAGGCTCGCAGGCTGTTCTATATGAGCGCCCATCTGCTCAAAAATGGCCGTGGGCACTCAATATGCGTCAACGACTAAAAGATGAAGGGACGCTTGCTATTGAAGGGGATCATTTGGTTTTTACGAGAGACGTCGAATTTTCCAGCCCAAGTGCTGGTGGCGCGGTTGTACACGGTGGACATGTCAATGGTCTTTTGGTTTGGAAAGACAAAAACGGCAAAACACTTAAAGAAATCGAAGCTACTTAAACGGAAGAGAACCAATCGGCGGGATGTTCGCGCGTGATGTGCGGATTGCTGATGTAGATGTTGGTGTCATACAGCGCTGTCGCATATTTCATGCTTGCGTTGCTTTCGCCTGATGATCCTCCGCCCAGTGCGAAGCAACGATGTAGTTCAATTCCTCAAACGAAAACTTCTCCACGACTTATTCTTTTTCTTTCTCTGGCAGCGAATCATACCAACGCTTCAATTCTTCCAGATGGGTGCCATTCTGCGGCGTTCCGTTTTTGCGACCCTTTTGCTTCGGCATACGACCAACTTCCTTTCGCAAGCCCTTGCGGGGCATCATACATTCCTGCAAACTTGAGATGAGATTTACATTTTCACAAGGAGAAGCGCTGATGCCAGAGACACTGACCGTTACTGAAATTGCCCGCCATTTCGCGGATTACCTCAATCGTGTTGCGAACCGAGGGGAGAGTTTTGTTCTCGTGCAGGGCAATAAACCCATTGCGGAGCTACGTCCCCTGCCCACTGGGAAAAAGCTGGCCGAACTTCCCGCGCTGTGTGCCGCACTCCCTTCTCTCTCGGTCGCGGATGGCGCGCAATTGGCTGACGACCTGACTGCTGCACAGAAAGAACTCGCGCAAAGGGAGGTTCACGATCCATGGCAGTCTTAATTGACGCGAGCATTTTGATTGCGGCGGAACGCGGCAAACTTGATCTTGAGTCCCATGTGGCACAGCGGGCCGAGGAAGAATTTTTTCTCTCGGTGATTACGGCCAGCGAACTGCTCCACGGGGTTCATCGTGCCATTCAGCCTGATATACGAGCCAGACGTGCAGCGTTTGTCGAGGCGATCCTGACCCGTTTCCCGCTGTTTCCCGTAGACCTGACAACGGCCCGTGCCCATGCGCAACTCTGGGCTGAGCTTGCGGCAGCGGGACAGATGATTGGCCCGCATGATTTATGGCTGGCAGCCACATGCGTAGCTTATGGGTTCACGATGGTCACGGCGAATGTGCGGGAGTTTAATCGGGTTCCCGGTTTATTGGTGGAGAACTGGGGGACTGTTACCTAATGTCTCTTAGATAGATGATCCCAAAAGAGCAGGATATGCTGCCCTTTCAGATCGTAGGAGCTATGACTTCACAGCGCCTCACCCTTTCGCCTGTCACAATTTTCTGCTTGCGCCGACGCGCATAAATCCATAAGCTACGCGCGTCCCTGCAGCCCAACTCCCGAACCGAACCCGACCTCACAATCGAATGACTACTGCCTTATGTTGCTAATCCCCATCGGGCATGACCGCCAGGTCACGAAACGTTTGCCTGTCATCACTCTCGCGCTGATCGCGTTCAATATCCTCGTCTTTGTCTTCACCGAAACCGTCGGCACGCAGCAAAATGCGCGCAAAAGTCTGGCGTTGAAATCGCTCATCGAATTTACCGATGCGCACCCGGATGTGAGTTTGAGCGCGTCCGCCAGAGATCGGTTGGCGCGCGTGGCGGAGTTGGAAATCGAAGGCATTCAAAGCTACATCGAGCAGGAAAAGTTGATGAAGTTGATCGAAGGCAAACCGAGCGACAATCCGATGGTCGCGCTCGATGACAAAGCGGTGTTGGAGTCGGAGAGTCAACGGTTGAGCGCAGCGTTTGTGGCGGCGTTCGATGAATTTTACGGCTATAAATACGGCTTCGTGCCCGCCTATCACAAAGGAGATGTGCTGAATTATTTCAGTTGTATGTTTTTGCACGGCGGCTTTCTGCACATTCTCGGCAACATGTTGTTTTTGTTTCTGGCCGGGATTGCAATGGAAGATGCCTGGGGACGCGCGTTTTATTCGCTGTTTTATTTGACCGCCGGAGTCGCCGCGACGGCCACGCATGCATTTACTTCGCCCGACAGCAAAATTTATTTGGTCGGGGCGTCGGGCGCGATTGCAGGGTTGATGGGCGCATTTCTGGTGCGGTATTTCAAGGCGCGCATCAAATTTTTCTACTTCGTCATTTTCAAAGCCGGCACGTTCAAAGCGCCTGCCTACGTGATGCTGCCGTTGTGGATTGCGTTGGAGTTGAAAGATACGTTCACGACTTCGACGAGTGATTCCGGCGGCGTGGCGTTTTGGGCGCATGTTGGCGGCTTCTTTTTTGGCGCAGTGGTCGGAGCCGTCGTGCATTACACGGGCGTCGGGAAACGCCTCGCACCGACCAACGTGAAACGCGCTTCGAGCTTCGGCACGGGCAATGCCATTCACGAAGCCGTCGCGCACATGGAAGAAGGCGAACACGACGAGGCGATTCGCAAGCTCAAACAACGATTGGAAGCCGTGCCCAATGATGAAAAAGCCTGTCTGGCCTTAGCCAAAATCTACGGCGAAATCAGGCAACGCCAATCCGAAATCGCCACGTATGTGCGCTTGATTCGGTTGCTGCTCCAAAAGAACAAACCGAACGAAGCGTTGCAGGCGTACAGCGCCGTGCTGGAAACCTATCAGGCCGATGAACCGCCGCTGCGGCTGCCACTGCGCGATTGGATGTTGCTGTGCCAGCATCTGGCCGCGCGAGAGATGCCGCGCGAAGCCGCCAGCGAATACGAAAAGCTCGCCCTCGCCTATCCAGGCGAAATGCTGGCGTGCGAAGCGTTGGTCAATGCGGCGGAACTGCGCTTGCGATTGGGCGAGCACGAATATGCCGCGAATATTTATGCGTTCGTCAAAGCGCAGCCGCTGCCTGATCCTAACTTACATTTTCGAATCGCGGAAGGCGAAGCGCAATTGAAGAATATGCTGCGCGGACGCGATGCGGCGTAATCGCGCGCAAGCCGCAACGCCAACGCACAGAGCGATGCTCTTCCCTGTCCAGAACTCCTGTTGCAATCCAATGACATCGTCTTGCTGACCGCTCGGTCAGTATAGTAGACTCCCCTCGGTTTGCAGGCTTCCTAACGAACACTGACAGCGGGCTAACCACGCTCCGAATGGTCGCTGTGCGCAGATGAAAAGCGCAGGAGAGGCTTGCTACGATGCCGCCTCGCAAACCGCAAATCCTGTACAAAAAACTCGACATGCAATCCCTATCATCAACAAAATATCTACTCATCAGTCTCTTTCTGCTAACTGTCATTCTGGCCGGAGCCTTCCGCTCTTCCGCACAAGAACCAACGGGCAAAAGTGCGCCGCCCGATGGCGCGAAGCTGTATGAACAACGTTGCGCGATGTGCCACGACAACGCGCAAGGTCGCACGCCACCGAAATCGGCGTTGGCACGGCGCGCGCCCGATGAAATCATCACGGCTTTGACAACCGGCTCTATGCAAACGCAAGCAAGCGGCTTGAGTGAATTGGAGATCCGCACGCTCGCTGTCCACCTCACGGGCAAAGAACCGAGCGGCGTCATTGATCCGACGCAACTCGCCAATCGCTGCGCCACGCCGGGCGGCGCGATCAATTTGAAAGCGCCGAGTTGGAGCGGTTGGGGCAACGATTTCGACAACACGCGCTTTCAATCCAAACCCGGCTTGAAAGCGGAAGACGTGCCGCGCCTCAAGGTCAAATGGGCGTTTGCGTACCCCAGCACGATAACGATGGGGCAACCAACGGTCGTCGGCAATCGGTTGTATGTGACGACGGATTCCGGGCAAGTCATCAACTTGAACGCGCAAACCGGCTGCACCTATTGGGCGATCCGCGCGCGGGCTTCGGTGCGCACGGCAGTGTCGGTCGGCGCGCTGCCGGCGGGCGCAAAAGCAAAGTTCGCCACTTACTTCGGCGACCAACAAGCAACGGTCTATGCCGTTGACGCCGAGACGGGGCAGGAACTCTGGAAGATCAAACTGGACAATCATCCAGCCGCAGTCATCACGGGTTCGCCCGTGTTGTATCGGGATCGTTTGTATGTGCCAATCTCTTCGCTTGAAGAACTCATCTCGCGCCCTGACAAATACGAATGCTGCAAGTTTCGCGGCAGCATCGCGGCACTTGATGCCTACACCGGCAAATTGATTTGGAAGTCGCACGCGATTCCGGAAGAGCCAAAGCCGTACAAAAAGAATTCCGCTGGCACGCAGTTGTACGGCCCGGCGGGCGCTGCGATCTGGTCTGCGCCGACGGTGGATGCCAAACGCGGCGTGCTGTACGTCGGCACAGGCAACTCGTACACCGACGCGCCGACGGGCAACGCGGATGCAGTCCTCGCGTTTGATTTGAAAACAGGCGCGATTCGCTGGGCATTTCAAGCGATGGCCAACGACA